>DATFCV010000018.1:0-93978 GCA_035252645.1 Nitrosotalea sp. | reverse complement strand
CAAAGTACATTGCCTTTAACCGTTCCACGTACAATTACTTTTACATTCATTTTGTTTCTTCCTCAACAATCTGATGTAAACTTTTTAGATTAACATCTACACCGTTTGATGTTTTCAAATAATATGCACCCTTGACACTGTTTGTAATAACCGCATCAACATCTTCCTTGTCTACAAGTGGAGTCAAACATGTACAACAGTCGTACAATATTTCTCCACCAGATCTACCTAGTATTTTGTCGTATTCCAAGCTTTGAATTTGACCTTGAATTGCTCTGGGGCAAAAGATCATGCAACGTTTTCTAAATGCTCTTCCCTTTAGTTTTGTCACCAGATCTGATATCTCTTCTAGTCCAAGCTGTGGGCTGCCAAGCGTGATAATATCGCCAGATTCTGAAGTATTTAGTTCATCTTTGACTTTCGTCATTTCCTTGTAATCAAAATCTATTTTTTCACCTTCCACTTCTCCCAGAGTAAACATTCCACAGCTTCCAGATGTGCCCATCCCTGCACACAATGACTTGCAACTGCGTTTATCGAGTCCTTTTGTTCCAGATATGGCAACTGAGCTCCCTGCTTCCTTTCCTGCAAAATATCCTAGCAAACCATACGTAAGCTCATCTACTGGCTCAGTTTTCATTCTAATAGTAAGATTTGGTGCTCTATGTTCTTCATCTCGCAGATCAGAGTGTGGGCTCTTACCTGTAAGTGCGCTAGCAAGAGCACTGAAGGCACTTTCTTTGTTGGTTTTTAGAGAAGAAATTGAATTTGCATAAATTGCTGCATTGCTTTCCGCAAAGGAAACTTGAGTATCTCTTTTTGGAAGCTCAAATATTTCATATGGAATGCAGGAAAAAGATGGAATTGCTCCCATTCTCTCATAGGATTGTCTTATGCTTTGTTGTTTTGTTATAAACTCTTCATCAAGATCAAATTTTGAAACAGTATCAGAGTCAAAACCCATGGGGTTTACAGTGGTTTTTATCTTAAATTTTGCATCTTTGCTAAGATGAGAAAGAAATTCTTCGCCTGCATCGCCTATCGTGTTATAGTTTACTCCAGATAGATGTGCCCATTCTACTGGAATTAGTCTATCAGCACCAGTAGCTTTTCCTATTGCCACAAGAATTCTATATGCCAGTGCAAGTGTTTCACCATGTTTTCCGTCAAGTGCAGCTTCTTCGTCTTTTGTAAGTTCCAATATTGTATCATTCGTAGAACAAGATATATCACTTGTGTGATCAATATCAGATTAATTGGATAAAATTGGAAAGATTTTAGATGGAATGCTAAATACGATGGATGCAGTCAAGCCCCCTCGAATGACCGCATTGAGAGAACTGCGTGAAGCTGAAAATGGAAGTCCCTTGAATATTCTTATTGGCACCATACTTTCAGCACGGACAAGAGATGAAAATACCTCGTCGGTGGTTAGAAAGTTGTTTTCAAGATACAAGACTGCACATGCTTTGGCAAGAGCCAAGATTTCAGATGTTGAAATGATTATCAAATCAACAGGATTTTATCATGTAAAGGCAAAACGCATAATCGAAGTAGCTTCAATAATAGATTCAAAGTATTCCGGTAAAGTTCCCCAAACATTGGACAAACTAATTGAACTGCCAGGAGTTGGCAGAAAGACTGCAAATTGTGTTCTAGTTTATGCCTTTGATAAGCCAGCTATACCTGTAGACACGCACGTACATAGAATTTCAAATAGATTGGGATTGGTTAGTACAAAGACCCCGGAAGATACAGAGACAGAACTTATGAAAAAGATACCAAGAAAACATTGGATTCGGATAAATGATATTTTTGTCATGTATGGTCAAAATATCTGTAAACCAATATCGCCCATGTGTAAAGTGTGTAAGATAAAGAAGGAATGCAGATACTATAGAACTATCTCTTCTTAGTTTTTATTAAAACACCAATCAAGGCACCAGTCACTGCAACTACAATAAACGGCATATAGAAGATCGGATTTGCTGCAGGATCCCCTGAAACAATGTTTATGGAAACAGTTCCAGATGAGGTTGTTGGCGGATCAGAAGTTGAATCCATGCCTGCTACCTCAACATCTCTTACTGTAAATCCTGCCACATCCAAGTTATCAACAAGTACTTGCTGACCTATTGTTGCAGAGAGTCCACCGTTACTAGAGTGCTGTACTGTTACAATTTGTCCCGGGCTCCACCCACCAGTTTTTTCTTCGTGAATCAAAAAGTATCCATCTTCCGGAGTGTTTACTGCTATCCATAATCTATGATCTGGTGGACTACCCATCCCAATCTCAATGAATTTTTCTTCTTTTGGATCTTCATATAGTCTAATTATGGCACTACCATTTTGATTTGAATATGTGAGCTTATTTTCGATGGTAAGTTGCCAATTGGTAACATGTTCATGTGGTAATTTTATGATGGTAGCATTATCTCTTACAACATTGAATGCACTAGAAGGAATCTCCACAGTATCATAGTGTTCTGATTTATTCATAGTGGATTGTTGAGCATATACAGGTAAAAGTGGAGTTATCAGTAAAAGTACAAGTATCATACTACGCATAAGATGAGCTGGAACCATTTCAATAAAAATCTAGTCCACAAAGGGATTGTCCCAATTCATGAGTATCTTGAATACTTCAGGTCGAATCATGTATTCTGAAGGATTTTGTTTTTCAAGAATCATTGTCCTAAGCTTGGTACCACTGAGTTGTTCTTGAAATTCTTGTCCATGTGGACAATTTCTCTCACTTGCAAAAGACAGACATTTTCTACAATAAAAGAATGCAGGATAGAAGACAGGCTCAATTCCAATATCAGGATAGTCATCAAATATTCGTTGAGAAGCAAATGGATCGTAATAGTTTCCTACACCGGCATGGTCTCTGCCAATTATGATATTGGTGCATCCAAAGTTTTTCCTCATTATAGAATGATGAATAGCTTCCTTTGGACCAGCATATCTCATCTCTGTGTGTAATGTAGCAAGATGGCACCTGTTTTGTGGATAATAATATTTGATAAGAGTTTCATAGGCAGAAACTATTACCTCGTCCTTGTAATCGCCAGATTTCTTCTTACCTATTAGAGGATTAACAAAAAGACCGTCATGAGTGTTAAGAGATGCCTTTTGAAGCATTTCATGAGCAACATGTGGCACATTTCTAGTCTGAAAGCCCACGATTGTCTTCCATCCAGCCTTCTCAAATATGTCCCTCATCTCTTTTGGTGTCTTTCTGTATCTCCGAACTAATGTTTCATCAGGTCTTTTGATATAGTCAATCTTTCCTCCAACCAGAAATTCTTTCATGGATGTGGTTTTTGCCACTCCGGGATGTTTCTCATCAGTTGTGCCGTAAACCCCCTTTGCTGTAATGTTCTTATCAAAAGTATAGACCTCCTCTACATGCAAGACCGCGAAATTTGTACCATTAACACTTAGACCAACATCCTTTGCATCTTTCATCTTTGTAGCAGTTTCCTTATCAACATCTAATACTATCGGAATTGTCCAGGGAAGATCATTTGTTAGTCTTCCCTTTGCGACCACATTATCAAAATCTTCTTTTAAAAGAAATCCCTCAAGTGGACTGAATATACCGTCAGCTATATTCTCAATATCGCTTGCCAAATCAGCGTTGACTTGTATTGAAAATAGATTATCTTGTTTCTTATTTGTAATTCTGTTTACTAGCTTACCGCCATGAGGTTGTGCAGTTCCCATACCATTTACCTGTTAACACTATTTTTCATGTTCCGCATGTAATCCACATTCTTTTTGTGGATCTGTTTCCCACCACCAGCGTCCTGCTCGTAATGGTTCCCCTGGTTTGATTGCACGCGTACACGGCTCACAGCCTATACTAGGATATCCTTTATCATGAAGCTTGTTGTAAGGTACATTATTTTTTTTGATATAATCCAATGTTTGGTCCCATGTCCATTCAATTATTGGGTTTATCTTGATAATACCATTGTGTTGTGGATCAATCTCAATTTTTTGAGCAGCTGATCTAACTTCTGTTTGATCAGCTCGTAGTCCAGTAATCCAACCATCTAAGGTTGAAAGCATTTTTTTGAGAGGATGAACTTTTCTAATGCCACAACATAATTTACGATTTCCCATGCTTTGATAAAATAGGTTCATGCCATTTACACGAACCATTTGTTCAACTTCGTTAGAATCTGGAAACATTACCTCTATGTTTGTGTTGTATTTGTTTCTTATTTCGTCCATAACATCATATGTTTCTTGATTTAATCTACCTGTATCAAGCGTAAAGATCCTAGATTTTGGATTTATTTTCATCATCATATCAATTACTACAACATCTTCTGCCCCAAAGCTTGATGCTAAAGCTATTCTTGGATGTAAATTGTCTAATGCCCATTTGAGAGTCTCTTCTGGAGTTGTTAATTTGTTGTTTAACTGCTGTATCTGCTCAGCAGTGAAGCTATGCATGAGAAAATGCACTAATTTTGGTCATATAATTATTTAGGTCGACTTTTCATCCTAGAATTATAAGTGAGTTAAAACATTGAAAACAAAATGAGTGAGAAAACTGTACTAGTCGTTTTTCCATCTGTTTTCTCATTAAATAAGATGGATAGTCTGGAAGAGAATATAGTAAATATACTCAAAATTAAAAAACAGAGTTTCACGCGTATACGAAAGAATGAATCTTTGATAGTGATAGAAACAAGTGATCCTGTTCTTGTTTCCTCTGCGATTGGATCATTGTTTGGAATTGAACGTATAGCTATTGCAAAAGAAGTTGAAAATCGTTTTGATACAGTGCTTGCAACAATTACAAGTACAAGCATGAGTTTGTTGTTGAAAGGAGATAAATTTTACATTAGGATTGAAGGAAAGTCTGCAGAATATTTGCCAAAAGATTTGGAAGTTACAGCTACTGCAGCTCTAATTGAAAAATCCATAGACCTTGGGGCAAAAGCTGGCTCAGAAATAAATCATAACAGATCACTTTACACTTATCTTACAAAAACTCATGCTTATGTTTGTATTTTTGTAGACAAGGGACTTGGAGGAGTTCCATATAATTCTCAAAAAGAAACTATCCTTTGTTGCATATACGATGAATTATCAGCAATAACGTGTCTACAAAGTATCAAGATGGGCTTTGATGTAAAAATGGTTATGGGCTATTCAAACGATTCAGATCTTCTCAAGATATCAAAAATGTTAAACAGAATATTATTGTCAGTTGTTCGCGAAAAAATTACGCTTTACTTCTGCAAAATGCAAAAGACTCAAGACTTGTTGATGAAAATACTAGTAACGACCTATCTTGTATCATCCATTGCCAAATCTAAAAAAATCAAACACGTAGCATTACCAATTTTGCCCTTTACATTACCTGTTGGGTTTATAGAAGATAATACTCAAATTGTTTTTAAGAAAGGCCTAATGCCATGGCTTCCACTTTCCGGTATGGATTCTAGTATTATTGAAAATTCTAGACAGATAGGATTGGAAAAATATCTTATAAATCTAGAAAATTTATGCAGATCAAAATTTTCTAAAAATAGCATTTCAAAAAAAACAATTCAGAACAATGTGGCTAGTTCACTGAAAAGTCTTAAATCAATATCTATAACAGTAGGACCAAAAAATGTATACGACATGATTGATTCGCTGAGAACCAATCATTGAGAATTTAAGTGGGAATAATTTTAGTCGCATCCATGAAGAAGATAGGCGGATTCATCAATCCTTGGGGAAATGGTCATTTTACAAGAATGATGGCCTTAGATGATACAATTCGTCAAAATGCAGGCAAAGAGTATGACATACATTATTCAAGTAGCGGAGAAATTTACCAAAAACTTATCAAACGGTTTCCTACAAATAGAGAAAATCTTCACAACATTGTAATTCCTACACCTATTGATGGTAAATGCGGTCCAAGTGTTACCTTATCCTTATTTAATTTCCTTCTTCCTGTTGCAGGCAGACCCCCTCTTGTTTCTGTTATGGCAAAATATCTAATTGATGAAGGAAAATTATATGATGAGCAGAAATTTGATCTTGTTATTAATGATGGTGACGTTGGGTCTAACGTTATAGCGAAGAAAAGAAATGTAAAATCAATCTTTGTTACAAATCAATTCAGGCCACGTCTTTGGACATCAAGAGCTTTTCTTTATCCAGGGTTAATGTACATATCCAGAAACATTGCAAAAGCTTCAAAAATAATTGTTGCAGATTCACCCCCTCCATATACCATATGTGAATACAACCTAAATTTTCCTGAGAGATTAAAAGAAAAAATAACATATGTTGGTCATTTTTCAAATGGAAAAATAATAAACCGTGGTCCAAAATCTGATTTGGAGAAATTAGTTGAAAATGTTGATAGTTTTGGATATTGGATGATAACGGGCAATAAATCAACAAATGAGACAACTTCTAACAAATATAAAAAAATCTTTCATACCACAGAGATGAATAAGGAAAAAAGAGTTGTATCGCATGCAACAAACAATCCTTCTCTGGATAAAGTCCTAGATAAGAACGGCAAGACGCATTCAATTGCTGAAGCCCTTGAAAAGAACATAGATTGGATTCAGATAGATGTTGGTTTTCTTTCTGAGCAAGAAAAAGATACTGTTTTGAATTTATGCAAATATGCTGTGATAAATGGCTCTCATACAGCTATGGGAGAGATATTAGGAGTAAAGGCAAAGCCAATCATAGGAATTCCTGTCTATGATGAGCATACAAATCAGATAAAATGGGCTGAGGAGAGAAAGATGGGCATTCTTGCGACTAGTACAAAGCAAACTGCAAAGGCAATTTCAAAAATACACAATGAGTACAATGTATACCAAGAAAACCTGATAGAATTTGCAAAGAATTACGAAAGAAATGGCACTCATAAAACTGCAGAGATTATTTCAGAGATACTTGGGAACTAGAAAGAATTATAATTTTTGAAATCATATTTCAAATTCTGGTACGCGGCATTTTTCGATGGGCGAACTGACAAAATAGGGATGAAGACATAGACCGCGTACCAGAACTAGCAAAAGCTTTTATGGATAACTCTTGTGATCGCCGTCATTGACTGAGTGTCCTGAGTGTGCAGCTAAGCAAGTCCAGGTAGAGATGAAGTTTGATCCCAACACGAAACACTTTATCTGCAAAAAATGCGGCTTGTTTGCTACCAGGGAACAGATAGGGGACATCAAGTACAAGCTGAACAGGAAAGAAAAGACACGCGAGGACAAGCACGACGAGTACCGCGACTGGTGGCAATCAAGCAAGAAAGAAAAGCAAGGATAGCTTTAGGTGAAAAAAATGAGCAAAGAAATTCCAAAGTGGGCACAGGACGAGATTAAGAACGCCAAGTTTGGCAAGCCCGAGACGCTGACCAGGACTGGCTACATACTTGAAATTTACGACAAGGACATGAGGATAGATGCCCAGATCTACGAGCCCCTAGAGGACGGCAGGAAGATAATTGAGGGCATGAGCCTCCCAAAGAAGATCAAGCCCGCGGAGCTCATGAAGGGAACGGTTTACGAGTTTACAATAGATTGCTCCAAGGCACCCCTTGGCAAGAAGCTCGTAGAGTTTTTAAAAAAAGAGATGGACATTGACATGAGTGCGATATACCAGTTCGACCTTTCAGGACTTGAGCTTATGGACGTCGACTCTGACTCTGGAAGTTCCGAGTCCGAGGAAGAAGAATAACTATTTTCCCGACCTTCTGAAGATTGCCCCAACTATGGGATTTATCAGGTATGGAAGAGTCTGCTTGAACCATATTGCACCCCTCACCACCTGCGGAGTCACAATCTCAAGCCTTGGAGACGAGGCAGCTTGTACAACCGCCCTTGCAACGGTGCCTGGGCTAAGCGCGGCTGTGTATCTTGGCATCTTCTCAAAAGAGCCGTGGCTGAAGAAGTTGGTTTTTACCATTATGGGGCTTACGACCGTTATTCCTACGCCAGAGCCTTTTAGCTCGTGGTAAAGCGACTCTGAAAACCCAAGCATTGCAAACTTGGATGCACAATATCCAGCCATGGCAGGGATTCCAAAGCTTGCGGCAACGGAGGCCACATTGACAATGTGGCCAGACTTTTTTCCCAGCATTTTTGGGAGGAAGGCTTTGGTGCAGTATACCATGCCAAGATAATTCGTCTCCATCTGCGATTCCACCTCACCGACCGTTATGTCGTTGAACCTGCCGTATATCCCAAATCCCGCGTTGTTTACCAGAACATCGACCGTACCAAAGGCCTCAAGAACTTGGCCTGCCATCCTGTCGACCTCCTCCTTTTTTGAAACGTCGCACGGACACACCAGCACCTTGGTCTTGTATGCAGAGAGTTCCTTTTCCACCTCGCCTAGTTTTTCCTTGTTTCTTGAAACCAGCGCCACATACGCGTGCCGCTTTGCAAATTCCTTTGCCGATTCCCTGCCAATGCCGCTTGAGGCACCGGTAATCACAACAACCTTTCCAGTATAGTCCACGAATGAAGAGGCGGGCCGATGAAATAAAGTGCTTTCTACCTTGCGCTATTGTGCCTTTTGGTTTTTGATGCTGGGGTAGACTACCTTCATGAGAAACAGCCAGGATATCACAAGCCCAACGTGATACGTGGCTATTCTCCACGCAATGATAATGTTCCACTGGAGGCTGCCCTTTGCGGCCGCGTAAGTCAGTGTGTTGAGGTGCCCGATGTAGGCCCAGATGGCAAACTCTGTCAGGCCCGAGCCTCCTATAGTTACTGGGAGGTTTCCCATCGCGGTTGCAGCCATGGTTGCCATGAGCGAGTGAAAGAAGGATATCACGTATCCTGCCCCGTTTGCAATTATCATAAATGAAAGACCGTAGAGCGACCATGTGAAAACTGAGATTATCAGGGAAACCACAAAGGCCTTCTTGATCTGCTTGTTGTGTCGAGTCTCCCTGCTCATGTCGCAAATTTCCTTCATCCACAGGTTGGTCTTGTCAATGTACTGTCCTGCTCGCTCCTTGCCGAACTTTTTAGCAGTACTGGAGATCCATGTTGGCACTTGGAAAGTCCTCTTGGACGAAAGGAAGAAGAGAGAGGCCCACACGCCCGTAATGGGCAGGCTCACTGCCAGTATTGCTATTCCGACTACATAGGCCCCATAAGTAAATGAGAATGCTGCTGCGGCTATTGCAAAAATTCCCGAAACGAGGACCTCGGTGACTATCTCTACTATTGTGACATAGGAGGCCTTTCCAACTGGTACGCCTTTCTTGTTTAGCCACATTATCCTTACAAGCTCGCCGCCCACAAAGGAAGGCGTCGTTGACGTGACAAACTCGCTGCCAATCCTCACCGAGACGGTTCTCCAGTTGGCATCTATCGGCCCCAGAAACTTTCTTACTAGATAATTGAATTTCAAGCCCTGGGTGAGCAGCTTAAGCGCCATTGCAATTGCAGCTCCAATGAATGGGACCATGCCAACCGCAAACAGGTTTGCGAGGCTGACGTTGAACGTGGCCGCAATTATCAGGAATGGCACGATGCTTACCGGGATCGCCAGCAGCTTCCAGTTCATTGTGTGTCTTTCCATGGAAGTAAATATAAGCTCAGGCACTAAGCAGATGGTGGGCCGATTCGCTAACTTGATAGTGTCTCTGCCCGATAGAAAGTTGGTCAGTCTAAAATGAAAGCAATCTATATTGTCGGTACTGCGGGAGCGGGAAAATCCCTCCTCGCATCGAAGGTTTTTGACTATTACACCAGAAACGGCCATTTTGTAAGCATGATGAACCTTGATCCCGGAGTCGAAAACCTGCCCTATACGTGCGACATCGATGTAAGGGACTATGTCGACATTGTGTCCATAATGAGGCAGTACGACCTGGGCCCTAACGGATCAATGATCATGGCAAACGACCTTATCGCATCCAAAATAGACGAGCTGCAGCGCGATATTAACGACGTCAACCCAGACTATCTCATAATAGATACTCCGGGCCAGATAGAGCTATTCGCCTACAGAGCTAGCGGTCCCTTCCTTATCCAAAACCTTACCACGGAGCAAAAGGCATCCATATTTCTCCACGACGGCTCGCTTATCACAACGGCAACCAATTTTGTATCAATAGCTCTTCTTTCAACATCGGTCAAGTTGCGGCTTGGCCTTCCCCAGGTCAATGTCGTTACAAAGATTGATCTCGTCGAGGATAAAATTAAAGACATACTGAAATGGTCAACTAACATGGCATCCCTTGAGGAAGCAATTGCAAGGGAATCTGACGGGGAGAGCTACACGCTTGCAACAAACATCTTGCGCGGCATGAACCAGGGCGGTTTTGCCCAAGGGCTCATCCCGGTCTCTAATGCAACTGGGGAGGGAATGGTAAACTTGCAGTCATCCTTAAGCAGGATACTCAGCTTGGGCGAAGAGGTAGAGGACTGATGGTCCAGAGCGTCACTGCAAAAGCCCCTTGCTCTACTGCAAACCTAGGACCCGGTTTTGATGTATTTGGCCTTGCCCTTGACGCATATTACGACAAGGTCAAGCTGACAAAGGAAGGAAAGGGAATCAGGATCCAAAGTTCGGACCGCATTCCAATGGAGCTTGCAAAAAACTCCGCCGGCCTTGTGATAAAGGAGATGGCAAAAAAATTCAAGATAAGGACGGGGCTTGTGATCGAGATTACAAAGGGCGTTCCCACCGGCTTTGGGATGGGAAGCAGCGCGGCATCTGCAGCGGCTGCAGCCGTTGCCTTTGACGCCCTTTTCAAGCTGCGTCTTGATGGAAACGAGCTGGTCCGGTTTGCCGGGATGGGCGAGGTTGCAAGCGCAGGGTCCGTCCATTACGACAACGTGGCAGCATCAGTTCTTGGAGGCTTTGTGATAGTCAGGACAAACCCACTTGATGTCATAAGGACCAGGCCGCCAAAGGGGTTGGTCTTGTGCGTGGCCATTCCCAAGATTCCAGTCCCCCAGAAAAAGACGGAGGCCTCAAGGAAGGTCCTTCCAAAACTCGTCAGGCTTTCAGACCATGTCAAGAACCTCTCAAACGCCTCCGCACTTGCCGCGGGCTTTATGAAAGGTGATGCAGCCTTGGTAGGCAGCTCCATAAACGACATCATTGTCGAGCCTGCAAGAAAGCACCTGATCCCAGGCTTTGACATGGTAAAGAAGAACGCACTCGGGGCCGGGGCGATGGGAGTAACAATTAGCGGTGCCGGCCCCTCAGTGATAGCTTTTACCGCAGCACCATCTAGCCCAAAGAAAATTTTGGAGGCCATGAAAAGGGGTTTTGCGTCGGCAGGAGTAGATTGTACTACCGTTGTTTGCAGGCCAAGCAGGGGAGCTTGGGTAACCTAGGCTACTTTCGCTGCAGGAAAGTTCTCATCCTTTCTTCCCTCTCCTTTGTCGAAAAACACATCGCCCAAGAATAGATTTCCAGCTTGAGGCCGGTATCAAGGCTCGAGTCCATCCCCCTGTTTACCAGCATTTTTGAAATACCTATTGCAAAGTTGTCGTTTTTTGCGATGCTTTTGGCATATGAAACGGTTTCTGAGAGAAGGCTTTCAGGTGGAAGCACCTTGTTTACAAGGCCCATCGACATTGCCTCCTCGGCGCCAATTCTTCTGCCGGAGAAGATAAGGTCCTTTGCCCTTGCAGGCCCTACTATGCGCAAGAGCCTCTGCGTGCCACCCCACCCCGGACAGATGCCAAGCGTGACCTCGGGCTGGCCAAGCTGCGCGTTTGAAGATGCAAACCTAATGTCACAGGCCAGGGCAAGCTCGCAGCCTCCGCCTAATGCATACCCGTTTATTGCGGCAATGACGGGCTTGCCAATTTTTTCTATCTTGTTTAACACCTCGTGCCCCCTCAGCGCGTATTTCTCGGCGTCAGTTGCCCCGATCTTGCTCATGTACTCAATGTCGGCACCTGCAGAGAATGCCTTCTTACCCGCGCCCGTTATAATTATCACCTTGGAGGAGTCCTTTTCCAACTCATCGAGCACTGAGATGAACTCGTTCATCACGCCAATGCTCATTGCGTTTAGCTTGTCTTCCCTGTTGATTGTAATCTGCACAACGCCGTCCTCACTATTTACTTTCAGGTATTGCATGCAAAGAAATTCCATGCCGGCAAATTAAACCTTAGAGTGCAAGGAGAATAGAAAGCGAGTTATACTGCGTTTCTTCCAATGGAATTGTTTTGAACTTACTGGGACTGCTTCCTGCAATAGGAGCCGCAATATGCTGGGGAACGTTTTTCGTCCCGGTGAGGAAGGTCCAGGTTGTTAACATCTGGCAGCTGCAGGGAGCGACTGGGATTGGCGTAATCTTGTTTGCCCTGCCAGTCGGGTTTTTCTCCGGATTTCAGATCCTGCCGGCAGGGCTGCTTAGCGGCGCGATCTGGGCAGCAGGAAACATACTTGCGCTTTATTCCGTCAGGCTAATCGGGCTTTCCCGGACCTCGCCTTTCCTTGCAGGATTCAGCGTCCTAGTCTCCTTCCTGTGGGGAGTCCTGTACTTTGGTGAAAAGTTCAGCTTTCTTGTGCTCGCAGTGGCAGCCGTAGGCGTTTTGCTTGTAGGTCTGTTCTTCATCTCAAACACCTCAAACGGTGCGCCTATTAGGAAACGCGGCTACCTCGTTGCAACCGCGTCCGGTCTGGTAGGGGGCTCGTATGTTATCCCGCTCCAGGCAGCCCACTCCCTCCAATCGGGTTTCTTTTCCTCAAGCCTTGCAATCTTTGCAATAGGAATACCGCTTCTTCTCCTCTCGAGGAATTTCGCACGTCGCGAGATGCTTGCAGGAACTCTTTCAGGCGCGCTTTTCAACATCGGAAGCCTTGCAGTATTGTTTGCAGTAGGCATGATAGGGATCACAGTCGCCTATCCCATATCACAGACTGCGACCCTTTTTGCTGTCTCGTGGGGAGTCCTGTATTTCAAGGAAATAATTCACAGGCAGGGAATACTCAGGATAATAACCGGCGCAGGCCTCATCTTGTGCGGCGCGGCGCTCATCACGGTCGCATGACCAAGCAATTTATTTGGTCTGGAATTAGTGCCTTCAAATTGAAAGCAGTTGTTGTATTTAGCGGAGGGATGGACTCGGTCTGCACGGCTGCCTACCTCAAGAAAAGGTACGACATCTATGGAATAACATTCTCATACGGCCAAAAGGCAGGACAGGAGCTTAGGGCCGCAAGGCACTTTGCAAAGGTGCTCAAGTTCCGAGACCACAGGGTTGTCGACATTGATTTCATGAAATCGCTGTATGAAAAAACAAACGCTCTCACAAGCCCCGGGATGGCCATCCCCTCCAAGTTCGACTATTCGATTGTGGTCCCGATACGAAATGCAGTCTTCCTCTCAATCGCATCAGCGTGGGCCTTTTCAAAGAATGCAAACCTTGTAGCCTACGGAGCCCACCGGGACGACCAGAGATATCCGGACTGCCGGCCAAGGTTTTCAAAAATGCTTGCCGACGCACTCAACGAGGGCGAAATAGACGGGATCAGAAAGGGCCTGAGGCAGAGGGTAAGGATATGGAGCCCGTTCATAGGAAAAATGTCCAAGAGCAGCCTTCTCAGGATTGGCCACAATGTACTCGGAGACGAGATTTTCAAGACATGGAGCTGCTATTCTAACTCGAAGGTTCATTGCGGAAGGTGCGAGTCATGCAACAACAGGAAGCTTGCCTTTGAGGAAGCTGGCATGCAGGACAAGACCCGGTACGGGTCTTCCTAAATTTTCAGCGCCGGCTTTTTGAACAAAAGCGGCCTTACTATCATATAGTATGCGAGGTACGGAATGCCTACAATTCCCCAGAAGATCCAGTTTGTCATGTCGCTGGTAAATCCGAGATGGTGAAAATAATCCATCGAGTTTATGGCTATCATCACTCCGACTGCCATCACGACGAAGAATTCTATGGCATACCACGCAAATGCCGGCCACGAGTCCTTTGGCGCATGGAAGTTGTTATGCACGCCCATAAACGTCGTGAGTTGCACGTCACTATTTAATTTTTCAGGTTTACACAATGTTTGGCGGTGATCTGCCGCTGTAGATAAGGCTCAGGACGTCGGCCCTTGCCTCCTTCTTGTCGTAGATTCCCCTTGATGCAATGGTCGTCACTACGGCGTCGTTCCTTACGCCGCGCATCTTCATGCAGAGGTGCTCTCCTTCGGCTATTACCAGGACGCCCTTTACGCCCTCGGAATGAAGCTCGTCGGCAATGTTTTTCGTTATCCTTTCCTGTATCTGAAGCCTCGCAGAGTATTTTTCCACCAGGCGGACAAGCTTCGATATGCCAAAGACCTTCCCGTTTGGCGCATATGCCACCGTAATCTTGCCGAAAAATGGAAGCATGTG
Source organism: Nitrosotalea sp. (assembly GCA_035252645.1). Taxonomy (GTDB): domain Archaea; phylum Thermoproteota; class Nitrososphaeria; order Nitrososphaerales; family Nitrosopumilaceae; genus Nitrosotalea. The sequence goes on along the minus strand of DATFCV010000018.1, from coordinate 79,616 downwards.
GTGTTCGCACATGGAATAGAACTGTATCTCCTTTGCAATAACTACGTCCGAGTCCTCGGAGAACTTTACGGAAAGTTCCGACTCGGCATCATAGCCCTTGAAGATCTCCTCGTACATGTCTGCAATCCTTGCAGGCGTGTCAACAAGGCCCTCCCTTGTCGGGTCCTCCCCGATCTCGGCAATGAGTTCGCGGATGAGCTTCCTTACTCTCTCCTTGTTCATTACGGTGCTCCTATGAACTTGTGCAGCTGCGGCACAATGCGGACTTCGTCATAATAGCTATAAACTGCATCATAAAATTCGAGAAGCTGAGTCAAGTTAGGCTCCGCTATTCCATACGTGGGCTGTATTATAAATCCTGCAATCTTGGGCTTGGAGGCAATCTCAAAAATTGACCTGACCAGATTCCTGAACTCATCAAGTCCTGTTCTTGAGCTGACGACAATCTTGATGTATGTAGTCTTTCCTGAATTCATGGCAAGTTCCAGGCAGCGCAGTTCGTTTTCCAAAAGTTTGGAATAATGGAACTTGTCTACGAATTCCGAATCAGGTGTTTTGAACTCGATTTTGATGTAGTCAAAAAAGGGGAGCACTTGAGAAAACTTTTCCGAATCAAAGCAAGACGATTCAAGGTATGTCGGAATTTTCTTTTGCTGCACAAATTTTGCAAGTTCCGACACGGCTTCTGCCTGAAAAAGCGGATCGCCTCCTGTAAAGTTTACCTTGTACGTGTTTTTTGCAAGACTGTCTCCTATCAGCTTCTTTGCATCATCTATCTGGTACTCCTGGCCTGACGCAATTGGCAGGGCCTCCTTGGTGTCGCAGTAGAAGCACTTGAAGGGGCATCCTGCAAGCCTTACAAAGAGGGTCTTTGTCCCATAAAGGATTCCCTCCCCCTCAACTGACGTGAATATTTCAAACAGCCGTACTTTCAAGCACCCGATCTCCTCCCTAATCATTATTTAATTGGTTCTTACGACGAACAATTTTTACCAAAACGCTTTATGCAATAAGCAAAGGAGTTGATCCGTTGAAGAAATCGGTCATCCTTCTAGTTTTTGTACTCCTTGTGTTTTTCGCCGGCTCTCAAGAGGCTGCAGCAGTCTCCATTACAGCCACTCCAAAGACCCAGGTGTTTGGCCCAAACGACTGGATAATAGTCAACCTCAAGGTCCAGGGATTCCACGGGGGACCCGTTTCATGGGTTGCACACAGGCCCAACAACTCCACGGTTTCAGGAAACCTAACCACCGTGAAACCAGACGGAACTGTCACTCAGGAGATAGTCAGGGATGCCTTTGACAACTTTTTTGGTAACTGGACGATCACATACAAGTACGACAACGCAAACCAGACTGCAGGTTTCAAGGTAAGCCCCATCGTGCTCAACATTTTCATGGACAAGAACCTGTACTACGAGCCCGACGTTATGCACCTCAACATCACCACCTCGTATTTCAACCCAGTCGCCAACATGGCAGCGTTCTACCGCATCAACTTTCTTGATCAAAAGGGAGACGTGATAACCGACATACCGGAGATCGACATAAGGGCCTTTGAGCGCAGCATGCTATACAACTTCCACATGCCCCCCCTTGCAGACTACCACCCTCCCGGCCTGTACAAGCTGCGAGTCCAGTATTACAGCACCGTGACCGAGATACCTTTCCTTGTGGGAAAGTTTTCAGAGCTTATGCTGATTAACTCGCACACTGACAAGAGCTCCTACCAGACCGGTGACACCGTGAACATTGGCATCGCGGTGAGCAGGGTCACCCAGTCCGGTGGTACGATAAAGATAACAGACCCGTCGGGAAACGCCAGCGTGCGCGACTTTTCAGTGACCGCAGTGCACACGGACCTTAGCCTTGCAGGCATAACGAAAGTTCCAGGCACCTACAGCTACACTATCCAGTACGCAGGTGTTACCCAATCCGGCTCGTTTAACGTGATCCCCAATCCAAAGACCCTTCCGTCAATCCAGTTCCAGATTTTTCCTGACAAGCTAAACTACCGGCCTGGCGAGATCATGCATCTCAAGGCAGAGGTTTCGCAGGTAATTGCAAGTTCGATGAGCGTCTGGGCAGTCGACCCCAATGGCGTCGAGCATTCCCATGTATCGATTCCCGTTTCGGCCAAAAGCACCATACTCCCCAACAAAATAGCCGAAAACGCTCCGAGCGGCCAGTGGAAAATTTTTGTAAGCTTCGGCGGCCTTGTCCAAAGCGCGCCGTTTGTTGTAGTAGGAGGGCCGGTCGACGAGAATGAACTTTTAGATGCCGGGCAGTTTGCCATGCCCTCATTTGTTTCTGATTTTGCACCTGGAACCTCGTTTTCAAGTCCGAGCGGGATTGCGATAGACCCCGATGGTAACGTCTACGTTGTAGACGCTGGAAATTCAATGGTGGAAAAGTTCGACCCTGCTGGAAAGCTCTTGCTGTCGTGGGGAAGCGAGGGCACGGGCAACGGGCAGTTCGTCCACCCTAGCGGAATAACGGTTACCAAAAAGTATGTTTTTGTTGCAGACACCGGCAATGCGAGAATCCAGATGTTTGACAACCAAGGAAAGTTCCTTTACCAGTGGGGCGGATATGGGAATGAGGAGGGCCAGTTCCACACTCCCGTAGGGGTTGCCCATGACAGCTTCGGAAACTTGCTTGTAGCAGACTCGGACAGGAATAAAATCCAGATCTTCAACTCGCAGGATGTGTACACGGGAGCGATAAGACCAGTGCTTACACCAGGTGGCAACTTTACCGCGCTGAACGGGATATCCGTTGACTCGAGGGACCATTTCTACCTCTCGTCGCCCGACAACAGGATATTGAAGTTTTCAGACGCCGGTGACTTCATGAACTTTTTTGGCTCGGGTGGAAGCGAGCAAGGCAGGTTCAACAACCCAACCGCAATAACTACGGACAGCCAAGACAACTTTTACGTTGCAGATACGGACAACCACAGGATCCAGAAATTTGATTCGTACGGGAACTTTTTGCTCAGCTGGGGCACGGAAGGATCGCAGCCAGGCCAGTTTGAACAACCGGTGGGTCTTGCAACCGACTCTTCCGGAAACATCTACGTAGTCGACAAGAAGAACAACAGCGTAGAGAAATTCTCCCTGTCTGGCACCGGGGGCTACACCCTCCCAAGCTGGGCCCGCGAGAGGACCATGTGGTGGTCCGAAGGAGCGGTGGGCGACGGCGAGTTCCTCCTTGCCGTAAAGTACATGATAGCCCAAAACATGATAAACGCCAACTTCACCAAGGGACCCCCTCTGCCAGCAAGCGTTCCCAACTGGCTAAAAAACGACGCCTCGTGGTGGAGCCAGGGCCAGATAGACGACAAAACGTTTGCGGAGAATTTGGAATACCTGCTAACCTTGCGAATTCTCAGAATTTAGGAAGTAATTTGTGGCGCCTTTCTTGAAAACAGGCCCGCTATGAAAATGAGTGCACCTAGTACCCCTATCAGACTGCCAACAAATTGAACGGTGTCGGAAAGGTCTGTTAGCGTGGGCGCAAGAATTACGGCAAGCAACGCACCCACGGCGATCATTGGGATGCCTATGCCTACCGAGATCTGCTTTGATGCCATGTGTTGTGCTGCCACTAAAAATCTATATGAATTTTATGGATTTTTAGTTCCGTAGATACAACCAGGCCTAAAGATTCAACAGGTCTCGTAGTTTGAGCAGAGCCGGAATTTGATAAAGTGGTCTTTTCAAGATTTCAGGGCTAGTTCCTTCCGTGTCTTCCGATTTGGATCCACGGGAAGTTGTTCTGCTGTTCATGTCCATGGTTTGGCCCTCTATGATCCGACCTGCCATTCTGGTCCTGTTGTTGATGAGCAGGCACCGAGGTGGTGCCGTTTTGCGGCGGTCCCCTTTCGTGGCTGTTTTGTGGAGTCGGCATCGTGGGTTTTGGAACTGGAGGTGTTGGCAAGGTGTTGTTCTGCTGGGGTTGCGGGGTTGGAACCGGTGGTGTTGGGACAGGTGGTGTCGGCGTGGTATTGTTCTGCATAGGCTGCGGCGTTGGAACTGGAGGTGTCGGCAAGGTGTTGTTCTGCGGCGGAGTTATCACAGTAGTGTTCTGAGGTGTAATATTCTGTGGTGTAGGCACTGGTGGTGTTGGGACAGGTAGAGTTTGGACTGGTGGTGTTGGGACAGGTGGTGTTGGCGTGGTGTTGTTCTCAGCGGGGACTGGAGGCAGAGGCATCTCGTTCCTTGTAGGAGCTGGTGTTGTTGTATTTAGCGGCAGGCTTGAAGGAGGCGGAGGATTGTTCTGAGGTTGTGGTGTTGGGATTGTTGTGTTGACCGGGGCATGCTGTGAGGAAATTTCCGACTCTCTTGCAGCAAGATTCTCCCTTTGATATGCCTGGATAATCTTAATGAGGTTTATCGCCTGTTCCACCTTCCCCTGTTCTACAAGCTTCTTGAGCTGGGCTACCATCTCCTTGGGGTTGTTGTCCATGGTAACGTTTCCTCCCGTGGCTGGCGCGTTAGGAGTAGGAGGTTGGATAACGTTCTGGGGCGGAGCCGGAACTGTGTTGTTTTGCTGGGGGCTGTTAGCTGGGGGGCTTGGAGGGGACGGACTTGGGTTGTTTTGCTGATACGTGTTGGACGCGTTAGAGTTGAGCTGGGCAATCTGCCTTTCTGTAAACTCCTTTGCCCTCTGTGAAATTTTTTCCTGTGCTGCCTGGGTAAGCGTATTGTGCGTCGTGATGATAAAGTCATTTGCCGACTTGATCTGGTTTGAGGCATCGGTAGTGTTTCCGGAATTCAGGTCCTGGCTTGCAGTCTGAAGCATCTGGTCAAACGGTCCAAAGTCTATTGTAACGTTGTTCTGTGTGGCAATTGACTTGAGAAGCGTTCCCATATGCTGGAGCCTTACCACCTCTCCCCTCAGCTCGTCGACTGCCGCCTTTTGCTGGTCGTTTGTGGATGTGGAGTTGAGCGAGTTTATCTTATCGTTTGTCTCCTTGAAGAACTTCATTGCAGCAAGGAAGTGTTGCTTGGCTGACCCGACGTCCTGCTGGCTGGCTGCCTGTGCAAGCGCGTCTGTCTCGTCCGAGCCCTGATTGTAGAGCTGGCTTATGTCTGCTGGAACGTTGCCCATCTGCGATATGGTAGCCCCGAGGCTGTCCCTTGCCTGGGTCGCGATGTTAAGCAGCGTGTCTAGCTGGGGATCTGCGTAGGATTTGGCTGGCAGGAATACCGCCATGGATCCAACCAATGCCATTAGAAGCACTGACGAAATTTTCATTGTTTTTCCTCCTCCACCTTTTGTAGCTTGATGAGATTCTGCTGGTCAACCTTTTCTATTTCAACAATTCCCTCCCTTTCCAGCCGCTTGACTGCACGCCATGTGGTAGTGCGCGGTAGGAGGAACTTTTTGCGAAGCTCGCTTTCAAACACCCTGCCACCCTTTTCCGAGATGAACGCAACGATGTCCCTGTCCTCCTGGCGGAGTTCGGGCTTGAGCCTGAATATTGTGTCCTTGTCTGGGGCCACATAGGAAGTCGGGGGCATCTGTGGCACCTGCTGCACTAGAGACTGCTTTGCGGCCTTTGACCTTCTAAGTATGATGAATGCTGTAGTTCCGGCAGCTGCCGCACCCGCTGCAATAAGGATGGGTGTCATGTTAGTGTCACTGGACTGCGGTGGTCCGGCAAGGGCTGTTTGCTGCTCCTGCACCGCCAAGTTTTTTGCGTCATTTGCCAAGGCTTCCGCATCGGCAAACCTTCCCTGGTTGAATGCCGTGTTTGCCTCGTCGAGTTTTTCAGATGCAAGCGGCGTCTGTATGTTCTCGGAGTTTACAGTCCCGACAAAATCCTTGGCCTTCTGTATCGCAAGTGTAGCAGTCTGGCTCGTCCCAAGCACGCCGAAGATGTAGCTGATGGTTGCAGGGCCGCTTGAAAGCGATACGAGTGGCTGGCCGTCAACCACCTGGAGGTTTGAAGGAGCTGTGCTCATCCCTACAATCACGGTGTTTGCAGGCAAGAGTACCGAATAATCAATAGGGGAATTCACCTGGAACGTCCATGTCTTGCCTGTCTTTGAAACCAAGTCCGGCGTGTCATAATCCACCTTGATCGACGAGGCTCCAAGGGTCTCGACGTCAGCGCCTGCGGAGCTTATCTTGCTTGAAAGCAGCGTCCCATTCTGGTCCCGAACGACCATGTTGTCGGTGGTGTTCCCGTATAGCCCAAGAAGGTAGTCAGGCGACTGGGGGTCTACGTTACCCTGGTAGAAAACATGAGTAGTTCCGTCAGCATAAATTGTAAACTCAAGAACCTTCGAAGTGCTCAGTGCATACTGGACACATGAGGAAAGGGCAAGTGTAAAAAGGCACGCTGCAATCAGTGGAGCCTTAAGCATCGCTGTCAGGATATGAGTAATCCTTACAAAAAGCATTGCTTCTGCTGGGGCCTCTGGGTACGCTACCAAGGCTTCAGGCTGGGCGACCGGGGCTTGCTCGTACATTCTTCTAGTACCTTAGGTTTAGCCCTTGGACGACGCCCTGAAACCTCTGGAATTCCTGGAAGAAACGAATACCCTTCTCTGTAATCCTAAACAGCCTGTTCCTGTCTGCCTTCATGGATTCGACCAAGCCTGCATCTATCAGTTTTTGGCACTTTTCCAAGACTGCATAGTGAGAGAGGTTTGCCCTTCTGGATATTGCGGAGACTATTACTCCCTGTAGACCTCCATCCATGGTGACTCCAAGGATGTCGGCAATTATGCCCATTTCGGACCTGTATTGTTGTTTTGACATGCCCTCTCTATGGACCCGATGGATTATGAGGGACAGCATGAAACCTCAAAGCGGAACGCCTATTGGAACAGCCGTTTCACACCTTGAAACGACCAAAAACGGGCAATTTACGAAGCGGGGGAGAAACGGCCCTAGGCACGATTTGATCAGATTTTATAGGGTATAGCCATAGGCAAGGGTAACAAAGGAGGTGCAACGGTGAGCTTTAACGACTCTGGTTTTGGTGAAAGCCCAAGCCAAGGATACAGTGGAAATAGCGGTTACGGTGGAGGTCGAAGATTTGGCGGCGGACGACGATTTGGCGGCGGACGACGATTTGAAGACAACAGACCTAAACCAGTAGAAACCGGTAAGGAATACGACGTTTCCATAACAGAAATCAGTAGAAAAGGAGACGGTATCGCAAGAGTAGAAGGTTTTGTGATATTCGTCAAAGGCGGGCAGGTAGGCCAAAACGCGAAAGTAAAGATAACGCAGGTTGGCGGACGCTTTGCTACTGCTGACGTAGTAGGCGAAGGAACCCCGCAGCCAGCAGCAGAATAGACTGGTTGCCCAAAAGGCGTTCTCAGATTTCTTACAAATTACTCGTTTTCTTTTTTATCTCTTCTATAATTTTCAGTTTCCGTCCAATATCCATGTTGGGTTCCATGGTCACATATACGGTCTTTCGCTTTGGATAGACTACAATCTGGGTGACCTTCTGGCGCTCGATGTGAACATAGTCTACCGGACCGAGGCTCTTGTCAAACTGCTTGCGGATCTTCCGTCTTACTGCCACCTGCTTGCAAAAGTGCTCCTCCTCCTTCTGGGACTTGAGGGATGTCTTGCCCTCCTTCATTATGGCTTCCGAGATGTTGCCCTTGAGGTCGATTATTGCGGCAAAGCGCATCATTGGATCTAGTGCCAATATGTCTTCCACTATGGACATAAGCCCGTTGCCAACACTCCTTTTTTTCAATTAACGAACAACAACGTACCGATTCTAAATATATCTTGGTCTGCGATCGAAGATCGCTGACTGTGCCTAAAAAGGGCCTTTTTTCCGATACAGTTTGCTCCCAAACCAGCCATTTCATCTATTAACTTTTTATATATTACACATTACACTAGTCATAAGCAACATGTTTGAAAAGTTCCGAAAGAAAAAGGACGAATTTAAACCAGATTCTGCTAAAAAGGAAGAGGAGGATTTCAACGCTTCCCAATACCAACCGGCACAAGTAGAGCCCGAGAAAACTGCAGAGGTCATCGAGCAGCCTAGGCCGGAACCTCCCAGGGTTGAACAAAGACCACCGCCTGAACAGGTAAAAATACCCGAGCCTACGCCACAGAGAACTATGAGCACAGGCGAGGAGATAGGAATACGGGCCCTTATGGACAAGCGAACCAAGCTTGAGGAGGCAATCGATTACGTCGGACTTATGATAAAGAACCTCAAGGACAAGAGGACCAACCTGGAGAAGAGCATTGAGGACGAGTCAGTAGACATCAAGAACCTCAAGGAAAAGCTTGTCAAGGTAGGCCAGTATATCGATGAGGAAAGGCAGGGCCTGAGGGCACTGCAGCAGAAAAGGAGCGAGGTTGAAAGGGAGGCTGACGACGTGGCCACAATTGTCAACAGCCTGCGCGAGAAGATCCTAGGAATAGACAGGGTAGTAAATGATGAAGGAAGCAAGATAGAAAAGTTCAAGGACTCGAGACCAAAGTCCGAGTCCTCATTCAGCTAGAACGTAAAGCCTTCCTTTAGCATGCTTTGAAGATTGTCCTTTATCTCCTCCTCGGAGGAGAGGGAGACAAGGTCCCTGATGAGCACCTCGGTTGCAAGGCACTGGTTTTTCGAGAATTGGTAGTAGCAGTCGAGCTTTTCCTGGTAAGTTTTCGAGTCATAGTATGTAGTCCAAAAATTTTCGGTGGAGTGCTGCACGTAGACAAGGAACTTTCGTATTACAGTCTCAATCTTTTGGGATTGATTGTCCTTCATCAGGCCAATCAGTATTTGCTCCAGCTTGCTGTCCAAGTTGGATTCGTAAATCAGCTGATAAATATCCGGGTTTCTTGCCACGACTGTTTGTACGCGATCGTATCATAAAAGGTTTCAGCGACATTTTTCAGAAATTTATCGGAAAGCTTGCAACAAGTTCGCATCCCTCAGAAAAAGTGAAATTTCAAATAAGATTTAGTCACAACCCTTAAATAATTTGCACGCGCATTAATGCTCCCTGCCAAAGGAATCCTCCCAAGACAGGAATCATGCAGCAAACACGTGATACGGTCAAGGCAAACCCTCCCGTAGAAGAGCCGACGGAGAAATCCCGAGGAAATGATGACAAAGGTCGTCATCTCTTGGATGCTTGCATCCCACATGGCGTGTGCACCACACACGTCTGCATGATTGAAAATTTTCTTGGCATAAAATAGACAAATCGATGTAAAGTATTCAAATGGATTATACAATAATGCCCTCCCTCCCATCCCTAGAAAGAGTGCAAGCCGTACCGTCGCATAAATGGATGTGGTACATCCTTCCAGGGCAGGTCACAAACCAAGGCCTGAACATCGTCATACCGCTTTACATAATATCCCTAGGAGGCGGCATTGGCGAGATCGCCATTGTCTCAGCCATTCAAAACGCCGCAATTGCAATCGGCTCCATCTTCTGGGGCAAGATAATTGACAGGTTTCATTCCAGGCGGTTCATACTGCTGACGTCGTTCTTTGCGGTTCTGCTGTGCAGCATTTTCCTGTATCTGACAAGCTCCATCGCAGTTCTCTACGCAATTGCCCCGGTTCTCGGGTTTTTCATTGTAGGCAGGAACCCCGTTACCCAGCTCCTTGTCATGGAGTCAGTCCAGAAGAACCTGTGGAGTTGGCTTTTTGCGAGGACTTCGGTAATCAGCACCCTTGGCATGCTGGTCGCGATGGCAATCGGAACGGTAGACAGCGCGTACTTTAACCTCAAGCCATACTTCCTGATTTGCGCGGCATCTAGCGGGGTGGCAATGGCACTTAGCATGTCTGTCAAGGGCGGCGGATTCCACCTTGAGCGGAGCAGCGTTGCGCACTCCCTCCACGGGCTGCATTACACCATAAGCCACTACCACTTTGTCTTCCCCAAGATCCCCGAGCTGTACGACTTTAGGCACATAATCACAATCTTCAGGGGCAAGATATCAAACGAGATTGGGATCTTCTCCATCGCAATCTTCTGCTTCAACCTAGGGAGCAACATGTACTCTACTGCCTGGAGCCCCTTTCTTGTAAGCCGCCATTTCTCAAATTCAGCCGTCTTCCTAAACTACATGATCCAGATGGTTGCCATGCTGCTCATCTTTTTTGCAGCCCCTAGGATAATTTCGAGGATGGGCGAGGAAAGGGCCACAGCCCTTGCCTTCCTGCCAAGGATACTTGCGGTGGTAATCCCCGCGGTAACAATCCCGATAATGATAGGCTCGACAGGCGCCATGCTGGCGGTGGTCTCATCATGCCTCCTAGTCATCGGCTTTTCGATATTTAGCACATCAAGCTCGGTAATATTTTTCAAGAGCATCCCGCAGGGCTTTGAGGGAAAATACCTCGGCGTAAACAGCGCTGTCACCGGTACGAGCGTCTTTGCAGGAGCTCTGATTACAGGCGAGTTTACAAAGGCATTTGGATACTCTGCCCTGTTCCTCTCTGCTGCAGCAATACTTGGCCTTTCACTGGCACTGTTTGGAGCGTATTTCCGCTACAGGCTTACAAACAAGAGTGCCTAGATGTAGCGAGCCGAGGAGGATCCGGTGCTTGCCGGCATAGAGGGCAGCTTGTCGTTTACCGCTGCCTCTGCTACCGCCGCAGCCTCTTGAATAATCTTCTCCGATTCCTCGTCTGTCACGCCAGAGTCGATTCCAAAGTCGCCGCCGTGGAACGTGTCTGTCATCAACCCGCTGAGCATCTCAGTCATTCCGGAAAGCTCGCGATCAGCCTCTGGCATGAACTGTACCAGAGATGAGCGTAGGCTCTTCATCAGGCCGATGGTTGGCATGATGGTAACGACTGTATCTCCCAGGTCGTGGAACGTGCTTAGTCTCAGCTCTATCTGTTCAAGAGCAATCCTAGCATTTCCGAGAAGCTTTGTTACTTTTCTGACTTCGGCTAATTCTTTTGATAATACCCTGCTAGCAGTCATGTCGTGTGACTGGGTCGCAACTACAATCCTTTTGAATAATTTTTCATCCCTTTGCTTTAGTTTGGTAATCATTCCGTCGAGTTTTCCAATCTGTGTCTGGAGTCTCTTAATGGCTTGTTCCATTCTTGGCTTCAGAGGACCCTTTGGTCTTATTGCGTCGTTGAGTCGTTCACCAACGCTTGGTGTCTGTGGTTTTTGCCAGTTCTTAGCAAATGTTGTCATGGATACGACTTTAGAAATCCGTTAATAATTTCAGGTGTGAAATGTGGTTCACGTTATGCTAAATTTAGCTAACAAAAACGGCTGGAAGGCATAGTCAGCGCTTGGAGGCGGCCAAAAAAACAAAATTTTCGGATAACCTAGATTGGATATATCCTACGTTCAATCCTCGCTGCAAAGGCTATTGCATTACAGGTATTGCAATAGTTCTTTGTGGATGGATTTTCCTTATGTGGATTGCAAGCGCACCGGTTGATGGCTGCGATTCACAGCAAAGTGGACATTTTTCCATTTTAATTATTGCCTGTCATCCAGAACTAACGTATTTAAGGTTTTGGTTGGACTGATTTGAAAACAGAATTTGCCCAAAAAATTTTCCAAAAATTTTTTTCAAGTGTTGAGACAGTTTTGGAAAAGAAATTTTTTTCAATTTCACAATTTGTTGAGACGGAAACGATCTTGGACCGCAAAAAAATTTCGAGTCCATTTGAGATTATTGGAAAGGGTTTTCAAACAATTTTTAATAATGATGGAATCCAATTTTTTCAAACATATCATCAGATTCATACAATTTATTGTAAAATAACACGTATAAAATATAGGATTTAAGAAATCCACTTATAGTTAAACCTTTTTATCTATGTTAACCGAAATTCTTATAAGATATAACATGACCCGCGAATCTTTCGGTTCTGGTGGACGATGTCCACGTTGTGGAAAAGGTCCCATGGTAACGGACAGTACCACAGGAGAGATGTTCTGTGGCGGATGCGGATTTGTAATGACAGAGCGCGTCGAGGAATCTGGTCCGGAGTGGAGATCATTTTCAAAAGAAGAGCATGAGGACAGAAGCAGGACAGGAACCCCCACATCGCTTGCGATGCACGACATGGGACTTGCAACAATCATCGGCCCTGCAGACAAGGATGCATCAGGAAAACCACTTTCTGCATCGATGAAAAGCACCATTGAACGACTCAGGACTTGGGACAGCAGGAGTCAAGTCCATGAACCGGTGGACAGAAACTTTAGGCAAGCATTCAGCGAGCTTGACAGGCTGAAGGACAAGCTTGCCCTGTCTGACGCAGTAATAGAAAAGACCGCATACATCTATAGAAAAGCACTTGACAAGGGCCTTGTTCGAGGAAGATCCATCCCAGGGCTTGTTGCTGCAGCACTCTATGCTGCGTGCAGAGATACTGAGACCCCAAGGACTCTGACGGATGTAGCAAGTGGAATCAACATCAAAAGGAAGGATGTTGCCAGGTGTTACAGACTTTTGCTCAGGGAGCTTGACCTCAAGATGCCCGTTGTGGATCCGATAAAATGTGTCGCAAGGATTGCAAGTAAAGCTGGCCTGAGTGAGAAGACAAAGCGAAAGGCTTTGCAGATTCTAAAGGATGCCGCAGAAATTGAAATTTCTGCAGGAAAAGATCCTATGGGACTTGCAGCAGCAGCGTTGTATCTTTCATGTGTCATGAACGGAGAAAATAAGACACAGAAGGATGTGGCACAGGCAGCAGGAGTAACTGAAGTAACAATTCGAAACAGATACAAGGGATTGAAAGAGTCCCTAAAGCTCTAAATTTTTTTAATTTTTATATCAACCTAAAAATCGGATGGCATTTTTTCATTTCGGATTACTGTACCGTAAATTTTCAAATGTAAAACAAAGTGGGCGTGGCCCAGATCGCAGACATTCAGAGATTACCTCTTATGTTCCACCCTTGGGCGGATATTCAATTCGTCTGCGAAGCCACGCTCATAGGGCAGTAGATTTTGCATCTTTCTGCATGATTTATGATATATGTGCAGTGTATTTATGACTTTATATGGGATTTTTCATAAATTTTATTGATTTTTATGAATATTTTTAATCTTATTCCCTTTGGCTTGTAAATAGGAGATCAGACATCATATTATTTACAACAAAACATCTTTTTGAAAAACATCTGTCGGATTCCTGATTTCAAATTTCCCCGCAATTTTTGTTTACAACAACTGTGAGGGGATAGATGTGCGGCGTACAATGCCAGTCCTGTACCTGAAAGGAAATTTTGTGTCGTAGTACCGCTCCAAACTTCCAGCAGAAACGGAGAGGGCCCGACGGTATTGCATCCGTGCTCCGATTATCTGTCCTTTTCCGTCGCATGGTCACAGCGCGAATAAACATTATAACTTTGCATGCAAGATTCCAATCAAATGAAACTTTCTGGCAAGGTGGCCATCGTCACTGGCGGCAGCAGGGGGATAGGAAGGGCTACCGCCGCACTTTTTGCAAGGGAAGGCGCAGATGTGGTGATCACTGCAAGGGACGACCACAGGGTCAAGTCTGCAGCAGCGGAGTTGGGAGTTGCAGGATTTGCTGGAGACGTCAGGAATTACAAAGACGTCGAAACCGTTGTAAAGAAAACTCTTGACAAATTTGGAAAGGTGGACATCCTGGTAAACAATGCCGGCATCTTTCCGCAGGTCAGACCACTGCACGAGGTGGAGGAGAAAGAATGGAACGATGTAATTGACATCAACCTGACTGGACAGTTTCGCTTTACAAAGGCTGTCATCCCACACATGCTGAAAAACGGCGGGTGCATCGTAAACGTCTCCTCGGATGCAGGGATCAAGTCCTTTGAGAACTTTGAAGCCGACGCCTATTCTGTTTCCAAGGCTGCCCTTATCCACTTTACAAGGACGTTGGCAGCAGAGTATGCCAAGTACAAGATCCGCGTAAACTGCGTATGTCCGGGGATCGTCGAGACCGACATGACGGAGCCCTTCCTTAGAACCGAGGCGGATAGGGCGATGGCAGTAGCAGAGCACCCGATAGGAAGGATAGGCCTGCCCGAGGATGTTGCGCATGCCATACTGTATTTTGCCTCCGAGGACTCGTCGTGGATTACGGGCGCAATCCTGCCTGTGGACGGCGGTGTTTCGACCAAGTGAATCAGGCATATCAAATTAATAGAACCTACGCCGAATCCACCGTGTGGATGCCAAGAAAAAGAAATCACTTCGCATAATCATAATACTTGCCATAGTCTGGTTTGCGGCAGCCCTGCCTGTGCCTTTCATGTGGTCAAATCCAGACCCGCAGCATCCTGAACAGTACAAGACATACCTTGAGATCGCAGGAATAGTGTCAATTCCCTTCATAGCCATGGGAGTCGTCTGGACACTCAAGCCCGAGCTTGCAACCAGGGGCTCTAGTTAAGAAACTCTACCGCGCCGTTCCCTTCTGGTGTAATCTTTATCCAGCGAGTCCTGCCAATCCTTTCAACCTCGATGAACTTCCATTCGTTCAACAAGGGCTGTATGATGTTTTTGTCCAGGCTTGCAAATCTTGCCTGGTGGAAGTTCTCCTCCTTTGCATTCACAACAATCAGCTTTTTTTCCTCCGCAAGCCTAGCCATTTCCTTCTTTGTTATCCTTCCCCCATTCTGCTTGATAATCTTCAGGGCCTGGACCAAGGCTGGCTTGGGGGTATGAATCTCATATGCCGGCAGCTTTACTACGGTCTTTACTCCCGCAGAGAGCTGCTCGCCTTTTACGCTTGAATAGCTCTCCGGCTCTGCATAGTAAGGCGTGAGTTTTGTCTTTCCCTGAAACATCATGCATGCCATCATGCAAGCAATCGCCTGGATTTTCGAGCCAGAGGAACAGTTTATGAAAATGTCGTTGCCCTCCTCCTTTTCAACTATTTCCCGGACCGACTTGAGTATCTTGAAGAGGTCAAACCTATCCGAGTATTCTGCGTGTACCTCGATCTTTTCCTTTTTCAGCTGCACCTTTATCCTTTCCATGTAACCTTGGGCCCTGTCCTTTGACGGCTCGCCGTGCATCAGGAGCCACACCCTATCGGCCTTCATCTGTTTTGCAGGTATGGCAATCCTGTCTATCTCAAACCCGACGGGGGCAATGTGGACTCGAAGGTTTACAATGGTCATAACAGTATGTATAGTTTGCATACTAAATTGATGATATATAATAATTGTGATGCCCTAACCAAAACATGCGACAAACAACAGAACTCGAACAAGCAATTGTTTTCTATCCCAAAGTAAAGTCAGTCTTTGAGGAAAACTAGCTCATCCACTCGGCCTTTTCCAAGCATCCTATCGACTTGACAAGATCTTCAAGCTTTGAAACGGTGGCATTTACAGCGCGAAATTCCTCATACATCATTTTTTCTTCCTCGGGTGACAGCACCTCCTTTTCAGCCAGATCAAAGAATGCGTCTTCTTTTTTCAGGTGGTCATCTAGGTAAACGGCATATGCCTTTAGAAATCTAGCCACGGGCTCCCGGGCGTCCTCGCCCTTTTTCCACCTCTGCAGGTGCCTTGAGATGTTGCCTGCAATCCTGCGGCTTAGCTCATGCTCGATCATAAATGCCCTAATCTCTTCTTTGAGCGTACCGTAGGAGCCCACACATGCAAAATACGCGTCCTCCTCCCTGGAATAATGGATCGCATCAAGGAACTCAAGCATTATCTCCACCATCTTTTCAAGGTCCTGGAACGGTACGTCTTGCCCTGCATACAGCCTTGTATATGCCTGTACAACTATCTTCTCGAGGCGGCGAATCTGCCTGTGGTCATTTCGTAGGGTTTCGGTGGCGCTCATCATAATCCCCAGCGCTTATGTCCGTATTGCAAACAAAATTACCTTCCTTGGATCGTGCTGCAACACTGCAAAGTGTGGGACTTCGGCATTTCTCACATAGTGTCCCTCCGGACCGCCTATCCCAAGACGTATGAGGTAGTTGTTGGATGAGTCTATGTTGATCTCCCTGCTCTCAAGAACCTTGTCCGAAAATTTTTCTCTAACGGGCTTGAGGTCAGGATATATCCTGTGGACCGTGCCGTCCTGCATTATGGCCTCCTCCTGGTGCTGATGGCCGCAAAGTATCACATGATTGTCCAGGTGTTTCTTCACCTCGCCGAAGGCCGAAGATGCCCGGTAGTGGTATCCTGCATATGTAAAGAAATCAAATTCCTCCTCTGTCAACCTCTGCCATGACCTTTGGTAAAGCCACGCATCGTCCCTGGCACTTGGCGGGGTAATCCTGCCTGGATCAAGCGGTCCCCCGTGGACGCAAAAGAGATGGTGCTTCTTATCGATAAACTCCTGGTTCCCAAATGTGCCGTCGGCGTTTTCCTTGAAAAATGAGATATCCTCCCGGGTAAGCTTTGCATGCGCGTCCATGGATTCAATCGAGGAGGCACTGACCAACCTGTTGTACAGGAATCCCTCGTCGTGGTTTCCCATCACAGAATGGAACGGATAGCTTGCCTGTAGCGACTTTAGTCTGGCAAGGACCTCCTTTGGGTTGGTTCCCCGCTCCAGCACGTCTCCGAGGCTTATAATCCTGGAAAATTCGCCGTATTTTTTCTTAAATTCGGGCGAGGATGCCATGCCAAGGATGGCATCAAGGGCGTTAATGTCTGCATGAATGTCAGAAAAAACTAGGTCCAATGGCTACAGTTGGTCCCGACCTAATTTGTAACTTTTCGTGTATGCCTTGCCACAAAGATGCTTCCGCCTACAGCCGAGGCCGCCCCCACGGATGCTATGATTGTCACCAAGGTCCAAAAGTTATTTTGCAAAGCTGGGCTTTGAACTGGTTGTGTTTGGGCGGGCTGTGAGGGGTGTTGTACCGCCTCGGTCTTGTATGGCGCCAGGGAATCCGCAGTCTGTTCTTCGGTGACTGGCTGGGTAGCTTGAACGGCTGGCTGCGGCGGTGGCGACTGTGGTTGAGAAACCTGCAGGGCCGGCTGCTGGCTTGATTGCAGGGCTGCCTTTTGCACGCCCAGCTGAATCTGTTGCATCTCATCCGGTACTGGGGCGCCCATCTGGTGCGGAAGCTTGCCTATCGTTGCAAGTGCCTGCCTGATCTCATCCGTATTCCACCCCATTGCCGAGAGTTTGCTGTAAAATTCAGATTCGCTAATCTCACCGTTCTGATAAGCAACTAATACCGAATTGCCGTTGTCCACCTTTTGGGGAGGCGGTACTGCCGAGCCCGGGGTAACTGTAAACTGCACCGTCTTTACAACATACTTGATTTGCGGCGCGTTCTCCTCCACCCACGCAAACTGGATGTTGTAGGTTCCTTGCGGCTGGTCCTTTGTATTGCAA
The DNA here is from genome assembly GCA_035252645.1 of Nitrosotalea sp. GTDB lineage: Archaea > Thermoproteota > Nitrososphaeria > Nitrososphaerales > Nitrosopumilaceae > Nitrosotalea. The sequence goes on along the minus strand of DATFCV010000018.1, from coordinate 62,324 downwards.
AGGGTGGAGTATCTCTCTACTGTTTTTCCGTTTACGGCAACATCACAAGGGGTATTCTCAAACCCGTTCAGATAGACGGAGTTGGGGTTTGAAGTGCTAAACAACGAGAAGGTTACAGTCCTGTCCGCAAAGTCATGATTCATTGCGTCGTCATGCGTATAAATTGGAAAACAATCGCTGGCACCACACTGGCTCTGTGGCGTTGAACCAAATGACTGCGAAAATGGAAGGTAGATGTAAAGGTCTGGATACGGGTATGTTTCTTTTGAAATGTCGGGGATATTTGACACTGTAATGGTGACTGCGGTTCCTGGCGGGCCAGAGGTAGGCGAAATCGTAATGTCGGGACTTGGCAGCGAAGAAAGATCCGAGGTTGCATACACTGCGCTAAGGGCGGGCAGGGCTGCAAGGCCTATCATGAAAAAAATCGAAGATTTCCTCAACGCTGAAGAAAAATTTCCATTCATAACTAATAAGAATTAAGCAGGAATCATCAGAAGCATTCCACCTATGATTTCGTGTATTCTTCGTTCTTAGAACAAGAGGGTGAAAGATTGGTCCAAGATAAATAAGCAGTCCAACAGATTTCCCCCAAGGAATCCAAAGTCACTTGCATCCTCACGGCTACCCAGTGGGGATGTCAGTGCCCTTACAACTCAAACTCTATTTTCTGGATAGAATTTTTCGGAATCTCAATATCCCGAAACGTGTCGGGATTGATTATTTTTGCAAGGATTTCGACCCCGGTTACCGTCCTTGGGCCGGGTTTTGAAAAATACTCGTTTGCATTGACGGCGTAGACCTGGCCCTCCTTTACCGCCCGTAGTTTCTTCCATTTCTTGTTCTCAAGCAACTTTTCGTACTCCTCCAAGGTTCGTTTTATGCCAAAGCCACACGGCATTAGTATTACGATGTCGGGATCAAACCCTGCCACCTCGTCAAGGTCCATCTTCCTTGACCGCTCTCCCGTCTTTGAGATGCCATTGATTCCTCCCGCCAGTTCCACCATCTGGGGCACCCAATGGCCGGCCGTAAACAAGGGGTCAAGCCACTCGATGCAAAGTACTTTTGGAAGAGCGCCCTTCCTTGTCTCCTTTACCCTGTTTATCCTTGCTTGCAGTCTTGAGACGAATTCCTTGGCCTCCTTCTGCCTCCCGACTTTCACTCCCACCTCTACTATGTTGTCCAGTATGTCGTCGAGGTTTTTCGGATCCAAAATGAGTACCTCGGGCTTGGATTGCAGTATTGACAGGGCTTTTTCAACCTCTCTTGTGTGTGGAGAGCATACCTCGCAGATTCCCTGTGCTATTATCAGGTCTGGGTTTGCATTTCTGAGCACCTGCTCGTCCAAGACATAGATGTCATTGCCCGACTTCATCAATTCCTCCACCTTTTTGTCAATCTCCTTGCTTGACATCTTTGCTGGATCAAATGCAGAGTGAATTACCTTGGGCTTGGATCTCGACTCGGACGGGAAGTTGCACTCGTGTGTGACTGCCAGCACCTTGTCTCCTACCCCGAGCTCATAGAGAATCTCGGTTGCACTTGGAAGAAAAGAGACTATGCGATTTCCCATCTTACCATAATTTGCACATGGATTCTTTAAACATATTCGGTGTTTCCATATCGAGTCCCTCAAAACTTAAGAATAGCCCCTTGCTCGATGAGTCTGTTGGTTAGGTTTACAGTAATTGGCGGGCCATCATCTGAACAACTTGCAAGAAAAATAGCGTCAAGATTAAACTCGAGGTACGTAGGCTGTGATCTCAGGATCTTCCCAGACGGCGAAAGCAAAATCACTCTTCGTGCAAGGCCAACTGGAAGAATAATCGTAGTCCAGTCAGTTTATCCTCCGGTGGACTCTAATCTGGTTCGGGCTCTGGCCCTAGTTTCGCAGGCAAAAAAATATTCCACCCAGGTTTTTGTGGTCATACCATACATGGGATACGCAAGGCAGGACAGGGAGTTCCTTCCTGGTGAGGTTGTCACCATGTCTGTCGTGGGCAAGCTGTTCAAGGCTGCTGGCGCCTCAAGGATTGTGGTCGTGGACATTCATAGCATGATGGCTTTGAAGCACTTCCAGATACCATCGAAGAATGCCACGGCTGTGGGGGAGCTTGTGAAATATTTCAAAAAGTTGCGCCTAAAGAACCCGCTGGTTGTTTCGCCTGACATGGGAGGCGTCGAGCGGGCTAGAAACTTTGCCAAGTTGATGGGAACCGACTACATTGCACTGAAAAAGCACAGGGACAGAAGGACGGGGGATGTTACAATAAAATCATCTGACAACGATTCCGTGAGGGGTAGAGACATCATCCTAGTTGATGACATGATATCCACCGGGGGCAGCATAGTAAAGGCAGCTGAGCACCTCAGAGGCCAAAAATGTGGTAGGATCTACGCATCTTGCACCCATGCCCTTCTGATTGGCGATGCGGAAAGAAAGATACGAAAGGCAGGAGTCGCGAAAATAGTCTCGACAAATACCATACCTGGCAAGACAAGCTTGGTTGACGTCTCATCTGTTATCTTAAAGGCAATTGCTTGAGGAACAGAAAATTTTTCGTGTTGTCAGGGGAGCATCCCGAGCTTGCATCTGACGAAGTTGTTTCAATCTCAAAAAGCTATGACCCGCAGGCAGAACACGAGTCAGAGTCAAGGCTCCTACTAGTTGATTCATCCGCTATTTTGGAAAAAGTCGCAGGAAGGGCCACCTTTGTCAGGACCTCCGGCTACATCGCAGGGACGTTTGAAGGCGTGCCAGACACCGATCTACGTGTCCCAAGGCCTGACACGTTTGCATGCAGGGCGCTCAATCTTTCATCAAGAGATCTGGACACTAGGGCCTTGGAAAGAACGGCGGGGAGCATGTTCAAGAAAAAGTGGGGATCCAAGGTTTCACTTTCCAACCCCTCGCTGATACTATATCTCATCTTGACTGATACGAAACAGCATCTTGGCTACGCATATCCTTCTCCGGAGACAAAAAGGCCAAAAAAAGTCCTCAGGTTCCCCCACGAGCTTGACTGGAAGCTTGCAAGATGCATGGTCAACTTGGCAGGCACAAGAGAAGGTCAGATGGTTTGCGATCCCTTTTGCGGCACTGGGACAATATTGCTTGAGGCAGAGTCGATGGGGATGCGCACCATGGGAATAGACTATGACCCAAGAATGTGCAGAATTTCCGAGAAGAACCTCTCAAGCAACGGATACGAGTCCAGGATAATCAACTCCACGTACGACTATGTACGGAGGATCGCGGAGGATGTCGATGCAATAGTGACCGACCTGCCATACGGGACTGCATCAAAGTCATCGTCCGACCCAAAAATGGTTATCCAGGACTTTCTGTCGGTAATTCCCCGCAAAACCAAGCTTGTAATGATGTACAAGAAGGGCTTTGGCGGGGCAGAACTTGGCAATGCAAAAAAATATGAATTATTTAGGCATAGGAGCCTCACAAGGGTTGTCGTGGTAAGATGAAACTCGTATTTCTGGGCACGTCGGCGGCGCAGCCTACCGTAGAGCGCGGGATGACATGCATCTGCCTTGTGCTAGACAAGGAGATCCTCATGTTTGACGCCGGCGAGGGGGCACAGATAGCATTCCAGAAGGCCAGGCTTGGCTGGAACAAGAAGATAAAGATCTTTGTCACCCACCTGCACGGTGACCACTGCGTGGGCCTACTGGGCCTGCTGCAGACAATGTCACTGCAAAACAGGACGGAGGCCGTTGACATATTCGGCCCAAAGGGAATAGAAGAGTTCCTTGCAGCGAACCTCAAAATACTGAACTTCGGGCTCACCTTTCCGGTCAGAATTGTGAGAATAAAGGAAGGCGTCGTCTACGATGACGCGGCCTATTCAGTACACGTATGCGAGGCGGAGCATTCCATCCCTGCATACTCCTACCTCTACGCCGAAAAGGACAGGCCCGGCAGGTTCTATCCCGAGAAGGCAAAAAAACTGGGTGTCCCGGAGGGAAAGGATTGGCATGAGCTCCAGCAGGGCAAGGAGGTAAAGTCGGGAGACAAGACCGTCAAGCCCTCCGACGTAATGGGAGAGAAGCGGAGAGGAAGGAGAATTGGAATATCGGGGGATACGAGACCTACCGCAAAGCTTGAGGAGTTTTTCAAGGGTTGTGACTACATTACATTTGATTCCACCTATTCAAACGACCTGCTTGACAAGGCAAAGGAAAACTTTCACTCCACCTCTGTCGAAGCAGCAAGGCTTGCAAAAAACGCCGGAGTTTCCAACCTGATACTGACACATTTCTCTGCAAGATATGAAGATGCAGAGGAGCTTGTAAGGGAGGCAAGCGCCATCCACGGTTCAGTAATTGCTGCAAAGGACATGCTTGAGATCGAGATCAAGTAAAATGTTCGATTCGCTTTCGACCAAGATTAGGGATGCGCAAAAAATAGTTTTTGTTACGGGAGCAGGCATATCGCAGGAGAGCGGGATCCCAACCTTCCGTGGCAAGGACGGCCTTTGGAGGAAATATGATGCAATGCAGCTTGCCACCATCGACGCATTTTATGAAAATCCCCAACTTGTATGGGAGTGGTATGAGGAAAGGAGGCGAAACATCATGGCGGCAAAGCCCAATGCAGGACATGATGCCATTGCAAGGCTTGAAAGGTTCAGGCCTGTCAGCATATTGACCCAGAACATCGACGGCCTGCACCAGCGGGCAGGCAGCACAAGGGTGTCAGAGCTCCACGGAAGCATAGTTCGGATCAAGTGTACCGTTTGCGATTTTAAGGACAATATCACATCAAGTTTTCCGGACCTTCCTCCACTCTGCAGGTGCAAAAACATCCTAAGACCCGACGTGGTCTGGTTTGGCGAGCCCCTTCCCCAAGATGTCTGGCAAGATGCGCTGCAGCAGGCAAGCTCCTGTGACCTGATGGTCGTGGTCGGAACTTCCCTTGCAGTGTCTCCTGCAAACCTACTGCCAGTCTATGCCAAGCAGGGCGGCGCGACCCTTATCGAAGTCAACCCAGAGGACACCCAGATGTCAAGTGCGATGGACCTTTCCGTTCGGTCCTCAGCAGCCAGGGCTCTGCCAGACCTTGTTGCCTTGTTTGGGTAAAAAGACGATAAAAATTTTTGATGGAATTTGATGGTGTTTGCATAGAAAGTCTATTGTATCACAAAAATTTATCTCATATTCAAAGAATTCTTGTGATAATTATGTTATATTTTTAAATATCATAAAAACATATAATATTCAATGAAGAAATACGCAAATTCTGGCGATTGAATTTGCGTGGCTCTGCGAAAAACAGTACATGGTAGAGCGCACAATGGTGCGCGAGTGGCAGGAGAATGCTCTTGCCTATACAGAGCCACGCCATCAAACCCCCTTCTTGTGTTTCTACCAGAAAGAGGCGCCCCTTTTTGGCATCACAAATTTTTAGTCGACGAATTCAGGTGCAAGCCAGTCTATTACCTTCTCAATACTTACTGAATGCAAAATAACCTTGATCGGTCCTAATGGGGACTCCTCCGCCACGTCACATATGGCCACAACATCCACGTATGCTGCTTGCTTGTTGAGGTAAAACCAGGTGGTGTCGTCGCTTGTGTGGTATTGCATCTGCCGTCGGTATACCCTGTTGACTTTCTTCTTCCGTATTGCCTCCCGGATATTTGAGAGGGAATTCAAGTCTCTTGATAGTGCCTTCATGCTTCCTTCTTTGTACTCGTAACTTGCATCAGGGACGACATTTGAAAGTGCCTTCCTCACCTTGTCAGGATCCTCCGATGGAGTTACAGCGGCGTAGGCCTCTATCTTGCAGGAAATATTGGACTTGGTCATTTGAGCCAGCCTTTGATAATCTGGTAGGCGGTTTCCACAAGCTGTTCTAATGTTAGGTTGTTGTTGGAAATTGTCTCGTCAGCAAGCGCAATTGATTCGCTCATGCCGACCCCAATCTCCCTCGAGTCCCTTTTGGAAAAATCTTCCCTGTCGGAGGGAGCGTCTGACCTTCCCCTTCCAGTCAGGAACTTGAACCTCGTATCTCCCGAGGCATGTATTGCGAGAACTTTCACCGTGCCAATCTTTTTCAGCACATTAACCTCGGCAATAGACCTCACGCCATCAACGAGGACGACTTCGGATTTGGAGTTCATTATGTGATCCTTGATGAGCTCCGCCACTGCTCCCGGCCCATTTTTTTCCCGGAGCTCAAGCATGAGCTTCCCCAAGTTTTCTCCAGTGGGCTCGATATTCCTTCTCTTGGCCTCGGCCCTTACCGCGTCACCCATGGTGACCTTGTCAAACCCTCGCGGAATGAGCCCCTCGGCAATTGTAGTTTTTCCCGCGCCCGGCATGCCGGTGAGGCAGACAATGAGTTTTGTCACAGTCACACACTTGGACTTCCAATATGTCAATCTACCGATACTCATTATAGACGGTGGGTTCAGAACCATTTTGATGCGAACGTTTGTTGCAGTAGAAGTTTCTAACAGTGATGCTCTGGACACCATAGCAGGTCTGCAGTCTGATCTCCAGGGCAGGGCAAGCCCAGTTGGCCGCCATAACATGCATTTTACTTTGCTTTTTCTGGGCGAGATAACGGAAGAGGTTGCGTCAGCGGTAAAAAACGCCTTGGCAGACATTGCATTCAGCCCCATATCGGTCACCTTCACCCATGTGGGTGCATTCCCAAGCCCCAAGGCGCCAAGGGTTGTGTGGCTAGGGGTCGACGATGCATCTGCTGCAAAGTTGGTAGAGCTTGCAAAACAAGTGGAGCACAAGCTTCAGCCCCTTGGATTTAGGCCAGACAAGCCATTCAAGCCGCACCTAACAATTTTCAGGGTCAAAAACAGGGAGGATTATTCTGCAAGGATTTCAAAGTTGGAAAAGGGCAACTTTGGTTCCGATGTGATACGCGAGCTCAAGTTTAAGCAGAGCGTCTTAACTTCAAATGGGCCCATTTATTCTGATTTACTGGTGGTAAAGGCAAGATGAGCAGGGTTTTGGAAAAGGCAAAAAAATTATCCGTGCCAACCAAGCTAGAGGAGGATAGGACTAGGAAGGTCGCAGACCTGCTGCTTGGAAAAGTAAAGGCAGAGGCAGCAAGGCACCCAGAAGTCGTCTCCGTGGAGCTTGGCGGCTCCTATGCAAAGGGTACCTGGCTTAGAAAGCAGATGGACTTTGACATATTCATAAAGATAAGGACGGATACGGACAGCAAGAGGTTCGAAGAGGTAGGAATGGAGATCGGTTTTGCCTCCATGAAAAAGCTAAACCCGCGGGTGCGATACTCGGAGCATCCCTATGTGGAAGCCGAGATAGGGGGTACGAAGGTAAACGTAGTGCCTTGCTACAACGTGGAAGCGGGGCAGTGGAAGAGCGCAGCAGATAGGTCTTCATTTCACACCAAATTCATACTGGAGAACTTTGACGATGGAAAAAAGAACGAGGTAAGGCTTCTAAAGAAATTCCTCAAGGGGGTAGGGATCTACGGCGCTGAGATTGCAAAGGAAGGCTTTGGCGGATATGCGGCGGAGGTGCTTGTACACAGTTATGGGACTTTTCTTGGAGTCCTCCAGGCGGCATCAGGCTTTGGGCAGGGACAGACCGTTGGCAGCCCGACGAAAAAATTTGAGACGCCTCTAGTGCTCATAGATCCGATAGACAGCAACAGGAACCTTGGTACTGCAATTTCTGCGCAAAACGTTGCAAGATTTATCTTGGCTTCAAGGGCATTTCTGAAAAAAGAGTCCATCTTATTCTTCGAAGGCAGGAAGCTTGTACCAAATTCAAAGAATCTGAAAAATATAGTTATTGTAAGATTCAACTACAAGTGGCGAAGTCCCGACATAATCTGGGGACAGACCAAACGGGCCGCGGCATCCCTTGCAGGCCAATTGGAGCTTGGAGGGTTTGAGGTCATAAGAAGGGCAGCAGTAACCGATGAGAAGTCGGAGGCAGCGATGATCTTCCTTCTGCGCCTCCCGCAAATCGAGAATTTCGTGATTAAAAACGGCCCCGAGGTATACAGGAGGTCCGATTCTGAAAACTTTGTATCAAAAAACTCCGGAAACATCATGACATGGGTAGATGAGAATGCGAGAATACTTTCGATGCAGAAAAGGGAGTTTTCTGACGCGAAGAGGTTCTTGGAACACCTATTGAAGAAAAAGATCAAGCAGGCGGGGATACCTGCAGGCATAATCCCAGACCTGAGGCATGGCTTTAGGATACTGAGAGGAAACCAGCCCGTAAGCAAATCCATTAAAAAGGCTCTGTCGGAGGTTACCTCTACCGATGGACTCATTTTCAATACCGGTAAGTAAGCTGGTCCAGGGACCATACTCACAAATTCTTGGCTATCCAAAGGCCACAAAAAAGGAGCTCGCAAGGCGGGCCCTAGAACTCAAGAAACTCGGGATAAGGAGTGTGACGTTTGGAGGCCCTACCGTTCTAAACAGTGTCCCAGTACTGGGCAAGGGGTACGTCGGCGTCGTGGTGCTCTCAAAGGTGGGCAAGGACAATGTGGCGCTGAAGATACGCAGGGTTGACTCTAGCAGGGAGGAGATGGGAAGCGAAGCAAAACTTCTAAGGGCCGCAAACAAAGTAAATGTGGGTCCCAGACTAATCAAGAGCAGCAAGAACTTCATAGTAATGGAATATCTGGAAGGAAAGAGGATAATCGATTGGGTGCAGGAGCTCAAGGGCAGGGGTAGTGCCAGCAAGTTCCGCAGGGTGGCAAGACAAATCCTGGAGGACTGCTACAGACTTGACAGTATTAATCTGGATCATGGGGAGCTGAGCTACATCCACAAGCACGTCATCGTGGGAAAATCCCCGCGCATTATTGATTTTGAAAGCGCAAGTCTGAACAGGAGGACCTCGAACGTCACTTCAGCAACGCAGAGCATCTTCATTGGGTCAGCCCTTTCATGCATAGTTAAAAAAATTGTAAAGATTCCAAGCAAGAAGACAATGATAGGGTGCCTGAAAAAATACAAGCACGACCAGTCGCGCGATAACTTTGAGCACGTCTTGCACGTGTTGGGGTTGGATAAAAATTGACAAACGCCAAGACTGATGCGTTAAAAATTTCGCTGGGGATAATACTTTCCGCGTTTCTGGTCGAGCTTTTCATCGGGATTTTCTCAAACAGCCTTGGGCTTGTCACAGACAGTATCCATGCCGTGCTCGATTTGGTGGTTACTGCCATCCTGCTCCTCACAGCGCGGTGGGCTGCAAAGCCGCCAGACAAGGAGCACACCTACGGCCATGGCAAGATAGAGACGATGGGAAGCTTCGTGGGAGGGATCACCATCCTTGTCATCGCGTGCTTTTTCATCTTCGAGGCGGTATCAAGGCTGCAGGAGCCAAAACCCGAGGTCCTGCCCGGGATGATGGCAATCGGCGCAGCAGTGTACACAATTTGCTCGGACGCCGCAAGGGTTGCAATACTTAGAAGGGCCATGAAGAAGGTGGAGGGGCCGTCTCTCCAGATCGACTATTACCACGCCTTCATGGACATGGGCGCCACGTCGGTTGCGCTTGCCGGAATAGTTCTTGTTGTCACAGGGTTCTACCAAGGAGACTTTGTAGCTGCTCTCATACTTGGAGTCTTTCTTGCAGGCCTTAGCCTCAAGCTCATCTACAAGAACGCCATGGAGCTTACCGACGCGGTTCCCGAGAGCATGGTAAGGAGCGTGCGTGACATTGTCACCGGAACCGAGGGCGTGATGAAGACAGAGTCGGTGCAGATGCGAAGGTCCGGCAGCGACATCTTTGCAGAGGTCACGATATCCCTCAAGGGAAACTCGAGTTTTGAGGAGGCCCACAAGATAAGCGCAAATGTTGAAAGAAACATCAGGCAGAGCATAGCAAACAGCAAGGTTACCGTACACTTTGAGCCGAGCTGGAAGGAGGTTCCAATCGATTACACTGTAAACAACGTTGCCTCGGCCGTGAAGGGAGTGGCCGGGATACACAACATCAGCCACTCGACTGCAAAAGACGGCGTATTCATCAGCCTGCACGTAATGGTTGACAGGAACATGTCGCTTGAGGAGGCCCACAAGGTTTCCGACGAGATAGAAGACCAGATAAAGAAATCCGTCGAGAATGTAAACCACATCACCATACACCTTGAGCCCTATGTGTCAATACCGAAAAGCGTTCCAATCGAGGACCTAACTATAGAGGAGAGGGTTGCCAGCATCATCAAGGGATATCCTAATGTTAAAAAAATCGGCCGCGTAATCACGTTCCAACTGCAGGATATCTTCAAGGTCGACATTGACTGTTCCTTTGACGGCAGGCTTACCATAGAGCAGGTCCATGACATAGTCTCGGAAATAGAGGGCAGGATAAAGGGAGAGATAAAAAACGCCATAGTTACCATCCATCCAGAGCCCAACTGACATGAAAATGCAAGAAGGAGTAAGGTTTCTCAGAAGAGATCCCGTCATGGGAAGGATAATCGAGTCGGTCGGAGATTTCAAACTCAAGAAAAGGAACCACCACTTTGCAGTCCTAATCGAGTCCATAATTTCGCAGCAGCTTGCAACAAGGGCTGCCGACGCAATCTTCAAGAGGTTCAGGGACTTGTATCCCAGGTTTCCTGAAGCGTCAGACATACTTTCCACAAGAAATGCAAGGCTCCGCTCGGCCGGTCTTTCAAGCATGAAGGTGGAATACCTCAAGGACCTTGCAAGGAAGGTAGAAGATGGCAAGGTCAGGCTCAAGCAGGTCTCAAAAATGACTGACGATGAGGTGGTGACCCACCTCACGCAGGTCAAGGGCATAGGAAGGTGGACGGCAGAGATGTTCCTCATCTTCTCCCTGAACAGGCCAGACGTCCTGCCAGTACACGACTTGGGGCTGCAAAAGGGCGTGCAGAGGGCATACGGCCTTGCCAAGATCCCAAAACCCTCAGAGGTGGAGGAGATCGGTGAGCAGTGGAGGCCGTACCGTAGCGTAGCAACTTGGTATCTGTGGAAGAGCCTCCAGAAGTTTGACAAGATCGGATGACTTTATTAGAAAGCGCGACCATCATTATGCCACGGCGTCTACAAACCCCGAAGCAGAAGAGGCCATACGACGAAGACTGGAATTTTACACCAGTGAAACCGTAGACAATTTTATCAAAAAGCACGGCGTACCAAAAACAAGGGTTGCAATGCAAAACCTTGTTTCCTTGGCAAACGGAAAAGCTGATCCGGACAAAGACACCGTGGAACTGATGAGCTATGTCTATTTCCAGACGCATTCCCAGCAGGTAAACATAAGGGACAAGGCAAACGGAAAGCTGATCGTGTCGATTCGCAAATAGGACCACAGATGCAGATCCTAGAACATTTTACATGCGATAAGGTTGCGGATTCAAATGAATTAAGTAGGTAGCAGTTCAGCGGAATTTTGTGTCTGAGAAAGTATGAGCAGTCTTCTAGAGTGTTTCCCAGAGGAATTCAAGCCTAGGCAGATACAGGCAGACATCCTGCGGTCAATTGAGGAGCAGCTCAAGTCGGGCTACAAGACCATAGTGCTTTCGGCCCCGACGGGTGTTGGCAAGTCGCTTATCGGCGCCACCCTTGCAAGGCATTACGGCAAGTCTTTTGTCATAACCGCATCAAAGCAGCTTCAGGACCAGTACTCCAAGGACCTCAAGTTCTTCAACCCCGTCAAGGGCAAGTCCAATTTTGCCTGCCTGAAGCTTATGGAGCACCAGGGGATTCCCTTTGATGAGACAAAGAAGGCAGCACAGAAGGGACTGACCTGCGAGAAGGGCCTATGCGACGAAACGGTAAAGGTCAAGGGAAAGGAGGTCAAGGAGTTCTGCAAGTTCAAACCAAAGCTTGGGGAGCTCGCACCGGCCTCCAAGAACCCATACTGCCTCTACTACGAGCAAAAGTTCCACGCCCTCAGTTCCGACCATTCGATATGGAACTATGCCGCATATTTCCAGCTCATGAGGTACGGCCGCAAGGCATATGCAGACTACATCAACAAGCCGATTGCAGTCTTTGACGAGGCCCACAAGATAGAGGACCAGATAATCCAGTTCATTGGAATAGATGTCTACAACATCCACATAACGGAGTGCGGCATAGACATCAAGAGCTACTCCTTGGGGGATATCGAGATGGTAATTCAGCTGCTCGACGACCTCGCAAGGTCGTACTCCAGGCAGATGAAGGACCTTACGGAAAGCAGGAAGTTTCAGGTGAACCCAGACTACATGCTGCTTGCAAAACTCGAGTCGCGCTATGAAAGGATGGCAAACGCGCATGCCGAGCTTGAGCTTAACAAGGATAATTTTGTCATAAACGACCCTTACTTTGACGAGAGGGGGGGCCTAAGATCGCTTTCAATAAAGCCCCTTGACATCTCAAGCTATGTCAAGGCATTCTTTGATATCGACACGCAGGTCTTCATGTCCGCAACGATAGACAAGGCAAGTTTCTGCGAAAACACGGGTCTTGACCCCTCAAAGGTTGCCTTTGTGGATACCCCCAAATCGCCGTTTCTGCCCGACAAGCGGAGGATCAACTTCCTCAACGTGAGAAAACTCAGCTATTCCTCAAGCTGGACTGACGAGCTTGCGGTAATCTCAAAGATAGATGAGATCTTGTCACAGCATGCATCCGAGCGGGGGCTCATACTAACATCGTCTGAAAAGCGCTGCCTTGACATTCGGAACAATCTTTCCGATGAAAACAGAAAAAGGATAAGGATCTGTCACAGCAGAAATGAGAACGGCATGACCCAGGACGAGGTAATCCGGGACCATGCCGGTGACAGAAACGGCGTACTGCTCTCGTCGTCGCTGTGGGAAGGTGTAGACCTCAAGGACGACCTATCCAGATTCCAGATAATCGCCAAGGCACCATATCCAAACCTGAGCGAAAAGAGGACCAAGGTCAAGATGCAGAGGTTCCCCCTATGGTACAAGTCACAGACGCTCGTGAAGCTACTGCAGGGCTTTGGGAGATCAATTAGAAGTGAGGAGGACTGGGCAGTGACATACGTCCTTGACGAGGCTGCAAACGACCTGCTGTACCAGTGCAAGCAGATGATTCCCCGCTCATACTATGACGTGCTGGGATTCAGAAGCTATGTCGAGTCAACTAACTGACTTGAATAATGACGCCTAGGAACTCGTGCGAAGAAAAACCTAGTGAGCGATTTGTACAGGATTTTCAAGTTCGTCCAGGGTGAACACGAACCGCGAACCCTCAAATTCCGTCGTTCCTTCTCGCTCCCAGTTGATTTGGTATGTCTTTGTCGTATGCCCGCCGACTATTGAGATGGTCTTTGGCACGGCGGCATAGAGTTTTTCGACCTTTTCCTTGTCTCGAGTCATCAGCAGTGACCTGCGCCTTTTCATGAGGTACTTGACCGCCACATTCTTGTGCTGGTGGCCCTCAACCTCAATCCTCTCGCTGCCAAGGTCGATGGTAAATTTCCTTTTTCCCATGCCCCCTAATAGCACGTTTTTGCTCAAAAGACGGGTTGACAAATTGGCGTTAGCTTCTGCATTGAAAATAATGACAAGACATGAGACGTATGGTGGGACCGGCCGGAATTGAACCGGCGACCTCTAGCACCCCAGGCTAGCATCATAACCAAGCTAGACTACGGTCCCTTAAGTTGCTGGCAATTATCGAAATAATTAAACGGTGGGATCGAAGACCGGGAAAAATCCTGCCGTGTTACAACCACTTTTCCAGCCTTTCTCTCTCGAACTTTTCCTTCTCCGCAAAATAGTCCTTTGAGGGAGGCCTGAGCTCAGTCACTGGTGCCGGCTCGGCATACATGTCCACCCGAATATAGCCCGCAGTGTTCTTCCCCGTTTCGAGGAAGCATCCTCCCTGTCCGTCAAAGGCAGCCACCTCGGCCTCTTTTTTTATCCTTGAAATGATATTCCTTGCTACGGCCACCCCTTCTCCTTCGGCGAAGATCCCCGCCTTTGGTACCGCAATCTTGTCTGTCACCATAATCTGGTTCACGTCCCCGATGGCGTAAACGCCGTCAAACTTGGTCATGCATGTCCTGTCTACCTCGATGAACTTTCCGGGCTGCGCAAGCCCGCAATCCACTGCAACAAGCGGTACCTTGTGGGGCGGTACCGTGATCAGAAGGTCAAATCCTTCCTCGCCTGATTCGAACTTGATCTTGTTGGGCTCGACAGATACTGTCTTGTGGTTTGGGTGGAACTCAATCTTCTTTGATTGAAGTATCTGCAGTATGTCCCCGCTTACCTGCGGACCTCCTGCCGGCAGCGTGATCGGGGTTGGGCTGTAAAAGTCCATCTGGATAGATTCGCTTGTGCCAACCTCCTCAAGCACCGCCCGGATTATCAGCGCAGCCTCGTACGGCGCCGGTGGGCACTTGTATGGAAGCCCGGTTATTGCCAAAGCTATTTTGCCAGATTTCATCGTGCGTATTGCATCCCGTATCTTGGGCACGTCGTTGATGTCGTACAGTACGAGGCTGTTCTCCCTCAGTCCTGGGATCTGTTCTGGCGCAAGCTCAACTCCAAGCGAGATTAAAAGGTAGTCATAGTGCAGCCTTCGGTAGCTTGTCCGTACGATTTTGCTCTCAAGGTCTATCTTGGTAACGCTTTCGTTGATGAATTCAATGCCTTTTTTTGTGACACTTTCAAGCGGCCTCTTTGAGGTCTCAAACTCCCTCGACCCCCCTATCATCCAAAGTTTGACTAGGTCCATCATGAACCAGTCCTTCTTGTCCACTATTGTGATTCTGGTGTCCTGGGTAAGATTGGCACGAAGCTCGTTTGCAGCCGCAAGACCCCCAAACCCGCCGCCCAAGATTACGATGTTTGTTGGCCTAAAACCAGTCCACCCCTTACCTTTCTTGAGCTGTGGGCCTAATTGTTATCTCGTTTACGTTCATGTGCGGTGGCGACTCTACGGCAAACAAGATCGAGCTTGCAATGTCTTCTGCCTTGAGTGCCTGCATCTCCTTTACAGACTTGACAAAGGCCTCAAGGGACTTGTCGGTGATGGTATCAGTTAGCTCCGTTGCCACCACACCGGGCTCAATTGTGGTCACTCTTATGTTGTTTCTGGTGGAAAGCTCCTGTCGAAGCCCCTCGCTAAATGCCCTTACTGCATATTTTGTAGCGCAGTAAACGCTGCCTGCTGGGAAGACAACCCTCCCAGCTATAGACGATATGTTGACGATATGTCCCGACTTTTGCTTGAGAAGGTGTGGAACGGCTGCCGCGGTACAATACAGCACTCCCTTAATGTTTACGTCAACCATTTTCTCCCATTCGTCAACCTTCAGGTTTTTCACAAAGCTAAGGGGCATCAGGCCCGCATTGTTTATCAAGATATCAATTCTGTTCCATTTTGTAATTGCGGTATTGACAAGGTTTTCGCAGTCCTGTCGTTTTGTTACATCGCACGCAACTATTGTACACTCGCCGCCGTTTTTTTCAATTTCTTTTTGAAGTTGTTCCAACCTCTCCGTCCTCCTTGCGCCAGCTACCACTTTAGCTCCAGCCTTTGCAATTGCCAAGGCGGTGGCGTATCCAATCCCGCTGCTTGCACCCGTGATTACTGCAACCTGTCCCTTTATCATATTAGAATTCATTTTCGATCACACGTTTTTCTGTAATAAGTCTTGTCAATTAATTCCGATTTTTTTGGAAACTAACTTGGTTTCTCAACATTGATTTAGGATCAGTACCATACAAGAGCATGGAGCAAGTGGACTGCTCGTACTGCGGAGAAAAAACAAATCTCCCCTTCCAGTGCAACTATTGCAGCGACAAGTTTTGCCCGGATCACAGGCTGCCGGAGAGCCACAGGTGTGTCAAGCTCCACCAGATAAGATCGAAAAGGTTTGGGGAAAGCAAAGTCCAGAGAAGAAAAGGAGTAGGAAGGCAAGGGCTCATCAAGCGAGTCTTTGGAAAATTCGGCTAGTACAGCGCCTTTTGTGGGTTTAGTTTAGACACCTTTGCCTGATAGAACAAAGCTATTGCAAGGGCCAAGAGCACTCCCGCGGTAAGCCAGTGGGCAACATGCATGGCAAGGTAGGCAATCCCAAAGCCTACGCATGAAACGGCCTGGGTCATCAGCTTTATCCAGTTTGGTATCTTTGCTGCCCTGCTTATCATTTCTATAATGAAAAGGGCTGCGACGGGATAGATTATGATCTCAAAATAAACGTCAAGGTCTATGCCGTTGTGCATGCCCTATCACGCACCTTGCCTAATTTTTAATCTTCCCAGCTTACCTTTGCGGCGACTTTCTTTCCTATCAGTGCAAGGGCATTCTCAAATGGCAGTGTAGCCACGTCCTCGGCCTCAAAGGGCCCATATGTCTGAAGGTCGGTTCCCACAATCTGGTCTATGGGTTTTAGGAATCTAACGACAACTGTTCTTGATCGGTGGTTTTTTGCAAGGGTTTCTAGCAGCTTCAGTCTTCCGTTCAGCGTTGCAGAAAGAATGGTATCTTTTCGCTGCCTCAGCTCGTCCTCCGAGTCGAGGATGAATCTTTCCTCGTCAAGCAGATTAGAATAGTCAAGCTCGTCTGCACTTACTGCTTTTTCAATTCTTATCTTCAGCAGTAGTGACGTCATGTCCGTTATCATTTCAACAAGCGAGTCTTTGATTTTTGATTCCACGCCATCGTAGTCTTGGCTTTTTAGGTTTCCAAGAAATTCTGCTATATCGCTGTAAAGCTTAGGGTCAAGTTCTTGTACTGAATCATTTTCCACTTCGCGAAGCAGCAAGGCATACAATGAGTTTGCATCAATTTTTTTTGTTTCTGACATTTACACACCCAATAATACTTAAATCATAGACCTCTTTGTTTTATGATCAAGGTGCAAAATTGCCATATAAAGTGATTGGTGGAGAGCCAGTCTCAGTCTCATATTCTGCAGACGAGGTTTTTGCAAAGATTAAACACGATCAAATAAAATTCATCGATTTACAATTCACGGGGCTGAGGGGAAGATTCCATCATACCACAATCTCAGCCAACCTTTTCACGCCGCAGCAAATGCAGGATGGCCTTCCAAAACTTGACGGCTCCTCCATCGTAGGCTTTGCATCGATCCAGGATTCGGACATGGTGCTCAAGCCAGACCCCAACACCTATGCATTGATCCCGTGGATGACAAACTCCAAGACTGCCAGACTGATATGCGACGTTTATTGGGGCTGGGGGAAGGGAAGGCTGGATGCTGATCCGAGGGGAATAGCCCAGAAAGCAGAAAAGTACCTGACAACGCAAGGGTATGATACCAGTTACTGGGGTCCGGAGGTGGAATTTTTCGTCTTTGACAAGATCCAGTGGGACGTCCTGACACCTTACAAGGGCCAGTCATATTCAATTGAATCCAAGGAGGCGCCGTGGAACCAAGAGGGTAAGGGCTATCCCATGGCGCTCAAGAAGGGATACTATCCGAGCACCCCTGCTGACACTCTTACAGAATTCCGAAACGATTGTGTAGAATGCCTCAATGAGTATTTCGGGATCCTGTGTGACAACCACCACCACGAGGTAGCAACCGCGGGCCAGTGTGAGATAGACATCAGATATGACACGATGACAAATGCCGCAGACGGTGCGCAGACATACAAGTATGTAGTAAGAAACATCGCCACAAAATACAGCAAGGTGGCAACCATGATGCCAAAGCCAATCTCCATGGATGCAGGTTCCGGAATGCACACAAATGTCAGTCTGTGGAAGGACGGCAAGAATAGCTTCTTTGACAAGGATGACAAGGAGGAGATAAGCCAGATCGCCAGGTACTATTGCGGCGGGATCATGAACCATGCCAGGGCACTTTCGGCAATTGTAGCACCCACCACCAACTCTTACCACAGGCTTGTTCCAGGGTACGAGGCCCCTGTTTACATTGCATGGAGTGCAAGCAACAGGTCTGCAATAATCAGGATACCTGCACATTTTAGAGGAGAAAAGTATGCCAAGATCAAGAGGTTGGAGTTCAGGGCTCCAGACCCATCCTCGAACCCGTATCTCGTGTTTGCAGCGGTGCTTGCCGCAGGGCTTGACGGAATTAAGAAGAAGATGGATCCAGGCGACCCCGTCAATGAGGACATTTACAAAATGACCAAAGCCCAGCGGGATGCAAAGGGAATCAAGGATCTTCCAGCAACTCTGGGCGAGGCATTAGATGAGCTTGAAAGCGACAGGAAGTTCCTCAACCCGATATTTTCAAACGAAACAATAGACAAGATAATCGATATTGAAAGGGCCGATGATCATGAGATCTCAATTAGGCCACATCCGCACGAGTTTTATCTTTACTTCGACATCTAGCCACGGCCAATCGCTGCGTAAATCAGGAAGGTCGCCAGTGCCAAGATTGCAAGGCCGATGATGAGATAGGCCCGCTTGTGCTTGTCTCCGGTACCGGATCTATAAAGCGATACTGCGCCGGCCATCCCAATGAAGAGGATTATTGTTCCAATTATCACAGGATCCCAAGCGCTGTGCGTAATAACCGGGTAAAACACTCCGGAGAGCAGTGCAAAGAAAATTACTAGATAGACGTATTTTGCGCCGGCCAGAAATTTGTTGCTGCCCATCTGCATGAGACTGTCTATCTGAACTAGTCAAATAAACTTTGAGAAGGTTCCGCTATTCCATGCCCATAGGTGGCATTCCCATTCCGCCCATACCACCCATGCCGCCCATGCCGCCCATGCCGCCCATCCCTTCCATACCGCCCATGCCTCCAGGCGGTGGCCCTCCTGCGCTCTTGGCTACCGCAATGACGTCGTCTATCCTCAGAATCATTGACGCGGCTTCGGTCGCAGAGGAGATAATCTGGTTTTTGACAGACAGGGGTTCAAAAATGTCTGTGGCGTGCATGCTTGCCACCTGGCCCTTCATCACATCGATTCCAGTCCACTTGTTCCCCTTTAGCTGCTTTGATCGCAGCGAGGCAAGTGTGTCAATTGGATCCATCCCTGCATTTTCTGCAAGGGTAATTGGAATTACTTCAAGCGAGTCTGCAAACTTTTCTACGGCAAGTTGCTCGCGTCCTTCTAGTGTTTTTGCCCACTCCCGCAGTTTTGTTGCTGCATAAGTCTCAGGGGCTCCGCCTCCTGCCACTATCATAGGATTTTCCATCACGTCTTTTACAACCATCAGTGCGTCATGAACAGACCTCTCCACCTCGTCAACAACTCTTTGTGATCCACCTCTTACCAGCAGCGTGACTGCCTTGGGGTGTTTGCATCCCTCTACAAAGACCCACCTGTCAGTTTCCACCTTTCGCTCCTCGACAAGTTCTGCAGAGCCAAGGTCTTTTTCGAAGAGATCATCTAGGTTTGTGATTATTCTTGCTGCAGTAGCCTTGGCAAGTTTTGCCATGTCGCTTTCCTTTACACGTCTTACTGTTAGTATTCCCGCCTTTGCAAGATAGTGCTGAGCCATGTCGTCGATTCCCTTCTGGCAGAACAGGACGTTAGCGCCAGATGCGATGACCTTGTCGACCATGTTCTTTATCATCCTGTTTTCCTCGTCAAGGAATGACTTCATCTGTTGCGGGTTCTGGATGTTTATCTTTGCATCAAACTCGGTCTTGTCAATCTCAAGTGCATTGTTAATTATTGCAATCTTTGCCCCCTCAATCTTCTTTGGCATGCCGCTGTGGACTATCTCCTTGTCAAGGACTATGCCCTTGGTATAGACGGAGTCCTTGATTGAGCCCCCTGCCTTTTTTTCAACTTTGATATCGTCAATGTCAACAACATATCCGTCGTCGGTTTTCTCAGCCACGGCAACAACGGCCTTTACTATCATGTCGGCCAGGTTTGCAGAGTCCCTTCTGACAAGCTTGGTCTGCATGGAGGTTCTTGCAATCCTCTCAAGAACATCCTTGTCGGTTGGGCTGACTTTGTCAGCAATTTTTGCCAGCAGCTCGCGCGCCTTGTTGGCAGCCTTTCTGTAGCCGTCTACTATGATTGTCGGGTGGACATCCTGCAAGATGAGAGATTCCGCGTTTTCAAGCAACGCGCCAGCGAGGACGACCGCAGAAGTTGTTCCGTCGCCCACTTCGTTGTCGGTTGCCTTGGATATCTCGACTAGCATCTTTGCAGCCGGGTGCTGAACATCAATTTCTTTTAGGATGGTAGCGCCATCGTTTGTAATCGTAACGTCCCCAAGCGAGTCCACGAGCATCTTGTCCATGCCCCTTGGACCCAGGCTGGTGTGAACAATCTCAGCGATAAGCTTTGCCGCAGTAATGTTGTTTTTCTGGGCATCACGGCCCTTCGTTTGGCTTGCCCCGTCCTTTAGTATGACAACGGGGATGCCCCCTGCTGAGGATTGAATTGACATGTTTTGCAGAGGTCGATTTTCCCTTATTATTCTTTATGTAGCCAAAGTCTTGACAGGTTGAAGTTTTCGCAATTCTTAACGATGTTTTAAATTAGGAAAGCTGGGCGAAAAAGGCATGTCGCGTTCTTCACCACGTCTTGCCTACAAGGAAATCCTTTCTTTGCTCAAGACCCATAACGAGTGGTTCGCTAACTCTATTCCCCTAATTGCCAGCGAGAACATACCGAGTCCTGCAGTCAGGGAGGCAACTGTTTCCGACTTTGCAAACAGGTATGCAGAGGGGTGGCCAGGGGAGCGCGTCTACGCGGGCTGCATCTACATAGACAAGGTGGAGTTCAAGTGCATGGAGCTTGCCCAGAAGCTGTTCAAGGCAGAGTTTGTAGACGTAAGGCCAATCTCGGGCGTCGTTGCCAATCTTGCGATTTATTCCGCATTTTCGAATCCTGGAGACGTGATGCTAGCACCTTCAATTCCTTCCGGCGGACACATCTCACATGGAAAGAAGGAGCATGCCGGTACAGCCGGGCTTGTGCACGGCCTTGATATTGAGTTCTATCCGTTTGACGCCGAAGAGATGTCCATCGATGTGGACAAGACAAAACAGAAGGTGCACGAACTTGAGAAGGCAGGAAGGATTCCCAAGATTGCGATGTTTGGAGGCTCGGTGTTTTTGTTCCCCCATCCAGTAAAGGAGCTTTCCGATTTTCTGAAAAGTTACAACATGTTCATAAATTATGACGGCGCGCATGTAGCCGGGCTTATTGCGGGAGGCCAGTTCCAGGACCCGCTGAGGGAGGGTGCAGACGCGATGACCATGAGCACGCACAAAACATTGTTTGGCCCCCAGGGAGGAATGATCTGTTCCTTTGCAAAGTATGGCGATGAGATCAAAAAGGCTACCTTCCCCGGAATGACAAGCAACCACCACCTCCACCACATGGCAGGAAAGGCAATCGCATTTGCCGAGATGTTGGAGTTTGGCAAAAAGTATGCAGCCCAGGTAGTAAAGAACGCAAAGACGCTTGCAGAGTCATTAAGCTCAGCCGGCTTTACAGTGCTTGGAGAGAAACGCGGATTTACACAATCACACCAGATAGTAGTAAACGTACTTTCCTTTGGCGACGGGGGTACAATCGAGGCTGATCTTGAAAAGGCAAACATAATCGTCAACAGACAGCTGATACCAGGCGACATCAAGGCGGGCCGCAACTACTTCCACCCCGGAGGCATGAGACTCGGGGTCGCCGAGCTGACAAGGCTTGGAATGGGGGCATCAGAGATGAAACAGGTTGCAGAATTCATAAAAAACGTGGTAGTAGAAAAGAAGGACAAGAAGAAGGTTGCCGCGGAAGTAAAGCGGTTTAGGAAAAAGTTCCAAAAGGTACGCTACTGCTTTGAAAGCAAGACTGGCGGCTACGACTACATCAAGATACGCTAGGCATAGTCTGTAAGAAGCGCCTGGCTGCCGTCCTCCTTACCAAAAACAAGTTCGAGCTCGTCAAGAAGAGAGAGAACTCTCCCCCTGAGATACGGTTCTATCCTGTACTTTCCCAGCATCCTCCTTGCAAGCTTGAGGTATTTTTGCACCGAGGGACGGGTCATTGTCTGGATGAGTTTGTTTTCGCACTCAAGGCACTTTCCAGCCAGCGGTATTCTCCGATAGCTAGCGCCGCACGCGGTGCACCTAAAGGACTGCCCAGAATAAGCCCTGAGGTTGCCCATAATGTCTGGCAGAAGGTGGGTTGTCATGACCATCGATACAACCTCGCTTGGGTCGACAGCATTGATCATGTCGGCAGTCCTGATCTGCATGTCCAGCTTCTCAAGCACAGAGCCAAGGGTGGAATATGCACTGCGGGACTTGGAAGTAGTAAGGGTGCTTGTGCCGTGGGTAAACCAGTAGCCGTAGAACTGCTTCTCAGTCTCAAGCCTTGACTTTAGGATCTCAACGTCCTTGATCTCGCTTGCCTTTGCCTTCTGGAGCGTCGCCTCGAAAAACGACAGGGGGTAGTTCTTTACCACTTCAAAGTTGTGCGCCTGCCTTTGGACCTCCTGCGGGATCACAACAGGCTGTACAAGGAGTGGGGCGTCCATCAGGCCCCCGATCCTTTCGGAAAGGAAAAGCCTCGAAAAGTTGAGGAGGCTGTCCATCAGCAGCATTATCGAGTCTGCATCGCCGTCTGCGTCCCTCCTTTTTGCAGAATGCCACACGGCAGTACCAAGGCAGACCTGCGTGTTGGTGTAACCGATAATTCTTCCCACTATTCCAACGGAGGTGTGCGGTGCAAGCCCGATGATCAAGTGGCCCACCAGGTCTTGGGTGCTCCTTACTCCATAGTAGGGGGGGTGTGAAAACAGTTTTTCAAGTTCCCTGTCAAGGTATTGGCATACAAGGACAAGGCTCTCGCCGCACTCGCGTGGGATTATGACATCCTGTGTTTTCAGTTCCACAAGCTGGTCTTCGCTCTCAAGCGGTTTTCCGTCGGCGTCATGGGTGTAACCAAGCTCGACAAGTTTCTGTGGTGTCGTGCCTATCCAACGGGGCTTGAAGTGCGAGAGCGGGGCATTGGTTGCGTCAAACCTGATGGTACCATCCTTGAAGACGTTAAGGTTGAGGCTTTGCCGAATCAGCCCCTTCTCCATCGGTTCTGGCACCCTGTCTTGATTGATGAGATCCTTTACCCCCTTGAAGGGTTCCTGCGCGCGAATGCCCGCCCTTTCCTGCGCAGAGTAGAGAAGATCCTTGAGCGGGAACGCCTGGTAGGAATGTGCCGAGGCCCTTATCTTGCACTTGGGACAGCGCGACTCCTCGAGGTTGTCGCGGCATTTCGGACAGATGAACGTAGTAGATGTCTTGGTTTTGCACCGTGGGCAGACTATGCTAATAGAGGGCAGGTTGCAGTTTTTGCATCTCCTGTTGTTTATGTTGCAGTAAAAGTTGGGCTGTTTGGCAGCCTTTAGAAGGTCACGTGACGCGCCGCCCTTGCTCCCTACTGGGAAAAGTGTGTGGACTGGTGGCTTCATCTTCCGGAGGGATGCCTTTTCAGGCCTGCCGACCCTCACCCCTATCGCAGTCGAGAATTTTGGCATTATCTTGATTCCCGAGGAACGCGAGATGATTTCAGGCACCGAAAGCGTTGCATCAATCTGGACTGGCTTCCTAAATAGCAGGTTAAAGAATACGTTTGCCTCCGTATCCTTCAGCATAGCCGAGTCGCCTGCCATCTCGTGTGGGACGCCGAGTTTTTCCAGAACTTCCTTTAAGGAACCAGAGTAAACAATAAGGTCAGGTTCAACCTTGGACGGCGCGAGGATCTTCGTAAGTTCCTCAACAGTCAGTTGGTCCCAGTAGTACAGGTAGCGCGGGTGCAGCCCGATTCCAAAGTTAAGCGAGATTCTAAAGGCATCCTCGAGATCGGGGACCTTGCTCTCATAGGTCAGAAGTTCGTTGTCGCTTGGCTCATACTTGGCAACCTTCTCCTTGAGCTCCTCGATCCAGAACTCCTCCACGTATCCCGTCGGGACAAGTTCCGCGTTGTTCTCAAGAAAGTCGCCGTAGCTTATCAGAATATCCCCAAGGTGAAGGATTTTTTCAATGTGCGGCTTTAGCTGGATGCCGTGTGCCGTATCCCTAAGCTTTACGACGTTGCCGTTGTCAAGCCTCACAATGGGCGTATCTATAGAATCCACAAAGGCAACCGTGCCGGCCTTGCCAGGTATGTCAAGCTTGATCTGCGTGCCTACTGCAATCACATGGTCAAGAATCTCCGCAACGACTGGATGGATTCCTACCGACGCAAACCCCGTATTACATGCACGCCCATATCGGAGTCTGAACCCTCCGAGTTTTTTTGGCATTGAAAGGACAGACCTTCCGGTGATTACCTCTCTCATTCTGTGGGCCGCGGCGTCTTCGTCTCCAGTCTGGATAGCTCCCTTTAGGTCCTTGAGCCATTCCCAACCGTCGAGTTTGAACAGGTCTATCAGTTTTAGCAATTTGCGGGACCTTCCAATCAGCCCGTCGTTGAGAACACGCAGGGCGCCCCCCCGGACTCGGTTTGTGCTTATTCTTGTCATGTTTCGGTGGCTTACAATCTCCACGGGGTCCGTGTCTATACCGTCGATTTCTACCGCAAGGTTAGAAATGACAGTCACAACATCCTCGTCTGGAACATGGAATTGGAAGTTGCTAACCTCGCGCTCGTACAGGCGCAGCTCCTCGACGAACCTGCCTGTCTCGTCGTCGTATGAGTTTGCCTTGTATTTGTCAAGGCCCGCTATCTTGCGCACATGGTCCGCTATGAGCATGGTAGACGCCGCCTCGGTTCCTCCGGCTGAGCGTATTGGTCCTGCAAACGAGACGGAAAGGTATTCAGTCCCATCCGCATTCTTCTTGATCTTGACCTCGCTTATGCCCTGAAGGGGGGCAATCGTAACCCCCTCGGTCACAATGGCCAGCGCCACACGAACGGCTAGGTCAAGTTTCTCCTGGAGGCTTGTGTCCTGTCCCGAGTATTTGCCCTCTGCAATCTCCTCAGCAAGCTTCAGGGCAGCTAGTTCCTTTGTATTTGTCTGAATCAGGTTCCTTAGGTTGTCTGTGACGTCAATATCGTGCATTTTTGAAACGCGGTCGGCAAGGTCAAAGGCAATCTTTGGTTCCACCATGCCCGACGAGTCTGCCAGGGTTGCCTTGGCCGCAGCGGCCCTCTCAAAGACCTTGAAAACCTCGCCTGCCACCTTGTTATAATACTCAAAATATGATTCCGGCATTGGGACTTCCTTGAGTCTCAGTGCTACATCTTCTGACATGCTACTTCCTTACAGACCGGATAGTTTTTACGATATCGGCTATTGTCTTGAAACTTCCTCCCTTCTCAATGAAGGTTCCAATCACGATGGCATCCGCGCCTGCCTTTACCACCTCAGATGCTGTCTCACTGTTCTTGATGCCTCCTCCCACGATTAGGAATCCCTTGAAGAGCTTCCTGACGGCCGCAACCATCTCGGGGCGTACATTTGCCTTTGCACCCGAGCCAGCCTCAAGGTAGACAAACCTCATTCCCATAAACTGTGCAGAAAGGGCATACATTGCTGCAAGTCCTGGCTTGTCAAAGGGGATTGTCCTCACAGATCCCACATGCCAGACAGTCGTTCCCTCCCCTATGATGATATAGGCGGTAGGAAGGGGTTCTAGGCCAAACTTGAGAACGCTCGGGGCACCAAGTGCCTGAGCTTGAGATATGAAATATGGATTTTCAGAGTTTAAAAGCGAACTGAACAATATTGCGTCAGCGCCTGGAACGACCCCAGTAACGTTTCCTGGGAAAAGCACTACAGGAATCTTGACCGAGTTTTTGATCTTCTTTACAGTCTCAGCCATGGTCAGCTGATCCGTTGCGGAGGAACCTCCTACCAAGATTGCCCCAGCCCCGCTCTTTTCAGCCTCCTTTGCAAGCGAAACTGCCGACCCGTCGCCATTGTTCTCAGAGTCTATTAAAACGAAAAGCAGGGGCCCCTTGCTCTTCCTAGCATCATGAAGGTACTTTTCTACATTTTTCATATGACTGGTTGATAGCTATTCGTTAAAAGTTTAATTGAATGAAGTAATACAAATCTGTATAGCTATGAGCGATCTTCCGGTAGAAAATTTAAATAAAATTACGAAACAAATTATAGAAAAATCACTATTTACAGACCGTCAAATTGAAATTATTTTAAAACGAAGGAATCTTGTAGACCGCCAATTCGGCATAAGTAAGGGGGCTTTCTACAGGCAGGTCAGCCAATGTGAGGCAAAGTTGCAGGCACTTTGCTATTCATGGATACTTCTAAGGGGCTTAGGCGTCATCCGCGAGGAAGATGTGGACGTGATAAATCGTCTTTCTGAGCAGGTTTCCGTGATAAAAAACAGTGATGTTTTCCCCGAGCGTGAAGAAGAAGTCATCTTTGTGATACAAGAGCTACTAAATAGGACCTGTAAGTTGTGATTTTCGTGCCTGAAGGGGCTACCATAGGCGTAAAACCGTGATAAATCGAGTTTGTGATTAGTATCTAATGGGTTAACTTATTTTACTCAAAGATGATATATCACGTAAGTCTAGGACATGTAGTGATGTTAGTGGATATTGATGTAGGGATGATACTAAGTGTGATTGCGTCCTTTGCTATAGGCCTAGCAAGCATTGCCATATACAACAAAATCAAGCCCCGATTTGGCTCACAGTCAAATGATCTAAAAATTTTACTTGAACGTGTTCAATATTATGAAAATTTACTAATAGACATGAAGATAAGACTAGATTCGCTAGAACTAGCCAAAGAACCTGAAGAACCCGTACAGGCACAAGCCCCCAAGCCAAAGGAACAAAAGCATGAACCAGAGGTTACAATCCAGGTCAAGGAAGAGAAACCAAAGGAAAGAGCCCAAAACATGAACTTTGGGAGTGCAACAGACTATGTGTTGCGATTAATCACGGAAAAACCCATGACGTCACGTGACATTCAGGTCACAATAGGAAGGACCAGGGAACACACATCACGCATGATGAAGAAGCTCTTTGAGGAGGGTTTTGTTGAACGAGACATGCAGACCAAGCCTTTTACCTACAAGATTACGGAGAAGGGATTGGTTAGAATAGGCAGTTTAAAGACCCCAACTGTTTGATCTATTCTCCTCCCCGGAAACCACCATATTCCATAACCTCTTCGGGATTAGTCATCCTTGGCCTTTTAGCAAACCACCCAAGTCCAATCTTTGACGGTTTTCGCCCTTCAAAATCATAAAAAATGACATAAATTATTAATTTAATTTTATTATAATATTTTAAATTATTGATTCAATAATAGGCAGTATGTCAGGCGTTGAACAGCTGATCAAGATCACATCTGTAGGAACAATCTCAATCCCAAAGGAGTTCAGGAGACACCTAGGCCTTCAGAAAGGAGACTATGTCAAGGCAACAATCGAGGGGGACCACTTGGTTGTAAGAAAGGCTACGATTTCCTAGGCCCTATCATGCTCTCTTTGGGCTAGTTTTAGGACTTGGTAGCTCCATTCCTTTCCCTTCCTCTCCCTCCCTATCCTTCCTTTGAGAGCAAACCTGGAAAGGTAGGTAGAGATGACGCTTAGTTTGATAGGCTCCTCGTATTCATCCTCATATTTCTCAAGTATCATGTTTGAGGTAAATTTCCCCAGTGGGAAGTACCTATCCACTATGTTCCATATCTTACCCCCTACCGAGTCAAGCTGTGCCGCCTCCTCCGGTTCCTCAATATTCATCAAGTCCATTAACTCGAATATCTTAAGCATCTTTTCCCGTGTAACATTGCCTTCTAGGCTAAAGTTGTACTTGGCGCCATCCGTATCCTCTAGGTCAATGCGTATCCGTTTTCGGGCCATTTGTGATCGATCACGTTAACACCTTAACACTTGAACAGATCATAGAAGATTTGTTAACAAGTGGGTTTGTTAACGTTCACTGCCTAGCCTACGAAGGGCCCAAAAACCATCCTTAACACCTTGGGAGCCTTTTATAGGTAAAAATGACCCAAAACCATGCCTAGAGTGGAAATAAAGGGGTACTTTCGGCATATTAACAATGTTAAGAACCAACTTCACGCCTAGAGTGGAAATAAAGGGGTCAATTTTGGCCTTTTTCAGTCCCAAGTTCACATTATGTTCACTATCTGTTAACCAGAATCTAGGAAGGCCCACACACCTTTTCTTCCACTCTAGCTTTATTAAAAAAATTTTTTTTTAAGAAAATAAAAATAATTAATGATATACTAAATTTGAATTAGTTATTCTGTTCTAATCTAATTGATATGGTAGAGTCCATATGTGGAGAGAGAAGAAATGGTGGTGTGTGGGTTGATGGTAAAAGATCCTATCGATAAATTACTTGACGACGCAGCAAGCGGCAAGTCATTATTCAAAAGCCGCGAAGTGCTACACTTTGCATACATGCCAGAGTTGGTCCTGCATAGAGACGACGAGCAAAAAAAGGTGACCCAGTCACTCATCCCATTGTTGAAGCGGGCAAGGCCATCGAACCTGTTGATTTACGGCAAACCTGGTACGGGCAAGACCTTGGTGGTCAAGAAGGTCCTAGGTAAGATCCAAGAAAGGGTCAAGGACGGGTCATTTCCTATCCAACTACTTTATGCAAACGCAAAGGAGGAGACCACACTCTACGGCCTACTTGTCAAATTCGGCCGTCAGTTGGGGCTTACTTCACAAAAAGAGCTGCCTACAACCGGCCTGTCGATTAGCGAGGTCTTCAACAGGCTCATGAATGTCATAGAAAAGAACAACCTAAACACGGTCTTTGTGGTGGACGAGATTGATTATCTTGCAGAACTGGTTTCAAAGACGGGAAAGGATGTTTTTTACTCACTTACTAGGGCTAACGAGAGGCTGAAAAAGGGATCTCTTACACTAATCGGAATCTCTAACGACCTTACATTCAAGGAAAGGCTGGACCCAAGGGTGCTCAGCAGCCTAAGCGAGGAGGAGATCGTCTTTACCAACTATACTGTTGACCAGATCAAGGAGATCCTACTCGAGAGGATAAAGGAGGCATTCATACCAAACGTGCTTGAAGCCGCCGCCCTTAACCTGTGTGCCGCAATGTCGGGCCAAGAGCACGGCGACGCACGAAGGGCAATTGACCTGCTTCGGGTGGCCGGGGAGATTGCCGAGCGGGAGCAGTCTGACATGATAAAGGAGGACCATATACGCAAGGCCTCCTTGAAGATGGAAGAAGACAAGGAAACCACAGCCCTTAACTCCTACCCACTGCACGAAAAGTTGCTCATACTTGCGGTGATGAAAGCAAACGGCAACACCACGGGAGAGATATACCAATCATACAAGAACCTATGCAAGGTAACAAGGCAAAAGGAGCTAACCCAACGGAGAGTAACCCAGATGTTGAGCGAGATAGAAATGACTGGGCTCATCTCAGGCAAGATTGTCCATCAAGGGATGCATGGTAGGACCAAAAAGTTTGCCCTTACCCTAAACCCAGAAACCGTAAAAAAGGCGTTCAAGGAAGACTTGGCCCTTGAAGATCTACTGTGACGTACTTTCAGTAAAGTCCTTTGTAAAGACCTTCATCGTAGCCAAATTGACAATTATGGCGATGCCAGGCGTTGGGGTAATGCCGACGCTGGCCTGATAGCCCGTCTGGCTCTGCCATGCTCCAGAGTTTACTATCAGGGTGCCCCTGTACATGTCAAGGTCTACTACATGAACATGGCCTGAATGGAATATGTCTGGAACCTCGTTTATCACCATAAAGTCTTCAAGCTCCGGGGCAAGGGGGGTGCGCTTGCCGTAAATCGGGCTCAGATGCCTTGTCCTGAGAAGCGCGCGCATCGCCTTTGCTGGCTGGGCATAGCTCAGTCCGGGTGTGGTCCCTACCACGTCGTCTAGACTCTGTCCATGAAACATCAGGATCTTTACCCCGTTCAAGTCCAAAAGGGCGGGGTTGCCAAGCATGAAAAAGTTCTCCCTGTTCCAGAGGTTCATGTTGTGCTTTTCAGGTATTGCTGGCTGGGGGAGCGCCCTCCTGCCAGGGTCGTGATTGCCCGGAATTATGAACGTCTTGATATGCTTTGGTACCTTGTCAAGCAGCTCGGCCGCCTTGCCCATCTGGTCGTTGATGTCAGTCAGGACCAGCTCCTTGTCTTGGTTGGGGAAAATTCCAACCCCGTCTATTATGTCGCCGCAAATCAGCAGAAACCTTACCTTCCTTGCCACCGGGTCGGGGCTTGAAAGCCATGATATGAACTCGGTAAACTCCTTTTCCATGAAGTACTTGCTTCCAATGTGAATGTCTGAAATGAGCACTGCATAGGTCTCAGTCTTTGAGCGGTTTCCTATGTGGTCTGGTATGTCAGGCACGAGAATCTCCTTTGCAATGAACCCCCCGTTCTTGCCGTTGGTTATTCCCACCATCAAGAACTGGTCCATTAGGAGCGAGTTTGCAGTCTCCTGAAGCTCAGGGTTGAATACCAATAATTCTAGGGATCCCGAAGGGTCGTCTATCACTAGCTTGGTGACGTCTCGCTCGCTTTTCCTGTCCATTAGGAGGCCAGCAACGAAGGTTTCTTCGCCAAGCTTGGCCCCGGTAACATTTGATATGGGCGTGAGTTTCTTTGCCTGGGACCTCTGCATCATTATCTTGAGCAGTTTCGAATACCTATCTGAGAACATGGTTGTAAAACCCTCAATCCCTTCGGCCGAGGTAACCTTTCTAGTAGGGTCAAAGAGTATGGAGTGCGAGGCTTCTGACCTTTCGTCCACCTCCGACTCTACAAACATCTTAAGGTCGCTCTGGTTAATTAGAAACAGGTTCTGCTTTGCCTTCTCCCTTACAATCTGCTTTATTATGTTCTGAAGTTCCCTCACGTCTATCCTTTCCAGAATCTTGAACGCGTCAGGATGAATCTGGAACCCTTTGCTCAGCGCGTATGTAATTGCTGAAGAAACTTCCTCTTTCACAACCTGTCATAAAATAGCTTTTAATTAAATCTGTTTTACTTATCAACCCTCAAATTACTCCTTAATCCAGACTCGGTGTTGGCAACTAGGAGATTTTTAATTTTCTTGATTTTCATCGGAATTTTTTCAGCGGCATACTCCATAGGAAGCGAAAGCACAATGTCGACCGAAGACTCGAAGAACTTTATCAAGGAGTTTGAGCAGGTGGTGCAGGGAATAGACGCAATAGGAATTTTCACCCACAACGTAACCGTCGCGCTGCCTATGTTTATACCGGGATTTGGGATAGCGTGGGGATCCTTTGCAGCATGGTCCACCGGACTTGCGTTCAGGGCGCTAGTCTCGACTACGCCAGCTCTTGCAAAATTACCCCCCCTTGCAATAATTTACCTATCCCCCTTTGGAGTGATGGAACTTTGTGCCTATTCGATAGGAATGTCTAGGAGCTTTCTAATCATCAATGCGATAATCAGGAGAAAACCACTCGTGCTGCAGGTCCGTCCGGTAATGATCGAGGTGGGAATTGTGATAGCATTGTTGCTTGCGGGGGCGTTCATCGAGTACTCGATGATCCAACAATTTGGATCAACTCTAGTTCATCCAAAGGCGCACTAGATTCGTTTTTATCTTTACCCAAGGTAGCCAAGGTATTGCTCGGCCTGAAGATCCACGCACTTCCAAAACTGGACAAACCTAAGATGATAGCCGCACTGCCCGACATGGGAAACGTTGCCGGTCTGGGCATGGACTTTCTTGTCAGAAAGCTAAAGGCAAAACTTTTCGCTGAGATCTATGCCTTTTGGCCCCCTGCGGTCTCATACGACGGTGGACTCATAAAATACGAGCAGTCAAGCTACAAGTTCCATTTTTCCCAAAAGGAAAACTTGGTACTGTTTTCAGGCGAGTTCAACCCATCAGATCCTAGGCGTCTCTACGAACTTTGTTACGAGGTAGTTGACATGGCAGAAAAAATCAAAGTAAGCACACTTTATTCGATAGGAGCAGCCCTCAGGCAACCCGGCCCTGCAGAACCCAAACTGTTTGCGGCAACCTCCACACCAAAGAACCTTGGCCTTCTGAAAAAGGAAGGGCTTGAGCTCCTAACCGGCAAGGGTCAGATAACGGGGTTCAACGGGTTGGTACTGGGGATTGCAAAAGAAAAACAACTCGACAGCATCTGCATCCTTTCTGAGATTGACAACCCAAACATCATACAACCGAAAGCGGCAAAGTTCATACTCGAAAAGATATGTCGTCTCTTGGAAATCAATGCGTTGGACATGAAGGATCTTGACGAGGAGGAAAAGAGAAAGCAGTTCATGGAACAACAGATGAACTACATGAACGGGCTTGCCCGAAAAGACAATCAACCCGGAATTGCCTAATTGCGTTATTAAATTATACCCACGGATTAAATACAAGTTTGGGGGTTAGCAATTCCAATGGGATATGGATTCTTTTCACTAATTGCAATTGCAGGGCTGCTGCTTGTGTTCTTGGCGCCGCACAGCGCTTATTCTGATTTCTCAGCCAACAGCAAGTACCTAATTCAGG
Organism: Nitrosotalea sp.; assembly: GCA_035252645.1. GTDB lineage: Archaea > Thermoproteota > Nitrososphaeria > Nitrososphaerales > Nitrosopumilaceae > Nitrosotalea. Next base: position 29,930 of record DATFCV010000018.1, on the reverse strand, counting down.
CCACGGGCTTTGTGTCAGGGACACAAGATGTAATGGACTCGTCCATCGACATACAGCTAACGGCAGGCACCCAGAGCGGGACCAGCATCCTGTCAACACTTGATACCGGACTTGTTACAATAAACGGTGTAAATTATCTCAACACCGGAGGCTGGACCACGACTCTGCTTCGTGACGGCAAATACTTACTCCTCCAAGGAAATGCCCAGGACACCCAAGGCAATACCATTCAACTCAACCTCTTTGGACGCCAGATCAACAGCACTCCAAATGGCATTGTTTACAGCATAGGCGGCAAAATAACCGGCACGGAAACATACAGAGTAATTTATAGCGCCAAAGTACTAGCTGCGGGTCAGCCTACGACAGTCACCACGCCGACCTCCTCACAGACACCATCACAAGGTCAGAACGCTTCCAACATCATGCGAATAAGCATAGTAGCAGGGGCATCAAACAAATTCAACCAGATCTTTTTCTCGCCTTCAATTACTAGCGTGCCTCCCGGCACTACGATAATCTGGACAAACGACGACTCGGTGCCCCACAGGATAATGAGTGGAGCCGCCTCTGCAATCCGGGGCAACGACTCCCTGCCAACCTTTGCACCTGACGGGATGATTGACAGCGGAATTATCGAGCCTGGAAAATCCTTCCAATACGTGATAACAAACTTCAATCCCAGAGCCTTTCTCAGCCAAGCTGCCGCACAATACATGAACCTTCCTGTTGACCAGACTGCCGGAGACATCACATTCTTTGATCCCAGTTATACGTGGATGGTTGGCGTGATAAGCCCAGCATCTGCAACGACGGAGGCAAAATCCGTTCAAATCAACATACTTCCAGGAGCATCTACTGCTAGCGGTACCAACAACCAATTCCTCTCACCTGCATACGTGCAGGTGACATCTGGCACGACGATAGTTTGGATAAACCACGACTCCGTAGCGCATAGGATACTGACGGGCCAGACAACGCAAAATACCGCAGCCATCCGGGGAGGATCCTTTCTTACACCTTCCTTTGTTCCGGACGGCAAGATAGACAGCGGAACCATCGCGCCCGGCCAGAGTTTCCAGTATACCATTACAGGAACCGGCACGTTCTCGTACTATGACTATTCCAACACTTGGCTAAATGGCGGCATAGTGGTAGTATCCCAAGTTTCACAAAATCCCCCGGTGCAGATAACCATCGTCCAAGGAGCTTCGTCATCTCAGGGATCCGCGTCCCAACAGAACCAATACTATACCAACAACTACTTTTTGCCAGATCAGGTCTCAATTGTTCCCGGAACCACCGTAATCTGGGTTAACAATGACAATATCGCGCATTCAATATACAGCGGCACTGCCACTTACAGTACAACCAATCCATTCATTCCAGACGGCAAGATAAAAAGCGGCATGATTCCCCCTGGACAGACTTTCCAAGTGATAATCAACGAGACTGGAATCATTAGGTTCTACGATCCGTCGTACACGTGGATGAATGGGCTCATAATTTCCATTCCAAGCTCACAAACCCACGTAACAACCAACAATCCTACGTCAGGTAGTATCACTCCAATCCTTCGCTAGCGGCAATCATTTGGTTATTTGAAATTGATATAGGACTCGAGCCTTGTCTGGTCGAAGACCATCACTGAAAGGTCCGAGAACTGCTTTCCTTCCAAGTCCTTCACGGTTCCCACAAAATGTGTCTCCTTTTCAGTCGTGAGAAACTCAAAGACATGTACTTTCATTTTCGAAGTGTCAAACCCGTTGTTTCTCAGATAGGCCGCGATCTCGGACTGCATAAAGTGCTTTGATGGCTGTTTTGGCCACGGCCGAGGCACAAGGACCACACTCATCCCGTCTATGAGGGCTTTCTGAAGGTCGAGTTTTTTCTCCTCAATGCTGGTTGATATGTGCATTGTTAGGAGCCTGCTCTTGTCTAACGGGACCCGGGCCTTTGCAGCAGCCACCTGTGTGGAGCTTATGCCTGGAACTATCTCGACGTCACCAAAAATTTCAATCAGCCTGTCCACAACCTCCGACTCGGAAAAGTTGACATCACCTGTAAAAGGCACTACACATGTCTTGCTTCCGAGGGATTTTGCAACCTTCTGATAAGCCTCCTCTTGGTCCTGCATCGTTATCTCATGGATCTCTTTTCCCCGGATGAGGTCTTCGATAGTTTTGAGCGTATATTTGTAGCCTATTACAACGTCGCAACTAAGTACGATCTCCTTGACAATCTCTGTCACATATTTCGGAGAACCTGGACCTACCCCAACTGCGAAAACTTTTCCCATCAGGTTCCCTCTCCTCACCTTCAATATAATTCAAAAATTGAAATCGCAGTTAGCTTTTATTTGCCGCAAAGGAACCTGCAACATTGCAAATCAAATCGGCCTTGTTTTTTTCCACCCTGTTGATTGCGATATTCTCATTCCATAGTTCCTATGCGAGCCAACAAAACTCGACACTGGATTCTCAAGGAAATTATGCAAACCCATCTCTTGGATTTTCGTTTCAGGCACCAGCCGGATGGACAGTCGAAGAGCCGAAAAAATCCCAACCTGGTGCACCCGATGTTGCCGTGATTGCACCCTATTCTGCCGGATTTACCGCATCGATTTCGTTTAGCGTTGCAGAAACAAACGGAACCTCGCTTGTCGACTACACAATGGCTCAGGAGAGGGAGCTTGCTGCAGGCAACCAATCGGGAAACATCCTGCTTCTTTCGCAGGAGGATAGCTCCGTCGAAGGATTTCCCGCAAAGACCTATCTGATTGAAGAAAAATATTCACCACAGGAAGAAAACGGTACCGTGAAATTCAAACAGGATATCATAGATGCAAACAACAAGTTTTACACAATAACCTACGCAAACGTCAAAAATGACTTTGAGGCAGGCCTGCCACAATACGCCCAACTGCTTGGCACCATAAAATTTGAAAGCGGCCAGTCTTCCCCCATATCTGATTACATCCCAATCGGCATAGCTGCCACAGCCCTTGTGGGCGGAGGCACTATCGTCTATATGCGGAAAAGGCATGCCAAGACCTCTTAAAATGCGGCTTTAGGTCTCCTTTAAAATGCCCGACGAATGGTGAATTCTTGGCTTTGGGAGAAAGGTAAAATACAGTCCTAAACAGAACTAAAGTATGAAGAAGGAGTTTATCGTGGTCAGAATCGAGGGTTCGCCAGACGGAGCCCCCTATGTGGTAGTCTCTCTCTCATCCTCGAAGGATTTCAAGGAACAAAACAGCACTCCAATGTCCCCATTTGGGTCAGGGGTTATGGGATTTACCAACATGGATGATATGATCAAAAGCCTCAACAAGATGATGGCAGGAGGAGGGCCGGGCATGGGCACAGGAATCACATCCATAAAGCTGGACATGCACGAATACAAGGAACTGAACCTATCTGTTGGAGACAAGGTATACCTTGAACTATCAAGGGCCGAATCGCTCGGAATCTAAATCGGCCCAGTACTACCTAGAAATTTCATTTCGTAATATCTCGTATGCCCTGGCAGCATCTTTTTCATGCAGAACCAGGACTATGTTGTCCTGACCAAAAAAGGCATTGACAAGTTCGATACCATTATTGTGAAGGATTTCTGAAACATAGGACGCCAAATCAGGGTAGTTCTCCGACTGCGGCATGGTGATGGCTATTTTCGCAAGACCTGTCTGAAACATGTTTTTGTGCGAAGAGAAAGTTTCTAACAGCTTCCTAACATCACTAATGTCCTCAGTAAGGAACCTAAAAGAGTCGGTAAGCCTGAAGAACTCGTAATCAGGGTCAATCCTTGTAAAACTGTCCATGAGGGAAACGGCCTCATTCATTCCGAAATCCTGTGAAGAGAACTTGATGTCCATTATTCCGTCAGTAAGCGAAAGCCTCGCATTTTTCAGTACAGGCTCGTTTTGCACCTCCTCCTTTTTCTCAAAAGAGTCTGCATACCTCTTTATGGCAACCACTACCGTGTTCAGGTTTACTGGGCTGCCAACTTGAGACTCGACATCCTTTTGGATCTTTATTGCCAGGGCTGTATAGTTTATCAAATCCATCTTTATGCAGTCATAAATTGACCTATTTCGGGTTATGATCTCCCTAACCGCATCAGGTACGGAAAGGTTTGATGTACGCATTTGTTATTACTTACCTTTGTCAGCTATATTAGTTTATGTAAAATTAGTCCATATTATAACATAATCTTTATATTATGTAATATGTATTACACCCTATAGGTGAATATGACATGATGGAATGGGATGAATTTGACGAACTCTTCCAAAAAATGATGCGACCTTTCAAGGACATGGATCAAGTGTGGGACGAACTGAAGAGTTCTCCAAACCTTCAGACATTTGGCCCATACTATTACGGATATTCCGTAACAGTGGGCGCCGATGGCAAACCAGCAGTTAAGGAATTCGGAAACCTCCGACCGGGCCTACTTCCCACCGCAGAGACAAGAGAGCCGTTCGTGGACGTCTTGCTAGACGAAAAGGAGAAGGTTCTCAAAGTTGTGGCAGAGATGCCTGGGGTGGAAAAGAAGGACATTAAGATCGAGGTTCTCGGACGAACGATACTGCTGGATGCAGAACACGGAGAAAAGAAATACCACACCAAGATTCCCATCAAGCAAAAGGTGGACGAAAATTCCATCAAGGCCACATACGCCAACGGGGTCCTTGAAATCAGGTTCAAACTTAAGGAAGAGGAACGACCTCGTGGGAAAAGAGTGGAGGTTGAATAAACCCACTCTATTTTTTATGGTGATAAAACTATGAGCGAAATTGTATTAAGGATTGCAGAGGCCTCGCAAAGGCATGTCGGAAAAGGCATCGCTGTAGTCGATCCCAAAATAGTGGAGGAAAACGGCTGGGAAGCTGGCTACATCCTCGAACTGACTGGGAACCGCAAAAGCTATGCCAAGCTCTGGCCAGGATCGATAGAGGACTATGGAACCGGATTGGTAAAGGTAGATGGGATTACCAGGCAAAACATAGGGGGCGGAATAGGCGAAAAAGTTTCTGTGAAATCTGTCGAGGCAAAACAAGCACATAGCGTAACAGTATCCCCAATCGAGAGGCTCAGTGCAGAAGGGCTACAAGAATACATGCAGGCAAATTACATGGGGCATGTCTTGACGACAGGCGACACATTGATAGTAACAACCCACCTGGGTGGAAAGACTCAGCTAGTTGTTACCAGTACTTCTCCTTCAGGTGGTCCGGTCGTGGTAAACGCCCAGACAGAATTCAAACTGGGCGACCTGACAAAGGCCGTAGACAACTCCGTCCCAAGGGTAACCTATGACGACCTGGGAGGATTGAAAAACGAAGTCCAAAAGATACGTGAGATGGTAGAACTTCCCATGCGCCATCCTGAGCTATTCGAGAAGCTGGGGGTTGAGGCGCCAAAGGGCGTCTTGCTATATGGTCCGCCAGGAACGGGAAAAACGCTGCTAGCCAAAGCAGTAGCGGGTGAAACCAATTCTCATTTTCTCTCAATTAGCGGCCCAGAAATAATAGGCAAGTTCTATGGCGAAAGCGAGGAAAGGCTGAGGCAACTGTTCAAGGAGGCGGAGGAAAATTCCCCAAGCATTGTATTCATAGACGAGATTGACTCGATCGCACCAAAAAGGGAGGAGGTTACGGGAGAGTTGGAAAAGAGGATTGTCTCCCAGCTTCTAACGCTAATGGACGGCATGAAATCACGAGGCAAGGTGGTCGTCATCGCGGCTACCAACAGGCCGGATTCCATCGATCCAGCCCTGAGAAGGCCAGGTAGGTTTGACAGGGAGATCGAGATAGGGATTCCAGACGAGCCGGGCAGGGCGGATATACTTGCGATCCACACGAGGGGCATGCCGCTTGAGGAAAAAGTAAACCTTCAACAGATAGCTAAGGTTACACACGGCTTTGTTGGGGCAGACCTTGAAATCCTTGCAAAGGAAGCTGCAATGAGATCCCTCCGAAGAATATTGCCCGATTTGGATCTGGAAAAAGAGAAAATCCCTGCAGAAGTCTTGCAAAAAATTGTGATAACCGAAGGTGATTTCAGGGACGCACTAAAGGAAGTACGCCCCTCTGCTTTACGTGAGGTCATAGTCCAAGTGCCAAATGTTTCATGGGAAGATGTAGGCGGCCTCGAGTCGCTGAAGGACGAGCTTCACGAGGCAGTCGAGTGGCCACTGAAGCACAAAGAGGCATTTGAACACGCAGATGTAAAGCCACCAAAGGGCATTCTGCTATATGGGCCGCCTGGCACCGGAAAGACCCTGATTGCAAAGGCGGTCGCGCACACCACTGAATCAAACTTCATCAGCATCAAGGGACCGGAACTAATCTCCAAGTGGGTAGGCGAGTCCGAAAAAGGAGTCAGGGAAATTTTCAGGAAAGCGCGTCAGGCTGCTCCATGCATCATATTCCTAGACGAGGTAGACTCGCTTGCGCCAAGGCGCGAGTCGGGAAGCTCAGACTCGCATGTAACGGAGAGGATAGTATCCCAGCTACTCACAGAAATTGATGGGCTTGAAGAGCTACACAACGTCTTGATAATAGGCGCAACCAACAGGGTAGACCTGATTGACGATGCACTGTTAAGGCCTGGGAGGTTTGACAGGATACTTGAGGTGCCTCTACCAGATGCAAAGGGCCGCCAGCACGTGTTCGAGATACACACAAGGAAGAAGCCTCTGGCAGACAAGATTGACTTTGCAAAACTCGTAGAGCTAACCAATGGTTTCAGCGGGGCAGAAATTGAGGGAGTTTGCAACAGGGCCGCAATGATGGCCGTGAGGAGGTACATCGATAGCGGCACAAAGTCGGTAAAATCAATCAAAATTACGCAGGAAGACTTTGAGAACGCAATCAAAAAAATTCGTCCTGAAAACCTCAAACCAAAACAGGCAGTTGCATCATGACTTATATGATAAAATCAAGTAAAAATCAATGACGACAAAAGAAGCCGTACTCTACCAAAAGCTGCCAAACGACAGGGTCAGATGCACAGCATGTGCTAGATACTGTGAGATAGGAAAGGGCCAGATAGGCCTTTGCGGCATAAGGCAGAACAACGGCGGAAAACTAGACCTTCTGGCATATGGCAAGGTGATAACTGGCCATGTTGACCCAATCGAGAAAAAGCCTGTTGTCCACTACAGACCAGGCAGCAGCATATTTTCCATTGCAACAACCGGTTGTAACTGGCTTTGCCGTTACTGCCAAAATTACGACATCAGCCAGAGAAGAAAACTCGAGGGGACGGACCTTTCTCCAGACCAAGTAGTAGACCTGGCAGTAAAGTCTGGGGCACATGGAATCGCGTACACGTACAACCAGCCGTCCATATTCATCGAGTTTGCAAGGGACTGCGGAGTTGTAGCAAGGAAGAAGGGATTGTTCAACATTTTTGTTTCAAACGGGTACGACACGCCAGAAACGGTACACATGATGGACGAATTTCTCGATTGCATCACGGTAGACTTCAAGGGAAACGCCGAGCCCAGCTTCACCCGGCAGTACATAGGAGTTCCAGACCCAAAACCGATTTTTGACACTCTCAGGGAGATAAGGGACAAGACCAAGATTCACGTGGAGATCACAGACCTTATAGTTCCAAGAGTTGGGGAAGACTTGGATTATGCCTCAAGGCTTTGCAAGTTTATTTACGATGAGTTCGGACCCGACGTACCAATACACTTCCTCAGGTTTCATCCCGATTATAAGATGATGGACTTTGAGCCCACCCCCGTCAAGGTTCTGGAAAGGCACCATGAGGTTGCAAAGAGGGAGGGCCTAAACTATGCATATCTGGGAAACGTGCCGGGTCATCCCCTTGAGCACACCTACTGTCCAGGATGCAAGAACGTCGTGGTCAAAAGGTTCGGCTTTGATATCCAGGGGTGGCACCTTGATGACAACAATGCCTGCAAGTATTGTGGTAACAAGATACCCATAACAGGCAAGCTTGCCGAAAACTACAGGCAGAACAGGTTCCAGTTTGTCCTCTAGAGGGCAATTGCCCTTACAGGGGAGCCCGTAGCGCCCTTGAGCTTGAGCGGCATGACTATCAGCCGGAAGGGCGAGGTCTGGATTTTTCCTACGTTGCACAGGTTTTCCACAATTAGGATGTCTTTGCTTAACAGTAGGTGGTGGGCCGGGAATTTTGGGTCGCTTCCTAAATCAATGCTTGGAGAGTCTATGCCCACCAGGTTTGGCTTCATCTTGGAAAGATATCTGGCCGCACTAGCCGTGAGGCCGGGATTTCTTGTAAAATAGTCCTTTCTTGATGTGTTCCTTGACCACCCTGTCTTGAAAATCACGGCCGAGCCCTCGCGTGGAGTGCCGTGCTTCTGCTCGAACTTTTCTATGTCCTTCCGCGTGATGGGCTCGTCCGCACCCTTCCTCACGTCACACAGGTATGCTTCCGTTATCATCCTGCGCGGGGGTATCTTGTCAACGCCCATGCCCTTCTGGATAAAGTGGTATGGCGCATCGATATGAGTTCCGGTATGCGAGCTGAGGAAAAGCATCTCGAGGTTGTACCCGTCGGATTTTTTGTCCGCCCACGTAATGAATTGCGGTTTTGGCGAGCCGGGAAAGCTTGGCAGCTTTTCCGAGATTTCAAGTGTGAGATCTACTACATCCACCAAATCATTTGGTCCCCGGGATAAATCAATTTTGAGTTATTAGGCAAAGGCTAAATATTGTGCACCGCGAGTTAACTCATGCCGACCACCTACATCCTGATAAATTCTGATCTGGGCTCTGACATGGAGATAATAAAACAGATCAAGGGCATACTGGACAAAGAGCCCACGGTAAAGTATGAGGTGCAAGGTGTTTATGGAGTTTATGACATTATAATCAAGATCACAGCAGACTCGATGGATCATCTGCGAAGCATTATCACCAACAAAATAAGGAAGATAGACAAGGTCTACTCTACCCTTACGATGATGGTAATCGAAGAGCAGGACAAGTAGCTATTTCTTTAGGGCTTCAACCACCCTCAATATTTCTGATTCCGTGTTGTAAAAGTGGGGGGACGCCCTGATGACCTTCCTTGACAAAATCTCCCTGACTGCAAGAACGATATTCTCTTTCTGGAGCCTCTTGACAAGCGTCTCGGGATTTTGGTCCTTGATGGCAAAGGATACTATGCTTGTCCTCCTGGCCTCCTCCTCTGGGCCAAACAGCGCGACTCCGGGTATTTTTGAAAGCTCCTCCCGCATCAGGTTTGCAAGCTTGATATTCTTGGCCCTTATCTTTTCAATCCCTATCTTTAGCAAATAGTTGACCGATGCCTCGAGGCCAGCTACTCCTGACCAATTTCGAAAGCCAGCCTGGAACCTAGCGGGCATTTCCTTGTAGACAAGCTTTTTGTCGTGAAGGATTGCCGACTCTCCTCCAACCGCGAGCGGCTCTACCAACTCGCTTGATTCTTTTTTGCAGAAAAATATTCCAGTGCCCATGGGACCGCAGAGCCACTTGGACCCGTTAAAGGACATGAAATCACATCTTATCTTGCTCACGTCAACGTCAGCAATGCAACCAACAGATTGGGCGGCGTCAATAAAGTATGGGATCTTCCTTTCGGAAAGATACTTTCCCACTTCCTCTACTGGTAGTATGGCTCCCGTATTGAACAGGGCATGGCTCAAGACCACAAGCTTTGTGTTATGATCCACCATCTTTCTAAGGTGCTCCTGCTCGAAATAACCCGTTTCGTCTATCTGCAGGTCTCTCAGTTCAGCCCTCTGGCCTGTCCTGACCCATGGGTAGTGATTGGCCGGATGCTCGTGACTGGCACCACGAGTAACGATGTTCGAGCCGGATTCGAGCCTCATCCCGCTTGCTACAAAATTTATGCCGTCGGTTACACTCTGCGTAAGTATTACCTCCTCCGGCCTGCAGTTGATTAGCACGGACACGGCTTTGCGCAGATTGTTGAGGCGTTCCCTGACGTGCTCGTCTGACAGTTCCGAATCCGGACCGTACTCGTTGTACCTTGCGAGGAACTCACTCATTGCCCGGATGCTGGAGCGAGGCATCCTAGAGGTTGATGCATTGTTTAGGTAGATTCTGTCATAGCCAAACTCTTCTGAAAAATCCATGTTCATTATTATATTACGATCTGATAGGTATCATGTTGTTTAAAAAACATGACGGGGATCCAGCAGGACAGCCTCCTGCCCTTGGAGAAATCCTTTCACAGACCCAGGTCAACTCGCTGCTTTATTCGGATCCGTTCCTAAAGGCAGGCTTTGTATCAAAGCTTGTTAGCGAGACAAGAATCCCCGTATTGTACCTTGATCTGGACCTCTTGTACAGCGGATATGTGGCATCGGGTGCACTTGCACCGAACCCCAACGTCACCATTTACCAGCCTACGGAGCATACAATTGCCGGGGTGCTCACCGAGATTCTTTCAAGGGCAAGCATGTACCAGGTTCTCGTTGTTGTTGACTCTGTCAACGGACTTTTCAACCTACTAAATTATGAAAAGCAGGTTGGCAGGAAGGTGGCATCGGTTGTCATGCTGCTTGCAAGCTTCATGCACCGGACCAAGTCCACGATTGTCATAGCCAGCATGGCAAGGTATCGGAAGGAGGAGGGATGGGTCCTGTCGCCTACTGGGAAGAGGTTCATAGAGACAAAAAACAGCAAAAGGATTCTTCTAGAGAAGGGGAAGGACGGGATCGTAGTAAACCTACTCAACGACTCTGCCAAGGTGGTGTTGCCGGCAGAAACTATACCGCTCTAGTCCAGCCTCTTGATTATGTGATACCCAAACTGCGTTTTTACGATGTCGGAAATCTGTCCCTTCTCAAGCGCAAACGCGGCCTTTTCAAAATCCTTCACCATTACCCCCCTCCCAAAAAGGCCAAGGTCTCCGCCCCGCTTCTTCGAGACGTCAATCGAATACTGCTGTGCAAGTTTTGAAAAACTTTCCCCCGCGGCAAGCTTTGCCTTGATCTCTAGGGCTACACTCTGCTTTTCCACCAATATGTGGGCGCAGTGGATCTTGGTGACCATGATCCAAAGGTCGGTGGCAAATTATAAAAAATTTGGGGACGAAAATCAGACTCTCATTCCAAAATCTTAGAATGAGAGAATCCGCCCTAACGGTGTTATAAATTTCCCAAACGGCGTTATAAGATCGATTTTTTCAGCAAGTTATATTAAGATCGTTTCGAGTAATACTGAACATGCCAGTTGGAATTATTCCAGATATAGGCGAACAAATGTGCATAGGATGTGCACTCTGCGTAGAGATTTGCACATCACTAGGCCCAGACGTACTAAGAGTAAAGCCAGTAGAAGGCTGGAAGAGAGGTAAAGCATTTGTATTTTATCCAGAGAGATGCATCTCAGACGGTGCATGCATCGGCGTTTGCCCAACAAAGGCAATCTTCTGGATGAGACCAATGGACTTCACCCCAGGTCAACCAGTACCACTGTACAGAAACTCTGTGTTCGTAAAAGGTTGGACCGAACTCGTAGAATAGGTCTAACAAAAACTTCTTTTTCTTATTTTAATCTCTCAGGCGTGCCTCAAGCTGTTCCGTTTTCTAAATATATGGAATCTGGTTATCTCTAGCATTGAGCAAACCTGGCAACCTTTGGAGGAAGATACATGGGAAGGTTACGCGAAAGCCCACTAACTTTAGCTGGCTCATAGACCACAAGCTCGCAGGAAGCGGCATGCCGACCACCCCATCGGAAATCGAGTGGGTCCAGAGGCAGGGCGTAAAATCAATCGTTACAATGACTGAACAATCTCTTCCCGAATCTTGGGTGAAGGACGTCAAGTACCTGCATGTTCCTACCGAAGATCTTTCTGCGCCAGACATACAGCAGATAGACGAGGCAGTCGAGTTCATCAACCAACGAATTCAAAACGACGAGCCGGTAATGGTTCACTGTGCTGCTGGGATAGGGAGGACTGGAACAATACTTGCCTGTTATCTCATAAAATACCACAAATCATCTGCCAGGGAAGCGATTGAAAAAGTCAGAAAATTAAGACCCGGTTCCATCCAGTCCGAATCTCAGGAAATAGCCATAGGGCTGTACTACAAACACATCCACAGGTAGCTATTCCGGTATTGATCTGGTTACCATCTTTCCATTCTCAAGTTTGATGAAGAGGTACCTATTGTCCTTGAAAATCAGGGTTATCTCGTTTTCCTTCTCTGACTTGTCCTCAACTTCGAGCAATTCCTGACCTCTTATGCCGTCAAATTTTGCCATGTTTCCGCTTCAAACAATCCATTAATAATTATTATTAATTTTGAGGCCACTCGGTAGAATTTATCAAAAAATGGATTGCTACCAGTAGAACTGAAGGAGCCCTACTTGGTAATCTCTATCTCTATCTCTTTGGAGTTTGACTTGGCATCAACAGCGTCGGCATAGTCGTGCTTGAACCATGAGACATACACCTCTGCGCCGATCTTGTGCTTTCCCGCCCCAAGCTCGGAACCCTTGAACTGGATCTTCTCGTCAAAGTCCAGAAGAAGCTGTTGTGCCTCTGCCTGATTCATTGGTATGTGAGGCTCAAAGTTCTTGGATATCTGCACCCAGACCTTCTTTTCCGCCATCTGAGTTAGCTTTGGGTTGCGGGTCCAGAACAGGGCAGCCTTTTTGTACGTGTCAACAGCCGCCCCCAACTCATGCTTTCTCAGGCCCCCGGCATATAGCTTGATGCCATACTTGAGCTTGAAAACGTTGTCGTGCTTGTTGTACGCTCGCTCCCAGTTCTTCTCATTGAATGCCTCACGGAGTCCTCCGATCACGGAAAACTTCACGTTTACCGTTACGTTATCATTAACGCTGAATTTGTCGGCATCTTTCTCCAACAAAACTTCGCCTATCGAACTTTTTTCACTAGTCAACACTTCATAATGATTTATATCCTCAATAAGTATTTTTTTGACTTGCAGATGGACGTTCAGGTCAAAAAGTCTTCCTCAAAAGAGGTTCTCTTAGACATAAAAAAATCAGATATCAGCACGCTTTACATCGTCCAGCATGAGCTGCTAAAAGACCCGACGGTCGAATTTGCAGGTGTCATTCTAAAGCACCCCCTCACCAAGGAATATGCGATGCGCGTAAACACCTCCAAGGGAAACCCGATCAAGGAAATTGAAAAGGCCACCAAGGCTGCAATCGAGTATTCCGACGAGCTGAAAAAAGCAGTTAATTCAAAAATCAAGGGTGCGTAGATGAAATTCTGCCCCAAGTGTGAAGCTCGGCTCAAGCTAGCCGACTCAGAGTCTGAATTCCAATGCCCAAAATGTGGTTATAGCGAAAAGGGCTCCAAGGCTGCAAAGCAAGTAAAGGTGGAGGGAGGCCCCACGATAAACGTCCTTGATGAGCAGGAGAAGAAGGAATCTCTCCCGGTGATAAAGATCGAATGTGAAAAATGTGGCAACAACGAGGCGGTCTGGTGGATGTTGCAGACAAGGAGTGCAGATGAACCGACCACCCAGTTTTACAGATGCGTCAAGTGCAGCTATACTTGGCGGAACTATGCATAGGCATTCCAAAATTCGTTTTCCTTGTTGACATAACCTTTAACTTGAACATGCTAGACATGTGAATAAGTTTGGTGTTTTCTGCTAGAACCGGCGGCTCCGACGAATGGAAAGCTGTAATTTCTGCAATCTCCACTCTCGTGGAAGAGGCTACCTTCGAGGCAACAGGCGAAGGAATTGCTTTTCGCGGGATGGATCCATCACATGTAGCACTGATTGATATTGCATGGCCAAACTCCGCTTTTGAAAAATATGTCTGCGACGAGGACGTCAAGTTTGGCGTAAGAATTGACGAGTTTGCCAAGTTGATAAAAAGGGCGGACAAGAAAGACAACATTGAGATAAGCATTTCAGAAGAAAAACTGCTCCTAGTTACCATCGGCAAGAACAAGAAATACAAGATGAGGCTGATCGAGAGCTCAGCTACTGACACACCCCTGCCAAAGATAACTTACAATGCCAAGGTTGCAGTAACCTCCACGGAATTTGACAAAATACTGGGTGACATCCAAGTAGTTTCGGAATATCTTTCAATTGCTGCAACCCCTTCCAAGGCCGAGTTTTCAGGGAGAGGCGATTCGGGCGAGGCCGTGATAACGCTAGAAAAGGGAATGCCCGAGATGCCGGAGATTGAGGTAAAGGAGGACAGCACAGCCACCTACAGCTTGGAATACCTAAACAGCATTGTAAAAGCGGTAGGCGCCGTAGCAGGTACAGTGGTGTGCGAATACTCGACCAAGATGCCGCTGAGGCTTGAATTTAAGGTTGCAAACGTGGGCAGGATTCATTTCTATCTGGCACCACGAGTCGAAAGTTAAAAGAATTTAAAGACATTAACGTCAGGTATACTGATTTGAAACTAGTCCTAAAGTTCGGCGGAACCTCGATTGTTTCAGCAGCAAACATCAGGAACGTAGCCAATTTAATAAAATCACTTTCAAAGGAACACAAGATAATACCCGTCTTTTCCGCAATAAGCGGAGTCACAGACGACCTGATCAGGATAACAAATTACATACAGAACAGAAACGGAGACGCGGCAAACTCGCTTGCAAAAAAGATTGTAAAGACTCACATGGACATCTCAAACCAATGCGTACGAAACCCGAAGGTCAGGAAGGACCTTGTTGCAAAAATGCGCTCTGACCTATCCGAGTTTGAGGAGCTACTTCACGGCATGCTCCTAATCGGGGAGGTGACACCTCGGTCATCAGACTATCTGATCTCGTTTGGAGAAAGGCTTTCTGTAAACTTGGTCGCATATGCACTAAATGACATAGGAATCAAGGCAGTGCCTCTTACAGGAAAGGACGTCGGCATTGTCACCGATGCAAACTTTGGCGAGGCAAAGCCACTGATGGATACCACTAGGCTGCATGTTTCCCACAAGATTGACAGCCTTGCGCAGAAAAGAACAATGCCAGTAATCGGGGGATTTGCAGGCGCTGACCAGCATGGCAACATCACCACCTTTGGCAGGGGAGGCTCGGACTATACTGCCACGATAATTGCAGCAAGCATAAAGGCTGACGAGGTGTGGCTTATGAGCGATGTCGACGGCCTGATGACCACCGATCCAAAGATTGTGAAAAATGCCAAGCTCATCAAGGAAGTATCCTACGTCGAGGCCATGGAAATGGCACTCTTCGGTGCCAAGCAAATTCATCCAAGGGCGCTAGAGCCACTTGTCACAAAAAAAATTCCGCTGAGAATACGTAGCACCTTCAACCTGAAAAATCCCGGAACACTCGTGACTGCGGACCCGTCTCCTGACACACAAAAGACAGTAAAGTGTGTCAGCGCCATAAGGCATACAGGCCTCATCGACGTGAGGGGCGGAAGCATGGTCGGAGCCCCTGGAACCGCTGCTACCATTTTCTCGACCCTTGCAAAGGCGGGGGTAAACGTAATGATGATTTCGCAGAGCCCGTCCGAGTCCAGCATCACCATGATTGTAAAAAAGAACGACATGGACAAGGCAGTGAACGCGCTTGAGATGAACCTTCTTGGGAAAATCATAAAAAAAGTGGACGTCACGGTCGATGTCTCAATCATAGCACTGATTGGTTCCGGAATGCGGGGAATAGTCGGGGTTGCATCAAAGGTGTTTACAGCCGTTGGAAAAAGGGGCATCAACGTAATCATGATTGCCCAAGGATCATCTGAGCTGAACATAGCGTTTGTCGTAAAGGACTCGGAGTGCAACGCCTCTGTACAGGCACTTCACGACGAGTTTGATCTTGCAAAAGGCGGTTAGAAATTTTCACTAAAAGGTATTTATGCCAACCCAATACTCTTAGTATATGAACCGATACCTGATAGCGGGTATTATTGCAGCTTTTGCAGGAATAATATTTTCCATCCCTCTCCTGTCCGACCATTTTGTCACTGCAGGGACCGTAAAAAAAATCCAGTTCACCCAGACCCTTACTTCAACTGAGGATCCAGGGCTTGGCCACGGTAATGAACAACTTGCGATGGTCTTGGCTCCAAACAATGGCACCCTGTATGGCGGAACGCTTACGTATACCGCCAGCGCGCCGGTCCAAATCATTGTCTTACACAAAATTGACAGGAGCGATTCAAGGGGTCAGCCAGTCTGGACTGTAGACAACAGCACAATATACGCCGAGACCGTACTCGACCAGGGTTCAGGCGGTGGCACCCTTGACTTTGCAGGCTCGGCAGTAGGGATTCATTCTATAAACTCGACGCAATTTACCGCGACCGTTAGCGTTGATGGCTGGATACGGGGCGCCACGCCGGAGTTCCAAAACGCAACCCAAGTCCTTCCTGTAAACGCAATAAAGTTATCACAGGCGGAGGTCCCCGTGAAGATCCCTCTCCACGACGGATTTTACAACGGAGGGCAAGTCTACTACATTGTAACGGATGCTAGTAACAGCGCGGACGCAGGCAAGATCTCCGACAAGCAGGGCTGGAAGGTGCAGACTGCCCCCCTCCTTGCCCAGTCCCCGCAAAAGCTGCTAACCAAGGTCTATGTCTTTACAAACGGAGTCTTCGGCCAAGGCATGGAAGGATTCCAAGGGGATGTCTTCTCAGACGCCCCTTCAAGCAAGAATTACACCCCGGTCGCACTCGTGGTTCATGCCAAATGGAATGCCGGCAGGACTGTGCAGGTTCTCAATTCCACTCAGGCAATCCTTGCTGCAAATTCTACTGGCAAGCTTACTCTCACCACAACATCGACAGTCTTGAACATGCCCCAGGTTGTCTGGCCAGGCGGACAGATGGAGGTAAGATCTAACAAGGAACTGTCCGACCAGAACGCGTATGTGGGAGGCCAAGTTCTTGACATAGATAACTCCACCTACAAGGACGTCACTTTTGTAGCCCACAGGGGCTGGGGACCGGACGGCAAGACTGTCTATTACATTGTAACAGGCGGAACTCCGGAAGGGCCTGCCAAAATGATGGGCCTGATGAACACGCCCGCACTTGCGCTGCTCTCGTCTGTAGGAAGGGACATTTACCACTTTTCAAATGGCATTGCTGGTGCAGGACCGTTTGGTTTTCAGGAGGGGATCTCGGGGGCACAGCCTGGAGACACGTCATATTCTCCAGTATGCAAGGTGTCCATGGTTACATGGAAGGACAATTCCGCTGCCACCGTGCTTGAAAATACCGATGACATTGATCTTGAAAAATCACAGGGATCTATCGACGTATCGCCTGCCCTTGTATATGGAAACAACTTTGTAGTTGACTGCCCCATAATCGAAATTCCGAAAAGCAATTCATGAAAAGGGATTTATTTACTCCAGCAAGCCCCTATTAATCATGGCTGGAAAACTGTACATTGTAGGTGTCGGACCGGGGCATCATGATCACATGACTTTCCGAGCCAAGCAGGTAATTGAAGAAAGTGACACTATTGTTGGATATGAGACGTACGTAAACTTGGTTGAGGATCTTATCGATGGAAAGGAAGTTCACCGCTATGCCATGACCCAGGAAGTGGAAAGGGCACACCAGTGCATCGAACTTGCAAAGGCAGGCAAGATCGTCTCGCTTGTCTCAAGCGGAGATCCAGGAATCTATGGCATGGCAGGGCTTATCTATGAAATTCTTGCTGAAGAGGGTTGGGACAGAAGGGACGGGCTCTATGTGGAGATTGTTCCGGGAGTCTCTTCGCTCAACTCGTGCGCCGCACTGGTAGGTTCCCCCCTCATGACGGATTTTGCGGTGGTCAGCATGAGCGACCTCCTAGTTCCTTGGGAAATTATAACAAAAAGGGTGGAGGCTGCGGCTCAGGGCGACTTTGTTATTGTCATTTACAATCCAGCAAGCAAGAAAAGGATCCACCAGCTGCAAGATACAAGAAGGATACTGCTCAAGTACAGGTCGCCTAACACCCCGGTAGCCATAGTCAAGGGAGCATACAGGGAATCGCAGGAGGTAGTGCTCACAGACCTTGAGAACATGGAAAAGCACCAGGACAAGATGGGCATGATTACCACCGTCATTGTAGGCAATTCCTCCACCTACAACTACAAGGACATGATGATCAACCCGCGCGGGTACACGTCAAAATACAACATAGCAGAACCACAAAAGACCAGAAACAAATGAGACCAATCCGGGCAGGCCTTACGCTTCCTCAGGGGTGGCTAGACGAATTCCCCTCCACCAGACCTGAAGAACATTTCCTTTTCTCAAAAAAAGTGGCACTTGAGGCAGAAACACTAGGATATCACGCGGGATATGTCTATGATCATTTCATGCCATACTACGGAAACAATGCTGACGGCCCTTTTCTTGAGGCTTACACGCTGCTTGCAGCAATAGCATCCACCACATCAAAACTCAGGATTGGACAGGTGGTCACATGCAACTCCTTCAGACACCCCTCGCTTCTTGCCAAGATGACATCCACACTGGATGCGGTAAGCAACGGCAGGCTGGAGTTTGGGATCGGTGCCGGTTGGTTTGAGGAGGAATACGTTTCCTACGGGTACAGGTTTGACAGGGCCCTTGCAAGGATTGAACAGCTGGATGAGTCGTTGACCATCATCAGGAAGATGTGGAAGAACACCAGATCCACTTTTGCCGGGAAACACTATTCCATCAAGAACGCAATCTGCAGTCCCAAACCAGTCCAGACCCCGCACCCGCCCATAATGGTGGGCGGCGCTGGAAACAAGCTGATGGAGGTTGTGGCAAGGCATGCCGACAGGTACAACCACCCCTTTGGGATACCTGCGGTACTGGAAGAAAAGATAACGATGCTGAAAGCAAAGTGCAAGCTCGCAAAGCGGGACAGCAACGAGATAGAAAACTCCGTACTCTTGCGTGTTCTAGTGGGAAAGGACACCGATGACGTAAAAAGGATTGTATCAGGTCTCAAGAAGAAAAATGAGTCAATAACCGACTTTATCCTGCGCTCAAGCGACAGTCTTGCCTTGGGCACGCCAGAAGAGGTTGCAGAATACCTGAGGAGGTACGAGCGGATTGGGATCACCTATTTCATAGTGAACTTTGTAGGGCTCTCAAAATCGCTTGACATGCTCTCCACGTTTGCAAAAAAGGTAATGCCAAAAATCAGGTAGACTGCTTGATGGCCTCGTAGAGCTCGTTTGACAAAACCAGCTTCTCTCTGACCGGGCTGACTATCTCTGAAACATATTTCCCAGCAGCAGTCTTCAGGTCTGATGGGTGGAGCTTCTTTGCGGCAAATTCGCCTTCGAGCTCTTTGTAGCTTGAAAAGGTCACGTTTCCTCCAAATTTTTCAGGCCTTTCTATTGAAACCTCGTTGTACTGGTGAAACACCACGTACCTAAAGATTTCAAGCACGGGGTTTTTTTCTACAATACCCTCAGGACACCAAGCTTTCTTGAATTTTGCCTTGATCTCCTCGTCTGTGTCATGCACGAATATTCCAGACGAAGACTTGGACTTGCTCATCTTGCTTGAAATGATCTGCGAATCTTCATCGGGGCTTGCCTGAGGCTCTCCTAGGCCTGCAAGTATGTGGTGGTGCACGGCTACAGGCACCTTCCACTTCATTTTTGGGAAAATTTCCCGTACAAGCATGTGTATTTTTCGCTGGTCCATTCCTGCATGGACGATGTCAAGATCCATTGAATGAATATCAACTGCCTGCATGGGCGGGTAAAAGAGCTGTCCAAGCTCAATCTTGTCCCTCTCGGCGGAGCGTCCCATGATTGTCAGAGAACGCATCGTCCTGTCAAGCGACATGTTTTTTGAAAACTTTACCAGATCAATCCAGTACTCCTTCCTTGACTCATAAAGTTCGGAGCCCTCCACAACGTTGACGCCGGGGCAGACCAACCTAAATGCATCAGCATAATATTTAGAGACCATGCGGATCTTGTCCCAGTCCCCACCCAGCTTGTTGTTGATGTACGTGTGCCAGTCTGCAAGGAAGACTGTGCACTTTACTCCCGCTTTGATAAAGTCGTTTATCTTAAAACCGGTAAGGATGAGGCTACCCAGGTGCAGAAACCCGGAAATTTCAAGACCTATGTAGTGCTTGGGATGGGAGTTGGTGTTGAAAAGGTTTACCAGCTCCTCATGGGTGACCACCTCTTCAGTCGGGTCCCTTGTAACTAAGTCGACTTTTTCTGTAGTGTCCACTGCAAGTCAAATTTCTGCCGTGATCCTATAAAGTTACGTGTCAAAGGTCATCGGTCTTCTTTCTCGGCCGTGTGCTTAGGTAGAGGGCGTGCGAGCTTATGACAAAAGCTGCCAGAAACATTTTGGTTGCAAAATTGAGGTTCCATGGCCTTGTGGGATCTGGGTAAGCCACAGTCAGGGAGTCTATGTCCGGAACCTTCCCGTTGACTATTCCCGCAGTAATCTGTGCATCAAGGACTACAAAGTTGTAGATGACCTCGTACAGAGTTATTGCAGCCAGGCTTGCCATCATCAACTGCACCAGTGTAAGCTGCCAAGAGGGAACCTCGACGGTTCTCTTCCATCCAATTCTTGTGACGCAGTACCACCCTATTATCGAGGAGAAGAAGAGCCATGAGGTCAGCTTGGCAAAGTGGGGGGTTGGAAATTCTGTCTTTTCCAAAATCTCGCCCATCACATAGGTTCCGTTTTTCTGCCACTCAGCCGTCATGCCGTAAATTCCATAGATCGTTATAGAGAGCATTATGAATCCGCATACATAGAAAATGTACTTGAAAATCTTGTATCCTGACTGATCCTCATGTAGGTGCACCTTCATTATTTTACAACCGTTTTACCTGAAATATAAAAATTGGTTTTGAACTCATTCATGAAGTTTAATTATGGTGTAAAATTTTGTAATTGTATTGAAAATTCCTATAAATGTTCCAGTAATAGGAATGGAAGAGGTTAACGAGGTACGTTCTGTATTACTTGAGAAATCGCTTACAACTGCCGCAAATGCTGGGGGAAGGCGCGTCCAAGAATTTGAGAAACTCCTTGCATCTTATACCGGCTCAAGATATGCCATAGCAGTAAATTCCGGCACTGCCGCTCTGCAGGCAGCGCTTTATGCACTTGACATAAAAAACGGCGACGAGGTCCTTATCCCGTCATTTACCTTTGTTGCCACCGCAAACGCGGTAGTTTCAGTCGGCGCAAAGCCAGTTTTTGTAGATATTTTGTCTAGCAATTACACCATGAACCCAGACGACCTGAGAAAAAAGATCACGAAAAAAACCAAGGCAGTGATACCAGTACACCTCTACGGAAACTTTGCCCACATGAGCGAGATCTCCGAAATTGCAAGAAGGCATGGTCTTGACGTAATAGAGGATGCTGCCCAGTCACTTGGGACCACATACAGGAACAAACAATCGGGAACCTTCTCGAGGCTTGGCTGCTTTAGCATGTATGCCGCAAAGGTGGTCACTGCAGGCGAGGGCGGCGCAATTGTTACGGAGGAGAAGGGGCTCTGGGAAAAACTGAAGAAAATAAGAAACCACGGCATGCTTCATGGGTACGACACCAGAATCCTTGGTCTGAACTTGAGGCTCCCTGAGATCTCGGCTGCGGTGGCAAAGGTACAGATGAAAAAACTGCCCATGCTGCTCAAGAAAAGGGAGAGGAATGCAAAGATCCTCAGCGAACTGCTGCAGGACCTGAACATCATCCTTCCAACCGAAAGGACCGGCGTGAAGGTTAACTGGTATCTCTATACGATTCTGGCAAAGAACAGGGACAGGCTGGCAAAACAACTCAATGCAAAGGGAATAGGAGCGACCGCGTACTACTCCATCCCGGCACACAAGACCCCCTTCTACAATGACAAGACAAAACTTCCGATAACCGACTGGGCGGCCTCTTCTGTCCTCAGCCTTCCGATACATCCCCTTGTGACGGAGGCCAACCTTCACTATATCTCAAGGGCAGTACACCAAGCCCTAGCAAAATGAATTTTTTAGAGGAAATTGCAGGCGAGGTCTGCAAGATCCTCCTGCCAATAGACGACAAGGTCTACCTTGGAAATCCTGATTCCTGTCTGGCCGTGTGCACCCTCTCGAGCATGGCACTCCTTGAGGAGCTTGCCACGTCCTCCCTCATGTCCCACATCAATGTCGCAGGAAGGCTACTTTCCGAAAACAGGGGTATAGAGACACTTGTCAGAAATGTGCTAGCAAACGGGAAGATCCGGAAAATCTTGTTGTGCGGAAGGGAGGTCCAGGGGCACAGGACGGGCCACTCGCTTGTATGTCTTCATCAGAACGGGCTGGACAGGGTCGGACGAATTCTTGGGTCAAAAAGCCCAGATCCTGTGCTGACGCTGACAGACTCGGAAGTCTCGAGATTTCAAGCCTCTGTCGGAATAATAGACAGGACGGGGGAGACTAATCTTTCAAGGCTCGGTCAAGAAATTTTCCGCACGGCTCAGTAGCCGTCAAGCTGCCTCTGCTTGTTTATCTGATGCTTTTTCTGGTATTCCTTGAGTATGTCGTCAGGCGTCATTTCCAGCTCAAGTGATGCCTGGACCACAAAGTGCCAAATGTCGATAAGTTCCTCCCTTGCCTCTGCCACATCAAACTCGGTTGGCTTTTTCCACCACTTCCAGTTTGTAGTACGCTGGAGCTCTACTGCCTCGTGTATGATGGCGGTGCACAGGGCTGAAATTTTTCCCTGGGCGTCCTTGGGATAGCGCTCAAGGTTCATCATCCGTTCAAGGTTTTTCTGTAGCGTAAAAATAGTTTCAAGCTTGTCTTCCACGCACTCTTTTTTCTTCCGATATCTATAACCTTTCTTCAAAAACGGATCATTTTCTTATAACGCCTGAACCGGTCTTGTATCTCCTGCCTTTTCAGTCCGACAAGCCCTGCAAGGCCGTACCTTTCAACGGCAAACGAGCCCATGACGTTTCCATAAACCACTGCCTCCCTTATTGTCGAGAGCTTTGTGCTGTTCTTGCTTGCCATGTAACCGACCATGCCACCCGCGAAGGAGTCGCCAGCCCCTGTAGGGTCGACGATATTCTCAAGCGAGAATGCCGGGGACGGGAATACGACATCGTCGTAGAACAGAAGAGAGCCATGCTCCCCCTTCTTGATGATTACAAAACGCGTGCCCCACTCCATTATTTTTTTAGCCGCCTTGATCAAGTTGTGTGTCTTGGTAAGAAGCCTGGCTTCCTCGTCATTTATCACCACAGAATCCACAACTCCCATCATCTTGACTACGTCAGTGCGTTTTGTCGAAATCCAAAAGTCTATGGTGTCACACATTGAAAATTTCACCCTGTCAAACTCCCTGATTATCCTAGTATTTTGAGCCGGATCGTTATTTGCAAGGTACACAAATTCCGACTTCCTGTATTCCTCCGGAACAACAGGCTTGAAATCCTTGAGCACGTTGAGCTCGGTCTTGTTTGTACTCCTAGTGCTCAGTGTCTGGTCGTAGCTTCCGTCATATCGGAAAGTCCTGCCCTTGGCATGTACTACACCGGCGGTGTCGACAAACCTGTCCAGTATGCTCTGGTATCTTTTGGGAAAGTCTCTGCCTACTACCGCGATGAGCCCAGGCTTCTCAAAGAAGCTTGACGAAATTGCAGCATAGGTTGCCGCGCCGCCTAGGGCGTTTCTAATCGTCCTAGACGGAGTCCTTATGGTATCAAGAGCGACGGATCCGAAAACGGTCAGCATACTTTGCTGGTTCTAGGCACCGTCTATAAATTCCCTAGCTTCGTCCTGAGTCGGGTAGTACGTAAACGGCACATTTAGTGTAGCAAACAAGATGCTGTAGTGGCTCGTTCCAGTGAGCTTGAGGCTTGGAACGTTTGCATTCTTGTTGTACTTGTCCAATACGGAGTTGTCAGCAAGGAAAGGAGTCTGCGAAACTGTTTTTCCCATTGCAGGTATTACCGACGGCGGCAAGACGCCAGTGCCCAGGCTCTCGCCGTTTGCTGTTACTGCAAAGTCTGTCTGCCCCACGTTGAGCATAAGCAGCGAGGGGTTGTTAAACTGGAGCTGCAAATTGTACAGGGTCCCTTGATCAGTTCTCTGTACTACCTTGCTCTGAACGATTGAAACATGAAGATGAGATACCGACAGATACT
Organism: Nitrosotalea sp.; assembly: GCA_035252645.1. Classification (GTDB taxonomy): domain Archaea; phylum Thermoproteota; class Nitrososphaeria; order Nitrososphaerales; family Nitrosopumilaceae; genus Nitrosotalea. Next base: position 5,836 of record DATFCV010000018.1, on the reverse strand, counting down.
GGGCATACCCGAAGATGCCTACTGCGGCTACTATGATTCCTATTACTGCTATCTTGGTCCTTTTTTCCATGACTGGGATTGTCAAATTCCCTTTTAGCACAAGCAGGAAAAAAAAGCCAAATAACTTGTGTAAACTATTTGATCTGTTTTCTAACCTACTTAGAGCTAACAGGATAAATCAAAACGGAAGGATTGAAGCTCAGAAATGGCGAAAATTAGGATACGATACGGGCAGAACGAGATTGAGATAGAATCTAAGGACTTTTACATAGACAACCAGACCGCAAGCGAGATAATAAACAACCTATCCGTACACGTAAGGGATTACAGCCAGAATGCCCTTCATTATGACTATTCATACAGCCAGCCTTCCCAGCCTGGCAACGTGCTTAACATGCTAAACGACGCTGAGATTCACGAGCCCGAGTTTGTAAAGCCAGCCTTCCTAGAGAAGGGCCAGATAAGGGTCAAGATTAGGCAATTGGTAGAAGACGCGTTCTTTGACCAGCCAAGGACGGTCTCAGAGGTGGTTTCGCAGTTACACGAGTACGGCTGGACAGCAGTCCCGCTTGATGTCTCTAAGGTGCTCACGGACATGGCCTTTAGCAACGAACTCCAGAAGGACCTAAGGGAAAAACGCAGCTACTACTCGGCTGCAAAGCTGGTAGAACTCAACTAGACCTGTAGCCACACTTGGCGCACGAAGCAAACACATCCCCTTCAAGATGGTCAAAATGGGCATCACACTTGAGGCAGGTGTGGTGCATATCAAAATAGCCATCCTTTTCAACCTCTCCAACGCGCTTGGATTCCAAGTCGGTGCTCCCACACTTGATACAGTGGCAGCCGCATTGCATACGGACACGTCGCCTTTTGCTATTAATAACCTAGTGGAAACTTAACCTGGTTACAAACCGAAGAGCCACAACAGCAGAAATTGCAACTGCCAGTGGCACAAACATTGGGAATTCCGGAATTGCAGTCGTTCCACTTATCTGCAGGGTTCCGCTCTGGTTTGACATCAGCCCTATCCAAGCGTAGGTTGCGTTGTCATTGTATTCGGACGCCAGGACAGGTTTCTGGTTTATCGTGGACTCGTACGGGCCCCACAGGAGAGCCCTGGGCATCAATATCGTAACAAGCGAGTTTGATCCGTTGATATCAAAACCATATGCCTTTGCGGATTGATCAAAAGCAGGAGGTCCAACATTTGCAAGTGTCTCTATGCCGACATTGAATGTCTGGCCCTGCCACTGCACAGTCTGAACCGTCTCTGACTCGTTGATCATGTAGGCAAGGTGCATCCCGTTGCCCATCTGCCTTATGCCTTTTTCTGCAAGATAGACTGGTCTTGCAGTATCTTTGGCATCAGAAAGTAACCAGATGGTGTCGACCCCCTTGGGGAAATAGAAATCGGTGAACTGGGCATCGCTTGGCGTATAATAATCCCACTGCCACACGCCGTTCTTGTTGATCACTATGTTGGGAAGGTCATACTTGATGACGGTCATATTCCTCTGGGTGGGAAGCAGCATAATGGTCATCGGGTTTTGGCTTATCGTGGAATACTGCACGGACTGTCCTGAAAGGTCCGAGACTGAAAGGTTGGTCATGTTTCCTGAAATCATTTCTACGTGGACAGCGTTAGTTGCATTTCCATTAACCAAGTGTTCTACATGGGCAGTCCCGTCTGCGTCTATCGTGACCTTGATGTCTTCCTGAGGGACTCCCCCCATCGAGATCTGGCCAAAGGCAGAAGCCGTTGAGAAAATGGCAAGTGAGGCTGCAAGAACCACGAGGAGTTTTAGCATGATTTTACTCCGAGACGGTGACGCGGAGGATCTTGGCTTCCTGGTTGGGGCAGTCGTTCCTGTCCCTTGGAAGGTTTACAATCTTGTCTGCAACATCCATCCCGCTTTTTACCTCTCCAAATACCGTGTACTGCCTGTCAAGGAAGGTACTGTCGGTAGTTACTATGAAAAACTGTGAGCCTGCGCTGTTTGGGTCAGACGCCCTGGCCATTGAGACTATACCCCTCAGGTGGGACTTTGGATTAAACTCGGCCTTTATGGTATAGCCAGGTCCTCCCATGCCCCACTTGGACTTGTCAGTTCCCTTGGTATTGGGGTCTCCACCCTGTATCATAAACCCGGGTATTACCCTGTGGAATAGTGTACCGTCGTAAAAATTACTCTTTGCGAGCTTTGTGAAATTCCGAACCGTTTCGGGCGCATGATTTGGCAATAACTCAAAGACAATGTTACCAAAGTTGGTCTCTATGGTAGCCTGTGCCACCTTTGAGAAGCCGTAATTTTATCATAAGAACCTTTCTACAAGTCTTACTTTTTCAGTAAGACAATCCTCTTGTTATTCTATTGTAACCAATCAAGTAAGATAAAAACATTATAGTGTCAGATTACGGGCACGAAAAAAACTCTTGAAAGTTTTGAAAATTATGATACAAACATACGATTTCAGTGCCTCGTCAAAACTTAAAGACAAATTTGCGGGCCGAGTTATTGCTACCAAAAATATAGTAACAGTCTTATATAGAAGATCTGAAAAATAAAAAACGTGAATCGTACTACCCAAAGCACAAACATCAAACAAGCAATTAACAATCTGCTTGACAAGGGTTTGACTGACAAGCAGGACATCTACACCAAAGTTGTAGAAGAGCTTGGAGTTCCAAGACCGACAGTAAGGCGGGTTGCAAGAGATCTTAGAAATGAACTTTTACAGAAGATTAAGATTTTGCAGTCTGAGGTTCCAGAAATAGAGGCCAACTCAAAGACCGCAGGAAGCAGCGACTAGCAAAATTCTTCTATTTTTATAACCACTAATTTTCCGATGTGGAAATTTCCATTACTATTATATTCCACCACTCTAAGGATTAATTTATGGCACGACAATACGACATTCCTACCATCGTAACGTCCTGTCTTGCAGTGGCAATGACCATATGCTACATTATTGTGCCTGACAATGGCAAGCCAATATTCCTAGTCTTCACAGGAATTTCCTGGTTCATAGTGGCCGTATGCTGGCTTGCCCTGAAAAGCACCCAGTACATGCACAACCTAGGCGGCCATTCGCACGAAGAAAAAAAAAAGCTAGCGAGTAATTACGGCCAGAGACAGCACACGGTACAGCTGAGTTCAAGCGAGATTAACGAGGCAAGAGCTGAACTGAGTGCGGACCTGGACGGACTTCAGAGCAGCCTCAAAAACAAAGACGAGGAGATCGAGAACCTCAAGGCAGAAATCAAGAACCTCAAGACCCTAGTCGAGATAGAGAAACTGAGGGCCGAGCTTGCAAACCTCAAGGCTCTTGCAGCAAGAGAGAGCAAGAAATAACCCCTACTTGCAGTGGGGACAACTATGTTTACCGTGGTTTTCTTTACACGAAGGACAGCTAACGGCTCCTCCGTAGTGACAGTCGCACCTGCACCCGTCGTTCAACTTTTCTTCAGAGATCAAGTCTATGGGAATCATGCGTCAACTTAATATTTAACGGTATGAAACACTGGGTCGTGAAATACGCCGTGTTGTCAGTGATGGCAATTGCAGCGCTTCTATTGCCAAATCTCGCCTTCCAACAGTCTCATGCCGCAGTGCCGACAAACCTAGTTCCAGAAAGCGACGTTTCCATGACAAAATCCGTAGTTACGATGCACATACCACCCAATCCAAGTCTTCCATTTGGTTGCGTCTGGGGCACGGTCCAAAATGCTGCCCCCGGCTATCCGGTTGATATTGAAATTTACAAGGATAGCAAGCCCGTTTACTTTGCACAGGCAGATGTGAAGGCTGATGGCTCTTACGAGAAATATTTCAGAGTTGCAAACACGGTAAACGGCCACGAGGCCAACATCTTCGAGGGCGACTACACTGTCGAAATTTTCAAGTATGTCATCAGCTCTGCATCCGGCACCAACACCTAGCAGAAGAAGATAAAGACGGGCTCGGAGGGCTTCGATCCCTCGACCTGTAACTTAGGAGGCTACCGCGCTGTCCATGTTTCGCGTCGCTAACGACTCTGCGCCACGAGCCCAGAAAAAATCAAACTTGGTAACAATTTAAGCGTAATCTAAATTGGAAATTATCATTTCCTGGATCTGCTGCCAGTTCGGGTCGCTTGCGTTGTTCCATTTCTCGTAATAAACGACATCCTTCAGGGGAAGCCTGTTTAGCCAGCCTGCCGACTCTAGGTCGGGCCTCTCGGCAAAGTCCGTGACGTGCCCAAGGCACAGGTATGCCACGGGAACCACGTGTTCTGGTATGCCTAGGACTCTTTTGAGGTCCTCGTTTGACAGTATGCTGACCCACCCGACCCCTATGCCCTCTGCCCTTGCAGCAAGCCATAGGTTTTGTATTGCGCAGCAGACACTGTAAAGGCCGGTTTCGGGTATGCTGGACCTCCCTATTACAAATGGGCCGAACTTTGAGGGGTCGTAGGTAACGCACAGGTTCAGTGCAGACGACATGATTCCCTCAAGCCTTAGCGAGAGGTATTTGGATTTTTTTGGGTCCTCTACCAGGTTAGAGGAGCGGGCCCTCTCCCGCTCAAACGAATCCTTTACCTCCTTCCGTGCGTTCGTGTCCTTTATCAAAATAAAGTTCCACGGCTGGGAAAATCCCACTGATGGCGCATGGTGGGCGGCATTGAGTATCCTGGACAGTACCTTGTCGTCTATTGGTTCGGGGGTAAAATGGGATCTTACGTCCCGCCTTGAAAAGACTGCCTTGTAAAAGCCGTCCTTTTCCTGTGGCGAGAACTCTCCGTTCATGCGTTAATGATCTGAGTCATTGAATATTACTCTTGTTTTCATTTTCAGAGGAATTTGGGTATCCATTTTTCTTAAACGTTAATAACGTGTGCAACAAGGTCGTATTCTATCGGGCCGATCGTCTAGTTGGTTAGGATACCGCCCTGACACGGCGGTGGTCGAGAGTTCGAATCTCTCTCGGCCCATTTTCTCTGTCTTTACGGGTATCGTTAAGGTTTGAACTTACTGGTATTCTAGACATCGTTGCGGTCTGAATTCCTCCCGATTAGATGTCATTTTTTTCAGTACAACCTTCGATTTTTAGGGGTGTTGCAATTCCCTTTTCCGAGATTGGTTTTACTGCTTGGTGTCGGTTGTTTTCTGGCTTGCAGCAGATGTCAAGATCCTGATCATCTCTTGCAACACTTCAGGGGTAGCGTTTGCAATCACGCTCTGAAGGTCTTCTTTCTGTTTTTGTACCTCGCCCTTTCCTGAAGATTCCAAGTCAAGCAGTTCTTCACTCCGCTTGAAAGCCTCCAACATCTCCTTTACCAAATCTTCTGGCAGGATTCCCTTGTTCGTGGTGTACTTTGCCTCAATTGACCCCTTGTGTCCCATGAAAAAGACACGAAAGTCATGCGCGATCTTTCCCCTTGATTCTGCAACCAAGAGTTGTGTGTCAAAGTACGCGCGAAGTACATACGGTCTCCATGCGAATCTTGGCCTGAAGGTTTCCCTGACAATGTTTGAGATACGTACAGTGAGGAGGAACTTGTTTCCGTCTCTTCCTTGCCTCCCGTACTTGTAGTCTCTGTTTGGTGCAATCACGGCAGATTCGGCAGTCAGCATCTCGCCTCTTGCAGCTCTGTCGTTGAGGTACGTAAGTACCCTTTTTGCACCGCCACCGGTCAGGAAAGTAAAGTACTGATGCCTTGCTTTAGAGAGGGTTCTGCGTACGATCACTTTTGCAGGACTCTGTCGGAACCTTGCAACTCCATTGACGATTTCCAAGTCGGGCAGATCCTTTATCATCAGGCCATCGGTTCCGTTATGATTTCCTAGAACTTC
>DATFCV010000017.1:0-8668 GCA_035252645.1 Nitrosotalea sp. | reverse complement strand
AAAGATGATTGAGATTGACGTGCCAAAGATCACAAACCTCGCGTCCACAAAGGGCTTCAAGGTGCAGAACCAGGGAGAGCTTGGCCTCTCCATGTCGACAAACGACATCTACGTAAGCTTCCTCAAGAGGGGCTCGGCAGTAATAGTGGGCGAGAAGGACGAGGATTCTGCAATCGCGCTCTACAAGACTCTGGTTAGTGCGTGAGCCTAGAGCGACCTGATTACGGAAAGCAGCTTTGGGTACGGGTCTTCCATCGAGGCCAGGATCTTCCTTGCGCGCTCTCTGTTGTCGACCCGCCTTTCAAGCATTGTTTTTGCAAGGCTTACAATCTTCCTTGCGTCCGTCTCCCTCTTTGCAAGGCCCACCCTTACTAGGTATTTTTCTATGTAGTTTGGGACTGCATCATATGAAATTGTAGGAACGCCCATCAGCGCCGCCTCGGCAGTCATCGTGCCCCCGGAGCCTATGAAGAGGCTTGTGCCGGAAAGGAGGGACTTGCCGTCTACAACCTTGCTTACTACCTTTATCTTCCTGTCAAACTCTTTCCTTATCCTGTCGGCCTGTGCCCTGTATCTTGCAAGAACTATGATGTTGTATCTATCGGTCTCCCTTGCAAACTCCGAAATTATTTTGTCGCTGACGATTTTCTTTCCAAGGGTGTAGGCCGCCGCGGATTCTTCAAGCCTGATGACTACGGTCTTTCTGTGGTTGCCGAGATTCGGAGGAATTGGGAGGTGTCTTTCCTTTACTATGACTGCGGCATCGATGGCTCTATACCGAACTATGTCATTTTCTGAAATTCCATACCTTGCAAATTCCTCCTTGGGTATTACCCACGGTATCAGGAGCTTCTGGGCAAAGGGAAGTGCAAGTCTCATTACCGCCTCGGCGTGAGGCGAATCGGAGAAAACCACGTGCTTTATGCCAAGGCCAAACGCCACCCGGGATGCCTCAGGAGAGCAGAAACTGATGGCAAGGTCTGGCGAGAACTGTGATATGATCTTGGTCAGCCGCCCTATTCTGCGGATGCTTGCCTCGAGCTTTCCCTTTCTTGTAGGTCCGCCGTGGCGCCCCACTATGGTCAGGTCAAAGTGTCTTATCCGGGCAAGATCTACCACTTGTCCATAATTTCTCGAAGTACACAATATTTTGTGATTTTTACCAAGTTTTTGCACCATTGGACCGAAAAATAGCAGCTGCTTCGGCGTGAGTATATCAATCCAAATTTTCAAACATTTTGGATAGAATTTGAGGGTGGAAAAAGTTTTTCTTAGCCAGCACTCATAGTTCGCATGATTTGGCTTCCACAAAAGTTGTAGTTTACGGGCTGAGCACCGAGGGTTACTTGATTGCTTGCCAGATGGCAGTAAAGGGGGCAGACGTCTTCATTGTGGACGAGTCCGCACACATGGCAATTTCCCTCAAAGCGGAGATAGCCAAGACGTATCCCAACGTGACTTCTTTGAAGGAAGACGAGCCCCTGCTCGGAGTGGAGCCAATAGACGTGGCAATCTCTCATGCTGAATATCTCTTTTTTGCACCAAGAATCCGTAAGACCGGACAGGAGGCAAAGATGGAGATTCACTCAAAGTTCAAGGACGCTACAGCATCACTGAAAAAAGGAGGGTCTGTAATCTACAACCTTCCAACCGGGATCGGGGGCAATAACGAGACGATCTCTCTCCTGGAACACATTACAGGGCTTGAGATGGGAAAAGGAATTTCTTATTTTTATTATCCGCTCGCAAAGGGGGCAGTACCGGAAATAATTGGGTCCTTCAACGGAAAGGCCGACGAGAAGCTCGGCAAGCTGCTGGAAACGGACAAGAAGGCAAAGAAGTTTGCCTCGATGCCATCTGCAGAAATAATTCATGCAATCAAGGTTCTGACGCAGTTTTCTGCGCTGGCAAGCATCCTTGAGGTCTGCAAGTTTGCACAGGATCCATCTACAAGGGGCGATCTCGTATTTACAGAATACAGGGATCTCTATTTGGACGACATGACAAACGGGCTTTACGACCTGAGGTCTCTTGGGACATCTGTCGAAGGGGCGGGTACCATGATGTACCTTGTCAACGGAAGCATAAAGGGAATAGAGGGGTACGTCAAGAGGCTGATAGACGAGATAAGATCCACCCTGAAAAAGAACGAGCTCAAGGCAAGCAGGACAAAGGTTGTCCTTGTCTGGACGCAGGATTCTTATGAAATGCGCGGAGACAAAGTGGACATGCTTAACTCGCTTGTTACAAAGCTGCGTGACTATATCGGGGATGTGGAGGTGCAGCAGGGGCAGGGGCTTGACCTCTTCCACAGCGACAAGACCACTATTATCGTTGCCTGCTCAAAGGTAGACTACGACAGGGTTGCAAAAAACGGGAAGGACTCTGACGTAATAATCATTAAAACAAATCCGCTCTGCGAGATATTGTAATAAAAGGCATGAGACAAATGGAAGGCACTGACTTGTCGGAAAAGGAAAGCGAGATTTTGGATGCAGAGGAAGCCGCAGACGAAGGGTCTCCTGTAAGGAAGGAGGGCAAGGAAATGGGGGGAGAAACGGACGAGCTGAGAAAAGAACTAGAGAAGGAAAAGGAAAAGGCCGCCTCTCAGGAAAAAAAAATCCAGTACTTGCTTGCGGATTTTGAAAACCTGAAGAAGAGGTCGGAACTGGACGTCCAGAACAAGGTGGACGTGATAACTGACGGCATGATATTGAAGTTCCTCTCAATTTACGACGATTTTGTTCGCGCAAGGGATGCACTTTTCAAACAAAATGTAAATACGGCCGGGCTTGATGCAATCTTGAAGAACATGAACGGCTTTCTTTCAGAATATGGCGTAAAACCCATAGACGCTCTGGGCGAAATTTTTGACCCAAAGTTGCATGAGGCAATCGCGATAAAGCAGGACCCGTCACTTGAGGACGATACCGTAACGGCCGAGTTACGCAAGGGATATATTTTGAAAGACAGAATTATTAGACCTAGTTTAGTAGAAATATCTAAAAAACAGACTAGAGAGATGAATTAGAATGGCAAAAATTATTGGTATAGACTTGGGAACTAGCAACTCTGCTGCGGCGGTCATGATGGGCGGCAAGCCCGTACTTGTACCTGCAGCCGAGGGCACTACAATAGGGGGGAAGGCATTCCCATCCGTGGTTGCATTCACAAAGGACGGCCAGCTGATAGTGGGAGAGCCGGCAAGGAGGCAGGCAGTTACCAATCCCGAAGGGACCGTTGTGGCCGCAAAAAGGAAGATGGGAACTGACCACGTGTTTAAGATTCATGACAACGCCTACAAGCCCCAGCAAATTTCCGCCTTCATCCTCCAGAAAATCAAGAAGGACGCAGAGGCGTTCGTGGGGGAGAAGATAGACAAGGCGGTGATAACCGTTCCCGCATACTTTAACGACAACCAGAGGCAGGCAACAAAGGATGCGGGGCAGATAGCGGGCCTTGAAGTGGTAAGGATTATCAACGAGCCAACTGCCGCTGCCCTTGCGTTCGGGCTTGACAAGTCAAAGCAGGACATGAAGATAATGGTGTTCGACCTCGGAGGAGGGACCCTTGATGTCACCATAATGGAAATGGGAGGAGGCGTCTTTGAGGTGATGAGCACATCCGGTGACACGCAGCTTGGAGGTACCGACATGGACAAGGTGCTTATTGATTACATCGTTGACAGCTTCCGCAAGTCATCCGGCATTGACCTGACCAAGGACAATGCTGCCATGGTGAGGGTAAGGGAGGCTGCGGAAAAGGCAAAGATAGAGCTATCATCCGTATTTGAGACCGACGTCAACCTTCCGTTCATATCATACGATCCGTCTGCTGGTCCGAAAAACCTGGAACTGAAAATTACACGGGCCAAGTTTGAGGAGCTCATAAACCCGATAGTCGAGAGGTGCAGGCCTTCGATGACAAAATCTCTTGAGGATGCAAAACTCGCGCCCTCCGACGTCAGCAAGATAATACTGGTGGGAGGACCCACGCGAATTCCGCTTGTCAGGAAGTTTGTCGCAAGCGTGATGGGAAAGGAGCCCGAGGCCGGCGTCGACCCGATGGAGGCAGTTGCGCTTGGAGCAGCGATACAGGCTGGAATCATAGGCGGCGAGGTAACAAGCGACATCGTACTTTTGGATGTCACGCCGCTGACCCTTGGGGTAGAGGTGCTCGGTGGCCTTCGCGAGCCCATAATTGACAGGAACACCACAATTCCCACCTCAAAAAGCAAGACCTTCACTACAGCCGCGGACAACCAGACTGCAGTTACCATTCATATCGTGCAGGGCGAAAGGCCCATGGCATCTGACAACGTTTCTCTTGGAAGCTTCAACCTTTCCGGAATACCTCCAGCACCCCGCGGGATTCCTCAGATAGAGGTAAAGTTTGACATTGACGCCAACGGCATCCTCAACGTTACTGCAAAGGACCTTGCAACTCAGAAGGAGGCAAAGATTACGATAACTGCAAGCACCAAGCTATCAAAGGACGACATCGAGAAGATGAAAAAGGACGCCGAAACCTTCGCCGAGCAGGACAAGAAGAAGCGGGAGGAGGTGGAGGTCAAAAACGAGGCGGAGCAGTACATCTATGCCACTGAGAAGCTCATAAACCAGGATCTCAAGGACAAGGTTTCGCAGGACCAGGGAATAAAGGTAAGCAATGCAATAAAGGAACTAAAGGACGTTCTTGACAAGGGAGCAGTCGAGATAAAGCCTAAACTTGATGCGCTAAAAAAGATTGTAAACGAGATCAGCACAGAACTTTACAAAAACGTCACTCCTCCACCGGGAGCCGGTGCACAGGGGGCTGCAGGCCAAGGCGAGCAGGGAGCTGCAGGACCATCAGGCCAGGCCGCTGGTGGGGCGACGAACTGATGCTGAATTTGAGTAGCTGCCTGTATAACCATGAGTACTAAACGAGATTATTACGAGGTCCTCGGCCTCCAGAAAAACGCATCACAGGACGAGATAAAGTCGCAGTACAGGAAGCTTGCCCTCAAGTTCCACCCCGACAGGAACAAGTCACCAGATGCCGCAGAGCACTTCAAGGAGGTATCGGAGGCCTACGCCGTTTTGTCCGATGTGGAAAAACGCAAGGTTTACGACACATACGGCCACGCCGGTGTCGACGGCAAGTACAGCACTGAGGACATCTTCCAGGGCTCGCGGGTAAACTTTGAGGACATATTCGGCTCTGGTTTTGAGTCGATCTTTCAAAATCTCTTTGGCAGGGGCGGAGGGGGATTCGGGTTTGGAGGTTTTGACTTTGGCTTTGGAAGGGAAAGGGGGGCAGACCTGGTTTACGATACTGAGATTACGCTTGAGGACGTCCTGCGGGGCAAGCAGGAGGAGATCGAGCTTCCAAGCGAGAACCCGTGCGGGGACTGCAAGGGAACGGGCGCAACCCCCGGTACATCGTCAAGGACGTGCACCGTCTGCAATGGCCATGGGCAGGTGAGGACCTCGCGCAGCAGCGGCTTTTCCACCTTTGTTACGGTGCAGCCATGCAACACATGCAGGGGGCAGGGCAAGATAATAGAGAGGCCGTGCTCCAAGTGCAAGGGGACAGGAAAGCAGAAGGGGAAGAGGAACTTCTCGTTTGAAATACCGCCCGGCATAGAGACGGGGGAATACAGGATCCGGGGCGAAGGCGAGCCGGTGTCAAACGGTGTGAGCGGAGACTTGATAGTTAGGATAAAGGTCAAGCCGCACGACAGGTTCAAGCGGGACGGGGCGGACATTTTTTATGACCAAAACATATCGATGGCAGATGCAGCCCTTGGAAAAAAGATCACCGTACCTACCCTGGAAGGAACTGAAAAGATCGAGGTTGAGCCGGGAAGCCAGCCTAACACGATAATAAAGCTGAAGGGGAAGGGAGTGCCGCACCAGGGCTCAAGGAGCAGGGGAGACCAGTATGTCAGGATTGTGGTCAGCGTTCCAAAAAAACTAGACAAGCAACAGAAGAAGCTCCTCGAGGAGTTGCGGGACACCCTTGGGGAAGAGTAGGGCTTGAGGATAGCGCTGGACGTAGACGGCGTTCTTGCCGATGTCATTGATGCCTGGCTTGCATACAACAACAGGACTAGGGCTGCCATCCAAAAGTCCGAGATCTTAGAGTGGGATTTCTGGAAAAAATACAACATTGACAAGTTTGACTTTTACGAGGAGCTTTCATTGTGCTGGAAATCGTGGGAGAAGATTCCTCCCACCGAGTCCAACCTTTCCCAGGCCTCAAAGGAACTCTCTAGGCTTGGGACAGTCGACATAGTGACCGCAAGGGAAGACTCGACCCATGAGGACGTAAAGAAATGGCTCAGGATGCACGGCGTAGCCTTCAAAAATTACGTGGGGGTGCTTGAGGGCACTGAAAAGGCGGGCCTTGACTACGACGTTTTCATTGACGACTCGCCCATAAACGCCCATTCGATGCTGGCCAGGGAAAAGTCAGTGCTACTCTACAGCCAGCCCTGGAACCTGGACTTTCCGGACCCAAGGGCAAAAAGGATCCGCGAGCTGAGGGAAGCGGTAAGCTTCATTGAAGGAATAAAGCGCAATTAGGTACGCAACTGCGGGGCCAGCCACGGCAGGGAAGACCATTACCTACTTTGACACTCATTTTAGAATTAAGACCGTGGCCATTTTTCACAGCCTTCCAATGGGCCTACCTACATCCTAAATCGGGAGCAGGCATTCTATTATTTCAGGTAAAACTTTGGATAAAGACACTTATTCTGGCGTTTTAATTTTCACGTTGCGGGGGTCGCCTAGCCTGGTCAACGGCGTAAGGCTCAGAACCTTATCTCTTAGGAGTTCGTGGGTTCAAATCCCACCTCCCGCACTTTTTGGTAAAAAATCAATGAAAAATTTATAATCGATCAGCAAAATGATGGTTCATGAAAAGGGTCGAGGCCGTAGTGTCAAACGAAAAACTTGACGCTGTGGTGGAGGCCCTCAAGAAGGTAGGTGTGGGTGGCATTACTGTCTTCGAGGCAAAGGGCTGGGGCAGGGCAAGCAAGCTTGCCAAGGGTGCGGAAAAATCCCCAAGCTCGGTCAAGAAATACAATGTCAAAAGCTACATCCTGACTGTGGTGGACGACTCGATAGTCGACAAGGTGATAAGCGCAATCATTGAGACTGCCAGCACGGGATCAGTTGGAGACGGCAAGATCTTCATCGACAACATCGACACGGCCGTAGACATTGGAAGCGGCCAGAAAGGCGTGCACGCAATCTGAGCCTAGGAGCCCCTGGGACCCTTGCTCATCTGAAGCCTTATTTTTGATTCAAGCATCTGGTTTATCCTCTGGCCGTCGACCTTTCCTCGTAGGTTCTTCATGGCCATTCCCATGAGTGGCCCTATGGCCCTCTCGCCCTGCTGCTCGATTATCTTGGAGTTGGACGCTACCAGTTCGTCCAGTATGGTCCCAAGTTCGCCGTCGTCAAGCCCTCCAATCGAGTTCTTCTGGATGGCGTCTTCAATCGAGGATGCCTTTCCTGCCATTATGCTTTCAAATAATATTTCAAGGGACTCCTTTGCAATCTTCCCCTCTGCAAGGAACTCAAATGCCTTGGTTATCTCGGCACTCTTCAAAAGCTTGGGATCAAGCCCGCGCCTCTCAAGGTTGGTTATGGTGCCGCAAAGAATCGAGGCGGCAAAATTCGGAGAAACCCTCTTGTCCCTGCAAATTGATTCGAACAGGTCAAGGTATTCGGAATCAAAAACCTGCAGGGCAAGCTGCGGATTCAATTCGTACTGGTCCTGTAGGTCGAGGAGGCTCTCCTCCCATGATTTGGGGACCTTCTTTCTTGCCTCCTCCATCTCTCCTCTAGTCACTGTGATGGGTAGCAGGTCGGTCTCAGGATACATCCTTGACGCGCCGGGCCTTGGCCTGAGATAGACGGTTTCCCCCGTAAGGGTGGCAACCCTGGTCTCAGCAGGTACGCCATTCTTGGCGTCCTCTATCCTTCGTATTATTGACTCGATAACAACATCAAGCTTCCACGGCTCTCCGGCAAGGACAAGGAATCCGTCGTTTTGCTGTACCTCTAGAATCTTTTTTACTTGCATGATCTCTGCTTCCTCAATTCCGTAGTTTGGAAGCTCGTCGGAATGGAAGACGCCTCCCAACCCAAAAAACCTTACAAGCTCGCCAAGCTGCTTTCCAAGCCTTATGCCGGGATATGGCTCATAGCCGAACATCCCTGCAAAGTTTTTCACCTTTACGGCCTTTACTATGGAGCCGCCGGCCAGGGCCTTTTGGATTGTCTTTGACTTGCACCCCCTGAAGGCATCGGTGACGTCCTTTACGTCCCTTTCCTTTGCAACCCTCTCGGTATCAAGCTTCTGTAGTTTTTCTTGTATTATCTTCAGTCCGTGCTGCCTCTTGGCCTCGTACTCCACCACCTTTTCGAGCTGGTCAAGTTTTTGGACGCCTTTGACCTCGACTACGCCCCCGCCCTCGATTGACACGTTGACGTCCTGCCTGATGGAGCCAAGCCCCCTCTGGACCCTCTTAGTGGCGCGGAGCAGGCGCCCCATCGTGAGGGCGATTTTTTTTATCTCCTGCGGAGTCCCGCTTACCGGATCAAGGGCAATCTCTACAAGGGGTATTCCAAGCCTGTCAAGCGTGTACTCTCTTAGGTCGGCCGAGTCGTTG
>DATFCV010000016.1:0-58433 GCA_035252645.1 Nitrosotalea sp. | reverse complement strand
ATTAGAGATACTTTATCGACTGCTTATGAAGAAGTCTGTTGAAAACCTTGCCACGAGTAAGATAACGGGAGGAAGGAGGTATCCGCTCCGAACAAGGAGAAAGTACGAGATCGACAGATATTCGGTGGAGGCAATTCCCGGTCCCCATGTCACCGTCACAAGAAAGGTTCGTGGTAAGAACAACAAGACCTCGCTCAAGACAACGGATTTTGTCAACTTGTCCGCTGCAGATGGAAAGGTGAAGAGGGTCAAGATAGTAAAGGTCCTCAAAAATCCTGCAAGCAGCGACTATGAAAGGCGCGGTGTGATTTCAAAGGGCGCAATTTTGGAAACAGAGGACGGGCAGTGCAGGGTGGTTTCAAGACCTGGCCAAGATGGCGCAGTAAATGCAGTATTGATAAAGTGATTGCAAGATGAAGGATTACGAACATGTCGTAATCTGGCTTGATTATTTCAACAAGACATTACCAAAAAAAATGGGCCGCCGCGTTTCTAGGGAAAAGAGTGTTTTTGATCCGTCACTAAAAGAACTTGCAGATGCGGCAAAGGCAGCAGGGTTTGATCCGACTGAATCCAACGACCAGGTAAGGTTCCCAAGGAGGCCATATGTCAGGTCCGGCTACATTGTGGTTTCAAAGGGCCAGCCAAAGGCCAAGATAATTTTGGCCATTGCGGAGAAGCTTGCATCCAGAAGGGCAAAACAGTCCAAGTAAAGAGTGATTCTAGCTCGCAGCTAAAGTAATTTTGACAGAACTCTATTGATAAGAGTATTAGACTTGATCCATTAATTGCAGGAGGTAGGCGAAGTATTGCATCTAGCTAGTAGCGGTAGAGTCGTGATTAGACTTTCTAAACCGCTGCGTGACGGCCAGATCATAGTAGACAGTTCAGGAACCAAAGTCGCCAAAGTTTCGGAAATGATAGGTCCAGTTGATGCTCCATATGCATCAGCTATACCGCTTACCAACAATATCAAAAAGCACATCGGGCATCACGTGTACGTCGTCGAGGAATCTCCTGCAACAAGACCAAAAAGATTCAGAGGAAATAGAAGATGAACCTAACAGAACTACAGACACATTGTCCAGAATGCCGCTCAACATTGATTGACGACATTCATAGTGGAGAAAAAATTTGTTCTGGCTGCGGACTGGTCGCAATGGAGCAAATGTCGGACTACGGCCCAGAGTCAAGGGCTTCAAACCCGGAAGAAAAAATGAAATCTGCAAGGGCCACTGGTCAGACGACATACTCGCAACACGACCTTGGAATAAGGACTGAGATAGCAGTAGGAAGCAAGGACTTTAGCGGAAAAACAATTTCAAGCGACATGGCACTCCAGATGTACAATCTGAGGAAGTGGCAGACAAGAATCAGGGTCGCCTCCCCACGGGAGCGCAGGCTTGCAAACATACTATCAAAGATAGGAGAGACTTGCCAGTCACTTGCCTTGCCAAGAAACGTAACTGAGACCGCCTCCATGATCTACAGGAACTTCGAGGGACAGGCGGAGGCAAAGGGCAAATCTGTCGCGTGCATGTCTGCTGCAACTGTTTACATGGCATGCAAGCAGTGCGACGTAGTAAGGTCGCTTGACGAGATTTGCTCCGCAACTGGGAGCACGAAGGACGAGAAGATGAACGTGAAGCTGACCGCCAAGTATTACAGAATGCTCGTCATGGAGCTCGGCTCGAAGACTGCCCCGGTAGTAACCCTGGAGAAATACATATCAAAAATAGCAAACCTTGCAAAGCTCGAAGTCCGAGTGGAAAGACTTGCCGCCGAGATTGCTGAAAAGACCGACGACCACAACCTTGCCGATGGAAAGGCTCCAAACGGCCTTGCTGCCGCCTACCTGTACATTGCCTCAACCCTCCTTGGGCAGAGCATACTTCAGAGGGACGTCTCAAGCGTGGCAGGAATAACCGAGGTCACGATACGCAACAGGTGCAAGGAGATCCTGACCGCATACAAGATCAAGGTAGTCCTAAAACCGGCATTAGCCAAGAACTAAACCCCCTTTTCCTTTTTGTTTTTTCACCATGCCAGACGGCACATACTGTCATACTTGGGAATACAAAGAACAAGCATCCAGGGTCTGGCATCGTGGATTTTTTCAGTAAGGGGGCTGTTGTACTATTAGCTGTCCTTTCATAGTAGGTGGGTGAAATGTGCAGTAGTAGGAAAAGATCCCCGTGGTGTTTGCATCAAACGTTATGGTCGTATTTTTGCCGGGAGATATGGCTGCGTTGATGCCATATGGCCTGTCAAAAATGGTAAAAGAGTGGTTATCTCCTCCGGGTTCTTCGGTGTTAAAGAAGTGAATTACCACCTTGTCTCCTTTGAAGACCGCGATGACTGGCATGCTGTAAATATCATGCGGCATGCCCATTTTGGTCTCGTTAAAATCGGGCAATTCAGTGTTAAACAACCAGAACTCCCTTTTTTCCCCCACATAATGCTGGCCATTTGCCTGAATCAGATTCTGGTTTGTTGCCTGCATGTTTTGCAGCGAGAATACAATTGCGGCAGAGGCAATAACAATGGAGGCAATAGACACGCCCAACAAAATGTTGTATTTGGCGCTTTCAGACACGCTACTGCTTTTGCCTGATCATCTTATAAAAATTCAGCCTCTCCCCACACAGGTGAAAACGACTGTTTGCTCCAATTCCTTATAACAGGACCGTGGATTATGTGCCCTTCAAGGTCGGGATCCGAATAAAATTCAGTTAGCTTGATCTAATTTTTTGTTAGATTATATATCGAAATGGAGTGGAAGGTGTGCATGGCAGTACTAGAGATCAAGGACCTTCACGCACAAAGGGAAGGGAAGGAGATTCTAAAGGGGGTAAACCTCAAGACCGGCCCCGGAGAGGTACATGCCATAATGGGACCCAACGGGTCCGGTAAGAGCACACTTGCCTACACAATTCTTGGTCACCCAAAATACGAGGTAACAAGCGGCGACATTATTCTTGACGGCCAGAGCATTCTTGACTGGACTGCAGACGAGAGAGCAAAGAAGGGACTCTTCCTTGCCTTCCAGTACCCGACAGAGGTTGCCGGTGTTGGCTATTCTCATTTTCTAAGGACGGCATACAATGCCCTAAGCAAGTCCCTTGGAGACCAGAACAGGGAAGTCTTCTTGACAGTAAGAGAGTTTCAAAACTACCTGAAGAAAAATCTTGACCAAGTTGGCCTAAGGCAGGACTTTCTGTCAAGATATCTCAATGAAGGATTTTCCGGAGGAGAAAAGAAAAGATCCGAGGTTTTACAGATGGCAGTCCTTCAGCCCAAGATTTCCATCTTGGACGAGCCTGACTCGGGGCTTGACATTGATGCAGTACAGGCAGTCGCAAAGGCGATAAGCCAGGTGTCAAGAAAGGACGCTACCGTGATAGTCATTACACACTATGCCAGGATTCTCAAGTTCCTAGACAGGTTGGACTATGTGCACGTGATGGCGCAAGGCAAGATGATCAAGGAGGGCCCCAAGGAGCTTGCCGATGAGCTTGAGCAGAAGGGGTATGCATGGCTTGGAATTCAAGAAACTTCAAGCCAGTAAAGTTCCTAGTCTAAAAATTCTTACATACGGATAGAAACGCCCCTTTGAAAAGACAACATCATGCCAGAAGAGAACAAGACAGGCGACTTTTACACGAACTGCATGAAATACTTTGATTCGCTGAGAAGGCAGGGCAAGCAGGACTTTGCGTTTGAGGACGAATTCTTCTACACAATGCCGGCCCTCTCAGAAAAAATGGCAATCGAAAAGTAAGAAACTTTTGAGAGCCGACACTATTTTCGTTTATATATTCAGGGGATAAAACCTTCCTTGCAGAGGTATCGAAGCCCGGCCAACCGAGAAGGACTCAAGATCATGGAATAGGAAATCCTTTCCCTCAGGGGTTCGGGGGTTCAAATCCCTCCCTCTGCATCCTCCTTGCTTTCCTAGCCCGCCTCTGCCTCTGCTTGCGCGTAGGCTCGTCAAATCCCCGGTGGTTTTCACCCATGGATCCCAATGAGAGTATTTATTAGAAAATTTTGCCATTTGGTAGCATCGGTAATAATCCATGAGACAGATTCCCGGCCCAAACTCGAGAAGGGTCATTTCGAGCATGAAGCGGCACGCGTATGACTCCACCTTCATGTACCCTTTGGTGATTGCAAACGGCCATGACTGCATAATCGAGGACCTCGACGGAAACAGGTTCCTAGACTTTACCTCCAACATAGGCGCATGCCCGATAGGCTACTCTCATCCTGACGTGCTTGAGGTTCTTGCTGAATATTCCACAAACGGCACGCATAAGATTGCGGGGCAGGACTTTTATTCAAAGGAACATGCGGACCTTGCCGAGGAGGTTTCCACCATCCTGCCGCCCGGATTCAAGTCATTTTTCATCAACAGCGGGGCGGAGGCCGTGGAAAATGCCATAAAGATAGCATACCGAAGGATGGGGCCGCTGCCCGGCGTTTCCTGTGTTGGCGCGTTCCACGGGAGGACCCTTGGCGCCCTCTCCTTTACGTCAAGCAAGCCCGTCCACAAGTACAACTTTCCCGAACTTCCGGTAAAGAGGATAAAGTTCTGCACAGTGGACGACGACCCCGAGATAGACTCGGTGGAGTCCCTGCTCAAGGAGAACAAGGTCGCATTCATTCTGACAGAGGTGGTCCAGGGCGAGGGAGGATACAACGTGGCAAGCAAAAGGTTCATCAAGAATCTTAGGAAGCAGTCCACGCGCTACGGCGTTCCCCTCATCCTCGACGAGGTCCAGTCTGGAATTGGCCACACGGGCAAGTGGTGGGCCTTTGAGCATTACGGCGTCACCCCAGACATAATGAGTGCCGCAAAGGCGCTTCAGGTCGGGGCCACCATGTACCGCAAGGGACTGGAACCCCGTGACAGGTCAGCGCTGTCCAGTACGTGGGGAGGGGGCAGTAGAATTGACATGGCAGTAGGTGCAAGGACTATCCAGGTGATAAGGCGCGACAGGCTGCTCGAGAATGCGGCAAGAATGGGAGGCATACTCAAGAGGGGCCTTGAGGAACTCGTCGGCAAGAAGGGGGTTGTCGACGTCCGCGGTCTTGGCCTCATGATTGGCCTTGAGTTTGACACGCGGGCCAGAAGGGAGAAAAAGATTGTCGAGCTTTTCAAGGGAGGGTTGCTTACGCTTGGTGCCGGTCAAAAGGCCCTAAGGATAATACCTCCCCTCGTGATAACAAGGGAGCAGGTTGAGGAAGGGCTTTCGATCATGTCCCGGATAATTTCCAAAGGCTAGACTGGGCTTGCGGCAGGAGGTCAGCTAACCGTGGTCGCTGCCGTACCATTCTTGGGCTATTTTTTGCACCTCGGCAATGCTTGCCTGAAGGGAGGACTCTTTTGCATCGATAGAACTCATGCCCTCTGCCAGAACTCCCCGTACATCCGAGTATCCCATGAACTGGAACTCCACCTTTCCAAGGGAGAGCGCGTGCTCCCACGACGCCGTTGGTTCCTTACCATAAAAGCCCCCGCTTGCAACAAGCACGAGCGCCTTTTTGTCCCTCATCAGCCCCACATAGCGCCCGTCCCTGGCGTCCCATGTACGCCCCTTTAGCATCACGGAATCAAACCAGGCCTTTACTGATGCGGGCATGGAAAAATTGTACATTGGATAGGCCACTACCACGATGTCTGCATTGACAAGCTGGTCTGTCATCCCGTCCATTTTTGCCATCAATTGTTTTTGCGGCGGGCTGAGATTCTGGCCAAGATAGTTGCGCTGGATGTAGGCGGAAAGGTTTTCCTCAAGAAAAAGGTCAGGACTTTCCCTTGACAGGCTGAGTTCCTCAACGGCCGAGTTTTTTATCCCTGACCTGAACGCGTCCAGCAGTTTTCTCGTGTTGGACAACTCATTCCTTGGCGTATAGTGCACTAGAAGCGTTTTCAGTCTTCCATCCCCAGTTGCTTTCTGAGCATCCTTGACTGGTTTCTAATCGTTACGCTGCTCACGCCCGATGCCTTTGCGATGCTTTTCTGGGTGGCCCTTTCCTTGTTTATCAGGGCAGAAAGGAAGACTGCCGTGGCAGCAAGCGAGACTGGGTTTTTTCCGTCTGTTATGCCCTTGTCATGTGCCTTGTTCAGTATATCCAAGGCTTCCCTTTTTGCCTTTTCACTGAGGCCGACCGCGGTGCCTATCTTTGAAACGAACTCGAGTGGGTTGAACGATCCTACCTGCAAATCAAGGGATTTGACCAGTACTCGGTAGTTCCTTGAAAGGTCTTTGAAGGATACATTTCCAGCATTTGCCACGTCTTGGAGCGTCCTTGGCACGTTTGATTCCCTGCAGGCCACATACAGGGCCGAGAGGATCATGCCTGAAATCGTCCTTCCCCTGATGATTTTTTTTGACAGGGCCTTCCTGTAGATATACGCTGCACGTTCTACCACCGATTCGGAAACATCCAGCTTCGACTGGACGCTTTCCATGATCACAAAGGCGGACCTGAGGTTTCTGTCGGTGGAATTGGCCTTGCTTCGGCTGTCCCATGTTCGGAGTCGGTTGAACGCATACTTCATGTAAGACGATATCGAGTTTCCAGAGGCGTCCCTGTCCGCACTACCAATAACCGTTGAGAGTCCCCTGTCATGTATGGAGAGCGTCGAGGCAAGCCCCGTCCTGGAGTTCTGGGAGAACTCTTCCATCGTAAAGGACCTCTGCTCTGGCCCTAGGTCCTCCACCCTGTCTGCAAGCACTGACCCGCACCTTGCGCACAAGATCTCCCCCCTGACGCTATCGGTGACGAGAGGGCCGTGGGAGCCTCCTGTCGAGGGGCATTCCTTTTCCTGCGGTTCTTGCAATACTACTTTTTGTTTTGTGTTTTTTCTATTAACTATCATTTGTATAGTTACTATACATTCGAAAGTATTTAAACAGGTAAGTTAAGGGAGGTATAGCAGATTAACTTGTGGTAAGTATGGAAAATTGGGTCCGTGCAGGAGGGCATTTTCATTTGTTCGGTTTTGAGTATATTTCCTTGAGGATCTTGGGTCGTCCGTCCTTGAAGATGTCCTTGGCGCAGTATTGCATCGAATATGCAGCCATAGCGTCCAAAATTGGCTCAAGTGCGAGGCCTTTTTTTGTCATGGAATATTCCACCCTGACAGGGGTCCCGGAATAGACCTTCTTCTCGATTATGCCATTTTTTTCCATCTCGCGCAGTCTTGCAGAGAGGGTCTTTGGGTTAATGCCCTCAATTGATTCGAGGAATTCGTTGAACCTGCTCTGTCCTAGCCGTGTTATGTTGCGTATTATGTGCACTGTGAATTTTTTCCCGATGATCTTAAACGTATTATCTATTGGACATGCCTTCAGGGAATCATGGATGATTTTGCATTCCTCTTCTTTCATGGTACAATCGTTCGCCTGATTGTCATGTGTGTGATTTGCAATTTAAATACTTACTTTTCTATAGTGGCTATAGGAAAGTAACACCGGGCATGAGGCCTTGAATACGTGAAGAAACTATGGCGAATTTTTTGACGTATCTTTTCCCTTTTGGCTTTTTGACATCATAAAGGCAAGGGTTCCGTACAGCACAATGAATGCGGCCTGAAAGTACTCGATTTGCGGTATGCTGGCAATCCCTCTCGGCGGAGGACCCCCATGGAAGCGGCCTCCTCCAAACCCGTGATCTAAAGCCCCTTGAGTTGTAAGATTTCCCCCCTGCATAATGTTGTGCTGAACTATTTGGGAGCCAAACAAGCCATGGGTGTGTGTTGCAAACCACAGTATCATGAACACAGCCGTCCCCCCGATACCAACGGCCTGCCACAATCTCCCCCATTGTTTTACGACTGGAACTGCCCAAAAAACTTGCAAGAGTCCCCCGACAAGGAACAACACCCCCTCGCCTGCCTCCCGGGTGATTGAGGAGGGGGCCATCAGAATATGCATGATTCCTGCTATTACCGTTGCAGCTGCTGCCGCATAAGTGAGGGCGGCAGCCTTGCGGCTATTTAGCAGAATTTTGGACATCTTCAAGGGGTTGCATTCCTTGATAATAATTCCTTGTCTAACAAAGTGAAGGAATAATGTACCGCAATTTTTATAATTTATTGGGGACTGCTGTTTCCTCATCCCCAGGACTTGAGGCTAGTAGGCCTGGTACTTGTCTCCAAGCTCAAGGGATGCTATCTTCAATTTCAATACCTCGTTGGCTCCCTCGTAGATTATTATGGCCCTCGAGTCCAAAAAGTGTCTTGCCACCCTGCTTGTCTTTTGGTACGCAAAGGAGCCAAAAATTTGGACTGCCCTGTTGGCACAGTCATACGCTGCGTTAGAGGCATGAAGCTTTGCAATTGCGGCAAGCCTGTCGGCCCTGGCCCGTAGCGAGGAATATTCCAGGTCTTCCCGGTTTAGCCTTTCCTGCCAGTTACTATCTCGCTCCTTCAAATTTTCTACATAGTCATGTAGCTTCTGCCTAGCAGCAGCGGAGCGGTAAACCAGCCATCTTGAGCTTTCTATGTTCAGGATCATGGACGACAGGTGTTCCTGGATAAGTTGCTTCTTTGCAAGTACCGAACCGTGCTGCTGCCTTTTTTGCGAGTACTTGATTGACTCCTCAAGGCAGTCTTTCATAACGCCTATGGCTCCCGCTGCAACGCTGAGCCTTCCGTCTATAAGGGCGCTGTATGCTATGCTGAGACCTTTTCCCTTTGTTCCCAAGAGGTTTTCCTTGGGCACTAAACAGTCTTGAAAATTTATTTGTGCATTTTTTATCGAGAGCAATCCCATTTTGTTTTTCATCTCTTCTGCATGGAACCCCCTAGAATTCGTGTCTACAATAAAGGCCGAGATCCTTCCGTCTGGGCCGCGAGCATATGTGGTCAGGACGCCAGAAATTGTCCCGTTTCCGACCCAGTGCTTCTTTCCGTTTAGGACAAAATCCCCTCCCCTTTCCTCAAACTTTGTGGTCATTGAAGCAGGGTCGCTTCCTGCTTCGGGCTCGGTAAGTGCAAAGGCCATAATTTTTTTGCCCGAGGTTGTATCTGGGAGATATTTCTTTTTTTGATCCTCGTTTGCCCAGTTCTGCAAGACCATCTGGCCTATTGAGACATGTGCGGAAAAGAACGTCCGAAGAGAGTTTCCCTCTCGCCCTATCCTCTCGAGCGCAAAGGCATAGGTGAGAATGTCATATCCTAGCCCTCCGTAGGCCTTCGATATTGGGCATCCAAGCATCCCTATCTTTGCAAATTCCTGAACTATCATATCGTTTGGCTTTTCCTCGAGGTAGCACTGCGTCTCGTACTCGCGTATTGACGTGCATGCTCTATTTACCTCCTCTAGGAATTTTTTTTGATCCTCGGAGATCTCGAAGTTCATCTTGGAGATGTTTGAGTACGACAACAGGAATACTTTCTAGTCTTTGGCAATAAGATTATCGTGTCAGGCCTTTATCATGTCAATCTTCCTAACATTGTGTCGCGAAAGGTCAACATGGAGGTTGGCGTGGGACTCTTCTGTAAAAACCAGGTTGCAGCGATAACATTTCCACGCCTTAGAACTCATAACCACTTTATGCAATTTTTATTTATAAGGATATTGAACGAATCATCTATTTGTTCCAAAAAGGAGAATCTTTTGGTATAATGTTCTATGAATTGCAAAGATGACGGCAAATTAATGAAATTTTCAATTTCTAGCATCATAGAATTTTTCCCGCAACCAGTTTATGTCCATGGAATTCCAATGGGAGATGGTAGCCAAGATGGGCTCTATCAAGAAAATCCAAGAATATGTCAGGAGGCAGGTTTCAAAAAACGATCCTGCGCATGATTTTGAACACATCATGAGGGTTTACAAGAATGCCCAGAGGCTTGCAAGGAAGGAACGCGTCAAGCCAAGGCTCGTCCTTGCGGCAGCCTTGCTGCATGACATAGTATCATACCCTAAATCAGACCCGCGTTCTAGGAATTCCTCTGTTGAAAGCGCCAGAAAGGCCCGCTTGGTCCTGGCAAGACATGGCTACTCGAGGGATGAAATTGTTGAAATTTCGGATGCAATACGAGACCACAGTTTTTCCCGGGACGCCGTACCTCAGACGCTCACAGGCAAGATTCTCCAGGATGCTGACAGGCTTGATGCGATAGGTTCTATCGGGATCGCAAGGGCGTTTTCTGTGGGCGGCGCAGAAGGCAGGAAGTTTTACAGCAACAAGGACCCGTTCTGCACTTTCCGGGCTCCTGACGATAAGGTGTGGACGTTAGACCATTTTTATAAAAAGCTGCTTCATCTTGAAGGAAAGATGAACACGAAAAGCGCAAGGCTTGAGGCTCGGAGGAGGGCACATGCCATGAGAAAATTCCTGGACGAGCTCAGAACCGAGATCTATCCATAATCAAGGTATCTCTTGAATCTCTTCTCGATTTCTTGGTTTTTTCCGCGAAGTATCCTTTCTAGTTCCTGCTGGTAAATAGTTCTAACATGCCGCGCCATGTCAGCAAGTTTTTCATCCTTGGTATAACTTGTGACTAGGGGGTCGAGCATTTTGTAATATTCCGCCACCTTATTTCTGAATTCTTCCGCGTTTGGTCTGCGAATTCTGTTCATCCTGAACCATATCGTAGCCCAACTTGCCCCTACCACATGCGGCAATAGGTCAAATGCCCTGTCTATTTCGAATCCTTCGTCGTCTCTCATTTTTCTCCAAGTGCCTTTGCGGCAATCTTCGAGAAATATGTTACTATCATATCCGCTCCCGCCCTCTTAATCGCGGTGAGTATTTCCAATGTGACCTCTTTTTCATCCAGCCAGCCTTGCATGGCAGCAGCCTTTACCATGGCGTATTCACCCGAGACGCTGTATGCGGCTATCGGTACGTTAAACCTCTCCCTAGTCATTGCGATCAGGTCAAGATATGCAAGGGCGGGTTTTATCATGACAACGTCCACACCCTCTGCTATGTCAGTCTCAACCTCCCTCATCGCCTCCTTGGGATTCGTGTACGGGAGTTGGTACGTCTTCCTGTCCCCAAACTGCGGTGCAGAATGTGCCATGTCCTTGAACGGAGAGTAGAGCGATGACCTGTGCTTTGCAGAGTGTGACATTATGGCAACATCGGTAAAGCCTGCATCATCCAGTGCGTGCCTTATGGCTTTGACTTGGCCGTCCATCATGGCTGATGGCGATACCACGTCAGCTCCTGCTTGGGCTTGGCTGACAGCAGTCTTTGCGAGTACTTCGAGACTTGAGTCATTGTCTATCTTGTTCCCCTTTACGAGCCCGCAGTGGCCAGATGTGGTGTACTGGCACAGGCAGACGTCGGACATTATTGCCACCTTGTTTCCCACATTCTTCCTAATCTCCGAGATTGCCTTTTGCACCACCCCGTCATGAGAGAAGGCAGAAGTCCCCTTGTCGTCCTTGTGGGAAGGTATGCCGAAAACCATGATTGCCGGAATGCCTAGGTCAACAATCGAGCTCACCTCTTCGGTCACTCCGCTCAATGGCAGCCTTTCAAATCCCGGCATGGAGCCACCCTCAAGTTTTGATTTGAGATCCTCCTGCACAAATATTGGGCAGACTAGGTCCTTTGGAGAAAGACGAACCTCCTCCAACAGCTCACGAATCTTGCTGCTCTGCCGCAACCTGCGAAGACGGACGTTGGGGTAAGACATCACAAAAATTACGATTTTTTAGCAATATATTTCGTTACTCTTTTGACTTGTAGTCGAAGAGTCGTGTCACCGTCTTTAGCATCTCCGAGTCGCCCTGCTCCGATGCCTTTCTGAGGTTGTTCATTGGTACCGATATAATGTCCTCTACTATTGCCTGCGTAAGTTGGTCTATAATCCTGATTTTTTGTTCGTCCTTCTCGCCAAGCATCTGAAGGGCCTTTTTTAGCTCCTTGACACGTGCTTGGTCGATTTCCTTGAAGACATTCTTTACTATCGGTTCTACCTCGAGACGTTTCATTGTAGCCTCCATTACTGGAAGCTCCTCGTTAATTATCTTCTCCGCTGAGGAGACTACCCCCATTCTTGTCCGCATGTTCTTGTCCACCATCTCCGCAATCTGGTCAAGGTTCATCATCTTTATCTTCTTTATTGCGGAGACTCTCTCATCCACTGTTCTAGGATTTGAGAGGTCCATTATCATCATGCCGTTCTTGCGCGATTCCATTGCCTCTTTCACCCTCTCATAAGTCACCAAAAAGTACGGCGCCACCGTTGCCACAAATAGGACGTCGATTGACTTGAAGTTTGCAATAGATTCCTCGAACTTGACGGGGGTTCCGCCCACCGTCTCTGCAAAGGACTTGGACCGCTCAAACGTCCTGCTTGTCACGGCAAAATCGATATTTCTTTTTTTGAGAGATTTGGCGACAAGGCTGGCAGCCTCACCTGTGCCAATTAGCAATATTTTCTTGGATTTCAGGTCGTCTATGTTTTCCTCTGCAAGTTTGACTGCCATCGAGCCTATGGATATGCTTCCCTTGCTTATTCCCGTAGCCTGTCTGACCCTTGTTCCAACCCGGATTGCTTTTTCAAACAGTGTATTGAGGGCGGCTCCCGAAGCCTGCATCTGACGTGCTGCGCTCATGGATTCCTTTATCTGGCCAAGGATTTGCTCCTCGCCTATTACAAGCGAGTCAAGCCCGGAGGTAAGCTTCAGAAGGTGCTGGTAGGCATCCGTCCCCTGGCTTACCTCAAGGTTTTCCTTGAAGGCGTTTTCTTCAAGCCCCGAGACCGATGCCCATGTTTTTTTTATCTTCTCAAGGTCGGACAAATCTCCAAATCCAAACAGTTCAACCCTGTTACATGTTTGGAGCAAGACGCACTCCTGTAATCCCGAATGCTTTAAGAAAGACTCGTATGCGGTGTCGAGGTCTCGGAAGGTGAACCTTTCAAGCATGTGGATTGGCGACTTTCTAAAGGTAACTCTGGCGTTAATTACTTCGCTTGTCATTTCAGATCTCCCAGCATCTCGATAACCCTTTTCTGTGCCTTTTTTAGATTTCCGTGAGCTATTAATTGTTTGATATGATTGTCATTCATGACTTTATAGAGGAACTTTTTCCTCTCGGGGAATGTGTCCAATTTTGTCTTAGCGGCGCGCCTTGCAAAGTCCTGCAGCTTTATGTGGTAGATATCCTCTTTCTTCACTAGTTTCTTGAACACTTTTTCGGCCTGGATACGCAGTTTTCTAGCCATGGCCGGGCTCCGGCCGCCCGTGGAAATTGCTATTTGAACAGTGTCTTGAATGTTGATGACCGATCCAAATGCAAAGTCGCTGACCTCTGGGTCGTCTGCGGCATATGCGTAGCAGCGCATCTTTTTTGCCTCCTCGACGATCTTTCGGTTCAAGGTCCTATCATCAGTGGTGGCAAGGACCGCAAATGGCTTGTATTTTCTTATGAAATTTGCGTTTGCAAGTTTTATTTTTCTGAACTCTATCTTTCCTTGCTTGACATACTTGTCTATCTGCCTGTTGGTCGAGTCTGAGATTAGCAAGATTTTGCAGTCCTGAGTTAGGAGCGCATTCACCTTTTTCAGGCCCTCGTTTCCGCCTCCTACAACAATTACAAGATTTCCCTTCAGGTTGAGGTCTACTATCAACAATTCCGCTGTCTTTGTAAGATATTTATAGATTCCATGAAAATCGAGGCAACATTTTTAATTGTAATTACGATTCGTTTGTGATATCCATGGACAAGCTGGACAAGGAGATCCTAAATGAAATTCAGTGGACTTTTCCTCTAGTCCCGAAGCCCTATTTGGAGATCGCAAAAAAATTTCAGATTTCTGAAGAGGAATTGACTAGGCGGTTGAAGGCCCTCAAAGAGTCTGGGATTATCAGGCAGATGAGTGCAATATTTGATACCAGAAGGCTAGGCTACAAGAGCGCGCTTGTCGCCATGGCAATCGATGCCGACAAGTTAGACTATGTTGCAGGCCAGATAAACAGGCATCCTGGCGTGAGTCACAATTATGAAAGGAATCATGAATACAACCTCTGGTTTACCCTCGCGGTGCCGCCAGGCTCCGACCTCAAGACAGAGATTGACAAGTTTTCAAAGCTGGCCGGGATAAACAAGGTCAGGATGCTTCCAACAATCAAGCTCTTCAAGATAGGTGTAAAGCTCGAGATGGTCGAGGATAAAAAGGCGGACGTAAAGCCAAGCGAGGAGAAGAAGAAGATCAATGAAGTAAAGTTCGTTGCAACCGAGGAGGACAAGAAGTACATACGGGAATTGCAGAAGGATTTGGAAATTACGGAAAGGCCTTTTTTGAAGTCGGCACAGATTTTAGGAATAACGGAGGAGGAGCTTCTCCAAAAGGCAAGGCATTATGAGGAAATTGGCGTGATGCGGAGATTTGCTGCAATCCTGAGGCACAGGGATGCCGGGTTTGTGGCAAACGGCATGATAGTATGGAAGGTTCCAGACGAGAGGATAGAACAGGTGGGTGCAAAACTCGGCGCCTTTCCGCAGGTCAGCCACTGCTACCAGAGGCCTGTCTATGCAGACTGGCCATACAACGTCTTCTCAATGGTACACTGCAAGTCAAACGAGGAGGCACAGCAGGTTGCAAGGGAGATTGAAGATCAGATAGACGTTCATGATTACAAGATATTGTTTAGCTCGCGGGAATTCAAGAAGACTCGTGTGGAATATTTTGCAGAACACGATTTCAAGATAGAGGAAACGATTCCTGCCTAAAGTCCAAATATAAAATAGAAAAAGGATTCTAAAGTATTTCCAGCCTAGGGCCGGGCACAGAGTCAAGGGAAACCTTGATGGTCTTCACCCTGCTTTTGTACATAAAGTACTTTTTGCCTGCGGCGTTGGTAGCCCCTGATATCTTGAGAAAACCTAGCTTGTGCAGCTTTCTTACCCACCTGTAGACCTGCGTGAGGGGGATGTTGCATGCCGAACATATCTCGTATGCTGACCTGGGCGATTCCATGCTGTAGTCAAGTATACGCATTGCCTGCTCGTTTGATATCACCTTGAGGACCTCCTCGCGGACTTCTTCCAGGTCCACATCTCTGCCTAAAAGAAGGACTTGCATAGATAGGGTTCTGTTTAAGACGATATAACAAGGGCGATTCGGATGTGCCTATTTGCAAACAGTTGCAAACATCTAGTCGCTGAACTTGAAGGAAATCATACCGGCATTGTAGTCAAACTGTATTTTTTTGTCAAGAACGTCGGCAAAGATGAGTTCAAGGACTGTCTTGTGATATAACGACCAGTTTTCCCCAAGGTCGTGCTTTACGATAAAGGTGTGATAGCCGTTTTTCATATTGTGGTTTATCTCTATAGACGATGCCTTCATCCTTGCTTCAAACCATGAAAGGAACGAACTCAGGTTGATGTCCCCCTTCATGAAGAGTGCGATATCCCGGACAACGTTTTTTCCAATCCGGTTTGCCATTTCAATGATATCCTCCTTTGACATCTTCCCGAAAAGCTCCACAATTATGGGCTTGGCAATGGGCACCATGCCCACCTTAGACTCGAACATGTCCCACTCCACGTACCTTTTGAAGATCTGGTTAACAAACGTGTTCAGGCTTGTTTCCCTGTGTTCGGATTCTGCGCGCAGTTTGTTTAGGACATCCTCGTCGATCCTGAAAGTCATGGTAGAAGTCTTTTTTGTGGCCAAAACCATTTCTCTACAACCAGCCTGTAATTATAAATTCGCAAGTATTGTGCGTTGAATGTGTTACCGTCATGCTGTCTGTGCAGAGGCCTTGAGTTCATACGGCGGCCATTGGTTGAAGAGGTCCGTTATCTCTTTTTTGTCAGCCTCGTTGAGGTATTTTCCGTCAGACATTTGTGAAAACGTCTCAACCTCCTCCTCGCTAACCACCGTTGGCAGTACCGACGATATTGCATTGTGTGAAAGTATGAACTTTATAGCAAGCTCCGTAATGTTCCATCCGTATCTCTTTGCAATCGGCATTAGCTGGTCTACCTTTTGCAGCGACTGTTTTACCCAGTCCCCTGTCCTGACCGACCTGTGATCCTTTTCGCTGATCTTTGTGTCTGCCTTAACCTTGCCTGTCAGGATCCCCGATGCATCAGGCACTCTCACAAGGATTCCAACGTTGTGCCTTTCACCCTTCTCAATGAGCCTGTTGCCTGGATTCTGCTCAAGTATGTTGTAAACCGTCTGGACGGCAGTTGCGTTTGTTATCTCCATCGCTTCCAGCCCCTCCTCGGCCCACCCGATGGCAGGCCCAAGAGCAACCTGGTAGCTTTTGATTGTACCTTCCTTTATCTTGTTGTCCAAAAAGTCAAATATCCTCTTGTCTCGGATTGTGTGGATTTTCGGATTGTGAAGTCCGTACACGTCCACAAAGTCTGTCTGCAGCCTTTCAAGGCTCTTTTTCAGTGCAAAGTCGGTAAACTCCGGA
This sequence comes from Nitrosotalea sp., assembly GCA_035252645.1. Lineage (GTDB taxonomy): Archaea > Thermoproteota > Nitrososphaeria > Nitrososphaerales > Nitrosopumilaceae > Nitrosotalea. The sequence goes on along the minus strand of DATFCV010000016.1, from coordinate 42,021 downwards.
GTAAACTTTTGCGGCAGCTCCCTGTGCCCTATCTGCTCGTTGCTGTAAATGTCATAGCCGTATTTTGTAGAGATTACTACCTCATTTCTCATTCCCGCAAAAACCTCGCCTATTAGCTGCTCGCTCTTCCCTCTTCCGTAGATATCGCCCGTCTCAAAATAATTTATTCCCAAGTCATATGCTCGCCTCAGCAGCCTCTTGGCCTCGTCATCCTCGATCTTTTTACCCCACCAGTCAAGCCCCAAGGTCCAAGCACCAAACCCGATTTCGGATACGCGAATCCCGCTTTTTCCAAGTGTTCTGTATTTCAATTTAAAACTCTCCTAAATTCCGATAGCTGCGCTTGTAGTTCTGCATCGCTCAAAACAGCCTTTTCACCCTCGGAATTTACATTTAATTCTATCCAAGATTTGCAACCCTGATAATCTGGCAGGACTGGAATCTCCACCTGCGGCACCTTGAAGACCCTGAGGAAGATGGCTTTCATCGGCTTGGAAGGCATCCAGTTCATCCTTTCCACAATGTAAGAATCGCTCCAGATGTGGAATTGTGAGAGTCGCTCGATTTTTTCAATGGACTGGACGTCCCTCTCCTCCACAACCTCTGCGATAGACGTAATCCTGTTGTATCCGTCCTCGGGTCGGGTCTCTCTTGCGTCGGCTAGGTATCCATAGTATTGTGATTTCAACGAGGCATTTTCCTGATGCTCATAGGTAGGGAAAAGTGCAAACTTTTTTGCCTCCACCTTGAAGCCTGAGGCGGTTTCAAGGATGCCTCCCTTTCGGAGCAGTACTGTCTGGTTTCCATTCTCAAGCGCTTTGACTACTGTTGCCCATTCCTTTAGTCCCTTCATCATCCAAGGCTCCTTATCAGAGGTACCAGATCCTTCTTTACACATACAATCATTGGAGTGTCTACCTGGACATATCCGCTAACTCGGGTCTCGCGCAGGTCCATTATCAGGTCCTGGAACCTGTCAAGGGCGTCGGTCTCAAATGCAAGCATAAAGTCCTCGTCGTGTATTCCAAACGAGTATGTGGTGTTGAGGTTTACCTCTGGATATTTTTGGCCTACCGCAATGTGTTCCGCCATCATCTCCTTTCGCTTTTCAATGGGCAGGAGGTACCATTCTCTCGTCTTGATAAAAGGGTACACTATCACGTACTTTTTTTGTTCCTCGCCACCAAGCCATCCGTGGGTCGTAGGATTTTTCGTATAGACTGATGGTCTTGTACAGGAAAGGTAGACATGGGTTGGAACTATGTACTTCCCAAATACCGTCAGATAGAGCTTTGAGGTTACATCCTGTATCTTCTCCACCGACTCGGAGGCAAACCACAGAAGAAACTCCGCGTCATCGCGCAGACCAACGGTGGAATATGCCCTGTATGGAATTTGGGAATTCTTCAAAACGTTTTCCACTTCCTTTGCAGACTCCTCCTTGGCCAAGTCTGCCATCCACCTCCACTTTGGATCCACCTTGTAGAATGAAAAGCTGAAAAATGTCCTAGGTTGCGCACTCATGCCCACTTGAATTATCTGATGGTTATTTAAAATCTAACCACAATATTCAGCCGTGCCGTGGATTTCCGTGGAACAATAATATGGCAAGGCACTGAAACAAGAGCTGATGAGCAGGAAGAGGGTTCTGACGGTTGCCATGGGCGGAATTTTCGGGGTATTTATAATAACGCTGATATTCCTAGTAGCAGGTTCATTGTCACCCTGACCCTAATAGCTCTTTTTTGTTTCCTGACGCGTGTCGCATAGGTGGATACAGTAGGGCCGGTCAAATCATGTCTGCCATTTACGAAAAAACAACGTATTCGGGATTTGCAAAAAAGAAGCAGAACATCGATACATCTCACTAAATCTTTTCCCTTTTATAGTTAGACGATCTTATCCCGTACATTGAAGTACCGCAGTCGAGCAGACATCACCAACATGATTTTGGAGTCGGTAAGAGCCGGCGCCACCAAGACCAAGATCATGTACCAAGCCTACCTTTCCTATAGCCAGGTGGCAGAATACCTACAATTTTTGCAGCAAAACGGTCTCATAAGGCATGATGAAGAATCCCAGGTTTACAGGATAACGGACAAAGGGTTCAGGTTCCTGAACATTTCAAACGAACTAAACGACATGATATCCCTTAGCAACTCGAAATATTCCTTAAACAAGTGGCAGGAGTAGCATCAGCATGCATCAGGATTTGTGTTACTGTTGATCGTCTAGTGGTAGACAAATCTCGAATCCGTAAGACGGTTCAAGGTGTCTGCGCGTCGGCAACCGCACTCGACAGATCATTTCAGCAAAACACTTATTATTTGATCGTGGAGAAATTTGCTAAATGCCAAACATAGGTCAACTCAACAAGCCACAAAACAGGCTAGAACCAGTTGAAGGTGTAATCGATAGCATAAGCGAGCCCAGAACTGTAAACCTCAAGGCGGGTGGACAAGCCCAGGTGGCAGACGCGGTGCTAAAGGACGACAGCGGACAGATCAAGCTGACCCTTTGGGACGCACAGATCAAGATGGTAAAGCAGGGTTCAAAGGTTAGAATTGAAAATGGCTATATCAGTACGTTCAGGGGCGAAAACTCCCTCAACGTTGGCAAATATGGCAAGCTCGAGGTACTCGAGTTCTAGATATACCTAGACTGATTTCTGCTTTTTCTCCAGTCCAGTACGCCAAGTACTATCCCAGCAATAATTACGATTATGCCAAAGATGAGCATGAATCCGGCCGCTGCAAGTGGAACTATGTTTTTGTTAAAAGGTGAGTTCGGGTCCGTGAGAGCTTTTGATTTCTCAGGGTTCTCTGTAAACAGCATCTCGGCGGTAATCGAGTCGCTGCCTGTGTTTTCAACTGCAAAACTGTAGGTATCAAGTTTTGGTATCATGAACGATTTTATGAGTATTGGATCCGCGTCATCATACGAACCCAAGTTATCGCCTGAAATGTCTGACACACTTATTGAGACCTTGTCCGATGGCTTGTAATCTGTGACGTAGAGGCCCCACATGAGTGGCACGTGGGATGCCGAGGTGGTGTGTGAGAAGGTGTACGTCATCCCGGGAAAAATGGTTTCTTTTTCTGAGGTCTCGTCAAACATGCTTTCAGGAGAAGGGAGAAGCCCGTTTCCAGGAAGGGCGCTGCCCGCGCCTTCCATGACGGAATACGAGATTAGAAAGGCAATGCCGATGAGCACTGCTCCGGCTATGATTACTATCGGTCCGCGTTTTTTCATTGTCAGCTGATGTATCCTAGTTTCTTATCAGGTTGTTGCATTGGCAGCGATTCTGGAGGATGCCTTCCAGCCATCTGTTCCTCTATGGTCTTGACTAACTGCTCTGTGTCCTGAGCCTTTTTTGTGATTCCCGCCAGATCGAGCTTCAATCCAAGAATCGTACCCAGCGTTTCTAGGACCGCCTTTGAGGCAATGGCATCGACGACGTACCCAGAGGTTTCCCCAAGAAGACATGTGCCTGTAATGTTCTTCCTCTTTCCAACTCCGATTATCAGCCCGTTCATTCCTGTGATGCTTCCGCTGTTCATTGGATAGATCCCGTACTTGGAAAAATTCTTCACGATTCCAGGAGAAGTGCTAGTGCCATATACCCTCTGTGTCTTTGTAAATGACCCTGTGATGTATGCAGCGAGGGTATAGATTTCCTTGACACCGAGTTTTTCACTGATCTTTGTTATCTCTTCTGCCATCTCGTACTCGCTTTCCGGACTAACCGGCTGGGCATCCCCGCTGAGGAGGACCAGGTCAGATGATTTTGATTTGCAATAGTAAAGGGTGTTTTTCATAAGATCCGCAGTTCCGTCAGAATGAATTAGTACTTGAGGGGGAAACGACGAGGAGAAAATGTTTGCAAAAGGTATTCCTTTCAGCTCGTCTATCAGGTGATCAACTGCAAGTTTGCCGACATATCCGCTGCCCGGAAGGCCACATATCAAGGCAGGATTCTTCAGCTTTGGCATTTCCGTTATCTCTACTATTACCCTATTGGGTGGAGACATGGCTACGGAAAAAAAGTTATTCAATATTAATTAAGCGTAGGAATGCTACCTGCGTCTTGACCTTGAACGTCTTGCCTTTCTTGCAGTTCGCTTTTTCGGGATTCGCCTTTTCGCAGCCTTCTTCCTTACTGTCCTTCTAGCAGTCTTTCTGGCAGTCCTCGTTTTTGCCTTGGAGCGGGCCTTCATACGTCTAGATGGCCTTTTCTTTGCGGCCTTCCTTGTTCTGGTCTTTGATCTTCGTGCCTGTTTCTTCTTGGCCCTCCGTGCCTTTTGCTCTGCACTCCTCCTCTTTTTCAGGGCCTCTGCAAGTTTTTTCTCCATGGACTGGAGTGTCTTTGCGGCCTGTTCCTCCCTTTTGATGAGGGACTTTACCTTGGGCCTGAGCACGGACTCTTTCTTTTCGCTGGTCTTCAGTTGTTCGACAAGTGCAGGCTTTGAATGAATCTGCTTCCTGAGCTGGGAATCCAGCCTTGCTTTTTCCTTCTCCAGTTCAGATATCTGTTTTTCAAGCCTTCCCTCCGCTGACTCCCTCTCTTTCATTCCTGCGCGGAGTTCTGCAATCTTTTCCTCGGTAAAGCGCAACCTTTCCTGGGCCGAAGCCTTGTCTTCGGAGGAACCGTAGTCAATCTGCTGCTTTGTGCTGTCCTGCAGATCAAACTCTTGCTTTAGCCTATCCTCGGCCGCGGCCTTGAGCCTTGCAATGCTATCCTTTTGTGAGCGGTATTGGTTAAGAAGCTGTACCACGTGAGCTATCCCCCTCTCCAGCGCTTCCTTCCTGCGTTGAATGGATACAAGTCCCGACGAGGACCTCCTTTTGAGCGAGAGGGTTTCCTTCAGACTGCTTTCACTTTTCCTTCTTAATTTTGCAACCTCGGCTTTTTTTGCCCTATATGATTTAGTAAGTGCCTCCAAGGACGCCATGCGTTTTAAGTGACTTTGTAATCGATTAAGTATTTGTTATGATCAGGATTTGACATAAGAGTTAATATTTTTAACATGTTTTTCCGATTTTTTCTTAAAATTTTCGGTTGCCACATCATTAGAGCAAGTAGATTTTATTTGGCAGATGGTGTAAAAGTGCATGGAATTTCACCCGTCTCAGATTCCGGTCACTAGAACTTTCGAGGTAGAAAACGAGGGCAAGGCGCCCGAGGTGGCGGCCCAGATGATAAGCATGGGCTTTGATTTGCAGAAAGGGGCGTTCAGAGTGATAATGACCAAGGACAAGAACGCCGCAAAAAAAATTGGTTTTACCATCATGAACGAGCTGAATTTCGGGCTGCGCAAGGCAAAGAAGGAGCGCGATGTCAGGTATTGGATATACAGCTACGACGAGGACCACTTTGCCATGGTCCTGATAAGCTCCAAGGTGTTTAGCAGCCTAGGGTTTTGATTTTCCAAATATCATTTCTATCTTGAGTTTTTTTGACATAACGTCTGCAAGAAGGATCCCAAGTATTGCCCCGCCTACTACTGTGGTTGGGTATTCCTGCAGAAGGTAGAGCCTGCTTATAGAGACAAGTATCGGGTAAAGCCATACCAGGTGGCATCCCCTTGGAAACCGCCTGGAAAGCGCGTATCCTACCATGAATGCAAAAAGCGTCGTCCTTACTGTATGGCCTGCGGGAAAAGTGCCGTCTACCTGGCACGGAATCCCCACATCGGCTCCCGAGGTAAGAGGAAGCTTGGAGCCCATGAACTGAAGGTCCGGCTTCTCGTAGCCAGTATAGCACCTCATGTAGGCGGCCGCGATTGTTCCTATAAGCAGCGAAAGGAGCAGTATGAGGCCGAGCCTCCTCGTGTCATGCCGTATAAAAAGGACAATTGCGACAAATATCGGATATAGGACCCAACCCAGTTCGGAGAATGCCTGCATTGCAAGATCAAGGCCCTTGTTGCCCCCCATCTTCTGCATCGAGTCTTCGAAGCTTGTGTCCAAGGCGGCTGGAATTTTTGCACTGGCGAGATATACAAGGATTAAAAACGCAAGCAGCAGAAGGAAAAACGTTCTACTTCTTACATCAAAGATCCATTTTTGCATAGAAAGTACCTCGCTTGCACATCCATCTATACAGTAATCGGAAGCGCGACCATATTAAATGAGATCGATTCCTCTAGAAAAATTTACTGCATAATGCTTTGACTAAAGGATTTTAACCTCCACCAAGAAAGGATCGCCGTGAGGATTCTAACCCTTGACGATTTTGACACTAAAGGCAAGACGGTGTTCTTGCGTGTTGACATGAACTGCCCCATCGACCCTGCAACCTTGAAGATAATAGAGACAAGCAGAATTAGGGAGTCCACAGAGTCCCTCAAGGACCTCGAGGGAGCAAAGGTCGTGATCGCCTCGCACCAGGGACGGGTTGGAAACAAGGACTACACCGGCATGGAAAACCATGCCAAGGTACTAGAGGAGATACTTGGCCGCAAGATCAAGTATGTTGAAGATGTGATAGGCTCGGAGGCCCAGAATGCCATCAGGAACATGAAGGACGGCGACATCATTCTGCTTGACAACGTAAGGCTCTGCGCTGAGGAAAACTACGAGTTCTCTGCCTCCGACGCATCAAATACCATAATGGTAAAACGTCTTTCAAAGTTGTTTGACATGTGTGTGCTGGATTCGTTTCCAAGCTCCCACCGCGCGCACCCTTCGATCATCGGGTTTGCCCACATTCTCCCCGCCTGTGCGGGCAGACTGGTCGAGCGCGAGGTCAGAAAGCTCGACGAGATTTTGACCGTTGCAAAGGGACCCCACGTCGTGGTTCTCGGCGGGTCTAAGGTGATCGACAGGCTTGAGGCCATCAAGGAATTGATTCAAAACGGCCGCGCGGACCAGGTGCTTCTCACCGGCGTCATAGCCAACGTGTTTTTGCGGGCGCAGGGGCGAATCAAGTTCCCTCTAGGCATCAAGCGCGAGGAAGAGGTAGTACAAAAGGCCCACACCCTCATAGGGGAATATCCCGACGTCTTTTCAGTCCCAGTCGATATTGCGGTGGAAAGAAACGGCAAGAGGGTTGAGATGGACGTGCGAGAACTGATCAAGGGCGATGCCGTCTACGACCTCGGACCGAAGACTGTAGATTATTACCTAAAATCCATACAAAGTGCTGGAACCGTATTCATGAGCGGCCCCGCTGGATTTTTCGAGAACGAGAATTTCAAGTTCGGCACGGAGGAACTTCTCAAGGGCGTGGCAAACTCTTTTGCAACCACAATAGTTAGCGGCGGCCACCTTACGGCTGCTCTCAAAAGATACGGCCTTGCTGAAAAGATTAACCACATAAGCACTGCAGGAGGCGCACTGGTGCTCTACCTAACAGGGGTAAAGCTTCCCATGATCCAGGCCCTGGAAGAGGCCGCCGCAAGACAGAGAACTAAATAGAAGCCTTGCATTGGGCGTTTGTGCAGACACGTGGCTCGAGTTTTCCTATATAGACCTGCTGGTGGCAGGACTTGCAGTCGAACCGCTCCACAGCGTCAAATATCTTGAAATACTGGGTCGTAAAATTCTGCGCGATTGGCCTTATCAGCCCCTCTTTGTGGAGCTGTTCAAAGTACGGCTCCATATCGTCTATCGTAAGGGAGCTGTCAAGGCCATCGCCCTTCAGCACCTCGAATATCTCGTCATTTGTAAACCTGAGGTTTGGGTCGTTGAATTTTTCAAAAATTGTTTTTCTGATTTGCAGTGGTATCTGCTCTTTTGGGATTGCCAACTTAGTAAAGACCCGAAGCTTCCTCTTTTATCTTATCTGCCGACGCGGTATCCTTGAGTTTCTCTGACAGGTAGGAATACAGGCCGGACTTTAGGACCTTGAGCGAGAGCAGGGCGCACTTTATCCTTGCAGGCCCGAGGTCGTGGAGACCCAGGTTGTCTAGGATGTCCTCCTTTGACAGCTTCTTTACCGCCTCAAAGTCCTTTCCCATGATTAATTCTGTAAGCATTGATGCGCTTGCCTGGCTTATAGCACAGCCCTTGCCGGTGAACTTGACATCCACTACCTTGTTGTCCTTTATGTTAAGGTGCATTTCAAGCTCGTCACCACAGAGTGGGTTGCTGTCCCTTTGAGCCACGTCCGGGTTTGGGAGCTTTCCGTAGTTCCTAGGGTTCCTGTAGTAGTCAAGTATTATCTCACGATAGATGTCGGCGCTACTCAAATTCTGAACAACTCCTTTGCACGGTGGAGAGATTTGACGAACGCATCTACCTCGTCTTTTGTGTTATAGATATAAAAGCTTGCGCGGGAAGTGGCGGACACGTCAAGCCTTTCCATCAGCACCTGTGCACAGTGGTGTCCTGAACGGATGGCGATTCCATCTTCGTCAATTATAGTTGCAAGGTCATGAGGGTGTATATCTCCCAAGTTGAAAGAGATGACGCCTCCACGCTTTGAGGCATCCATTGGCCCGTAAATCTTAATGCCCTTGATCTGAGAAAGTTTGTCCAAAGCATACCTTGTAATTTCTATTTCATGTTCTCTGACCTTGTCCATCCCTATTTTCTCGAGGTAGTCAATCGCGGCTCCGAATCCTATGACGTCCGCGATGTTGGGGGTTCCCGCCTCGAACTTGTATGGAAGGTCATTCCATGACGTCTCGTACTTGTGTACCTCCCTTATCATGTCGCCGCCGCCGTTGAAGGGAACCATCCCTTCAAGCAGTTCCTTCCTTGCCCACAGCACTCCCACGCCTGTAGGGCCAAGCATCTTGTGGGCAGAAAAGGCGAAAAAGTCGCAGTCCAGTTTCTGCAAGTCAACCTTCAGGTGCGGAACGGACTGTGCTCCATCCACCAGGACTCGCACACCCTTTTTCTTGCACCTCCTGATTATTTCCTCCGAGTCTGTTATGGTCCCAAGTACGTTTGACATCTGGCTAAAGGTTACGAGTTTTACCTTTCCTGTCTCCAGGTAGCTGTCAAGCTGATCAAGTATGAGATCTCCATTGTCATCTACCCCAATGTATTCGAGTCTAGCCCCTTTCTCCTTTGTCAGAAGCTGCCACGGTACAATGTTGCTGTGGTGTTCATATTCCGTTGTAACTACAATGTCATCCTTGCCCACATTCTGCCTGCCCCAAGTATAGGCAACCAGGTTGATTGCTTCGGTCGTGCCCCTCACAAAGACTATCTCCTCCCGGTTTTTTGCGTTGATGAACTTTGCAATCTTGTCTCTAGCAGACTCGTATGCGGCAGTTGCCTCCTCAGCCAGCTCGTGCACAGCCCTGTGGATGTTAGAGTTATAGTTGAGATAATAGTTGCTTATGGCATCTATTACCTGTATTGGCTTTTGGGTGGTCGCCGCGTTGTCAAAGTAGACAAGCGCCTTGTCCTTGTGGACCTTGCGTTTTAAAATTGGAAAATCATTTCGAATACTTTCAATGTTTATGATGCTTGCTTGCAAATTATCCTACCTCGACATAGATTTCATTTTGTTCTATTTTAACATTGTAGATTTTTAGCGGAAGCTCAGCTGGAAGGTTTTGCGGCATTCCAGTGTCAAGGTTGAATGTCGAGAGGTGCAGTGGGCAGGTAACTCCCTCGTCACTCAGTATGCCCGTGGTAAGGTCGGCGTCAGCGTGGGTGCATGTCCTGTCTGCGGCGTAAACCTTGCCGTTTATGTTTGCCAGTAGCAACTTCTTCTCCTTATAATCGAAATCTATCATCTCCCCTTTTTTCAAATCACTTGTGGAACACACCTTTACCCACTCCGTCAATGCGCTCACCTGTATTTGTAGTGGCTTTCAAAGATGTCGGCCTCTCGGTACCTAGTCTCTTCCACTTCTAAAATTGCCTTTAGTTGCTCGTCTGTTTTTATCTTAAGGTCCCTGCCAAGCCACTTGGATTCTATCAGGTAGCTTATCCAGGCTCTAATCTGGTATGACATCTTCCTTGAAAGCGGCTCTAGGAATCCTTCGACGATGATCTTTTGAGCCTCTGACTTGCTCAGGCACCTGGTTGCAAGATAGAACAGCTGCTCCTCATCCATCTGGGCAACCGATGCTGAGTGTGTTGCCTTTACGTCGTTTGTAAGAATCTCAAGGCCGGGTATCGAGTCTGATTTTGCACCCTTGTCGAGAAGTATTGAATGCCCTGCAAGGTAGGACTCGGAATGCGATGCACCTTTTTCAATCCTTATCATTCCCTTAAAGAGGGACTTGGAGGTATCCTTGAGTACTGATTTTTCCAAGACGCGCCCTATGGTTGAGGGGGCGTTGTGTATCAGGTTCGAGGCAAGATCAAAAGACTGGTTCTTGTCGCCAAAAACAACCTCGGTATCATGCGCCGTCGCGCCAGTGCCGTTAAGATAATTGTCCACCTTGTATCTTGAAAGGAAGGAGCCGAACAGCCCTAGGTACCAGCTCATGACCGCGTCCTGCTCTATCCGTGCTGATCTAGACGAGAAGTTGACTGCGTGCTTATCCATCGCTTGCAGGGTGATGAGTTCGAGCTGGCTGTTTTGTTTTGACGTCACGTCAAGAACCTCAAGGTAGGCCTGCTGTTTGCCCGCATCGGGTGCATAGATTTCTTGTACGATTGAGGCCTTGCTGTTCTCCTCCCCCACTATTATGTTCCTTGAAATTGTGGATGTCCCGTCCAGTGGGAGCGAGGATATTATGTGAATGGGTTGCTCGACCGAGGTGTTTTTGGGTATGTAGATTACAAGCCCGGAATTGAAGAAGGCGTTGTTAAGTGCTATGTACTTGTCGCGCTTGGCGTCGATTTTTTCAAATATGGCCTTTATCTTGTCTCCGTGCTCCTTTATTGCATCTTGGATGGAGCAGATGACTACGCCTTTTGATTTCAGGTCCTGCGGGAGGTTTATCTTCGAGATGTTCGTCCCTATCTGAACAATGCAGGGGTTGCCCGATATCTCGGACAGCCTGTCCTTAACAAATTCTGGCAGCGTCGTGTCGGAGCTTAGCGACAGGGTGACCTGTGACGAATCCATCCTGTTGGCGTCAGAATATTTGTTGTAAAGCGGGGAAACCTCGGCGGGAAGTTGTTCATAAACTGCAAATGAGTTTTTCCTGTATTCCTTAAGCCAGGAAGGTTCGTTGTTGGACTCGGAGATTTCATCTATGTGATTTTGACCGAGCTTTGACAAGATGAAAGATGACATGTCTATTCAGGTGACGACTTGTCGGCTAGCCGACCGAGCCATCCATTTCAAGCTTTATCAGTCTGTTGAGTTCCACTGCATATTCCATTGGAAGCTCTTTGGTGAATGGTTCGATAAACCCGTTTACAATCAGGGTCAGCGCCTCTTCCTCAGTAAAGCCTCTTGTCATGAGATAGAATATCTGTTCGTCCCCTATCTTTCCGACGGTCGCCTCGTGAGTGATTGTTGCATCTTCCTGGTTTATCTCCATGTACGGATAGGTGTCCGTTTTTGAAGTATCGTCAAGTAGCAGTGCATCGCATCTTACTGATGCCTTTACGTTCGTAGCACCCTTGGCAACATGAAGCAGTCCACGATATGTGGTTCTACCATTACTTTTGCTTACGGATTTTGATGTGATTCTGGAAGTGGTATTTGGAGCGAGGTGTACCATTTTTGCTCCAGTGTCTTGGTGCTGGTTTTTACCCGCAAACGCGATGGACAGTGTCTCGCCGTGCGCCCTCTGTCCCAGCAGATAGATTCCGGGGTATTTCATGGTCACGCGGCTACCGATGTTGCCGTCGATCCATTCTACTCTTGCTCCCTCATATGCATAAGCTCTCTTTGTGACAAGATTGTAAACGTCGTTGCTCCAGTTTTGAATCGTAGTATACCTTAGTTTTGCATCTTTCATTGCAATCAGTTCTACGACTGCAGAGTGGAGCGATTCTGATGAGTAAACTGGCGCGGTACAGCCTTCGATGTAGTGTACCTCTGCACCCTCATCAGCGATTATCAGTGTTCTTTCAAACTGGCCGATGTTCTCCTTGTTGATTCTAAAGTATGCCTGCAGTGGAAGATCTACCTTTACGCCCTTTGGCACGTAGATGAACGAACCTCCGCTCCATACCGCGCTGTTGAGGGCAGCAAACTTGTTATCTTCTGGAGGAATTACCTTGCCGAAAAATTTCTTGAAAATCTCTGGCTGTTCCTTCAGTGCAGTGTCAGTGTCAAGGAAGAGAACTCCCTTCTTTGCGAGATCTTCCCGCAGGTTGTGATATACTACCTCAGACTCGTACTGCGCGCCCACTCCAGCGAGGAACTTCTTTTCAGCCTCCGGGATTCCGAGCTTGTCAAAGGTTGCCTTTACCTCGGCCGGGACGCTGTCCCAGTCCTTCTCGGTCTTTTCGGATGCCTTGGCATAATAGTAGATATTGTTAAAGTCGATAATGGACAGATCCGCTCCCCAGTTTGGCATGGGTTTTTTCATGAATATTTCGTAGGAGCGCAGTCTAAAGTCCAGCATCCACTTTGGTTCGTCCTTTAATTTGCTAATTTCCTCGACTACTTCCTTGGAAAGACCCTTCTTGCTGGTATAGACGTACATCTCGGTTGAGTTTTTAAAATCATATTTTGCATAATCCATATTGAGGTTCTCAGTCGTCATGATTGACATAACTCCGTTATGTTATAAAAAAGTTACACACCACTTCACACTCGTACAGCGGAGTAGGCTGAGCTAAATGCCGATGCCGGCATGATTCCAAGAATTTGGAATGAGAGGTTTAGCTTGACCTAACCAGAAGTTTGTTTGTGTAGACTGATGGCAGAACTTTTTTCCATGGAAGCCAGTTGCATCAGCAGAGGCAGTTTTTGATCGTCTCCACTGCACCCGGGACGGTATGGACGTTTGCAACTATCGGGTTAATGCCGAACTTTTTCAGTTCGTCTGCTGTAAATGGCCCTATTGCTACCACTTTGGTCTTTTGTAAATTTGATTTGAGGGTTTTTTCGTCAGTATCGCCAAGCATGATCTCGAAAAACGCCCTGACCGACGAGGCGCTTGTGAGGACAACTCCGTCTACCTTATTTTCGGAAAGCAATTGCTTGAACTCGATCCATTGTCCCAGATCACTGTGCGATCTTACATCGTAAAGGTATACTTCCTTGACGTGGAGCCCTATCTTTTCAAGTAGCTGTGCAAGAAACGGTGTCGACGCACCACTCCTTGGAACAATGACCTTCTTGTCAGCGGCGTTTAGGCGTGTGAAGACTTCGCCAACTCCAACCGACGAATACCTTTCCGGCATGTGCGCCACCCTGATGCCCTCGGCTTCGAGTGCGGCACTGGTCTTCGGACCTACTGCTATAACAGTAGTGTTGGCTACGGCAAGCCTGAGTTGCTCATACTTGGATACCTTTCTTGCGGTATCAAAAAGAAGCCTCACAGCCTTTGAGCTCATGAAGACGGAAAAGTCCGGATTGTCGGTCTTTATTGCAGTTAAAAACTCGTCAACCATTCCGTCGCCCTTGCTTACAAGCTCTATGGTGGGCAGGGAGATTGCCCTTGCCTTTTCGCTTGAAACAAGCTTTATGAATTCCTCCGAGTCCTCCTTTGATCTTGTTATCGCTATTACCTTGCCTTGCATCATTTTCTCCACCCTATCTTCTCTGAGAGGGAGACCACCTTGCCTATTATAATTATAGACGGAGGCCTTACTTTTGCGGCCTTGACTTTTTTTGCAATATTGCCAAGGTTGCCCTTCAGCATCTTGTGCTCGCTTGTGGTCCCGTTCTGGATTACCGCCACAGGCGTGTTCCTTTCAAGACCCCCGCTGATTAGATTTTTCGAGATTATCTCAAGCCTTGAAAGCCCCATCATTATTACAATCGTGTCCACGGATTTTGCGAGTTTTTTCCAGTCTACGGTTCCCTTGGTCTTTTTGGCATCCTCATGACCCGTCACAAATACTACTGAGGATGCATAGTCCCGGTGGGTCAGAGGTATTCCCGAATATTCTGCGGATCCTATGCCGGAGGTAATCCCAGGAATTATCTCATATTTGACATTGTGTTCCCTGAGGAATTCAGCTTCCTCGCCCCCCCTTCCAAAGATGAAAGGATCTCCTCCCTTGAGCCTGACAACGCTCTTCCTTGCCCTAGCATACTTTACCATCAGGTCGTTAGTGGCATCCTGATGCTTATAGTCGTCGCCCACATCCCTTCCCACATAGACTTTCTCAGCCCTCTTTGGGATCATGCCGATGATTTTCTTGCTTACAAGGCGGTCATAGAGGACCACGTCTGCGGATTTTATGGCCTCGACTGCCTTGATGGTTATTAGCTTCGGATCTCCCGGACCTGCGCCTACTATCGATACTCCTCCCTTCATTTTTGGTTCCATTCCTCCACCTTTTCTCTCCAGTTTTTCGCAAGCTCTTCTATTCCTTTTGCTGCTAGTTCCGATGCAACCTCCCTTCCAAGGTCCTTGGCCTTGGCTGGCTCTGATTCCTTTTTCACTGCAATGAACCTGCTCCCATCCACCGAATAAACTGTAACGCTGAGTGTCAGCCTGTCCCCTTCCTGCTCTGCCAGTGCTCCCACTGGAAACCTGCAGCCCGAGTCCACAAAGAGGGAGAGCGCCCTTTCCGCCTCCACGGCGCTCCTTGTGACGGGGTCCTCGATTTTTTTCAAGATTTCAAGCACCCCGTTGTTGTCTTTCCTTGCCACTATCGCAAGCGCCCCCTGCCCAGGCGATGGCATGAACGACTCTATCGGGAGCCTCTCAAAATTTAGCTCAATGCCCAACCTCTTGATTCCAGCTTGTGCCAGCACTATGCCGTCAAAATTTCCATCGTTTATTTTTCTTATTCTGGTTTCAATATTTCCCCGGATGGGCCTGACTACCAAGTCCGGCCTCTGCCTTGAGATCTGGACTGCCCGCCTCAGGCTGCTGGTTCCTATTACAGCGCCCTTCCTCATTTTTCCCAGCGGAGTGCCGTCCTTTGAAATGAACACGTCGTTTGCAGGCTCTCGCCTTGGAATGCAGGCAAGAACCAGATCGTCCGGGAGTTCTGCTGGGACATCCTTGAGGCTGTGTACTGCAAAGTCCACCTTCCTGTCCGCGACAGCCCGGTCGATTTCTTTCTCAAAGATCCCTTTCTGGTTTATCGTAAATAGTGGCCTTGCGTCAGTATCGCCCCTTGTGGTAATCGGTACGATCTCAAACTCAAGCCCGGAATTGGATTTTCTGAGTTCTGCAATCACCCAGTTGGTTTGTGCAAGCGAGAGCTGGCTTCCCCTCGCGCCCACAAGATACTTCAACCCTTCACCTTCTTTAGCGCCTTTTCGTACAAGGACCTTGCCTTTGCAAGGTCATGGTCGCTGTGCGCGTATGACAAAAAGACGGTTTCAAATTGCGATGGAGCCACAAATACTCCCCCCTTTAGCAGCTCGTTGAACAGTACCCTGAATTTCGCTGCATCTGCTGCCTTTGCGCTTCCGTAGTTGACTACCGGCTCATCGCTGAAAAATATTTGGAACATGGAGCTTTGCGAATTAATCTGGTGTGGGATTCCCAAGTCAGCGGCTGCATCTCCAATGGAGGATGTCAGGCCCCTGCATGCCCTTTCAAGCCTTGGATAGATTTTGTTGCTGTGCTTGTTGATTGTCTTGATAGATGAGATTGCGGCCGAGACAGAGATTGGGTTTCCTGCGTACGTGCTGGCCTGGTACACCTTTCCTTCCGGCGAAAGCATGTCCATGATTTCAGCCCTGCCCCCCACCGCTGCAATCACAAAGCCGTTTCCAAGCGCCTTGCCAAGGGTGGTGATATCGGGTTTGATGGAATAGTATTCTTGGGCACCGCCTTTTGACATCCTGAAGCCTGTTACTACTTCGTCAAAGATCAGGAGGGCGCCTTTTTGTTTTGTAAGTTTTCGGATGTTTCCTAGGAAGTTTTTTTCAGGCAGGACAAGCCCCATGTTGGCAAGCACGGGTTCCACTATTACTGCTGCAATATCGTCCTCCTTTTCCATGACCTCTGCAAGCTCCGTGGAATTGTTGTATTGTACCACCAGTGTGTTCTTGGATGACTCGTCAAGGCCCCCTTCGGAAACTGATATGCCGTTGTGCGCTGCGCCCGACCCTGCCTTTACCAGCACGTAATCATGCGCTCCGTGATAGCATCCTTCGAACTTGATTATCTTCTTCCTCCTTGTAAAGCCCCTTGCCAGCCTGATTGCAGTCATTGTAGCCTCGCTTCCTGTGTTTACAAGCCTGGTTTTTTGCATAGAGGGGAAATTTTTCAATATTAGTTCGGACAACTCGACCTCAAGCTCCGTCGGCGCGCAGTAGAGCGTGCCCTTTTTCAACTGCGATAGGACGCCGGCAATTATCTCCTTTCTCCTGTGCCCCAGCAAGAGGGCGCCGTAACCGTTGCAAAAATCAAGATACCTGTTTCCGTCCACATCCCACATGGAGCTACCCTCCGCCTTCGTTACAAAGAACGGATACGGATCATAATAGCGGACTGGGCTGTTTATTCCCGACGGGATTACCTTCTTCGACCTCAGAAACAGTTTCTTGGAGTTCGACATCCACAATCGAAAAAACGGGTTGTCATTATAATCTATATGAAGAAATCCGACAAGCGGGCTACAGCGTGCCTACTGTTTTTGGGCTTGGCAGTTAACCACGGTGTCTGCGCTCGGGTTTCCTAGATAGCATGTGTTGTGCCCTGTGCCGCCCTCAATTATGTTGCTACCAGAGCCAACGTAGATTAGCTCGTTGCCTGTACCTCCCCGCACGATGTTGTTGCCGTTTCCAGCCACGATCATGTCATTGCCGTCGCCACCTACAATCACGTTGTTGCCGTTGCCTGCGATTATGCAGTCTCCTGCTGGGCCTGCGCGAATGATGTCATTTCCATCGAGTCCAAGTATCAGGTTTGGCACTGATGATCCCGTCAGCGTGTCGTTGCCGTTGGTACCCATTATCACATTGTAGAATGATTCCGGCTTGCCACATGCAAGGACGTCTACAGTCTGGTCCAAAGTCTTGGTGTTTCCAAACTTGTCGACTGCGGTCCACTGGATAACCGTCTTTCCAATGTGGAAAAGTCCCGTTGCGTTGCTTGTTATCTTGGGCGTGGTGTCGATTATTCCCGTAGCCGATGCCTGACCTATTGTAATTGGCATAGCATACGAGGTTGCATTGACAACTATGTCCGATGGAATTGTAAGTTGAGGAGGAGTATGGTCAACCACATCTACAAGCTGGGTTGCAGTATCTATGTTTCCTGCAATATCCCTTGCTGTCCATGTAATGGTGGTGTTGCCAAATGGAAATACTTGTGGAGCGTCATTGGTGATAGAAACCACTTTGGTGTTGTCAGTTGCAGTGGCATTGCCTATGATTACACTGTTGCTAGTGGGGCTTGTCGCGTTCACTACTACTGTATGAGGCGGGATAATCTTTGGAGCAGTTGTATCTACCACGTCTACAACCTGGGTTGCATTGGCAGTATTGCCAGACGCATCCTTTGCAGTCCAGAGTATAGTGGTCTTGCCAAGTGGGAATACTTTTGGTGCGTTGTTGGTAATGGTTACTGATTCAAAGTCATTGGCAGTTGCATTGCCTATTGGAACCGTGTTATTGTCAAGGGAGGTTGCCTCGAAGGTTACTGCCGGGGGAGGTGTGAGCTTGGGAGGACTGTGATTGACAACCATAATCTTTTGAGTTGCATGAGCAGTGTTGCCTCCCGCATCTACCGCAGTCCATGTAACGGTCGTGGTGCCAAGCGGAAATCCTTGCTGAGGAGAATCGTTAGTAAGTGAAGAGATTCCTGTATCGTCGTTTGCTACTGCCTGTCCTATGTTGACCTGTGTCAAGGCGCCGGTTGCGTTAACTGTCATGTCTGCAGGTGCCTTGATTGTAGGAGGTGTGGTGTCCTGAACAGTCACTGTCTGTTTGGCAGTGGCTACGTTGCCCGAGGGATCAATGGCCTTCCAAGTTACAACCGTCTGTCCCAATGGGAAGTAAATGGGGGCATCATTTGTCACCGATTCAACACCCACTGCATCGTAAGCTGATGGGAGCCCTAGATTAACGGTAGTGCGGTTTGCACTGGTAGCCTGAATCGTGATGTTTGGAGGAGCAGTTAGTGTGGGTGCGGTGGTATCAACTATTGTAATTTTTTGAACTGCCTGAGCCGTGTTTCCCCCTGCATTCATCGCGGTCCAGGTAACAAGTGTGGTTCCAAGCGGGAATTTCGACGGGGCATTGTTTGTTATAGAGACCACCTTTACTGCGTCTGTTGCCGTGGCCTGTCCTACTGATACTGGTGTAAGCGTGCCAGTAGCCTCTACTGTCATGTCAGGCGGGGAAGTAATCTGCGGTAGTGTTTTTTCATTCGGGTCAGTGATAAGCGAAGAATTGGTGCTTTGAATGGCGTTTAGGCTTTGGGTTGTCTGTTGTACCGGTTGCTGAGTGGTGGTCTGGGGATTTTGGGTTGTCACGGAAGTTGTTTGTGACGCAGGCTGCGAGGGAAGTTGGTTTGAACCAAACTTTTGGATCCTGTTGTTGTCGCTGTCTACTACAAACACGTTTCCGGCAGGATCGACAGCAACATCCCTAGGCTCCATGAAAAAATCTGGTCCCGTGCCAGAGCTGCCCCAGTTTCCTGTGTTTCCGTTGCTTTGAAATTCTACGACTCGGTTGTTTCCGTCGTCCGCGACGAAAATGTTTCCGGAGCTGTCAATGGAAATCCCTATTGGAGACTTTAATCCGGATCCATCACCATAAGATTGCAGATAAGTCCCGTCTTGGCCGAACTTTTCTATCCTGTTATTTCCTGTATCAGTCACATAAACAAAATTGAGGGAATCAACGGCCACTCCATGGGGTGAAAGGAATTGCCCTTCTCCAAGTCCGCTGCTACCAATTGAAAGAAGATAGGTTCCGTTAACATCAAATTTTTCAACTCTGCTATTTCCAGTGTCAACCACATACACATTACCCTTGGAATCTACTGCAATACCCTGCGGGAGCAAGAACTGTCCGTTGTCACTGCCTTTGCCCCCCCATTGTGATACAAATTGTCCGTTCATGTCGAATTTTTGTACAAGACTCAATTCATTATCAACCACATAGATGAAGTTCCCCCCTATTGCAATGCCTGCCGGTTCCTCAAACTGCCCGTGGCCGGATCCCTTG
The DNA here is from genome assembly GCA_035252645.1 of Nitrosotalea sp. Lineage (GTDB taxonomy): Archaea > Thermoproteota > Nitrososphaeria > Nitrososphaerales > Nitrosopumilaceae > Nitrosotalea. The sequence goes on along the minus strand of DATFCV010000016.1, from coordinate 22,895 downwards.
CTGCCCCAAGTAGCCACAAAGTTTCCGTTGTTATCAAATTCCTGAACCCTTCGGTTTCCAAGGTCAGTGACGTAGACGTTTCCGGATTTGTCTACCGCAATCCCTTGTGGATATGCAAACTTGCCATTTGTTGCAAGACCATAGGCGCCCCACTGGGTCGAGAAGGGCAGCGTATCGTCGGCCCAAGCCTCGAGAATCATGGTTGACGAAATTAGTATAATTCCTAGCAGTGCAAGAGAGGCTCTCATTTATGATAGGGTCATAAAATACTAAGAAGATCTCCTAAGTGAGGAATTATTGCAATTTTTGTCAACTATGGTAAATTAGAACGGCTTGTTTACCTCTCTCGTGAAAACGTAGCTTGCAATACCGACCATTACTACCACAAACCCGCAGATTACCCCGATTTCTAGGGCAATGGAGGCTAGAGACGCAGTGCCAGTCATCATCTGCCTTATGAGAAGCACTGAATAGGTCACAGGGTTGAGCCTTGCCACAAAGGCAAGCCAGGGAGGCAGAAGTTCCAGCGGAAAGAGGGCTGGGCTTAGCATGAAAAGGGGCATGCCTAGGAAGTTTATCACACCCCAGAAGGTCTCTTGGGATTTTGAGGTGGCCGCCACTATTACCGAAATCCCTGAAAATCCCAGCGAGAAGGCAATGACGATGAACAGGATTGGTATCACCACAAGGATGTTGGCAATTCCGACTCCTAGCGCAAGGGCGATCCCAAGGATAAGGCTGGACTGCAGTGCGGAGATGAGCGATATTGCCAGCATCTTGCCAAGCGCTATCGAGGTCCGCGATATGGGGGAGGTGAGGGCCTTGTTCATGAACCCATATCTCCTGTCCCAGAGCGTATTCACGCCTCCGAATATGCTGGTAAAAATTGCGGTAAGCATGATTACTCCAGGGGCCATGAATTCTATGTACGAGCCTGAAAACCCGACAGATTGGATAAGAGGCCGCGTACTGGCAAATGTGTTTCCGATCACTATTATCCATATGGCTGGCTGGATAAGGCGGATCAGCACGCCGCTTCTTGACTTCCTGTATCGTTTCATTTCCCTCCAGAAAATTGTGTAGGTGTCAGAAAGAATCATGCCCTTATCTTCCTCATCCTTTCGCGTTCCTTCTTCCTGTCGAATTTTCCCGAATCCTCGCGCAGATCCCTTCCTGTATAGGACAGGAAGACGTCGTCAAGTGTTGGCTTTGTAAGAGATATCGAGTCCAAATTCATCCCGAGGCTGCTTATTTTTTGGAATATCTTTGGCATGAGCTGATCCCCGCTGGTTGTGAAAACTGTCACCTTGCAGGCTTCCAGGGAGATTTCCTTTACGGTTGGCATTTTTTTCAGGTCGGAGACCAGGGTGTCAAGCGGCTCCTCAGAATCCACCTCAAAGGTGACGATCTCGTTTCCCAAGGAATTTTTCAGTGAAAGCGGCGAACCTGTAATCTTGATTTTTCCGTGATCGATTATTGAAATGGTATCGCAGAGCTTGTCCGCCTCCTCCATGTAATGCGTGGTAAGAAAGATTGACATCCCAAATTCAGCGTGGATTTTTTTTATGTATTCCCAAATCTTGTACCTTGTCTGTATGTCAAGGCCAAGGGTCGGTTCGTCAAGGAAGAGCACCCTTGGCCTGTGAAGCAGCCCACCCGCAATGTCAAGCCTCTTTCTCATTCCGCCCGAATAGGTCACTACGGGCTCGTGCTGCCTGTCGGTGAGCTCCACTATCGACAGTATGTCGTCAATCTGTCTGTTTACAAGGTCCTTAGGGAGGTGGTTTAGCTTTGCCTGAAGGATAAGGTTCTCCCTTCCCGTGAGGTATTCGTCCACTGTAGAATCCTGCTGCACATATCCTATGTTTTCCCGTACGTTCTTTGCCTGGGACACGACGTCAAACCCAGCTACGAATGCCTTTCCCGAGCTAGGTTTGAGAAGCGTTGTCAGGATCATTATTGTCGTGCTTTTGCCCGCACCGTTTGGCCCGAGGAAGCCGAAAATTTCTCCGTTCTCAATCTTGATAGAAACTTCGTCCACTGCCTTCAGGCCGTTCTTGTAAATTTTAGAAAGAGAAGCGGTTTCTATAGCATACAATGTAAAAGATGGATCGGACGCACTATAAATTGGTACCAACCTTGCGCGTCAGCGCGCCGCTGGTTTTAGTGAAATAAGAAAAATGTAGAGGATCAGGGCTTTTTGTATTCGTCCCTTGTGAGCCTTAGAATTATCTTTTCTCCGACTCCCCAGATTTCTGACGTGTGGAATATCCTAGATCCGGTAAGGCCTTCAGTTACCTCGATTGATTCAAGCTCGTTTGTGTCCTTGTTCATGTGGAGTCGTTTTACTTTTCCAATCTTCTTGCCGTCGATGTCTACCACGGTAACGTCCGTCCTAATTGGTGCCGAAGACAGCAGGACTGACTCCTCTGTGAACCTGTCTACATAATCTCTTGACAGAAAGTAGTTCTTGTTGATCCCCTCGTGGACCGTAATACCTACCACTTCCAGAGTATCCGAGTTTATGTGCACGTGCTTTACCTTGCCGTATTCTATTCCTTCGCGGTCAATGACTTTTTTTCCCTTGAATTCGTCCGCCTTTATCTGATTTCTGTTAAATTCTAGCGAAGTTGCCATGAGAGAGCGTTTCCAAGTCAGTTTATTGAATCGGGTATCAGAGTTTTCAATCTAATGGGTTAAATTCTTTAGAACTGGGGAGATCCCATGGCATTTGCTGAGGGACCACTCAGGGCAGTCCTGTCAACAAAAGGAAGGAAGACCGGCAACGAGCACGCAGTAGAGCTTAGGGCCGTATATTTTGGCGGCAAGTTCTACTTTTCCAGGCGGAATCCCCACAGCGACTGGCTGAAAAATGCCCTGGCAAATCCGCAGGTTACCGTCACGGTGGGCGATGAATCCTTCGCTGGCACGGCCGCACTGGTCAGGGACGATCAGTTGGCAAGAAAGATTTCAGGCCTCAAGTATCCAGACAAGCGTTCTGAGGAATCAAGGGTGGTTCTCGAAGTCACACTATGTGGATGATCGTAGTCATTCCACGCCTTTCGTATTCCTGGCCTTCTCTTGTTTCTGCAACTATCACTGTGAATGATATTATGTCCCGGGGCTTGCAGGTTCTGGCGTCCATGTTAAGGTGAATGTCCAACACATCAAACTCCTGCTCCCCAAGGCTAGACTCGTCAATTGTTACTGCTGCCGTAGAACTGATGAGAAACCGCTTGTCCTTCTGGTGCCAGCCAAGCTTTACCTTGGACCCTTCCCTCCCCACAGCCTTGACATTGATGTCTACTATGCCAGGCTTTGCAAGGGTGTAACCCGAGGTATTGTCTACAAAGACTCCGATTTGGAATGGGTATCCCGCCGTATTTTCCGCCATCTTTTGGATACCGTCGTTCATTACCACGTCAACGCCCTTTATGGTGGTGGAAACCTTGGCAATCCATTCGTTTGTGCGTTCCACTATCGCATGTATTCTGTCCCTCCTCCTCTTGTCCTCCTCCGGGGGCAGTTTGTAATAATCCACCCATGCTAGGTAGTCGTTGCAAATATCCTTGATGAACTGTATGCAGGTGACCTTGTAGTCTTCAACACTCGAAGCCTTTTCCGAACCTTCGTCATACGGTATGCCGTCCTTGTCAAGTGGAAGCATGGATGGATAACAGGACGGGCGGTAATTAAAGGGACTGCGTCTCCTGCCTTCTGCCCTTTCCAGATTATGAGGATTCACGGTATCACGGAGAGGCATTAATCCCAGCACGGGGTCAAAAAATATATGAGAAATTTTTCCCAAGGGAGTAGTTGACTTTTTCTTCGATTGTCACGGAACTAAGAAAGGCGCTTGCATCAAACATGCCGCAGATACGGATGCTGCTCAAGAAAAGCCCCGCTGCTGCATTTACAACCATAAACGAGTTGGCGTCAAGCATCGGAAGAAAATATGGGATTGTGCTCTCCCTGAACTTCCCTCAAAGGGGAAAGATTGAAGACTTTGAGTCCTACGGTACCGAAAACATAGGGATGGTGTTTCAGAGAGACAGCAGAGCATTTCCAATCCCAAGAGACGAGATAAAATCAAGGGCCTCGCAGGTACTTGCCAACCCGCAGATTCAGGATGCATATATGTATGAGGGAAAGGAGGGCGTAAGGGTGCTGTCAGGCGATGTAAGGCTGGACATATTGCCGGCATCGCTGCACGTCTGGGGAAAGTTTGACGACAAGGTGGCTCAGTTTTGCGACTGGCTTCTAGTTAATTGCTATCAGCTCAGGCCTGGAGTGGATGGCGCCTTGAGCGAGACCAGCTCAAAGTCATAGTCGAGTGTCCCGTTGAAATCATAAACCTGCGCCTTCACGGGCAGGGGCAGGTTGTCAACTATCCAAAACTTGTTTTCGTTTGCGCCAATCCTGTAGGAAAGGAGGTATGCTTTGGCAGATCCGAATCCAAATGGCATGGTGCCGGCGTCTGTGACTGTCAGTTTTTCATGGTTTGCCCCAATGTACAGGTCGCCCCACTCGGCACCCTTTACAAGGTACTGTTCTGTGGTAGCATAGTCGCGCATCGAGAACACGGATTCGTCCAGCTTGTCAAAATAGGGCTTTGCCTCGGGTGAAACGTTAGGGTAGTCGTAGACAAGCCCGATTTGTACGGTCTGGTTTATCACTTTGTCACTCCCTTCAGGTCGTATCTCTATCGAAAGGCTTTGGTTTGCGCCCTGCCCGGGAAGAAACTTCAAATCGGCTGTAAAGTTGGAATTGTTATCGTATACCTTGTAGACCATCTCAGGTTCATACTGCGACCCCTTTCCCATATGCCACAGGCTTGCTGCACTTGGGAGAGGCTGGAAATGGATGTTCGTAAAGAAAGGCCAGACCAGCCCTGCTGCAGCTGACACTATGATAACAGCAAAGAGTGCTACAAGTTTCCTGCTTGCCATCTGCGTATCCCAGCTATTTGGCAGGCTCAGTTAAAGCTTTCATATACGCAAATATAGTGGAACGATATGTAGCTTTTACATGTGCGAGTGTGAAAAGGTCCACATGTATGAAGTCGAGTTCAAGTTGGATGGAATGACCGTTGTACCAACACACAAGAACTGTGGCGACTCCCTCAATGACAAGCAGGTGGACAAGTTCCAGAAGGAGCTTGTAAAGACGTGGGGAATCAAGGACGAGGAAGAAAAGTAGTGCTTTATTAAAAAATAAAGAAAAAGGTTAAAATCTATCTGAAGGAAGCTACCTGTTCTTTACAAACTGATGCTTTGCATGCACAATTAGCATCACAATAGCATTCGCCTTGCATTGCGCAATCACATTCTACTTTGTTTTCTGATGCAGATTCGCATCCGCATGCCGCGTCTGTCATATCTGAGGGATCCCCTGCAGGGTTTAAAAGGTTATTGAAAAAAGGCGCAACCCTTGCCAGCTAGCTATCTTTTATATTTACAAGAAGGTCGTTTGTACTTTCCAAGATTGCACCTGCCTGCTTTTCTACAACCAGTTGATCGCTTTCCATGTCAAGGGCCACCTTTAGTACGTGTATGTATTCGGGATTTTTGTGTATCCGGCTGACGACTTTCATGATGTTGTTCCTGTTGACATAGCCGAGGTAAAAGTAGCAGTCAGCCAAAAGGGAGTGTTCGACCAGGTAATCGTACTTTTTCTTGATTATCTTCGAGTGGCCGTTTGCCTCAACCATGTCGGAAAATCCCATCGTAGACTTGACCATCCTTGCAAGCACAGAGGTGGAGGCCCTCTCCAGTCCTAGGATCTGGTGTACGAGAGAGAAGGTCTGGTTTGTGTCGTTTTTTTTGAGGCGTCTTGTTATCTCAAGCATGTGGGCAGGGCTCGGGCGCCTTGAGTTTATGGAGAAAAGGGCGTCGGACAGGAAGAAAGAGGCGCATTTTACCCATGCCCCCGCAAACGGCCCGCCAGTCTTTATCTCCTCCCTTGCCCTGTTTGCCATGATTCCCGCGTCTACAAGGCAGCTTTTGGTGTAGGAGTTTGAGATCCTCTCCCTTCGTTCCTTTATTTTTGCAAGTAGCATCCTGAGGTCCCATTGATCGTCGCGAAGGATTGTAAGGCTGTCAAGCTGGGTCAGTACGGAAACGTTTGACTCGGAAAGTGAGCAGTGCTGGACCTTTACCATGTTTCCAGAAACCTCGTGCACCGATTCGGCAGTACCGCCGTCAAAAACGCTTATGTTAAATTCGCAGCAATCAAAGCACTCGCCGTCATTCCTGCAGCCTCCAAGGCCCACTGGGCCTTCCGAAATAGCGAGTAACTCCGGTATTTTACGTGTGTCCACGCGGTTCAATTTGCAGGTTTGCCATAAAGTACCCAAGCTGTTAAAAATTACCAATCCATTAATCGAAAATCGTTGCTTGGCCAGCCCTCACAAGTGCATGCCTATTTTGCTTCGAGTAGGCTGGCAGGCTGTTTTTCCCTCAGGTCGACCTCTACGAACACATTGTCCCCGTCGAAGGAAAACCTGGCATGGTCCAGCAAGCTGCTGAAAAGAAAGAATTTCTTGCCATCGGTCCTGATTTTGTAGTAGGAATCCACGAGTCCAGCCTTCTTGAGTAGGTTCAATTTTCGGTAGACAACGCCCAAGTTTATACAGCAATCGCATCCTATTTGCGATACGGACTTGGGCTTTTTGTCTATTGCCTGCAGTATGGAAATGCAGTGTCTGTCTGCAAAGACGCCTAGCAGCTGCATGCTGGAATCTTTCAAGTCTGGTTCCGCCATTTCCTGCACGACTATCTATTTCACTGAAAAGTTTTAAGACATCCGTATACAGCGCAACACACCTGAAATTCAGTTCACCTACAATGATAGACATCGATGTGCAGCAGCTCAATTAACAAGGTTATGCCTCTGACATTGGGCAAAATTATTTCAAAATGTACGGGAATTCTTTTCAAAAAAATGACGGAAGGACACCTTACAGCGTACAAATTGGTGATTTTCAAAATTCGGAATCGTCCCCCGTGTTATATCGGAACGTGCGGTGGTTGTAACCATGGCACAGATGCCAGCCCTGATTCCAAAGGAAGTAGAAATCCAGAGACTGAAAAAGATCTGGATGATAGTGATTGCCATGGGATCCATTGCTGCCTCTGTCGAAGTCGACAACTTTGTGGACGGCTCTCTCCACCAGACATCAATTAGGGACAGTGCATTTACACCGGCGCACTGGTGGCTCTACAGCCACTTTATCTCCCTGCCTCTAGGGTGGGCTGCGGTAGCCATGTACGATAGGAAGGTGCCAATCCTGCGAGGCCCAAACAATTCCATAAACACGGGTCTCAAAATGACCATCCTTGGATATCTCGCAACAATGTTCACGATCGGCGTGAACGAGTTGTGGCACTTCTGGTACGTGGAGGAAATCTTTGCAGTCCCCAACCACTGGATGTTCAACATGGGTGTAGTCGTCGCATTCATGGGTGCACTTGCATACGTGGTACGGGTATACGCCCGCCTAGTTGAACTTGGAGTAGAGATGCCGGGTGAGAATCCTCACATCGCAGAGATGTACAAGATGGCTCTCGAAGGCAAGCTGTACAGCAGGTCCATCCCGTAGGGACCAAAACCCCATTTTTTCTTTGTTCGACCCTTGTACCAATAAAGCTGCGAAATCCGTAACGGTTAACATTGTTTGACGAGGTTTATTAGTTCGTCAAAATCAATATGAGATTGAAGGACATGACTTACGGATCGTACCCGATAGCCGGGCTGTTAGTGGGGCTAATCGCAATAGGAATGCTTGCTGCAGTGCCTGGGGCATTTGCAACAACATGGTATCCCGGCGAGACCATCAAGCAGGGTGACTTTTACAGGTACAACGTCTGCTGGACAGACTGGCACAACTGCACTCCCATCGAGATTGACTTTTGGGTCAAGAACCAGACAAGCGATGGAAATGGCTGGAACCTTGAAATGGTGGCAATTGACGGCTCGAATGTTCAAAAGGGCACAGTCAGCATCGGGACAGACACCCCTGATCCAACTTATTCCGATTCAAATATCGCAGATTATTCGAACGTTTACAAGAATACGATAGCATGGCTTGACGCATTCTCCTCAAAGACCAACCAGCAAACCCTCGGTTCGCCATCATGGGGCAGGACAGGTTCGGTGGGAGGACAGTCTGTGACCACAATGGGCCAAACGGCAATAACGGTACAGGCCGGGACGTTTCAGACATGGATTCTAGGATGGCACAAGGACGTTGACAACATGCTCTGGATTGACCCCCACTTGTCATTCCCGGTTAAGGCCATAGTCTACACCGATGTAACAAGTGGAGTACCGCCGCCTGACTTTACCTTGGAACTATTACAGGTCGGAAACAGCGCGACCGAGCCGTCATTTATGAACGTCAAGTCAACTACAATGACAGGAGTAAACCCGAACTGCCCCGCCCCAGACATGGTAAACGATGCCACGCAGGGCTCTGCCACAACAGACTCGGGATCAATGATAATCACATACCGCTTCAGCCCCGCCACGCCACACCTCGGATGCAGCATGGAGTGGAGGCTTGCATTTGAGAAGACATTTGATCAAAGCCAGAAATACTCCAACGTACAGTACGACATTTTCACAGTTGACAGCCAAGGAAACCAAATTGACTCAGTGGCGCAGGACACAGGAAGGAGCTCGCTGTTTGCACCCGTCGGGGACGACGACCTTACAATAATCCTAAAGGGGACCACGCCCGTTACCAACATGGTAATTGCAGCCCTTGGCACGGGACCTGTCGGAAGCACCCCCGACACAAGCCTTGCAGGAATAATAAACTTCACAGTAAATACCCTCCCAGCCTTTGGTGGTTCACAGACAACCCCAAGCAATCCACCCCCAAGCTCGCCGACACAGCCAACGGTCATACCGGCATGGGTAAAGAACAACGCCAAGTGGTGGTCGCAGGGACAGATAGGAGACGACCAGTTTGTACAGGGAATCCAGTACATGATCCAGCAGGGAATAATACAGATTCCTTCAACCCAGCAGGGCGGTGGCACGGGCACGCAACAGATTCCCGCATGGATAAAGAACAATGCAGGATGGTGGTCCACTGGCCAGATATCTGACGACCAGTTCGTACAAGGCCTCCAGTACATGATTACAAACGGCATAATCAAGCTGCACTCGTAGGCAAAGCATTCCAAGACGGCCCGCCTTTGTAATACAATGTAAACTTGGTACATTTATCCCCAAGTTGCGTTTAAGATATCATGAAAGAGCTTTCATCCAAAATATCCATAAACGCGCCGCTAGACAGGGTCTGGAAGATAGTATCATCCATAGACGACGACCCCCAATACTGGGATGGCATCAGCCGCGTCAGAAACATTTCAGTGGACCGCAATGTTGTGGTCAGGGATGTTTTCCTCGGGGGAGAAAACATATGCCGACAAACGGTAATCTTCTTCCCAAACGATGGCATCCATGTAAAGTGGACCAAGGGGCCGATAAGGGGGACAAGGGACATCATACTAACAGGTCTTGGCAGTACCACCACCGTCGAGATCCAGATGAGATACAGGCTGGCAGGGATCGTGAGTCTGTTTTCCAAGAATGCTGCAAAATACCTGCAGGAGGAGGCAAGAACTGCCCTGCAGTTGATAAAGGAAAAGGCAGAGGGGACCCTCCAAAAGCCCGTGTTTGAGGAAAGGAGGCAGTGGGCTGATCTCATACGACAGAGGAACTAAGCGCAATGAATGCTCGTCAGGGACTTTTTATTTTCTGAGTTTTGAAAAGTGACCCAAGCTAGCCTTTAAATTGCTATTCCTTAGGCTTTAACATTAGCTCCTGTGGTGTAGTCCGGCTAAGCATACTGCCCTCTCAAGGCAGTGATCCCGGGTTCAAATCCCGGCGGGAGCATTTCCTCCTCCGGATTCTGATCTCCACCAATTTTCGACCTTAAAAGAGACCCGATTTTAGACGATGTTACTTTATCGGTTGACGATGCAAGACATACCTACTTGAACAACCGACAAGGAAACAGCACCATTGTTTACTAAAATCTACACCATGTTTTATCATGATTTCAGTCTCTAAACACTATCATATTCTTATGTTTCAACTGATCTCAAAAAACCTTAGATACGTGTTGGAATAAATTGAAGCGTTGAAATTTTATTCACACTTTAGATTAGGGCTGGTACTATTTATTATTGGAATTCTTTGGGCATGGTTTGTATTTAGCGATGGAATGAAGAAATCTGAACCCACATTCGTTAATAGCGGTAGCATGTCACAATTCGAACTATTCCTTAAAGGAAAGGGGATAGGATTTTATCAAATTTCAATTCAAAATTACCAATATCCTAACATTGTACATGTTTGGATTCTAGATCCACTTGGCAAAACAATCTCTTTGAATGAGATTCGCGTCAAGACGGAAGTAAATTATTTTGAATTCGAACGGGATGGGAACTATTTAATTCAGGTAAGAAACCCGTCTAACAAGACTGTGGAGTTTGTAATGGAATATGGTGACACACATTCTTCACAGCTGCTCATTCCGGGAATCGTTACAGGTATGGGTGCCATCTTTCTTATCTATGCAGCTTTCAGAAAAATGACTAGTTATTGGATGATACAGCCATGATAAAAGAGGTAGTGTACATCAAGACATATCATAGGAGCAAAAAAGGTTAGTGCCAAATTGAACGGGCCTACTTGAGAGCTTAGAATTATTGTTAAAATGGATATTGGTACCAGCTTCCTCAGTTTTTGGTCTTTTTTTTCTTTTGAGATCAAAAACCCACCCGTAGCGGCTATTGCTGGACCATATTCTATGCCAATGTGCGACATCGATACGGCGGGCGCTTCATACCCATGTTTTATGTGATCATTCCAATCGACATAACCTGATATAACAGGAATGCATGCGCCGGCTATTAGAATTATTATTCCTCTTTTAAAGCGCTTGTTTATCAAATTCTTAGTATAAAGCAGGGTTCCAAGAATGGCTGAAGATACAAACATTCCCATGCCACTGTAGACCACTATATGTTGAACGCTCCAAAAGGTCTCTGGCGTGCGTATGACATGGGCGGAGGCATCCCACATGATTCCCACCATTTCAACAAAAGAACCCAGTATGGATAAGACGATAGTGATGTTAAGAAGGGAGTTTGAAGTTTGTTCTGATAACTTTGATAAAAATTTCATCATGTGTGTGATATCACATCTATATATTATCATGATGTTTGAAAGTGCTGTTTCCTTGTCGGTTGTTCAAGTAGGTATGTCTTGCATCGTCAACCGATAAAGTAACATCACCAAAAAAACCAATGTGTTGTCATGCATTGCAGATGAAAAATATAGATTTTATTTCTTTTTTTTGTATAAGTGTAAAATTCTTTTGTTGTTAAATAATTAAAACAGATTTATTTCATATTTTTCTCATCTGAAAGATCATGTTTAATAAGAATTTTATGCAATTTCCAGTAGATGAGGGGTTGAGAATTACCGAATAATACACTGTTGTTATTGTGTTTATTTGGAGTTACAATCTTTCTTTTATTTGGAGTTACCACTCACGTTGTTTTCGGTCTAACAACTATCAATGTGGGCTCAAATCCTACTGGTGTGGCCGTCGATTCCGCTAGGAATCTTGTATACGTAACAAATCAAGGCGATGGTACAATTTCCGTAATTAATGGCTCTACTAACACGGTTAATTCTACTATACACATAGGTGGGGCACCTGGACTTTTATCATTTGTTCCACCTAATCTTTTATACATTGCAAATGATCATAGTAACACAGTTGATGTCGTAAACAGTTCTACAAATACTGTGATTGCTAACGTAACAGTAGGTAGTAGTCCGTTCAAGCCGGTTTATAATCCACAAAACAATCAAGTCTATGTCCCCAACATATATTCAAATACTGTAACAGTCATAAACGTAGCAACAAACACTGTCGCTACCACCATTACCGTTGGCTCTGGTCCAACTGGCATTATAATTAATCCAAATACAAATACAATTTACGTAACAAACTTATTTGCAGGCACCGTGAGTATCATTAACGGTTCTTCAAATTCAATCATTGCCACTTTTCCATTGCCTGGTACGTCGTCTGGAGTTGCAAATCCTAATAAAAACATCATATATTTTGCCGATTTCCTTTCTAATTTTGTCTATGTCGTAAATGGTTCAACAAATAAAATAATAACAAATGTTACTGTAGGAAACGGTCCGGCTGAACCAGCTTATAATCCAACAAAAAACCAAATATTCGTTAACAATCTTCAATCAAACACCGTATCTATTATCAACGCTTCTAATAATGCTGTAACCGCAGTCGTACCTGTAGGAAATCAACCATATGGAAACTCCGTTAATACCATCACCAATACTGATTATGTTGCAAATCAAAATTCCAATACGGTATCCGTAATAACCTATACGACTAACAGTCCTCCAACCGCAAATGCTGGACCCAACCAATTTGTTATAGGGGGAACTGTAGTTACATTAAACGGAACTAAAAGCAACGACATAGATGGAGACCCATTGACTTTTAGTTGGTCTCAGATATCTGGCCCTCATGTGACGTTATCAAATTCTACCATTCCGACTCCCACCTTTACTGCTCCGCAAGTAGATGCGATTACTCCCTTACAATTTCAACTCACCGTCAACGATGGATTCTTTATCAGTTCTGCCACGGTCACCATTGAGGTAAGTCCTCCGACTTCCTTTACAATTCCAATGAACGGAGGTAATGGGCAATTGACGGGAAGTGTCAATATTGGTAATTTGACGAATGGAATTAACATTAAATTGCAATATGTGAACCAGCCAGGAATACTTAGTTTTGGCCAGCTAAAACAAACGGCAATTCCTGTAGGTGTCAATGGCACGAATGTATCATTGAGTGCGTTAGAGTCTTCACGTTTACCCCCAAACACTCCAGCAGGACCAGTTAACGCTTCATTGTTTTTTGAGTTAAATACAACGGGAATCGATTTCGCTAACCCTGCAAGCTTTTCGAGTAACCAGTCACCAGCAACCGAGTTTTATGTTAATCATAACTTTACCTCAACAAATCTATATCCAGATAATTGTCCTGTAGTACCACTTTACCTTCTAGGATCTAATAATCAATGGAGCCAATTTGGAAATCCTCTCGTACCTGATACTAACATGATATATGCAGATAGTTCTAGTTCAAACATTCTTAAGGTCATAGATGGTTCTACAAATAAAATCGTAGCAAACGTGACAGTTGGCAACAGTCCAAACGACATAGTGTTTAATCCAAATACTAACCTGCTTTATGTTGCTAATTCAGGTTCAAACAATGTATCTGTCATCGATACCTCTTCGAATACTGTGGTCACGACAATTCCAGTAGGTAATGGACCTCACTTAATGGATGTAAATGTGGCGACAAATAAGATATATGTTGCCAATTCTGGCGGCGGTACAGTTTCCGTAATTGATGGGTCTACAAACGTGGTAATTGCTACCATCAATGTTGGAGGATCAAACTTGACCGGCATAGGAGTCAATGTACATAACAATAAGATATACGTGACCGATTTCTTTACTAAAAGACTTTTTGTGGTCGACGGACTGACAAACACGGTACAAAACACAATCACACTTCCAGACAATCCAACACAGGTAGTATATGACGCGAACTTGAATCATCTGTTTGTGGGTCAGTATCTCACAGGGTCAGTAACAGTATTAGATGCTTCTACAAATGCTATCATTACAACAGTACCATCGGGAAGTGGTCCGGCACTTCTTACACTCAACCCAAACACAGACCAAATATACGTACCAAGCCAAGGTTCTGGAACAGTAACTGACATTGACGGTATTACTAATACGGTGATAGCAAGCATTCCAACTGGCAATGCACCGTTTCAAGTGGTTGTTAATCCGAATACAAACAGAATCTACGCTTCCGACCCAGTATCGAGTAAAGTTTCCGTAATTGATGGATATTCTAACTCAGTCATTGCTACCATCCAAGTACCAGGAGGTGCTCAGGGATTAGGTATCAATCCCAATGTTTCAAATCCCGTAAGAGATCCATCTGATGATATCAAGGATAATGCTGGAAATATACTTCAATGCGCTTACATTGCACATCATCCACATCTCTCAAAATTTGCAGTGGGGGGTGTCATAATACAACCAGCACTTGCACTTTTAGGCATTGGAGGAAGTTCTGGAGGCACCACAACCCCGCCATCCATGACGGTCTCATCATTAACATCCGGTAATTCATTACCAGATGACATAAAAAACCTCATGGCTCATGAAAATTCTTTCACACCGTTATCCCCCATCAACGATCCTTCCCTAGATCTCCCTCTTACAATCAATGGAAATGGCTTTCCAATCACAGGCTCTGCAAGTACAATTCAGACTCAGTCCTTCCAAACTGGACAGCCAATCCATTTGAAACTGGTATTTCACAGCCCCTATGATGTGGAACATGTCAGCTTGTTCACAAATTTGCGCGGTAGCTCACGAGATATCCAAGATAGTGATACTACAATCACATATGAGAACGGCCAAAATCCCCAAATACTAGATCCTCACGGATACTTTTCCGATGTCAAGGTAGCAAAATCAACCAATGGTGATAGAATCGAGTTTGACTATGAAATCACGTTTGCAAAACCCATGGATACATCTGACATCATACTACGATCATGGAACACGTATAAGGCAAGCCAAGATACCGATATTATGAATACATGGAATGTTAAGGAACAATCACAGATCTCACCATCGCAATTGCCCACACAATCTGCTCAAAATCAGGCTGGTTCATCGATCTCCGTGCCACAAAATCAGGAACCCCAGCAAGTAGACATGATGAATGCCATAAAAGAATGGGGCGGATATTCTCCAACCTCTATTTCTGATTCTCAGTTTTTATCGGATTTAGGAATCAAAGCTCAACACATACCATCCTGGGTTATGAAAACATCCGAGTGGGTTGTAAAGGGGGGTGAGAGCCAAGATGAATTTGTAAATGATATCAAGTATCTACACGATAAGGGAGTCATAAGATAAGAAAAAATGTTATCAAGTACAAACCTGAACCTTATTCATGCTCATTTCTTTTTTGTAGATGTCGTGGGTCTTTCTGATCCTACAATGTCTACAAAAACACAGATTAAAAAGATCGATATTCTAAACAGGTCAGTCTCTGAGTGCGAAGCATTCAAATCTACTTCAAAAGATTCAATGTTAGTTCTCCCTTCTGGTGATGGAATGTCGATAGGTTTCCTTCAAGGGCCTGAACTGCCGCTAAAACTCGCCATAGAGCTTCAGCAGAAACTAGCAACGTACAACAAAGCAAAAATTCCATCTGAAATAATTCAGGTAAGAATAGGATTACATAGTGGCAACGTTTTCGTTGTCAATGACGTACTAAATAACAAAAACATATGGGGGCCCGGCATAATTCTTGCAAGAAGGGTCATGGATTTTGGAGATGCGAATCACATATTGTTGACGCCTACACTGGCTGAAAGCCTCCGTGAATTGTCAGACGAATATAAACTGATGATAAAACCGGTGCATGATTTCATTATTAAGCACAATCAAACGATGCTAGTATATTCTGCATATGGCAAGGGTTTTGGAAATCCAAAAGCGCCAACAAAGGGAGCTGCAATGAGGAGCAGGTTGGGTGAGGAATACCTAAAATTACAAAAAACCACACTTTATCCATTTTTGGAAACAATACTTACAATCAAGGATCCAAAGAAGATGCTCGTCCATCACAAGAGAACCTATGAAATTAAAAATATATCAAATGAACCAATTAACACCGTTCTTCATGGCATAGCGTCCGATGTTAGAAAGCTTTCGCTCGATGACCTCAAGGTCAGAGTATACGATGAAAATAATAGAGATTTGAAAATCTCAAGTATTAGTGTGGACACCCCAACTCAGAAGGAATTTACCACGGATTTTAATACTCCTATATTGAAGGATGAAAGCGGGCGTTACTATATACTAGAATATGAGGTAGAGGAGCCAGAAAGATACTTTGAAAACGCATTTTTGATCGATTGCTCAAAATTTGTCATGAAACTCAGGTATCCGGACGGAAACGGCGTAAAAAAGCCTATTGTATACGAGATCAATCAAGAAACTGAGGAAAAGAAATTATCGAAAAAACAGCCAACCTTACGGAAAGATTATGATGGATATGTTGCAAGATGGGCAAGAAAGGACATTGTAAAGGGACAGACTTTCAGAATGGAATGGTAAAACTGTTTAAGAACTAAAGATGAAATAACAACTAGCATTGAATGAACAATCTCTTTTAGATTAACTGGACTAGTCATGCCTAGGTCTTCTAAACGGGCTTGGAAATGACCCGATTTAATTTCCATATTTGAGGTATGATTTGGTTAGCTAGGAAAATAATTGGTTATCTACGATGTTAAATTCAATAAATGCATTGGTACGCTTCTTAGATCGTATGGGCAATTTGAAATTAGGATGGGAAAGCAAATTTGTTCCAAATTAAAACGCGTATAGATTATTAGGATCCATATCCATTGTAATTACCACAATGATAACGCACGTACAAGTGTATGTGGCTTCGTCTCTCTTGTGGCAATGCCTTTCTGAAGGTCAATTATCACAAGGGCAGTTTTTTTAATATCAATGCCAATGCGTTCTGCCATGACACCATATTCTCCCGATTAGATATAAGACAAATGGAAGGATTCCTTGAAGTCAGGTTGGCGGCCTTTCCCTTTTCCAAACGTTGCGACCGTTGTTCCTAGTAATCTTTTATGATCCTCAGCAATGTAATGCTGTGGGGGAGGAAATACTCAGGATAGCAGTTCAGCATGACTCCGTTGCCCACATTCATAAAGTCCCAATTCTTGCACACTGTATCGTATTCCATTTTAGAGTGGTCATACTTCCAGCCAAACCCGTTGACGATACTTGGCTGCGGATAATTGTGACCGCGGACAAGCGTGATAGTCCCTGCTTTATAGTCCACGTTTACCAGCGCATAGAGAGAGTTGGGATAAAGGTAGACCACATGAGGATGGCTTGTTATGGCATCAAACTCCTTTTGTGTCACGTACTCGTTATGCAGCACTATTACCTTGTCATATTTCTTGAGAATCGATGGGTTCTTGTCGACATCAATGTCCGTCACCGTCGAATATCCCAGCCTTTCCAGCCAGTAGGCTCCCTCGTAGCTTGAGGTGTAATACAGCGTCCTGCTTGGGTCAACGTGGATGGTAAGGCATGCCAAGCTGCACTGGCCCCTGTAATAGGTGTAGAATCCTGGTTCCCAATAGGCAGCCTCGGTAAAAACTGGGATTACCACCACCGACTTTCCTGCTTCCCGCCATACTGACACCTGGTCCTCGTTTGCCAGAGTCACGTCGCTGGCTGTGGGCGCAAGCAGGCGGCCTCTTGTCTTTGCCAAGTATTCAAGAACATAGAGGAAGTGCGAGTCAGAGGTCTTGTTCTGACTCCAGTCAAGGGCAATCTTTTTTGCCGTCTCAAGTTCAAGCTGGTTTTTAGGCTCGCCCAAGACATCACTCTCTGGGATCTCATTGTTTTCAACCATCCAAACCGTGCCGTTGAGAAAATCATTGTCGGCGATCTTCCCTTCGGCCCACCACCTTGCATACATCTTGGTCCAGGACGGAATTTGGCCGCCGTCACCCTCTGCGTGAGCCGGGATTACTGTGAGGGATGACATCACCAAAAGTGATATCAAAAACACTGGCTTGAATATTTGCAATGCTTGTTTAGAGGCCGATTTACAGATAAAACCGGTGATTGATTATCAAAACCGGTAATCAATGGCTGCCAAGTTTGGCGGGGCTTGATCCAATCCCTTGTTGTGGAATCGATGCTTGTAATTTTCAAGCGGTTTTGCCAGACTATCGGGCCTTGTGGTGATTTAGACTTCCAAGCCTAGCAGAGCCCATTGCAATTACTGTTACTATCAGCGCTGCAAGTACCAGTATTGGCGCCGGTCCAAACTCTGGAACCACTTGGGTCCCAATTACCCTAATCTGTGTCATGTTGGCCTCAAATGGAATCACGAGATCCCTTGTTGTCGCGTTTCTGGTTTCCTCAAACGCCGGAGCCTTGCCATCAGACGTCACGACAAAGTCAAGGTCGGTCTGGTTCGCTCCCTTTGAGTCGATAAGTGTCCTCGGCAGGTTAATCGTAAGTGCTCCCTTCCCATGTGCTTGGAAGGTGATTATGAGAGACCTCATGTAGGTATTTACGTAGGCAGAGGCGACATTGCCGTTTACAATGGTGTAGGGCAGTGACATGTTGGTGTTATTTACCAAAACTGATGAGATGAATGGCACTGTAGGAGGACCTGAAAAGTAAAATTCCGAACTTGCACTCTTTTGGGTGTTTACCTGCTGTGCCTCTACTGTGTACATCCCCGCCTGCTGCCAAAGGGCTCCTCCTGACACTATCGTGGTCGTAAATGTGCCGTCTGAGCCCACGGTTGCCTGATCAACCCTCACTATGTTTCCATTAGGAGCTACCACCTTAATTCCCATGACGATTCCTGCTGGAGTATTGATGGCCGTGCCGGATGCAACTATGGTGTCGCCGCTTTC
Organism: Nitrosotalea sp.; assembly: GCA_035252645.1. Classification (GTDB taxonomy): domain Archaea; phylum Thermoproteota; class Nitrososphaeria; order Nitrososphaerales; family Nitrosopumilaceae; genus Nitrosotalea. The sequence continues at coordinate 4,251 of DATFCV010000016.1, read as the reverse complement.
ATAAGACAACTTATCGGTCGAAAGGGTGACTGGGATTGCCTTGCAGTCAACAAGCCACCATTCCTCCTGAGTGGCGTTTGGGATTTGTGTCAAGTTTGAAATTGTTTGCGGTGATGGAGGCCCTGCCTTGAAGTAAGGAACGCAGTTGAAAGAAACGGCATGTGCGGAAGCCCCGCAGGTAATGACGATCATGCAAGCCAATGCTAGGACAATAACGATTGCACGCATTTTGGTATCTTGAGCGGGCCAGTTGTAATAAGAGTGCATTATGATTACCACCGATGAGAATAATGAAAGAAATTAAGCAATCTGGAGCGATCTGAAAATTAAAGCATGTATGCGACAAAATCGTTAAACAGGCATTGCGAATGCGGGATTTGCGGTCACAACAAGGAGAAGGAGTGCATAAGGCTGGAATGCAGGTGCTGCATTAACTTTCATGAGAGATCCGGCAAGTATGACACGGATTGAAAACGTCTAGAGGCAGCGCTTTAAGATTATCAAAGATGAAAATCGTCGCATTACCTTATCTAAATTGTACCTGATAATTATTTGAATGGAGGTGTAATGGTGACAGTAAAAATAATTGAACTCATAGGTACGTCCAAAAAAAGCTGGGAGGATGCAGTCCAAGAGGCGGTAACAAAAACAGCAAGCAAGATTCACAACATAAAGGGAGTACACGTGGTAAGCTTCAAGGCCAAAGTGGAAAACAACAAGATCTCAGAGTACAAGACAAACATCAAGATTGCCTTCCTGGTAGATTAGGCAAAGTTGGGAGAATTTAGCGAGTGTCAGGCGCACGGAACCAAAACCTGCGGGTGAAACTCCAAGACCGCAGTTAACGTAAATATGAGAATTTTCTTCAAGTGAACAACCCTGTCCCCCCAATGGTAGAAAGATCTATTAAAAGAATTGGTGGGATTGTTCCATCTTTTGGCGTTTTCATGTCTTTGTACCGCAACAATAAAGTGTTGCCAGATTGTTTGCACGCTGCTGAAGGTCTAAAATAGCGGCATATCATAGGTAAGGCATGGTAGGCCCAAGGGACGGAGGTTTTGGTTTCGATGGGAGCAGGAAATATTCTGATCTGGAGAACAAGGATACAATATGCGTCCAATGCCAGGCCGGACAGCATGCAAAGTGCCTAGCAAAGGAAGACAGCAAGGTGTCGTGCGACTGCGAGAGATGCCTTATCGGCTAGACTCCAAAAAACTTGGTAACGTAGTTACTGTTCTGGTACTGTAGGACAACTGTGCCATCCGTGTTTTCAGTAACCGAAAGCCCCCGTATCGAAAAGACCGAGTCGGAGAACTTGGCCGCAAGGCCCTTTGGCATATCCAGTATGGCCTTGTATACATAGCCGTATTGGGTAGGACAGGTGACAGTTACAGACTCGCCGCTTCCGTAGGCAAGACAGTTCTGCAGCAAGCCCTGCGCCACCGTATCGTACTTTACCTGCGGCGTGGGAATGCTCTCAGGGCTGACCGTTTCCGTGTCTGGCTGGTGTCCCTGGAACAGGCCGGGATACGTAGCGGCCGTGAGATACAATATTAGAAAACATGCAGTCCCGACAGAAACCGCGATTGGCCTGAGAGGATATCTTTTGGTAGTGGGCTTTTTTTGCACCACCTCAAGGACGCACTCATTTTTAGTGTTCAAAACTTGCTCGTGCCTGTAGCACTCGGCGTGGAATTGCTTGCGAGTCAAGGCGTTGCATGCTTGGCATACCTTTTGTGTCACCTTTCTGCATTCGCCGCACTGGGAATGTATTCTTAGATCTCCCCCGCACGACCTACACGATTCGTCTGGCATTAAAAGAGAAAAAAAATTATCTTATTAAAGCGATACTGAGGATTTGTACTGTAATATTCTGCCCAAGACTTAAATGCGATTTCTGCGACTGGCGCGTCTTAGCTTACGGTAACCTGTTTTTGGAGCACGTCAGTGAGAGGTATTGCTGATGCGAGGCTGTCCCATACGAACACCTGAATTGTGTAGGTTCCTGTCTCTTTTGGAATCCACACCTGAGTTGCGGTAAAGGACTGGTTGCCCAACATGGAGGCAGACGTGGCGGCAAAGTAATCGGTCACGCCATTTGGGTCGTTTACCTGTACAAGGTAGCTGAACTTTTGGTTGGTCGTCCCATGGTTTGCTAGAACTGACTGGATTCCAATCTCCTGGCCTACGCCATAGCTTGTGATTGGGTGGCCTGTCGTATCGACAGTCGTTGGCGGGGATATCGATATGTCAGAGCTTGCGTGTGCAAATGGAACTATCCCAACTGAGAACAGCAGTCCGAGAACTAGGACTAGAGAGAACTTCAATTGATCTGACGATCCCCGTGAGATATAAAACAGTTACGCTGGAATTGTCCTTCCTGAAATCCCAGATTGAAGTCAGTGGTTTCTTCAGCCGGTCACTCGTCTTACCACGACTTCGTGTCCCTCGTAGACATGCGTCGAGTGATTTGCCTTTATTATTTCGCCCATCTTCTGATCTGTATAATACTTGTCGCTGTACCTTCCCAGAACCTTCTTGCAGTTGAAGCAGTATATCTCCTTAAACTCCATGTGCTGTACCAAAGCGCGACATTCTATTTAAGATTAGAATTCGATGTTTGAAAAGCCTGGCTGGTCCTTGTTCTGATGGAATTGGATCTTTGATATTTTATAGTAGATGACTTCCCCCCTCCTTTCAATCACTGCAAGGACGGGCTCCTTTCCCATCGTTACAATCTGCTCTATCTGCTTTTGTAGGAGTCCGATTTTCTGCTGCCTTCCCTCCGTCAGACCAAACACCACGTACTTGGCTCCCTTTTCTCCAAACTGCCCCCTCTCGTAAACCCTAAAGTCGGAGCCAAAGCCAAAGCCATCTTTTGCGATGTAGCCCCTCGTACGGAGGTCGCGGTAAATGAGAAACTTGGTGAACGCCTCGGTGTCATGCTTGATGCATTCGTCCAGCATGCAGTCAAAGTCCACTGACTGTTTTCCCTTGTGCAGTTTCAGCCGGTCCACATAAAGGAGGTAGAGCGACTCGAACGGTTTTAGGTAGAACTTGTCCTTTGATGTTTCGCCAAAGCCTTTCTGCTCGAGGCTCTGCTGCATTGCCCTGTCAGAAATCAGCACGTGATCCTTTACTAGGACTCCCTCCACCTTGGATTCTAACTCTGACATTAGGGGTCTTGTGAATGCGCTGTAAATATAACATTACTCTACGCTTGGTGGACGATCATCGCCGCGCGCTTAGGAACAAACCCTTGGCAAAAAGTGAACTTACGGTTAAAATAAGGGCTCAAAATTATGGGAAGGTGTTCTCATGCACGGAGCAAACTATCGAACAGGCAATGGTCAACCCTATACGAGGAAGGAATTCATCAAGGGTAAGCCTCAGATAAAAATTGCCAAGTTCTCCGGCGGAAAAAGGGAAGGCGATTACGATTATTGCGTACAGCTACTGTCCAATGAGAAGGCCCAGGTGAGACACATGGCAATAGAGTCTGCAAGGCTTGCGGCAAACAAGGCAATCGAGCAGGTTGCCGGAGAGACAGGATACTTTTCAAGCCTTAGGATCTATCCCCATATTCTGCTCAGGGAGAACAAGATGATTGCAACTGCTGGTGCAGACAGACTTCAGGAAGGCATGAGGGGAGCCTTTGGCAAGGCCATCAGTCTTGCCGCCCGCGTAAACAGGGGCCAGGTTCTCATGGAGGCGTTTGTCAAAAAGGAGCACCTTGAGGCTGCAAAAAAGGCGCTGCATGGAGCTGCAGTAAAGCTTCCAATTACGCCAACTATCAAGGTAATTTCTCTAAAACCTGCACTAGTCAAGTCTTAGTGCGTCCAGTATTTCCTTCTGCTTTCTGCCAAGCATTTGTAGGAACTCAGAAAATTCTTGCTCCGTGGGGTTGCGTTTCAAAATCCGCCTGCACTGGTAGTAGAACGAGTTGTAAAGCCTCCCGACTGCAATCCCGTAGGCAAAGGAGTCTGAATGGGTGCGCAGGTCGTCAAGAGAGTTTATTATGTTTAGTATTTCGTCGGATTTTTCTGTGACCTCTTTTATTTTCTGATTTACTTTTGCCTCCAGATCTGGGTTCACAGTATTCCATGGTTTGTCAATGTTAAAAATTTGCGTTTCCAAACAGTACCCTTAAAAGGCTATTATATTCTAGACCGATTAAGCGGTTGTAGTACAGCTTGGTTAATATGCGGGATTGCCAATTCCGCGACCCGGGTTCAAATCCCGGCAACCGCA
>DATFCV010000015.1:0-8162 GCA_035252645.1 Nitrosotalea sp. | reverse complement strand
TCGTGCATAACTTCTGCCCTTGAGCCAACTACAAGCGAGTCCTCTATTCTCACTCCAAATTTTTTTGGAAGGTAGATGCCGGGCTCCACCGTTACTGTCATGTTTCTTGAAAGGACTGCCTGGCTTGACGGACCAATGTTTGGAAGCTCGTGTACCTCAAGCCCTATCCCATGTCCAGTTGAATGGATGAAATACTTGCCGTATCCCTTGCTTGTGATAATTTTCCTGCATGTATCATCAACCGACTTGCAGGCAATGCCTGGGCGAATTTTTTTAATTCCGGCCTCCTGAGATCTTCTGACAATCTCATAGATCTTTTTAGCCTCGGCAGAGACTGACCCGAGTCCGAATGTCCTCGTCGCGTCCGATACATACCCCTTGTGGCGGAGCGTCAGGTCCACCACAATCATGTCACCGTCCTCGAACTTTCTGTCAGTCACTTGGGCATGAGGCAGCGCGCTGTTGGGACCGCCGGCAATTATCAGGGGCTGGAGGGTAGACTTGTAGCCCGTGGCAAAAGCCCCCCTTTCCATGGCATAGGACATCAGGATTGATTGAAGCTCCATCTCGGACATGCCTATCTTTATCTCGTCCACGCATAGTTCGTACATTTCATCTAGGATTGAGGAGCATTTTTTCAGTATGGAAATCTCGCCCCTGTCCTTGACCTGCCTTGCACGGTAGAATGGCTCAGTCGTGGACCTAACCTTTGGAAGGTACTTTTTGAGCGTTTGGACCACGTCATAGCTGTTCGTGTCAGTACACACCTTCCTGCCCTTTAACGCCTCGATGAGTGTGGTAATAGACCCCTTGCCTCTCTCCGACTTGATGACCTTGCAGTTTGCCGATTCCTCCTTTGCCCTGCCCATCTCAAGCTCTGGTGCGATTATTGTTGCCCCGGTCTTGTCAAGTATGCCTATGGCCTCGCCCCAAAAACCTGTCATGTAAAACAGGTTCTCGGGCTCAAACGCAACAAGAGTGTCGCACCCCGAGCTGTTGCAAAATTTTAACAGGTTTTTCCTGCGTGCGTTCATCAAACTCAGACTTGGCTGCATCTCATTTATGTTTGTTGGAAGGTTTAGATATTGGAGCGGGGTTTTTTGCCCTGTGGAAGAAAAAAAGAAAATCGTAGCATTGCTTTCAGGAGGGCTCGACAGCAGACTGGCAGTAAAGATGATGCAGAAACAGGGATTTGACGTTACTGCCGTTGCAATCAAGACTCCGTTTTGTGATTTCGATTGTGGTAGGGGCTGCGGTTTTGAGATACGCGAGACGGCCGACATGCTAAATGTTGATCTAAAGACGGTATATCTTGGAGACGAATACATTGAGATGCTCAAGAATCCAAAGCACGGATTCGGTTCCGGCATGAACCCTTGCATAGACTGCAGGGCAATGATGTTCAAGGCAGGAAAGAAGGTGATGGAGGAAATCGGAGCGGAGTTTGTAATTTCAGGCGAGGTTCTTGGCCAGAGGCCGATGTCGCAACATGGTCCTGCTCTTCGCACCATAGAAAAGGAGTCTGGTCTTGAAGGAAAAATAGTAAGACCGCTCTCCGGCGCGCTGCTCCCAAAGACGGATCCGGAGGAGAATGGACTCATTAAAAGGGAGAATCTCGGAATGATTCGCGGTAGGTCAAGAAAGGAACAGCTAAAGCTCGCACACGAGTACGGTTTTGAAAATCCTCCAAATGCTGGAGGCGGCTGCCTCCTTACTGACCCAAAGTTTGCGATAAGGGCAAAGGATCTTTTCAAGCACACCCAGACCCCAACCACAAACGACATTGACCTTTTGAAAATCGGCAGACATTTCAGATTTGATGCGGATACCAAACTAGTGGTTGGAAGGAACAAGGATGAAAACGAGATGCTAAAGGCGCTTGCACTTTCCGGCGACATGTTGCTTGAAACGAAAGATCATGTAGGCCCAGTTTCCCTTTTGCGAGGAACCAGTTCCGATGCCAACCTCAGGCTGGCATCTGACATCACCTTCAGATATTCAGACGCCCCAAAGGAACTGCCCGGCACCGTGATTTCGCAGAAAAACGACTCCACGTCTGAGCTCCCAGCAGCCAATATTTCCGAAGAAGAGTACCTCAAATTCAGAATTTAGTGGCGCAAGCTAGTCTGTGAATTGCAATTGACTACAAAGCCTTTTTGAGGGAGATATTTGCATACCAATTATGCAGACTCAGAAGGCACCCACCTACCTCAAGGCCGTCACCCTTAGGGACTATAGTGACATTCACACAGTCAAGGAGGACATCAAAAAGGGCATGATTCTGGTTCTGCGAGTTACTCCTCTTGCACAAAAAAACGTAGACGAGCTGAGAAAGACCGTGGAAGAGATTTACAGCATTGCAAAGACCAACGACGCAGACATTGCAAGGCTTGGAGAGGAGAGAATTATCGTAACACCCTCCGGCGTAAAAATCTGGAGAGCGGAATACGACCTAAAGTAGCCTGATGCCTTCCTGCACTTGCGGGCAGGTAGTAGCAATCCTGAACATTCGATGTATGGAGCTAGCTAGGTTTTCACACTTTCTTCTTTCACCGTGGTTCACAATCACCCTTCTGAGCTTGGGCCTGAGCTTGTGAACGTACGACATGAGCTGGTTATAGTCACTGTGTCCGCTGAAGCCGTCAAGTTTTTCAGTGGAACAGTTTATGTTGATTACTTCAATTTTTCCGTCCTTTCCGACAACTGAAACCTGCCTTGACCCGTCAAGCACCCTCCTCCCCAGAGTTCCGTTTACCTGGTATGACACAAAGAGAATCTTGTTCTTTTGCACCGGAGCTATGTTCTTGAAATATTCAAGGACTGGACCGCCTTCCAGCATGCCGGATGTTGCCAGTATTATGCACGGGCCCTCGCGCAGCGGCTCTTCCCTTGCATCAGCATGCTCAATGTTTGTAAAGTATTCTGAATCAAACGGGTTTTCCTCAGTGCTTAGTATTTTTTCCCGGAGGTCACGTGCCAGATATTCTGGATATGCTTCATGAATTGCCGTGGCCTCAGCAATCATTCCCTCTGTAAAGACTGGAGCCTCCGTGAGCTGTCCTGCTTTCATGTACTGATCTATTACCATCATTAGTTCTTGTGCACGCCCTACTGCAGGAATCGGAATAAGCACCTTGCCGCCGTTTCGCAGCGTCTCATTGACTGATCTGATAAACGCACCCTCGACCTCTTCCCTTGTAGCCTGTATGTCCTCCTTTGCCCCATACGTGCTTTCAATCAGCAGTGTTTCGACTCTTGGGAAGTTCCATGAAGCGCTCTCAAAGAGCATTGATTTGCCATACTTTAGGTCTCCAGTGTAGACAAAGTTGTGGTTCCCGTTTCCTATGTGGAAGTGGCACGATGCAGACCCCAGTATGTGGCCCGCGTTGGAAAAGACTAGCTTGATGTCAGGCGATATGTCAGTAACAGTGCCATAGGCAAGCGGTATGGTCTGCTTCATTATCTGCTTGACATCCCTCTCGGAATACAGCGGAACCTTTCCTTGGGCCGCTGCGACCTTGATGGCGTCAAGCTGGATTAGGTTCATCATAGGAAGCGTAGGTTCGGTGCAGTAGACAGGGCCCTTGTAGCCATACTTGAACAATACCGGCAGGAATCCCGTATGGTCAAGGTGGGCGTGGCTGATAACAACCGCGTCGAGCTCGTCTAGCGTAATGTTAGCCCAGTCAAGGCGTGGATACGCCTCCATGGGGCTTCTAGCACCCGGGTTCACGCCACAGTCTATGAGCACCTTGGATTCGTGGGTGGTCAGCAGCATGCAGGACCTTCCCACCTGGCTGAATCCTCCCAGCGTCATAAGCGAGACCTCGGCGTCCTCGGAAAGTTTTGGCCTGAAGATCTGCTCCCCTACCTGCTGAAGGTGTTTGCTCCTTTCGGCAGAGGATATCTTGAGGTTATAGTTTATGGTCTGCAGGGTTTGGGACTGGATTGTGGTAGACTTTCTTATCCTGACTCTCCAGCCGGTCTTTGAGACAAGATCCGCTATGTTAAACGACGGATTGTTGTTCAAAAGCCATGGATGCTTTACCTCTATTGTAAGTTCGCCCGTGGCAGTATCAAAGAAGGTTCCTCGCAGGTCAATGTCCTTTGGCAGCATCTGGACTAGAATTTCCCGCGCCTCTTCCTCTGTCTTCCTGATGGATTTCTCCGTCCTGACCACTATCCTCTTTTTGATTACATTGACCATGTTGGAAATCACATCGTTGTGCTCCATCAGGTACCTGGGGTTCTTGGTGTAAATCGCGATTCTTGGCCCCTCGTACTCTATCTTGGTAACCTCGGCCTCCTTGGGAATACTCTGGAGTATGGTTCCCATGATATTGGGTAATGGAGATAGTTCTCTTTGTTGCTGTTTTCTTTGCATTAAATCACTTAGAGCGTAATGATGGCCTTTTTCTGTTCCTTCGTTAATAGACGGTATCCCTGTTTGTCGATGATAGCGACATTTATTCCGTCACCTGTTCCGATGTTCCTCGTAATTGCAGCCTTGACTGCCCTTAGCGCGATTGTCTTGCCTTCCTCTACAGACAGGCCGTCGCGGTATTCGCTTTCAAGCAGTCCGTATGCAACGGGCGAGCCGCTGCCTGTGGTTACATAATTTTTCCTGTCAAGGGACCCGAACATGTCTATGTTGTACAGTGCTGGTCCCGTCTTGTCATATCCTCCTACAAGTATGTCCGCGATGAACGGGTAGTACCTGTTCTGGAAGAAGATGAGCGATGCGAGTCTGGAAATTGACTTGATTGGAAGATATTCTCCTTTTTCTATTCTGTGTATGTTGCAGTGGTACCTCAGCATGTCGGTAACGTTCTGGGCATCTGCCACCCCTCCTGCTATGGTCATGCCTGCATGGTTGTCGATCTTCTGAATCTTCATCGTATTGTTATTTGCTATGAAATAGCCTGCGCTTGCACGCATGTCTGCGCACAAAACTACGCCGTCCGTGCACGCAATTCCTACCGTGGTCGTCCCATGAAATGTGTGTTGTTCAATATAGTCTGACAAATAACATTCTCCTAACTAGAGATACTATGACTAGCAAGCCACCCGTTTAAATAACTTTGTATTGTTGTGGGATATCGATAAATAACGAGATTTGAGGAAAATCTCATGCCTTCCCATGTCATGGAGCTGCCAAGGCAGATAGTTGTAGGCGAGAAGAACATTTGCGATATAGGAGGGTTCTTGCAGGGCCTTGCAAGTCCAAGAATGATTTCTCTAGTTTCGGGCGATCAGGTGCGTAGGATAACCCATGAGAAGGTTTCCAAGTCGCTTGCCAAATCAAAGATAAGGAGCGTCTGGCACCGCTGCACTAGCAACGACGTCGAGTCAGCAAAAAAAACCCTTCTTGATATAAAAAAGGACGGAAGCGATCTCATAGTGGGAATTGGGGGCGGAAGGTCCGTGGACATTGCAAAGATGATTGCCTTCAAGCTGAAAAAGCCCTTTGTAAGCGTGCCCACGTCGGCCTCGCATGACGGCATAGCAAGCCCGTTCGTGTCGCTCCGTGGAGACAAGCCCTACTCAATAATTGCAACGGCACCCTTGGGTGTCTTTGTGGACATTGAGATATTGAAGAAGGCGCCTCGCAGGCTGCTTGCAAGCGGCTGTGGCGACTTGATGGCAAAGGTTACCGCCGTCAGGGACTGGGAGATTGCAAGGGACAAGGTGGGGGAGTATTTTGGCACCTACGCGGCAAATCTTGCATCCATGAGCGCGAAAATAGTGATTGATAATTCGAAAAATTTCAAGAAAAAGCCTGATGTCAGGATGATCGTAGAGGCCCTGATAAGCTCGGGCGTTGCAGCCTGCATCGCAGGCTCAAGCAGGCCATGCTCCGGGGCGGAACACCTGTTTTCCCATGCGGTAGACTACCTGCATCCCGGCATAGGACTGCATGGAGAAAAGTGCGGCATTGGCGCCATACTCATAGCCAAGCTCCAGGGACAAGACTGGAGGAAAATAATTCAGATGTTAAAGAACGTTGGCGCACCTACTACGGCAAAGGAGATCGGCCTGACACCCGACATACTGGCAGAGGCTCTCTGCATTGCACAGTCGCTTAGACCGGAAAGGTATACCATACTGAGCGAGGTTAAGATGACTCACCAGAAAGCTCTGGCACTTGCAAAAAGTACTGGCGTGCTCTAGGCAGCCTTTGGCTGAGCCGGCTTGGCCTCAGCAGCCTTCTGTTCTGCGGGCTTTTCCTGCGGTTTTGCCTTGTTGTATGACTCGACGAAGTTTATCTTGTCGAGATTTGTAACAAACTTGAAAATCTCGTTTGCAATGGCCCTCTTCACGACCTGCAGCCCTTCCATCATCATTGCCTCATCCGGTATGTTAACGTCAAGCTGGGTTCCCTTTATCTCAAATTTCAGCTTTGATTCTTCAATCGGGAACCTCCTTTTGAGCAGCCCCATTATCTTGTCCTGGTCAGTGTCTAGAGACTTGACCACATTTACGTCGTAGAGAATTGTTTTTCCTGCAAACCTGTGATTGAAATCTACCTGTACCCTTCCTGAGCCTATGAACCTGATAATTCCTGTCCTGTCATCAAGCTCGATTGTATCTCCGACAGAAACCTTGTCAGCGTCGTCACCAAGTTTTCGTAGCGGTATCATCCTTACCTTGGCCGGGTCGCGCGCTCCAAATCCCTTCTCCGGAGGCACTTCTACGGTGAGCTTGTCGCCTGTCTTTGCAGCAAGCAGTGCGTCATCAAGGCCCTTGAGCACCCAAGACTCGCCTACGGAAACAAGTCTTGGCTGGTACTTGATGTTTGCATCGAAGATATTGCTGGCTTTTGCATCAGCTTCCCTAGTAGTTTCAAATGCTTGGTCATTGTCCTTTACCTTTGCAGTGTAGTCTACCAGAATCAGGGTGCCTTTTTGGAAAGCCAACGTCATCGATCCTTTTTGCTCCTTATATTAAGTTTAAAAATATAATCAGAGTGCTTTTAGCTTCTCTTCCGCTACTTTGAGTGCCTCTGGATTTGTCTTGTATCCCATCATGTCAAGAGTCGAGTGGATTGCAGATATGGTTCTCATCACGTGGTACTTGCCAACCTCGCCCATGCAACCGACCCTGAAGACCTTGCCCTTTAGTTCGCCAAAACCTCCCGCCACCAGTACGCGGAACTTTTCGGACAAAGTTCCCCTGAAGGTCTTGTCATCAAGACCTTGCAGATAGTTTAGTGCGATTACAACCGTAGAGCGTGCATCCTCCTTTGCAAACGGCGAGAGGCCAAGTGCTGAGAGGCCGCTGTAAAATGCATCGGAGCATATCCTGTGCCTTTTCACTCGCTGGTCCATTCCCTCCTCCAAGATCATGTCGAGTGCCTCTTTGTATGCATAGAGGAGAGGTATCGCTGGTGTGAAGGGGGTTTCCTTGTTTTCATCATAGTACTTGAAGTAGCGAGCCATGTTGAAGTAAAACGTCGGGGGCTGGTTTGCAATCATGTGCTTTTTTGCCTTTGGGCTTATGGCAACTGGCGAGATTCCTGGTGGCGCAGCCAGTGCCTTTTGGGCCCCGGTAACACACACGTCTATTCCCCACTTGTCCATGTGAAGCTCTTCGCCTCCTACAATTGATACCCCGTCTACCACAAAGAAAGAGTCGTTCCTTGACGTAAGGCTTGAGACCTTGTCGAGATATTTCACCATGGTCCCGGTCGAGGTCTCGTTCCATACCACATAGAATGCCTTTACATCCTTGTTGTTGTCAAACGCCTCCTTTACCTGCTCGAAGCTTGCGTTCTGCCCGAATGGCGTTTGCAGCTTGATAACGCTTGCCCCGGCCCACTCGAGCATGGTTGCAAGCCTGCTGCTAAACTCGCCGTTGACTGGAATTATTACCTTGTCTCCCTTCTTTACCATGTTTACGACGGAGGCCTCTACTGCGCCTGTGCCAGAGGCGCTCAGCGCTACGACGTCTCCCGTAGTATCAAATACCTTCTGGCTCTTTTCAACTACGTCAGAGTATAATTTTACGAAATCCTTGCTCCTGTGGTTTATCATGTGGGTAAACATAGCCCGTGTCACTCTTTCCGGAACGTTTGTCGGACCGGGCAGCATTACCAAATATTCCAAATAAATTTCTCCATTCCCTAAAATTATAGACCATTATTTATAATTACAGTCAACAAG
>DATFCV010000014.1:0-20330 GCA_035252645.1 Nitrosotalea sp. | reverse complement strand
CAAAGCAAGGCGGCAGACAGGGACGGACTTTTGAAGGACCTCGAGGAGGCAAAAAAGATCCTAAATGAGACGCGGCCAACAGCAGTCAACCTTGCATGGGGACTGGAGAGGGTGATGAAGGTTGCAAGGTCAGGAGCGGATGCAGCTGGAATAAGGAACAGCGTTATCGCGGAGGCAAGGAAGATGGCAGAAGAAGACATTGAGATTAACATGAGGATGGGCAAGCACGGGTCGCAGCTCTTCAATGACAATGACACCATAATGACCCACTGCAATGCGGGGGCACTTGCGACAGTTGCGTACGGTACTGCGCTTGGGGTGATACGGGCGACAAGGGAGAGCGGCAAGAAGATCAAGGTAATCGCGACGGAGACCCGCCCTGTAATGCAAGGCTCCAGGCTTACCGCGTTTGAGCTCAAGCACGACGGCATCGACGTGAGCCTCATTCCGGACACCGCCGTAGGCTACTCAATGGCAAACGGACTTGTCTCCAAGGTAATCGTAGGAGCTGACAGGATACTGAGGACCGGCCATGTCTACAACAAGATTGGCACTTATCAGGTCGCGACAATGGCAAAGCAGCACGGAATCCCGTTCTATGTTGCGGCACCGCTTTCAACCTTTGACATGAAGAGCAACCCAAAGGACGTCGTAATAGAGCAGAGGAAGGCAAGCGAGGTAACGGGAGTGGCAGGCAAGAAGACCGCCCCTGACGACATCAATGTCATAAACCCTGCCTTTGACATGACCCCGCCGGAACTCATCACGGGGATTATCACCGAGGCCGGAGTTGCCAAGCCTCCCTTTGAGGAATCCATCAAAAAATTGTTCGAGTCGAGCCGATAAAGTATTTATTCCATGCCGGAATCAAACCGTCCATGGCGACAGTAACCCCAGCACAGGTGCTTGAATCGCTCAAGCAATGCATGGACCCGGAGATACCGATAAGCGTAGTGGACATGGGCCTGATTTATGGGGTAAACATTTCAAACGACAACAAGGTCGACATCAAGATGACAATGACAACGAGGGGATGTCCCCTTCATGACACGCTGGTAAACGACGTCAAGAGGTACGTAAACAAGGTTCCGGGCGTTACCGGGATCAACGTGGAAATAGTCTGGGAACCGGCGTGGACGCCTGAGAAGATGTCGGAGGAGGGAAAGAAGCTTATCAACTACGGAAAGCAAAAGACCGTTGCGCCGATTAACTATGAGGTTGCACTGCCACAGGGAGTGGGCTCTGTAGTAAAGCAGGAGGACGGCTCGCTCTTACTTATGAACAAGGACGAGCAGGGCTTTATGGTAAACCAGGCAATAGTTGACTTTTGGCAGCTGTGCAACGGCAAGAGGAAGATTACCGAGCTTGTTGACATGTTTGCGCAAAAGATGGGGCTCAAAAGGGAGCAGGTTGAAAAGGAAGTCCTGCAACTCATCCAGCAGCTTCGCGACGGCGGCCTCGTTACAATAGTGGAACCCGAAGTATCAAACGTCCAGTTCAGGAAATAAGGTCAGATTTCTTTAATCTCTGTTATCGTCCCTTGGACAGAATCCATCTTTACAATGGCCCTTTTTTCGCCAAACCCCAGTGCGACATACCAGTCGCCACCATCGTCATCGTACTTTGTCTCCAAGGTCTTGACGTCTGCAGGTGCGACTCCGTATCTCTGGACTATGCCAGACACCGCGACGGGTATGGCTTCCTTTTCGGTGGGAAGCCTCCTTTTCATCAGGCCTATTCCGGGGCTCATGCCAAGAGCTTGGGGGTGGAAGTATAATAGTCTAGCTTGGGCATCCAGACAAGAAAACTGGACGATGATCTTTCTAGAATGAAAATCTGGTTCAGAAAAATCATTTCATCTCGCGATTCCAGAAAGAACCAAAAGATGAAGAGAACCAGACAAAATTCTATATAGCGCAGGTCGAGGTATTTTTTCACATGCCTCCGTCGAGCAGATTCTATTTGTCTGTTCTTTCAAGGACAAGGGAGATTACGGAAATTTCCTCGTTCTTGGCAGTATGCGGCTCGATGATAATGCTTGTGGGCGGCGTATGGGACTCGGCGTCGCACGAGCTGAGGATTCCCGACACCTTCTGGACTGTCCAGCACACCACGATTTATTCAGGGGCAGCCCTTGTTGCATGCTCCGCAATCGCGTCCGCACTTGTGCTGGGGCAGTGCAAGCAGGGGGCGGTCAAGAAGGGGATGATAATGGTAATCGTGGGGGCAGCCCTGCAGCTTGGCGGGGGGTATGCGGACTATAATTTTCACGAGATTTACGGAATCGACGGCCTTGTCACTCCGTCTCACCTTTGCGTGGAATCGGGCCTGTTTCTTGGCGCCGCCGGAGGGTTCCTGATAATGTCGAGGGCCCAAAACCCCGTCCTGAGAAGGATGTACCCCATTCCAGCGTTGACAATCCTGCTTTCTGCATCGTGGATTGGGTTCAACTTGGTGCTTCTTCTGGGCTCGGTCGTGCTATGCGTGCCGGTGTTTGAGCTTTTCTATTCCGGATGCGCCGTGATGTAGCTTCTAAGCCTCAGGTATCCTGCAAGCACCAGAAGGACTGCACCCATGAGGAGCATGGTAGAAGATATTCCTAAATCTTGGTACCTTGTATCCCCAAATCCGACCGTCACCTGTAGGGGGCCTGGGGAAAGGTTTGTCAGCACCAATGTGTACTGGCCACTCCTGTCATAGGTAAAGTAGTTGACGGTCTCCTTGTTTGTTATGGTCTTTGTGGCAATGTAGTTGCCGTGCACGTCCAGAACCTTTACGGAGATTTCGTTGTTGTACTGGCTTGAGGCAATCTGGTAAAAGCCTATTCCTGAGCCCTGCAAAAAGACCGACAGCGATGACGAGCCCGACCTGTCAAGGGTCCAGCTGTCCGAAGTCTTGAGCGACGATGCAACGACTGCTGTAGTCCAAAGGGAGCCCACCGCAATCAGTACGAGTGCAATCCTGAATATGGAAAGTCTCTTGTACACTACTTCATAGTTGTGCTTATCGTATCTATCTATTTCGAATAGTTCTTGGGATGCTCAGGGCAACGGCCAGCCAAAATGATACCGGTATTACAATAAAACCAAAATCCCGTTGAATGATTTTTACATGGCGGAATTTGTCCTTTGCAGCTTGCGCATGGTTTTGCATGTGGGATGTGCAGTCTCCGTTTTTTTGAGGGCATATTTTTATAGAAAGGGCAGACATCCCTTTTGTGGATTTTGCAATACTAGTGCCAAAATTCGTGATACGTTCGAATCCTCTATCTGGGGGCTTTGCCCATGACTGATTCTTCATGGGTCTTCATATTTTTGTCAATACCCACTATGCTGGTTCTGGGTATGAGGCACGGTCTGGATGTTGATCATATTACGGCAATAGACAACCTGGTAAGAATACACAATGCGTCGAGAAAATCACGCCTTGTGGGGGTTGGATTTAGCTCTGGCCACATGATATCCGTGCTGGCAGAGATGGTCTTCATTGTCTATGTTGTAGGCAGTGTTACAAGCACTGGAAACATACAGTTTCTGGGAGGGGCTATAGGCGCAGCAGCCTTGGGCGTAATTGGTGGCGTGAACATTTATGGCATGAAGAAGTGGGGCAGGAGCGGGTCTGCAATTCTTGCGACAAAAATACTGAGGAGGACTGGCATGCTTGGTCCTGTGGGGTCGGCCCTTGTCACAGGCATGGTCTTTGGCCTCGGGTTTGACACTGCCACACAAATATCTGCAATCAGCCTCTCTGCAGTGGCCTCGGCAACTGCTGGAATCCAGACGGCGCTTGTCCTTTCCGGATTTTTTGCCCTCGGCATGATACCGGTGGACGCCTTGGACAGTCTCTTGATGCGCTCGGCATTTTCAAGGATATTTCACACCAAAGCTTTCAGGTACATGGCCTATGCACTAAGCGGAGCCGCAATATCGGTGGCATCCATCGAGTCTTACGGTGCAGTAGAGCATGCCGATATCCTGCCAATCTGGGCAGGTCCTGCACTAGCCGCGGGCATTTTGGCCGTCTCATTTGGACACGCCTTTTTGAGCAGGAATAACAGGGAGAACCACGGTCACGACATGGAGAAGAAGGCGGAAGGAAGCAAGACCTAGGGTCGCTGCCTGAAATTTAATTTGACGCTAAGATATTCTACAGGGCCCGGTGGGATTCGAACCCACGACCTGGTGGTCCGAAGCCACCCGCACTATCCTGGCTATGCAACGGGTCCAATCAGGTAAGAATTTGCCGGTGCTAAAAATCTGTCTAGGACGGGGAGGCGCAAGCAAGGACTGGTTTGAAAGTATTAAACGGGGTTGGTTATTTGACTAGGTAATTGAAGATATCACAAAGGGTCGCAGGGGTCGAGTATGCAATACGAGACATCGCCCTTGAGGCAAGAAAGCTGGAAAGGCAGGGAAAGGAAATAACATATCTCAACATAGGGGACCCGCTCCAGTATGGCTTCCAGCCTCCAGAGAACGTCAAGGATGCACTGATCAAGGCGGTAAAGGAGGGCCAGAACTATTACGCAGTATCCGAGGGCCTTCCCGAGCTAAGAGAGGAGATTGCAAAAAAGGAAAAGAGGAAGGGCCTTGGCGTAGGCGAGGACGACATCCTCGTGACAAACGGCGTCTCTGAGGCACTCGAGATGATCACCGCATCCATCGTGGAGCCAGGGGATGAGGTCCTGATACCTGGGCCATACTACCCGCCATACGCGTCATACGTCAGGCTGTTTGGCGGCAAACCAATCGAGTTTTCGGTCGACCTTCACAACTCCACGCCGGACCTTGACGACATTAGAAATAAAATAACGCCAAAAACAGTCGCAATCTGCCTCATTTCACCAAACAACCCGACTGGAGCGGTCTTCAGTGAAAAGTCGCTCAAGGACCTGGTTGACATTGCAAACGAGCACAACCTCTACATAATATGCGACGAGATCTACGACCAGATAGTCTTTGACGAAAAGTTCGTCGGGATAGGAAAGGTGAGCGGAGACTCGCCCGTCATACTGCTAAACGGATTTTCAAAGGTGCACCTCATGTCGGGATGGAGGATAGGTTACATCTCGTTTAACCAGTCAAAAAGACTTGAAGCGCTCCGGGAAAACGTGCCCAAGCTTGCAAGGGTGAGGATTGCGACGAACCTGCCTGTACAGTATGCGGCCCTCGAGTCGCTCAAGGGACCCCAGAACTACATTCCAAAGTTTGTGTCAGACCTCAAGAAGCGGAGGGACTATACGATAAAGAGGCTAAACGGGATGGCAGGGCTCAGCTGCTCAAACCCAAGGGGGGCCTTCTACGCCTTTCCGAAAATCGAGACAAACAAGTACGGCTCCGACAAGGAGTTTGTGCTTGATCTTCTCAAGTCAAAAGGGATACTGACGGTGCACGGGTCGGGATTTGGCACGCAGTACGGCAGCGGACACTTTAGGATGGTTTTCCTACCAGACATCCCGGTGCTTGAAAAAGCACTTGACAAGATTGAAGAGTTTGTGGGCTAGTAATTCCAGGACGTCATCTTCTTTGGCGTCACCTCTATGATGCAGTCTGTGTCATCAAGGAGTTGTTGAGCCGACCTGTTTTCAAGGGTCTTGAAGTACCTCCGCAGTATGCTTTTTGCAACAGACTTTACGCGGCTCCGTTCAACGATGAGGCGGGCCCTTCCCGTACCCATCACCCCGTAGATGTCAGGCGAGTTTACCCCAACATCGATCAAGAACGAGACCTTGGGGTTGCGCCTGACGTTTCTTGCCTTGGCAGTACGCGTGTTGGTCCCTATGTAGAACTTGCCTTGGGAATACCTGTACCAGACGGGGACCACATGGGGCGTTCCCCTCCCGTCCACAGTAGCAATCCTGAGTACCTTCTGGTCCCTTATGAATCCCCTACGGATCATAGCCACCGACCCTCATTCCCAATATGATGAGGAAGCCGCCTATACCGTACATCGCAGTGGAAACCTTCTCGCTTGTAAGGTCGGGCGAGGTGAAAAAGTCGGAAACAAAGTCGGGGCCAAAAATTAGCAGGTCCCTTATGATGGGAATCGTTGCAACAACAATGAAAAGCACGCCCATTGCGGTAAACCAGTTCTTCTTGGGGCCTTTTACCATCCACTACTCTTGGAAGCACATTAAATTATCTTTATGCCCGGGTTTTTCAGCTTGTTTTTTATCATCGCGTTGATGAGTATCGGCGTTGCGCTCTCTGCAAGATAGGACAGGGAGCCCGGTCCAAGCAGGATGGGCCTGAGGTTCTTTATCTCGCGGATGAGGCCGTTTACCACCCCGATTGCGCTCTCGCTGTCGCCGCAGACAAAGATGTCCGAGTCAAGGACAAGCTTGGTGTCTATTAGCTTTTTCTCCGAGATGGTGTGGAACGCGGAAACAAGGTTTGACTTGTTCTTCATGTGTGCCTTGACGAGGTCAAAGGCGGACGGCTTGTTCTCCTTGAACGAGATGAGCTCAAAGCCCGCATCGGTCTTTGTGAGCGGAACAATCGGCGAGATCACTATGCAGCCTTCCTTTATGTTGGGAAGCAGCTGCGAGCAGATGGCGTCGACGTTCTCATATGGGATTGAGAGCACCAGCACGTCGCTTTCCTTTGCGGCCGAAAGGTTGTCGGCACCAGTTATCTTGCCCTTTGGAGAGCCGTGCTCTTGCGCTGCGCTCTGGGAATACTCCCTGGCAGCCTCCTGCGCCTTTGCAGAATCCCTTGACCCAATTATGACATCATGATCGAGACACCATCGCAGGGCAAAACCCTTGCCCATTCCGCCCGTTCCGCCTATTACTCCGATTTTCATGACATGGATGCTCTGATAATCTTATTATTATCTTTGCGGAACAAGTCGTTTCGGAGCAGACGTTGTATCTTTTCTTACGCCACGGGCAGGCCAGGAACAATGTGGAACGAATTCTTGCCGGCAGGGCAAAGGGGTACCCCCTTACCGATATGGGGGTAAAGCAGGCCCAAAACATTGCGGAATTTCTCAAGCCCTTTAGCATATCGGCAGTATACTCAAGTCCGGTCGAAAGGGCCGAGCAGACAGCCGGAATAGTCGCACGGGCCCTTGGCCTTGAATATGCGATAGACCAGAGGCTTACGGAAATCGACATGGGGGCCCTAGGGGGGATGGCATACCAGGAGATGTTCGAAAAGCACGGCAACATTTTCCTGAGGTTTTACGAGGGGCACCCGATAATAGAGCAGAACGGCATGGAGACGTTTGCAAGCATAAAGAACAGGGTGCTTGACCTGGTGGAACACGCCTCGAAAAAACACCCGGAGGGTGACGTCCTTTTTGTGACGCACATGGACCCGATAAAGTCGCTCCTATCGACAGTGCTGCAGCTCAGGCCCGAGTCGCTTTATGAATTGATAATCAGAAACGCATCGCTTACAATGTTCAAAAAAGAGCAGGGCAGCCTCTCAGTGGTGTCCGTCAACTCAATGTGCCCCGAGCGCTACCTGCAGGACTAGGCTGAAAAATTTTTTCTATCTTGACATTTTCTCTCAAGGTGTTTTCACCAAGTTGGACCAATAATTTTAACAGAAGCAATATCTATGGGTGGGGATCATCAGGAATAGATTGAAATTATTGGTGGCAGGCCTCATGCTCCTTGTCGTTTCAAGCGTCTTGTCCCAGGCCAGTGCCGTTTCTATTCCCTTGCAGCTCTACACCGACTCGCAGGTGTACTCGGAGGGACAGCCGCTTCTTGTCTACGGCAAGACCTCGGGGGCAAACGAGACCGTAATCCTCAGGCTCTTTGCGCCTGACGGAACCATCAAGCAGTTCAACCAGATATCGTCCGACCAGCAGGGAAACTTTAACCAGATACTGATAAAGTGGCCCAACGCCACGACCAACTACCCGTACGGTACCTACTCCGTGGAGGGGATACTGCCCAAGGAGAACGGGTATTCGCAAAAGGTGGACGTCAAGTTCTCCTCGGCCTCGACGGTCATACCGGTCCCGATAGAGAGGACGGTCCTAATCTCAGTTTATGCGCCACAGACTGCGGCTATCAACCAAACCTTCCGGGTCTTCGTGCAGGTTACAAGTGACGGCGAGCTTGTAGCGGGCGACCCGTCCAAGCTGCTGGCTACATCACACGTGCATGAGCCGGACGGCAGCGTCGTCGACCTTACCAATTCCTTTACAACGCTTCATCAGGGGCTTTACTACGTTGACTTTACGCCCACGCAGGAGGGGACCTATGTCTTCCACATAATAGCGCTAAGCCAGGGCACCGAGGCAAACGGCTCGGTTGCAACGCTTGTGCTCAAGCAGAGCATCGAAGGAATATCGCAGCAGCTAATACAGCTAAACTCGGCCCTTTCGTCCACCTCGAGCGAGCTTGACAAGATGAAGTCCGAAGTGCAGACCTTCGGCACGGTGCTCAACTCCAGCCAGAACTCTATCGCAAGGGCAAACGAAAACATGAACAAGACCGTTACCTCGATGTCAGACTCGGTGAAAAACATCGAGTCTGCATCTGGCCAGATAAACTCGCTGCTCCTGCCGTTTTCCGCTCTGATAGCGGTGATGATAGCACTGCAACTTGCGATCCTTGCCCGACGAAGATAGCGATCATGGCAGACAAGCAACGGTTTCTCGTACCGGTCTCGGTCTTTCTCATTTTTCTGCTGGTGTCCTCGGCCGTTCCAAGGCCTGCGGCGGGCTCATTTGACATAGACGTGCCAAGCCAGGCTCCACATGGGGTGGTGCAGGAATCAGGCCTGATATCCCTCCAGGCAGCGCCGTTTGAGGACCAGTCAAAGAGGTACCTGGTGTTTGGCCCGGGGCCGGTCTCGGCCATATCGGAGAGGACAGACAAGATGATTTACGGGCTCGAGTCGGGCCAAGGCTCGTTTGCAGTGGGAATGTTTGACCAGCAGGCAGTCGCAAGCCTCCGCCTTGACGGGTACAAGGTGGTGGAGGACATGCCGCTTGAGTTTGACTCTGCACCAGTGTCCGACCCCGGCGAGGTCTCAAGGGTGGCCAACATACTTGGTGCAAGCAGCGTCATTGCAAATTACAACTACAGCGGCAGCGGCATCAGGATAGGGATAGTGGACACCGGCACTGACTTTTCAAACATCGACGTCCGGTACTCGGTTGCAAGGGACTCGAGCAACGCGCCAGTGATGATAGATGCCGACGGACAGGGGCTAGTGCTAACAAACGCGACATTTCTTGCACAGATTAGCAACACCGGGGTGGTCCAAAACTATACGCATCCCATCCCGAAGAACGCGACAGGGTCTGTCTATGTAAGCTCTGACGGCGTGTTTCTTGACCTCGCAAAGGGGGGGAAGGGAACCACAATCCAGGTTTACAACTCGCAGTATCCCAAGGGCGGGACTGCCGTCATAAACGGGACCGTCTCAAACGACTACAAGATTGGAAAAGACGCGCGGCACTATATCATGTCAAGGAGCGGAGTCTACCACTTTGGGATGGTTTACCAGAGTGTCTTGCAGGGCCAGCTCTCGCTGCTGCAGCTCGTGCCGGTCCTGGTGGTGGACTCGACCACGCCAGGCGTTTACGATACCATCATACCCGACATGTCGGACTCGTACAAGGACTTTACAAGGATTACAAACCCGTTACCGCAGCAATACGATTATGACTTTACCAACGAGCCGCGCATTAAGATAGGCGGCGGAAACGAATACCTGGTTTATAGCACGGGCGGCGACGGGCAGCCAATCTACAGTGCAGGGACAGTTGGCGCGCGCGTGGTCGATGTTTGGGGCGTGTTCTCGCACCCTGCCAAGATAGACAAAAGGTTGGGGGCCATCAACGGGACACTCCTTGCCCCCCTTGACCCGCACGGGAACTATTTTGGCGTGATGTATGATAACGAGGGCCACGGGACCGCAACCGCTGCCTCCATAGTGTCCCAGGCAAAGGCCAGGTACGACGTCTATGGGAACTCGACAAAATATGACATAAGGGGCATGGCGCCCGGTGCAAAGATTGTGCCAATAAAGGCCCTCTGGCTGGGAGACGCGATATACGGCTGGCTGTGGGCTGCTGGGTTTGACCAGCAGAACAGCACCTGGAAGTACTCGGGAAAGCCAAGGGTGGACATAATCTCAAACAGCTGGGGGATCTCCACGTTTCCAGCCCTGGGGTCGGTGCCGGGCCTTGACGTGGGCTCGCTGCTCCTCAGTGCGCTCAATGTTCCGGGGTCGCTTGACAAAAACTTTCCCGGCGTGCTCACCGTGAGCAGCTCGGGCAACGCGGGTCCGGGATACGGGACAATTGGAAGCCCGGACGGGGCGCCGTTTGGCCTGACAGTAGGGGCTGCAACAGACAACGTCTTTGTGGGGTACGGCCCGTTCAAGGGGCAGCCAAGGTTTGGAAACACGACCCAGTACTGGGGAGATGTCTCGGGATTCTCAAGCAAGGGCCCTACGGTAATAGGCGACCCCAAGCCGGACATTTTGGCCGTAGGGGAATACAGCTTCACTCCGACATCCGTGACAAAGTACAACAAGAACTCGACGGGCCCGTTTGCGCTGTTTGGGGGCACAAGCCTTGCCGCGCCGCTTACTGCGGGCGCTGCTGCCATAGTGATGCAGGCGCTTCACGACAGGGGAGTCCCATACAATCCCTTTCTGATAAAAAACATACTAATGTCCACGGCAGACGACCTTGGCAATGACGCGTTTGCACAAGGCGCGGGCCTGGTAAACGTAACCGCTGCAGTCGACTATGCGGTGGGAGGGGACGGCTCGTTCATTGTATACAACAACGCCACATACGGCAACACCAGGGAGGTCCTGGGTCCCGCACTTGCTGCAATGAACTCGTCTTCGTTTGGGCTCGGCACATTCCATATTGGAAACAGCTCACTGCCTGAGACGCCGTGGTTTGCGGGCAGGCTGTACCCCGGCGAGAGGATAACTGCGGATTTCACGGTAGCAAACCCCTCTGACCGGGGAATAGACGTAGACATAAAAGCGCAAAAGCTCGAGCTTGAAAAGGTCTCGCAGTACAACGGCACCACGGAGCCCAGGCTCCAAGACCCCTCGCTGAAGAAGGCAGGAGTCTACAGGCCCGACTACCTGCCGCTTGACCGGATAACAAACCATACCGACCTACTATCGTATTTCAAAAAGTCAGACCCCATTCCGCACGATGCCTCGATGATGGACCTTGGCCTGACATTCCCCTTCTCGGAGTTTCTCAACGCCTCGTCGGCAAAATATGCGGACGAGATGAGGATTTCTTCCATCTATGTGTATGACTGGTACAGGCACAACGGCACGCAGCCAAGCTACCTTGACCTCTCGCTTGTAAACAGGGGAGGGTCGTGGGGGACCTCCCAGGACGTAAGGATCTCGCACCCGGACTCGAGGTTTGACCACATTCCGCTTGTAGGCGTGTATCCTGTTCCCACCAAGTTCTCTTACTGGACAGGTGACACGAAGATGAACGCCACCGCCATGGCCTATAACCTCACCGCAAGCTACTACCACAAGGTCCCCTGGGCGCAGGTGTGGCTTGACTCGGCAAGCGTGCACGTCGGGCCTCACTCGAGGTCGGACGTCCCGGTGACCCTTGTGGTCCCAAGCGATTCCAAGCCGGGCATTTACCAGGGATTTGTCTCCTTTACAGGAGCAAACCACACGGTCAACGTCCCGGTTTCATATGTCGTGCTAAAGAAGCTGCAGCCAAAGGACCTTCCTACGGTGGTACGGGGCTCGTCTGGCGGCTCTCTCTTTGGGAACGGCTATGTCGGGGGCGGGTTTGACATGGCAAACCGGTACAACGCAGGGGACTGGAGGCAGTACTACTTTGACGTACGGGACAAGACCATCAACACCGCCACGATGATCTTCTCGTGGGAGAACCCGGCGACAAACCTCTCTGTCTTTGTAGTCGATCCGCGCGGAAACATAATCCAGACAAACTCGCCGCCGGGAGTGCTGGGACAGTTCCAGGGATGGCCAAGCGGCGACTGGCTGGGACCGAGCACCCCGTTTAGCGAGGGAGGGGGATTTTATCCGGTAAAGAACAAGGACGCTACATCCACTGAAGTGTACGCGCCCATCAACCAGACGGGAGTCTACTCGGTGCTGGTTCATACGACCCTTTATGGGGGTGAGTCGGTCGCAGAGCCCCTGACCATGTTTGCAAAGTTTTCAACCATACTTCCGAGCGAGTCGCCTCCTGCGATAAGCATGGCAGTGCCTGGGGTCGTGAACGGTACCTACAAGATGGTCCCGCGGATAACTGGCGACGGCATCGAGGAGGAAAAATATTCGCTTGACTCGCAGGCCCCAGTGGCCATTGGCAACGGCACGTTTCCAAATGCGACGATGAACCTTCCGGACGGGCAGCACACGCTGGTGATCACCGCAACGGACGCGGTGGGACACGAGGCATCAAAGGAATTTTCATTCACCGTGGACAACACGCCGCCGTCAGTTGCATTCCAGTCCCCCTCAAACGGAGTCACCGTTTCCGGTACAATACAGGTCAAGCTTGGCGTAAGCGACGCCCACCTCCCACAGAAGGGGTGGCTTGAGGTGAGGGTGGGTAACGTGACGGTAAGCGACAGCCCGGCGTTTGACCTTGACACGAAAACACTTGCAAACGGTCCGCATGAAATAAGGGCCATTGCAAAGGACCTTGCGGGAAACAGCGCAAACCAGACAGTTACGGTAGTAGTTGACAACTCGGCTGCGGCGCCGGGAGCGGCACCTGTCTCGGGCGGAGCCCAAGTGGGAATGCTTGCCGAGGTCCTTGCAGGCGTGGCGGCCGGTGCTGCTGCGTCATTCTTCATTTTCAAAAGGTTCAGGACTCCTGCAAAAGCATAGCTTTTGGGACTCGGGGCCTTGCCCCTTTGCAGCCTGGTCCGGGGAACGCCTGGGGAAGGCAACACCGTTTTCACCATGCATGGAGATTTTTCCGTATTGTGGAAATGAAGACGTTGCAACCGTTTGCATCTGGAATAACTCGGGCCGAAATTCGCGTCCGATCTCTTAGCAGAACCGAGAAGATTTATATGCAATTTTTCAGCCACGGAGCTTTGGATGTCTGAGCAAGATACTAGGGGTACAGTAACTAGGCGAGACTTCCTTCGACTTTTGGGTGCGGCAGGCGTTGCCACGACCTTTGCTCCGTTTGTCCCGTGGGGGCAGTTCATGCCAAACCCGTCAAACATCGTTCCTTCCAAGGTGCAGGTCACGCTTCCAGACGGCACGATCGCAAATGTCAAGACCTTTCCCGTCAACAGCTCGGAGGTAATCACATACCCGTCAAGCGGCGACCCGGTGCTTGATCAGGAGGCCTTCAAGAAATGGCAGTTCATCAGGCTTCCGTCGGAACTTGGGGGCGACGCCCAGGACGTCAGCGCTTTTCGCGTTTATAGTATGGTCTGTTTACATTTATGGTGCTTATGGAAATACTGGCCGCAGGACGGAAGGAAGAGGGGAGAATGCCCGTGCCATGGAAGCATGTACAATCCGCTGACTGGCAAGGCATTTGCAGGACCTGCATCGCTTCAGGCTCCTCCCTCAAACGTACTTGCAACGCTCTACCTCGAGGCAGACGACAAGGGAGACCTGTGGATAAAGCCGGCAGTATGGAACGTCAACGAAAATGGAATAGTGGGATATGGTCGTTTCCTTAAAACGTAGAAACGGTTTTGTAGACTTTTGCTACTGGATTTGGGACGGGCTAGAGAGAACTGTATTCATCGGCACCAAGTTCTCGTTCCCCGCAAGGTTTGTCAGCCCGTTTGGTTTCCTCGGAATGCTGACCTTTGTAGTTTTCATCATACTTGGAGTGTCGGGCGCGCTGCTCATGTTTTACTACGAGCCCATACTTGACAGGGCCTGGGACAGCGTGGCAAAGATCAACAACACTGTACCGTACGGTTTCATGATACGTAACATACATTATCACGCCTCAAACGCGATGGTCCTTCTTGCGGTGCTGCACATGTACTACCAGTACTTTAGCGGAAGGTACAAGATAAGGAACGAGATTATCTGGGTGACGGGTGTTGTACTCGGTACCGTTACGATATTGGAGGCGTTTACGGGATACGACATTATATTTAGCGAACGCGCCGAACTTGCGATAAGTATAGCGGCATCGCTTACAAACTCGATGCCGGTGGTGGGACCCACCATACGCGACGCCATGTTCGGCTCGGGCTTTGCGGACTTCATACTTAGGTTCTACACGCTTCACGTGTTCATCCTGCCAATTGTGATGCTGGGCCTCATGGCAGTCCACCTGCCGAGGTTCCTCGTGTTCGACGTTCCGATGGTGATGGCAGTTTCAGGAGCCATCTTTATAACGGGAGGGGTCTTCCCAGTCGACCTTGGGTCCAAGTTCCAGCCCACCATACCGCCCGGCATTACGGTGCCCGAGTGGTACCTGACGGGAATCTACGCGTTCCTCCGTACGCAGTACGACAAGTTCGTCACGGGAGTGCTCTGGCCCGGCGTATTCATAGTTGCAATAGCAATGACGCCGTTCATAGACAGGTACAAAAAGTTCTCCTGGAAGGACAGGCCGATTGTCACCGCGTTTGGAATCACGGGAATAGCCCAAGTCATGGTTACTACATACTGGGGATTTTACATCACGCCGGACACCACAAAGCCGCTAGTTGCAAGGCTTGTGATAGACCCAATCTTCTTCTACCTCATAATGCTTCTCCTGATACCGATTGGATTTGGATTCTCCTACATGATGATACTACTTGCAAAGGAGGCGGAGAGGAAGGCAAAGCTTGCCGCGTCCAAGGGGCCGCACAAGGCAGCCACGATAAACTTCTCCGGCAAGTGGATAAACTGGCTCATTATAGCCCTCCTGGTCTTCCAGGTTTACATCAACATCGCAGCATACAACGCCGCGCTTTCAGGAATGAAGAACTTTTCGCTATTCTTGGTGGGCCTGGGCCTGATGGTCTTTGCAGGAATGTTCCACCTCTACAGGCACGGGCTCAACGAGGCAAAGAAGGCCCCTCCGCCCCCGCCACAGGAGGCAGAGCCGCCAAAGGCACTTGAGAGCCCCGGGCCGTCAGGACAGCTTCCGCCAAAGGGAGACACGGGCAAGCCTTCTCCTCCGCCGCAGCCGCAGGTTGCACCGGAGATAAAGGCGGGGCTTGGCGATGTCAAGGACCCTGCAGTGGGCGGCAAGTTTGACGTCAAGGGCCCGTAAAGGCACGCTGCACCTTAGACAACTTTTATAAAACTCCGCCGGAAGATCAACGAGCAGTTGAGCCTTCCAACTACAAGTCATGCATACGGAATAGCCCTGATTGCAGTGATAGTGGGAGCAGCGGTCGGAATTTCATACTACCAGCAGTTTTACATCCCTGAGCTCAACGCCAAGCCGATTATTCCGGACAAGGTTCTCCACCCCGGGGACACTACGACAATTAGCATAGTGCCGGGAGCTGAAAACCCGCAGCAGCAGCAGAACTTTGTTCCAAAGAAGATAGGGGCACAGCTTGGAGTAAACAACCTAGTCGTATGGAAGAACACAAGCGACTCGGCTGCGCACACGGTGACTCCTGACAAGCCCTTCAAGGACGCATACAGCGGAGACTTTGGGTCAAACGGCGTGATCTTGCCTGGCAAGACATACCAGTTCCTCTTCACGCAGGAGGCGCAGATAACATACCACTGTGACCCGCACCCGTGGATGAAGGGCGAGATTGACGTGGTACACGGCGCGCTGACATCCTAAAAGCGCCTGAAATTTCCTATTTTGGCACGAGCTTTGCAAAAAGTATGTCGCTTTCTATCTCCTTGTGCTCCTGGATTATTGATGCCCTGAACTTTACGTCATGAGTGCCCGAGGGGTCAAACTCGATTGAGGCGGTAAACTCGGCGGAGTTCTGGGGCATGTCGTTCTTGTTTATGAAGAGCCTTGAGACGTTCTGCGTGATTGCCTTGCTGTTGTACGAGCGGTAGACTATGAGCTGGTTCGAGTCGAGTATCTGCGTGTTTACCACCACCCCGTCATACCTCCCGGGGTAGTTGACCTTGACTGTGGCCTTGATGGTCTCGTGGGGCCGGATGGTTATCGAGTCGAGCTTCAGCTCTATGTCTTTCACAGTCTGGGTCTGCCTGCCTGATTATAATAAATTGTGCCATCGGTTCGATGGCAGAAGGAGAAACCCAAGGGTCGGCCCGAAGGTCCGCACCGGATCTGTTCTGACGCGTCCGACCCGTTTTTTTGATTTGTTATTTAATAATTTTGAATTTATTAATGAGTGATTTTTGGTTTGAGATGATTTCCTAATTTTTTATTTTGAATTTATTTTACCAATATGCGCTTTCGCTTTCAAGGGTGGAGGGAGGGTTTTTTCTATCAATGCTGGCGTATTCTCTGACGCCTTCAAGACCCTTGAATACGCCTTCCGGGGCAAAGACAGAGGGAGCTTTTGTAGTAGGAAGGTCACCGCAGCAACTTTCAGTAAATTTCCTCATGTCGTATTCTACATATTCAATTCCATTGCTTTTCAAAAGCATGATTGCTTCTTGGGAATTTTCTGAACCATCCACCAAGAGGACAGGTCTACGTTTTACCATGAAAGTTAAACGATCTGACAAAAAATTAAGGTTTGCTAGAATCTCGCGTTACTTTCTCAACATAGTCGTCATACCTGAGGAAACTGTCATACCATTTCAACATTCTTCTTTTTCCAATAAGAGAATAAGTGACATCTCTGTGCTGTTCATTCCAATGTTGAACGAATTGCTCTTTTGCAGTCTCCAGTTCTCTAAACTGATTGTTCATAAAGTGTGATTCAAAATCAAGGCTAAACTTGTCACACTTGTCGCAGTCCTTAGCGTAATGTGAATTAAAACCATAGGCTTCTCCCACTACACAGGTGTTCTTATCGTGTATGTCCAAATACCATTTTATTTTAGTTAGAAACGGTACAGGCAACTTTGATAGTCTTTGATTCCACGTAGGGGAAATCGCACTCAAGCCGAGTCTTTCAAGTACAATCTGTTTGTTAGAATACCTTGTACCAGATTGTGTCATGTTTGATCATACTTTTTTTATTATTTAACACTCGATCTCTATTATCATCTATGATATTTACATTAACAGTATTTAATAGTTGGAAAGAGATCTAGGACTCAATGACTAAAGGCGAAGTACCAAACATAGTGGCACTCGAAGTACTCAAAAAGAATGGTGTTAATGTCGAAAAATTGAAAGAACTCATCACTAAAGGAGTGGGAGCAGAATTTACGACATACTATTACTATACGATACTTCGAATGCACTGCACAGGACTTGAAGGAGAAGGCATCAAGGAAATCGTAGAAGATGCCAGAATAGAGGACAGAAACCACTTTGAAGCCATGGTGCCCAGACTGTACGAATTGGGTGGAAGCCTGCCAAGAGACATAAGAAAATTTGCAGACCAGGCAGGTTGTCCAGACGCTTACTTGCCAGACAACTGGGAAGATATCAATTCCATCCTCAAGGTGCTGCTGGAAGCAGAACAGTGCGCAATACGCTCTTGGGGAGAAGTCTGCGATATGACTACGGGAAAGGATCCAAGAACTTATGACATTGCCCAAAGAATAATGCAGGAAGAAGTGGAACACGAAGCATGGTTCATAGAATTGCTATCTAAGAGGCCGTCAGGTCACTTTAGAAGAAAGTTTGCTGGGCAATCACCGCATACTGGGTCGCAAGGCGGTCTGATACACCTCTAAGAATTGACTTAAATATTTTCCATTTTTTATTTTTATAAACATGCCCGATTCTATCAAGATGACTCGATATCCTATCTGCAAAAGTTCTGATTTGGCAGACAACACCATGCAAAAGGTAACAATTGGTATTATTGATGTACTAATAGGAAGAAAAAAC
The DNA here is from genome assembly GCA_035252645.1 of Nitrosotalea sp. Taxonomy (GTDB): domain Archaea; phylum Thermoproteota; class Nitrososphaeria; order Nitrososphaerales; family Nitrosopumilaceae; genus Nitrosotalea. The sequence continues at coordinate 2,453 of DATFCV010000014.1, read as the reverse complement.
GGAAAATTATTTGCGTGTAACAACTCTTGTCCTCATAAGGCGGCATCTCTTTCAAAAGGACATTTTAATGGAGACAACATAGTGTGCTACATGCATGGATATGAATACAATCTTTTTACTGGAAAGCTGGAAAAAATGAGTTCTTGGAAAAAGGAAGACACTTGGGTTGAGCAGGACCCAGAATGGAGAAAATCAGGAGACTTGGTTTTATACTCCATTTCCGAAGAAGACGGTGTAGTGTATGTTACTCTATAAATCACGCCGAATCCTGCAAATTCTGCCAAATCTGATTTAACAAAATTCGCAAGGTCCGCACCAGATCTTTTTTTGACGCGTCTGTCCAATCTCTGAACTTGAATTTGCAAAAAATAAAGGTGAAGTGGATGCTATGGCGTAACGGTTGTGCAATAAGCTAATGCGTTTATGTATTCGGGCACTGTTCCACTGTTGAAACCTGCTACCTGCCAGGCATCTATTACACCCAAATGAGACACTCCCGTAGACGCAGTTACATCAATCTGGCCATATTGCTGATATCCTCCTCCAGTGGCTCGTGCACCCGGTGGGCAAGTCGCAGTAACTATCCCGACGGTATTTGGAGCTATAGTTGTAGTGTTTCTGACCTCGGTAACTTGTAGGTTTGGCGCTGGACCTGGGGGACCTTGTGGACCTGCAGGACCTGTAGCTCCTGCTGGACCTGCCGGACCGGCCGGGCCTGCGGGGGCATTAACAGTCACGGTTGTCTGTTTGTTGTTTATTGCAGTGGTAAGATTGTTAATTGCTGTCACTACATCAAATGGGCTTTTTGGATTTGTATCGGCAAATGCGATGGCTCCAGAGGTTATTGTGCCTGCAAGAAATGCAATTGCGACAAACCCTAAAAGTTTTGTATTTGTCATTACAAATGGCATACCGTATGTCTATTTGAAGATGATCTGCTGTTTTTTCCTAGCCGTAAAGTTTTGTGGTCTGCAGTTTAGCAAGAACCAGCTATTCGTACAAAACTACAACAGTATACCATACGTCATGAATTGGCGCCGAAGGCTTTCCTGCGGCATTTATCTTAATGTCAATTACTTTTTTGTCGTCGATAAAGTCATTAATTGAGTCTTCCACAATCTCTCCACCGAATTCAAAAACCTTGATTTTCACTGAAATGCTACCCTCTTACTTTACTATGAGAACTGGTATCCTCGAGTCATGGAGCACGCCATTTGCTATGCTGCCAAGATATTCTTTAAGTGGGCCGCCTTCGCCCCGTGAGCCCATTACTATGATATCTGCCTTGCTTGATTTTGCATAGCCAACTATTGTCTTTACAACATCCGTTGAAACTGCCTTCCTTTCATTGAAGGTAATGCCGTGCCTAGCAGCGCTTGTTCTTGCATGAGACATTATCTTTTTTTCATTCTTTATCAGCCCGCCTCTGTATGATTTTAGTATCCTTGATACTTTTGGAGAGAAGTTCGGCATGACATAGATTCCAGTTATTGTGGAGCCGCTCTGCCTTGCTAGCGAGATTGCCTCGTTGAGTCCCCGGATGGAATTTAACGACCCGTCCAGCGGTACAAGAATTTTCTTGAATCTGTTTTGCAGCATTGAATTATCTTGCCACGTTCTACGCTTTATACCCCGTTTCAGATTATCAACACTGGAAATCAAGAAAGGCAACAACCTTGCAAGATTCAGATCTTGATGATCCTTTGGTCACCAGTCGTCTTGAAAACACATTCCTTTCGGATCTGTTTTTTCTTGCTTGGTTATTGCCTGCATATTATACCATGCTCATCAATAAAACAATGATCTAGATTATCGCTCTTGATAATTACAAACCAGATTAGAAATTGTGATTTTTCCAAAAATAGGGTGATGGAGTTACTCCACCTTAACAGAAATTGGATTTTCTATTTTGGTAGGAACCTTCTTGGGTAACTCCACTGTTAGGATGCCATTTTGCATCTTTGCCGTGACTTTTGAGCCTACTATCTCTTCTGGAACAGACAAGGTTCTCTCATATCTTACTTGAGAGCGTTCTTCCCTGATGTATCCCTTTTTCTTCTCTTCCTTTGATTCCCTGTGTTCTGCAGAAATTTCTATCTCGTTGTCAGTGACGTTCATTTTCACTTCATCCTTGTCCATGCCTGGCAGGTCTGCTGTCAGGACAAACTTGTCTCCCTTGTCAGCAAGATCGCATGTCATGCCAACGGTGAATTTCTTCAAGGAATCTGGAAGGCCACGAAATGCTCTTTCCAGGTAGCCTTCATATGCGGCCCATGCTTTCTCCATTTCTTCCAATGGATCCATTCTAAACCATGGGTGTGTGAACCTAGAAAAAGGCCAGAAACTTCGCTCAAACAATGTTTCCGGGAATCCTACATCCAGAGGAAATCTCGGTTTTTTGTGCGTGATTTCCACCATGACATGTTAAGGCAAAATTTAGTTAAAAGTGGGCA
>DATFCV010000013.1:0-16221 GCA_035252645.1 Nitrosotalea sp. | reverse complement strand
TGAACCGGCGACACACGGGTCACTACAGCTCCAAACTGTACATCATCCTTTCGTCAGTGAAGCTAGTTGAACCACTGGAGCCCTTAGCGGTGATCATGTGATGTATCCTGTCGCCATGCCTGGCTAGGCTACGACCCCACGATTGGACAATAAATGCACTTGAATTTTAATTTACGTTATGAAGATTTATTGCAGACGTTAGGACCTAGTCAGTTGATGAGGAAGCAGCTATTTGAAGGCAAATCACAGATTTGTTTTATCTACCTCGCTGGAATTCAAGATGTGGTGACATGGCAAAACCCATAGTGCTCATTCTGGCCGCAATCCCGATACTTGCGGCCATATTCATTGTCGTACCAGCCCTGACAAGGCCGGAAATCTCAAGCTCTGTGCTAAACCCGGAGGATGTCTTGTCTTTACAATACACAAAAGAGCACCTTGAGAAGATTTCCTTTGGCCTGACGCAGAGCATAGGGGCTGACACGGCGGAGGTATTGACAATCCAGAACGACGGCTCGGCCGTGTATAGTCTCACCAAAAATGGGTACTCAAACCCAGATGTAAAATTTCAGCTCTCAAAAGATGACCTTACAAAACTAAAGTCCCTCTTCAAGGAATCGGGCTTCATAGGCATTCCAGATACAGTATATCAGGTCAAACCGGATGCAAACAACTATGAAAAATATGGATTGCAGGCAACACTAAATGGCAAGACCGTAAATCTGCAATGGGCAGACCAGAACGCAAGCCAGGAGTTTGTTCCCCCGATTGTAACTCGCGTGCAATCTGCTCTTGATAATATAACTGCGGAAATAATAAAATAGGCGCCTTAAGCGATCAGACTGTATGATCCCACTGTCGGGCGATATTGCTAGTGCAAAGGGCGTGGTCCGGGAAAAACTCGGCCCGTCAGAAACTATACGCGGTACCTCCACTCTCAAGCGAGGTTTTGCACACATGCTAAAAAACGGGGTTGTTATGGATGTAACAACAGTAGAGCAGGCCCAGATTGCAGAGGATGCGGGAGCAGTGGCGGTAATGGTGCTTGACAAACTCCCTGCAGATGTACGAAAGGCAGGAGGTGTCGCAAGGACTGCCAGCATTAGAATTATCGAGGAAATAATGGATGCAGTAACGATTCCCGTCATGGCAAAATGTAGGATTGGACACGTCTACGAGGCCAGAGTTTTGGAGGCCACTGACGTCGATATGATTGACGAGTCAGAAGTTCTCACCCCTGCCGATGAATTCCACCACATCTGGAAATGGGATTTCACAACGCCATTTGTAAACGGTGCAAGAAACCTAGGTGAAGCGCTAAGGAGAATCGAAGAGGGGGCAGCAATGATAAGAACCAAGGGAGAACCTGGCACGGGAAACGTAGCAGAGGCTGTAATCCACATAAAAAATGTCAATACTGAATTACGTCGCATTAAATCGATTTATGACGCAGGTGATGAGCAAGACCTTGTCAGCCTTGCACGTGAGCTCAAAGTCTCCTACTCGCTTGTGGAAGAAACCGCAAGCCTTGGAAGGCTGCCAGTGGTTAATTTTGCAGCAGGAGGTATCTCCACACCTGCTGATGCAGCATATCTTATGACCCTTGGTTGTGACGGTATCTTTGTCGGATCTGGTATATTCAAGTCCGACGATGCAAAGGAACGGGCACAAGCCGTGGTTCTTGCCACTACTTTCTGGGAAGATCCTGAGAAAGTCAAGGAGGCACAAAAAATGGTAGACGAGAGACAGTCAATGCTTGGTCTTGACACCAAGAACCTCGAACTTAGAATGCAGGAAAGAGGAAGCACTGCATGACAGGTGTCAATATAGGAATACTTGCTGTCCAAGGCGACGTTGCAGAAAATGTTTCCGCTACAAGGATGGCAATGGATGAGCTTGGCCTCGAGGGGATTGTGCGGGAAGTAAAGACACCTGAACAGATCTCAGACCTTGACGGTCTAGTCATCCCGGGAGGGGAAAGCACCGTTATAGGAACACTTTCCCTTGTAAACGGCTCGCTCAAAAGGATCAAGGAAAAGATTGCCTCCGGAATGCCGGTCCTGGGAACGTGTGCTGGGATGATACTGCTGTCAAAAAAGGCAAAGGACAGGGTAGTAGGCGAGTTGGAACAGCCACTTCTTGACTTTCTTGACATCAAGATTGAAAGAAATGCCTTTGGGAGGCAAAAGGAATCGTTTGAAGCCGAAGTATCTCTTGAAAAAATCGGGATACCGAGGTTTCGAGGGGTCTTCATAAGGGCCCCGTCGGTTGTGGACGCGGGCAAAAACGTTGAGGTACTTTCAAAGATCGACGAAAAAATAGTTGCCGTAAAACAGGGAAATATAGTGGGCACGTCGTTCCATCCTGAACTTACCGCAGATTTGTCTGTACACAAGTACTTTCTAACTTTGGTACAAAAGAAAAACTAGCTTAGAAACACTCGTATTGTTTTCGCCTGGGACCGTTTATATTAAATTATGATGACTAGGAATGGTAACTGTTATGCAAATAGAGACTACGGCTGATCTTGTTTCGGGCGTTTACAAAAAACTAGAGGAGAACATTTCCAAATGTAAAAAAATGATTAACAGGCCCCTTACCCTTGCAGAAAAGATTCTTGTGGGTCACTTGGAAGACATTGAAACTGCCAAGAACTTGGAACCTTCAAGGTCATACGTACTTCTCAAACCGGACAGGGTTGCATTACAGGATGTCACGGGACAGATGGTCATCCTTCAATTCATGCAATCAGGTCTGAAACGGGTAGCCCTTCCCACTACAGTACACTGCGATCATCTCATACGGGCCAAGGTGGGAAGCGATGAGGACACAAAGCTTGCACTGGATGAAAACAGCGAGGTATACAAATTCCTAGAATCTGCATCGAGAAAGTTTGGTATGGGATTCTGGAGGCCAGGTGCAGGAATCATCCACCAAGTTGTATTGGAAAACTATGCTTTCCCAGGTGGCCTTATGATTGGGACGGACTCGCACACTCCTAATGCCGGGGGTCTGGGCATGGTGGCAGTCGGTGTGGGAGGACTAGATGCTGCCGAAGTGATGGCCGGATTTTCTTGGGAACTTTTGTACCCAAAAAGGATTGGCATCTACCTGAAGGGTGAACTAAACGGCTGGACCGCACCGAAGGATATCATCCTCTACGTTGCCTCAAAACTCACAGTTTCTGGCGGTACAAACGCAATAATCGAATATTTTGGTCCCGGAGCTCGGACCATCAGTTGCACCGGCAAGGCAACAATTACCAACATGGGTGCAGAAATCGGCGCTACCTGTTCGATCTTTCCTTATGATGAAAAAATGGACGCATACCTTAGGGCAACTGGCAGAGAGAAAATTGCCGATGTTGCACAAAAACACATGGATCTGCTTGTCGCGGATTCTGACGTGGAACTGCATCCAGAAAAATACTTTGACAGAGTAATTGAGATTGATCTCTCTACCCTTGAGCCATATGTGGTGGGGCCGCATACGCCTGACCTTGCAAGGCCGATATCGCAGCTTGCCGACGACGTAAAGAAAAACAATTACCTTGATACGATTTCGGTTGCCCTCATAGGAAGCTGTACAAACTCTTCGTACGAAGACATGACAAGGGCCGCCAACGTGGCCAAACAGGCAATGGAAAACGGAATTAAGGTAAAGATGCCGCTTTTGGTGACTCCGGGCTCGGAGCAGATACGCGCCACAATAGAACGCGACGGTCAGATGGAAACACTCGTTGGAATTGGCGCTACCGTCTTGGCAAATGCATGTGGTCCGTGCATAGGACAGTGGCAGAGGCCCGAACTGAAGGCTGGAGAACCGAACACGATAATCACTTCCTTTAACAGGAATTTCCCTGGAAGGAACGATGGAAGGAGGGAGACTATGAATTTCATAGGGAGCCCCGAATTGATAGTTGCACTTGCACTTGGCGGTAGGCTATCTTTTAACCCGATGAGGGACTCGATTACTACCCCTGACGGCAAGCAAATCCGGCTTCAACCGCCACAAAAGGCGCCGGAGGTTCCACCGCGAGGCTTCCAGGGCGTAAAAGATGTTTATGTACCGCCGTCTGAAATCCCGGACCTAGTCGCGATTGCAATACCTGGAAACAGCGACAGGCTCCAAAAACTGGAGCCATTTGAGAAATGGGATGGAAAAGACTTTGCCGAACTTCCAATTTTGCTCAAGGCAAAAGGGAAATGTACAACAGACCACATTTCTCCTGCGGGTTCTTGGCTCAAGTTTAGAGGGCATCTTGATAAAATAAGTGACAACATATTCCTTGGTGCCGTAAACGCATACACAAACGAGGTGGGAAAGGGAAAGAACCTCCTTACAGGAAATGTCGAAGCATTTCCAGTAATTGCTAGGCAGTACAAGGGAAGTGGACTGAAATGGGTTGTTATTGGCGACAACAATTATGGCGAGGGTAGCAGCAGGGAGCATGCTGCCATGTCTCCCAGATATCTGGGATGCGCTGCAGTGATAGCCAGGAGTTTTGCCAGAATCCATGAAACCAACCTGAAAAAACAAGGCGTTCTTGCACTCACCTTTGCTAATCCGAACGATTATGACAAGATAAAGGAGACTGACAGGATAAGCATAGTGGGGCTCTCAGAGATGCAGCCGGGGAGACAACTGCGCGCAATCATACATCATCAAGACGGCACAAAGGAGGAAATCTTGCTTAACCACTCTTACAACAAGTTCCAAATCAAATGGTTTGAGGCAGGATCTGCCCTCAACATTCTCCGAGAGAAAGAGAACCTGCTTCACTAGATCAGGCCCTTTTCGAGCAACCCTGCAAATTTTCATTCACCTGCTAAGATGGAGGAATCAAATGGCGTATTTTCAGGCAAAACCATGCCTGAAATTTTTCAGCAACTTAAAATGTTTTGGCGGGTATATTATACCCATGATGAGCCACAGGTTCGACCCAAATCAGCTTTACAACAGGGTTGTGCATTACTATATCGACAAGAAGGGATATTCCAAGGAAAAGGCAAATGAAATAGCTCAGAGGGTAGTGCAGAGGGAAAAGACCAGGCGAACCTGCAAGAACATGAAGTGTGGCCACGCGATGGATGATCACATAAGGACCAAGGAGACCTGCCTTGTTTTGGATTGTGAATGCAGGGAGTTTGTCATTTAGAAACCCTTAGGATTATTTTGCCAAACTGCGAACCCGTCTCCATCTTTTCCTGCGCAGCTCTTGCATCCCTTAGGCCAAAGACACTGTCAATCACAGGCCTAATCCTTTTTGATTTCATGAACTTGTGCAGCGAAACAAGCTGAGCCCTTGTGCCTAGGTATGCGCCTATGATTGTTGCCTCCTTGCTGTAAAAGGACCTTATGTTGACAACTCCCTCGCCTCCCGTCGTTGTACCGCAGGCAACCATTTTTCCGCCTACCCTGAGAACTTCGATGCTTATGGGCCATGTTTTTGCTCCCACATGGTCAATCACCGCATCCACCCCCTTCATGCGGGTGTGTTTCAGGGTCTCGACCGTGACATCGCCCTTGGACCTGTCAATGACAAGACTGGCTCCAAGTTTTTTTGCAGACGCTACTCCTTCATTACTTGAGGCAACCGTGATGATCCTAAGGCCAAGACCCTTGGCAAGCAGTATTGCCGCAGAGCCTACTCCGCTGTTTGCTCCCCAAATCAGTACCGTTTCGCCCTTTTTGCAGCCCGACCTTTCAAGCATGTTCCACGCCGTCAAGTATGAAACGTTGAGGGCACATGCCTCAGCGTCGCTAAACCCAGTGGGTTGCTTTATGATGTTGTCCTGCGGAACCTTTACCATTTCTGCATATCCGCCATGATATTTGCCAAACCCACCGATGATTGAATATGAAACCCTTGGTATGCCGCTTTCTACTGCGGGATATACTACGACCTTCTCACCTTTCTTGAATCGGCCAAAACCTTCGACAAGCGTACCGGAAATGTCGCATCCAAGCACATGCGGAAAAGAAACACTCTTTCCGGGAAGGCCATTCCTGACCCAGATGTCAAGGTGGTTTACTGCGCAATAGCTCACCCTGACTATTGCATGACCCTTTGTAGGCTTGGGGTCTGGGATCTCCTCGTAGGACAAAACTTCGGGTCCTCCATGTTTTCTGATTACTACTGCTTTCACTCTGTTTACTATTGAAAAATCACTATTAAAGTGGATGTGATTTAAGTGAAATGAGGAAACACTGGGTTGCTACTTTAGGTTGTGCATTACCTTCAAGTCTTTTGCAAAGGGTACAAGGTCGGCTGGTATCTCAATCTCTATCATGTCCTTCAGGGAAAGATTTCGCTCTTTTTTCTTGTTCCATACGGCCGAATTGAATTCTGTTAAGGATTTTGTGAACCCTGCAAGGTCCTCGTGATTTTCCAACTTGGGAAAACCTTCATTGTGGATTGTCTTGTCGGAATATATCGACTGCCAAAGGTAATCGGTAATAAAGGGAGTTATCGGCGCCAGGAGAAGCAGTACTGTGGAAAGGACCTTATGCAAGGTAAACACCGCTGCATCCCTTTCTTCCTCGCTACAGCCGCTGCCGTATGCCCGGCCCTTGACCATCTCAATGTAGTGCGCTGCAAAAAGGTTCCATGTAAACTCACGAAGGCTGGTTGCCGGCACGAAAAAGTTGTAATCCTCATAGCCCTTCCTGCATTCTGCAACCACCTTGTCGAGCTCCGACAATATCCATTTGTCAGTCAGCGTAGGCTTGGCCGACTCGACTATTGGCAGTCCAGAAAGAAACCTAGATACATTCCAGAGCTTGCTCAGAAACTTCTTGGTAGTCTCGATTTTTTGCTCGGAGCACCTAAAGTCATAGCCTAGGTTAATCTCGCTGGCGCTCCAAAACCTGAACGTGTCGGCGCCGAATTTCTGGATTATGGGGAGGGGGTCTACTACATTGCCCTTGCTCTTGCTCATCTTTGCGCCGTGCTCGTCCACGCCATACCCCATTATCCATGCTTCGCTCCAAGGAGTCCTGCCAGTCAGCTGTTCACATCTTAGGATGGTGTAATAGAGCCATGTCCTTACAATGTCCTTTGACTGGGGCCTGATTGTAGCCGGGTACGTCTTTTTGAAAAACTCGGGGTCCGTGTTATACCTTGATACATAGAGCGGGGAGACGCTCGAGTCCATCCATGTGTCAAACGTTCTTTCCTCGCCTACAAACTCAGTCGCGCCGCATTTTTTACACTTGGGTATGGGGCTGGGATCCCTCCACGGTCTGTAATACTTTCCTGGCTCAGGTACGTGGGGTTCGGAGCAGCTTTTGCAATACCATATCGGTATTTCTGTCCCATAGAACCTTCTTCTAGATATTGGCCAGTCTATGGTTATGGATTCAAGCCAATTCATCAAAATCTGCTTGTGCATGGGCGGATGAAACGTGATTTTTGATCCAATGTCCTTTATCTTTTCCACTGACTCCTTCTGCTTTAGGTAGTACTCCTCCATGGGAATTATCTCGATTGGGATCTTACTTCTTTCCGAGACAGGGGTTCGGTGGTTTATGCTTTCAATTTTCTCCACTACCTTCTGGGCTTGCAGATCCTCGATTATCTTTTCCCTAGCCTGTTTGACTTTGAGGCCTGCATATGACCCAGCCGCCTCAGTCATCCTGCCGTTTTTTCCAACGGCTACGATCTCTTCAAGTCCAAGCTCCCTAAACAATGCAACGTCATTTTGGTCACCATAACTGCAGACCATTACTGCGCCTGATCCAAACTCCTTTTCAGCCGAAGGGTGTGTCCTGATCTCGACTTCTCGGTTGAAAACTGGAACCAATGCCCTCTTTCCGATAATGTCTGAATATCTTTCGTCCTCTGGATTAACAATGATTGCCTGGCATGCACACAAAAGTTCTGGTCTTGTACTTGCTATTGTAAGAACAATGTCTGACCCCTCTATCTTAAACCTCATGTAAACAAGCTTTGTTGGAATGTCCTCGTAGGTTATCTCTGCATCTGCAATCGTGGTACCAGTAACCCAGTCATAGTTGTTAGGCCTGTTTGCGATGTATATCAGACCCTTATTCCATAATTCGATGAAGGTAGACTGAGTAAGAGTGCGGTATTTCTCAGAATCCGTCCTATAATATTCCGAGAAATTGCCGGACAGGCCCAGGCTTTTCATTATCTGGATCATCTCCGCCTCAAGATCATCAAGGGCGGTAGCACACAACTTGAGGAACTCAGCCCTGTCGGTTTCATGCATCCTAATGTTGTGCTTTTTCTCGGTGTACATCTCCACGGGGAGGCCGTTCCTGTCTATTCCTATGGGAAAAAGGACATTCTTTCCCATCATTCTTGCAGTTCTTGCAATCATGTCTATCTGGGCATAATGGGCGGCGGCTCCAATGTGCCAAGGCCTCCCGGAAGGGTAGGGTGGAGGGGTATCAATTACAAAAACTTCACCTTGTGGATGGAACTGGTAGATCTTAGAATCCTCCCACTGTTTCAAAATCTGCTTTTCAATCTCTGGATTCCATGCGGTTTCCTTTATTTTCGGTTCCATGTCTCTAGGGTCTTGAAATCTTTGATATGATGTGTGCTCCTTTGTTGTAGCCCTCGTAAATGTAGACGCCTACAGCTTCTATGTTTTTTGGCATCTTGGGTACAAGGAGCTTGATAATTTCCGTAGACAGATTCTCAACAGTTGCTTCTCCCTCCAACAGGTATGTGGTGTTCTTTGGCATTTGAAGGTCGAATTTTCCTTTGGGACCATCAAATGCGATGCTGCAGTGCACTTCATCTTCTTTCATAAGATATTTCCTGTTGATGAAGAACTTGTGGTCTAGGACTGAAATGACTTCTTTGATTATCTTCTTTGCCTCTCCAAAATCTACAAGCAAGTTGTTTTTCATTTCGCCTACAAGCTCTACCATGACTGAGGATGTGTGTCCATGAAGGATTGAACACTTTTCTACCAGCGGCAGGATGTGGGCGTAGTCAAATGCAAAAGAAGGGTCTTCTATGAAAATAGATCCCGTTTGAACGTCTTTTGACTTGTAGAGCACAATGTCGTCAAGCTCCTTAAGCTGGGCAGCAAGTTTTGGGTGACCGATGGCAATTATTTTGCCCTCTGGGTTTTCCTGCTTGAGTTCTTTGTATTTTGTAATGTCTTTCTCGTCATCTATTATCTCAATAAGCCCCTTCTCGGTATCAAAGTCGACATGAACCTTCTTTCCGCTTTTTAGCGTGATTTCGTGATCATATTGGTAATCTATGTTCAAAAATGAGAGCATCTCTGCTATGGAAAGCTCTGTTCTGCTCCTCAGCAGGTTTCCTTTTTTGTCGATATATCGAAAATCCGAGTCCAATATTGCAGAACCACTGGGCATTTGAAAAAATTTGGATTGACCGTATATAAATTCTGTACAGGTCTGAGTTGAGAATTTGATGCTACACTTCAAGAGAATTGAGGGTCTTGGCAAGGCTGATGTCGTTTTGGGTGATTCCACCAGCATCATGTGTCACCAGCTCGACCCTGAGCTTATTGTAGACGTTGAACCATTCCGGGTGGTGATTCATTTTTTCTATGTGCAAAGCAGCTTTGCTCATAAAGCCAAACGCCTCTATAAAGTCAGCGAAGACAAAATCCTTGTGCAACTTGCCGTTTACCACATTCCATCCCTTCAAACCTGAAAGCTCGTTTTTAATTTGCTCCTCAGTCAGCTTGGGAAGTGTCATGTTCTCTTTCAAGCGAACCTTATATTTAACTCTCATACGGGAAATCCTGATTGTAGATAAAATGGAAAACCTAGTTACAAAATTGCATGAGCAAATCATCTTAGCGATAAAACGAACTCTGGTTCCACAGAAAGTAGGGATTGCGTTTTCGGGGGGCGTTGACAGCTCACTTCTTGCAAAAGTCTGCTCGGATCTTGGGTTTGAGATCACCCTTTTGACAATTGGTTTTGAACATTCTCATGACATTGATTTTTCAAGGAAAATTGCAGCTGATTTGGGATTGAGGCACATCACACTAGTAATATCTGAAAAATCATTCCCAGAAACTGCCAAGGAAATCAGGGCACAAATAGGCACGGACAACCTTTCTTGGAATGAAAACTGCATTGCTTTCAGATACGTCTCACAACTTGCGCAAGAAAACGGGATAGAAAACGTCCTGACCTCAAATGGGATAGACGAACTTTTTTGTGGCTACAATGCATACAGGGATGTTGTCGAGGATGGTAAAGAAGCAGTCCTGAATCTCATGGATTCCAAGATAGATAACGAGGTAAGGATGATGAGGGCGGTGAACCAAGTGGCTTCAAATTTTGGAGTAGCGATTTTGCAGCCTCTGCTCTCAGAAGAGTTCATCAAATTTGCAAAACCACTTCCTCTTGAAATGAAGATAAAGGACAAGAATGACTTGATGAGAAAGCACATCATACGTGAATTGGCCCTGTCAGTTGGGGTGCCTCCAGAATCTGCACTCAAAAAGAAAAAGGCCCTGCAATACGGTTCACTAATCCACAAAAACCTGATGAAGCTTAGGAAAACCTAAAACACGACTTTTTTACAATGCCGTAAACGTTTTTGATTATCTGGCCTGATGCCCCGAGGTGGTTTTCTGGCACAAAGATTCGGTCGATCTCGTCATCTGACAGGCGTGAGGAGATTGCCGCGTCTCCCTTTACCGCATCCCTGAAGTCCGCACCAGCTTCCGATGCTGCAAAGGCAACCCTCTGTATGTCTCTGTATGCCTCAAATCTAGGCACACCTTTCTTAATCAGTGCCTCCAACACAAATTCTGCAAAGATCTGTCCCCTTGTGAATTCCAAGTTTTTCCTTATGTTTTCCTCGTTTACGTGCAGTCCGCCAAGAATCCTAGTCATTGCCTCGAGCATCTCGTCAAGCAAGATTGAGGTTGTCGGCAGGATGAATCTCTCATTTGCGGAATTTGACAGGTCACGCTCGTGCCAGAGAGGTATGTTTTCAAACGCCACTGAAATCTGGCTTCGTAAAAGCTTTGAAAGGGAGGTTACTCGCTCACTTTTTACGGGGTTCCTCTTTACTGGGACTGCGCTGCTTCCCATCTGCCCTCGTTTGAAAGGCTCGGCAACCTCGCCTATTTCCGTCCTCTGGAGATTTCGTATTTCTACGGCCAACTTTTCAAGCGTGGATCCTACCAGTGCCATCGAAAAGACAAATTCTGCATACCTTTCGCGGGGGACAACCTGCGTAGTCACGTCAGCAGGATGCAAGCCGAGCTGTTTTGCAACCCTTTTTTGAACCTCAAGAGACCTTGCTCCCATCAGGGAACCCGTACCGACAACTCCTAACGTCTTGCAAATTAGTACCCTTTTCTTGATCTCTCCTATCCGCTCGATGTGTTTTGCCATCTCTAAGGCAGAATTTGCAAATTTCAACCCAAAGGAGATTATGCTTGCATGCTGACCATGGGTTCGACCAACAGCAGGCACGTCCTTATACTTTATAGCTTTCTCTGCTAGGATCATTGCAATCCTCGCTATTTTTGGCTCTATAATCCTGATAGTATCTCTCATTTGCAATGAATTGCTTGTATCTACAAGGTCATTGCTTGTCAGACCGTAGTGGATCCATGGCCTGGCTGAGGAACTACACCTCTCGCTGAGTGCCTCTACCAACGCTGCAGTGTCATGGTCGCTCTTTGCCTCGAGCTGCTTGACCCTCCTAACGGTAATCCTTCCAGAATTTGCCACCTGTACGATGTTTTTGGCAGCAGTTTTTGGAATCATGCCTATCTCTGCCTGTGACAGGGCTACGGCCGCCTCAATCTCCAGCTGATAGGATATCTTTTTTTGATCGTTGAAAATTTCCTTCATAGCGTCGGTCCCGTATCGACCAGAATCGATTGGCAGAATTGGCATACCTAAAGGAGCCAAGTCTAGGAAAATAAATCTACTTGAGGGTTTTTGCTCATATTCTGTCATTAATTTTTTATACTTATGCTCAGAGGTGAAGTTATGGCAGAGGATAAGGACAAGATACGGGCAGATGACGTGGAAACGGCCGTGGAAGATGCAGAGCAATTCCTTGACGGCAAGGGGTTACATGACCTCTACCGGCACACAACCAAGTTGATAAAATAGAAACCGCCTCATTTGCTACTCATGATTTAAATTGTGCGCGAATGTCCCCTTTCGCAAAGAGATGGCATCACTAGTTCCGAAAAAGGTGGGCGACATGGAATATCGGGTGGAGGCTGATCCTGCTAGAGGGATGAAGGTGCCGGTTACCATTTATGCTGATGAAAGTTTGCTCCAAAAAATGCTGACCGACAGGACTATAACTCAAGCCATAAACGTTTCAACAATACCTGGGGTTGTAAAACATGTCGTGGTACTTCCTGATGGTCATGAAGGATATGGGTTTCCCGTTGGCGGGGTTGCAGCAATGGATGCCGAGGAGGGAATGATTAGTCCTGGGGGTGTTGGCTACGACATTAACTGTGGTGTGAGGCTTATTAGGACAAACCTGACCGAGAAGGACGTAAGACCCAAACTCAAGGACTTGGTCCTTGATCTTTTCAAATCAATTCCCTCCGGGGTCGGCTCAAAAGGTGCCGTAAAACTAAGCCCATCAGATCTGGACGAAGTTCTCGTACGGGGCGTACAGTGGGCGCTGGATCATGGATATGGGTCGAAAGATGACGCAGATGTGTGTGAGGAAAACGGCCAGATGAAAAACGCCGACCCAAGTAAGGTGTCTCCGACTGCACGCAAGCGTGGCTCGCCGCAACTTGGTAGCCTCGGTTCGGGAAATCACTTTCTTGAGATCCAGCGTGTTGACAAGATTCATGACGAGGAAGCCGCAAAAAGGATGGGCATTTACAACGAAGGCCAGATTACAGTCCTCATCCACTGTGGATCAAGGGGATTTGGCCATCAGGTTTGCAGCGACTACCTTAGGACCTCCGAACATGCACTACAAAAATACAAGATAAACTTGGTTGATAGAGAGCTTGCATGCGTTCCAAACTCATCTGAAGAGGGAGAGTCATACCGAAAGGCCATGTTTGCCGCGCTGAACTTTGCGTGGAGCAACAGGCAGATGATCACGCATTGGACTAGGAAATCCTTTGAGCGGGTCTTTAAACAGACAGAGGATGATTTGGATATGAGGCTCATCTATGACGTGGCTCACAATATAGCGAAGGTGGAAAAACACAAGGTTGAGGGAGAGTTACGCTCCGTCGTAGTCCACAGGAAGGGTGCCACGAGGGCATTCCCAAAAGGTAGGGAGGAAATTCCTCAGAAATATCGGGACTTGGGCCAGCCAGTCTTTATCCCGGGATCCATGGGGACAGGAAGCTGGATCCTTTTGGGAAAACCAGCATCGATGGACTTGAGCTTTGGATCAACAGCGCATGGCGCAGGAAGGATGATGTCAAGGTCTGCGGCTAGGCGCAGTTTCTCAGAAAGTCAGGTACAAAAGGCTCTGGGAGATAAAGGAATTTTCATAAAAGCTCTTACTAGGGAGGGCGTTGTAGAAGAGACACCGGAGGCATACAAGGACGTGGATGCGGTAGCAAATGTATCTCATGAGCTTGGCATTGCTACAAAAGTGGCAAAGCTAGTTCCCATAGGTGTAATCAAGGGATGACTGAAGAGGACAAGGAACTGGAACTCTTAAAGGCAAAAAGACTCTTGGAAATGCAAAAGAACATCTCTCAGAAGCAGAAAATCGAAGAGATGAAGTCAAAAAAGGAGACTCCCTCGGCCACTGTGTCGCCCCGTGAGATCGTAGTAAAACGCCTTGGCTATAGGGGTCTTGAAGTCCTTGAAAATGCCGAGGCGCAATTTCCTTCAGAAACCAGTGTGGTGCTCTCAAAACTTGCCGAACTTATACAGTCAGGGGAGGTAACGGAAATTATAGATGGTGGAAAACTGCTTGCCCTCTTCAGATCTGTAGGCATTCCTGTAAAGGTACAGACGACAATCAAGGTTGAGCAAGACGGCAAGTTGGTTTCGTGGTCTGATAAGCTTAAAGGCCAAACGGAAGCGGGAGAACCCGAGGCTGAACAAGATAACCCCTGAGGCACACTAAAAAATTCAAGTTTTTAATAGCGCTAGAGTTCTAGAAAGAAATATGGCTTGTTTCGATCACCGGGAGGGTCTCCAGAAATGAATAGTCGGTCAACGATGTTGGAAATTGCTACTACTAATTATGAAAAGGATATAGATCTGATTTCCTCTGCCATGAGCTCACTCCAATCGCTTTGCGACGTAACAGATGGCTTTCTTATCAGCGAACCAATGCACAGGTTTGGCTGGACTTTTTTTAGAATTCTGCTAAAGAATAACCTGTGGTCTGCAATGCCCCTGAAGCTCGACCAGCAGATTCAGACATCAAAGGGAAAGAAATACGAAGAAAAACTGGTCAGCTTCATGACGGTGTTTTTTGAGCAAAATAGCGCAAAAGTTAAGGTAAAATTTATCGAAGTCTAGACTCTTCTTCCCCTCTTACCACCCTTCTTTCGGGTAGTGTCGTGGGGAATTGGCGTAACATCGTCGATTCTTCCAATCTTAAATCCGCCCCTTGCAAGTGCCCTTATGGCAGCCTGTGCGCCGGGTCCTGGAACTCTTGATCCTACTCCACCTACTGCCCTAACGCGTATGTGAAGTCCTGTGAATCCTTTGTCATGAGCCGCCTCCACTACTGCTGCGGTGGATTTCATTGCGGCATACGGTGATGATTCGTACCTGTCCGCATTCACGTGCCTTCCACCGGAACTTATGGCTACGGTTTCACCTCCGGAGACATCGGTAATGTGCACTATGGTGTTGTTATAGCTGCTGTAGATGTGCGCAATGCCCCATTTCTCCTTGGATTCCTGCTCAGACAACATCTCAAAACTCTATAACGGGTTTAAAAAACATTAGGAAATTGACAGACACGGGTTTAATAGCAGTTTTTGGTACTATGTATATGGATAAGGGTCTGCTTATATTTGAGAAATATTGCAGGTCTGAAGCTACTAGAGAACATTATCAGTATTGGTTTAATGATTTTTTGGGTTGGTGTAAGACATGTGTAGAACCCATGATTACGGGGGAAGGTCTTTTACAACTGAAAGAAACCGCCTTGCAAGAGATGATAGAAGACTATGTTATGGAAAAGCGTAAGGGGTTATCGCCTAATACTTTGCCGTTACCTATTGCAAGTTTAAGGCTGTTCTTTGATATGCAAGATAAGGTATTGAATTGGAAGCGCATCAAGAAGATGATACCTACTCAGGTAAAGAAGGCGGGTTATTCTGCCTATCAGAATGAGGACATTAAGAATATGCTTGTCAGTGCAGGAAGCAAAAGAAATAGGGCGATAATTCATTTCTTGGCAGCCACAGGGTGCAGGATCGGGGCAATGCCAGAGTTGAAGGTAAAACACCTGTCCAATATGTCTGATGGCTGCAAATCAATTCTGTTCTATGAAGGTTCTAACGAAGAATATTACGGGTTTTTGACGCAAGAGGCAAGCAAGGTATTGGATGAATATATAGACGAAAGAAGAAAGGATGGAGAGTATCTAACTGAAAACAGTCCAATATTTAGGGCGGAATATAGCGTTGGTATTCAGCCTGTAAAGATTTTGACTTTGCGTGGTGTTGAAGCTGTTTTGGAACGACTAGTAAAAGAAGCAGGAAGTAGAAAGAAGATAAGCAAAACAAGATGCAACATAATGTCTGCACATGGATTTAGAAAGAGATATGCAAGTATCGTTAAATTGAATAATAAAATCTCATGGGCTGTAAGCGAACGATTGCTTGGGCACAAGTCATATCTTGACCCTTCTTATTTTGTGCCTACAAAAGAAAATCTATTTGAGGAATTTAAGAAAGTGATTGCTGACCTGACAATTTCAGATGAGATTAGGCTGAAACTGAAAAATGAGCAACAGGAGAAACAAATTCAAAGTATGAGTGATGAGAAGGACAAGACCATTGCAGAACTTAAACAGGATATTCGTAATTTGTATGAACTTTTAAGCAAAGAGAAGTAATGATTATTCCGAAATTCGGATTTTTTTGATATTATATTTATCGATTAATTTTTTTACTTCGTCTCTGTTATCTTGAATTAATTCTTCCATGCTAGATATTATCTCTCGTTTTGCTTCTTCAGGAATACCATTGAAATGATACGGGATGTCCATAGAGTGCTCTTGCCAATAATGTCTATCGTTAGAATTCGCTATTAATCTTAGTAGTG
>DATFCV010000012.1:0-19024 GCA_035252645.1 Nitrosotalea sp. | reverse complement strand
TGGCCCTGAAGCTGCTGCTGGAACTGTACGACGCTCTGTGCGGGCGGATCGTTTCCTTCGGCAACAGCTTCCATAAATTCAGGAGGAGAGACAAGGTTAAGACCTGTAGCGTTTGCTAAATACACAAAAATGTCCTCAGTAGCTGCTACTCGCGTGCCGTGGAACTGCTGCTTGATCTCATCGATTCGACTGTTATATTGGCCAAGCGATGCATTCAAGCTGGCATACTGTTGCGTATAATATGCGGTATTAGCCGGATCGATTGAAATAAGATCGGAATACATCTTGTTCACAGTCTCATTGACATAAACAGGACTATACCAAAAATGTGGGTTGTCTCCCTCTTTCTTTCCAATAAGATCTGCCACGTTCAAAACTTTTTGATTTGGATTATTGCTTGCTGAGATAATTTTTAGAGCCCAGTCGTCATAGCCGGCTCCGTTGACAATTACAAAATTAGCATTTGCAATTGCTTGTGCATCCGCAGTGTTGCTTTCATATTCATGTGGATCAGCATTAGGATCTGAGACAATGCTCAACACTTGTACGTGCTTTCCTCCAAGTTGAGATATTAAACTGCCCCAGAAATTTTCAGCAGCAACTACTTGTATCGTTGACGTGGGACTTGGACTTGATACTGAAGTAGAGATGACAGGCGTACTGCTGTTTTGGTTTTTTTCAGAATTATTGTAAATTAGACCTGCTGAAACTGCACCTATTGCTACTGCAATTACAATCGCAATAACAATCTGGTTTTTCTTATTCACTTTCTGCAAATTAGATTAATAATAATATATACTTTTGTTATTAAAATTGATACTATGAAATATTGAAAATTAATAATTTACTCATATTAACTTATATACAGTTAATAACCAAAAAATAGCATGGGAATTGTTAGCATCTCGTTAAATGATAACATCTTAAAAGAAATGGATCAGCTCCAAAAAGAATTTGGTTTTACTGGCAGATCTGAATTGATAAGAGCTGGAATAAGGATGCTTTTGACAGACAAGTTGGAAAAGGAAAAGCAGACAGGAGACATAGGATGTGTGCTCACGGTCACACATGAAGAAGACGGTGAGACATCTGTCACCGAAATAAAACATAGATTCGAGGATATAATACAGACACATCTACATTGCAAGGTAAGAAACAACAAATGTTTGGAGCTGTTTGTGCTCAATGGCAAGGCATCAAAGGTTCGCGAAATGACACAAGAGTTCCAGGCAAGTGATGAAATGGAACATGTAAAATTGATAACGGCCTGATCTCTATGTAGAAATTTAATCCTCAAAATGGTAATGATTTGGATTTTTTGTTTTAATGAGCACTGGCCTTTCAATCTATGAAAGTTTATTGCAAATGATCTTTCACCGTAATTCAATGGTCGCAGAAGAGATCAGTGTTATCTTGTACTTGCCTGCAGCAGGAAATAAAATTATGAAGTTTTCATGTCTGTCAGAATAACAATATCTTGTGGTTGATATCGTATTTAGTTATGAAAGAAAATATGTCTTTTGTTTATTTGGTTCTGTGTAAACGGCGAGGCATATGTATTCATCAGGTCTCATAGATTACATAGAACCGATGTTACAAAAGATTTATTATTAATAGTAACAGATGAAGATTGAAAAATGCCCCGCCAAAGTCTGATTTTGGTGGACGCATACCCGAGCCAGTCTGCGTACCGGCAACCGCATTTTATCTCTGGTCTGAGGTTCTAATAGGTTCGAGTCTGTTGAGATTCGCATCCCTGATTTTATATCGTAAGAAAGCATCGAACTGGGCCTCGAAGCCCAGCAAACGGTTCGACATTGTTATTCGAAACCCTCTCTCGGTTACGGCAATTTCGCGATTAGTAGCCCTGAAACCCAGAACCGTTCGAATCCGCCAGGATCCGAACCCTGCATTTTACAAAAAACATTGTGAAACACAAATTCTTACAATAAAGACACATTATTTTACAAAATCTCACGCACGAAATTTTGGATCCGGAAATAGAACTCTACAATGGTGGATCGGAAGGGATTTGAACCCCTGACCACCGCAGTGTGAGTGCGGTATCCTACCAGCTAGACCACCGATCCAAGCTTTTTGGAAATAAGGTACCTATTTTGTCTTTGCAATATCCCCTTACCTTTGCATTAGGGATTGTTGTCGGCTCAAACTATGGCATAAGGTTTAATTCGATAACTAGATCAAGTGCAAAACATGCGCATACTACAGCTTCATTGTGATTATATCGAATTTACCCCGATTAAAAAGGAAATAAAATCCGCAGAAGAGATAGAGCCAAAGCCAGAGCACCTAGACGAGGTGGTCGTTGCGTTTGTTGCAGTTGAGGACGTGGACAACTCGGAAGTGGCAAAAAAGGCAATCTTGGAGATTTCAGAGTCGATGAAAAAAGTAGGCTGCAAGAAACTAGTGTTGTATCCATACGCCCACCTCAGCTCAAAGCTTGCCGCTCCAAGTACCGCGCTTTCCCTCCTCAAGGAGATGGAAGCGGGTGCCGACGGCCTCGAGGTGCACAGGGCACCCTTTGGCTGGACAAAATCATACAAGATCCAGGTAAAGGGCCACCCGCTTGCGGAAAACTCAAAGACCATCACTGCAGGCGAGGAAAAGGAGACAACATCGGAGGCATTAAAGGCAGAGTCAAAGATCCAGTCATTTTGGCACATCATGACAACGGACGGGAAGATGCATGATGTTGGAACATTCGATTTTTCCAAGCATGCAAACCTGGAAGTCCTTGCCAAGTACGAGGCTGCCAAAAAGCGGTCAGTTGACGAGCCCCCTCCACATGTAAGACTCATGAAGAAACTTGCAATTGCAGACTACGAGCCGGCATCGGACGCAGGGAACATGCGCTTTTTTCCAAACGGCAGGCTCATAAAGTCACTTATCGAGCGATATGTCACTGAAAAGGTAGTAGATTACGGCGGCTTTGAGGTCGAGACCCCAATCATGTACGACTCGCACCACCCAAGCATGGAGAGCTACTTCAACAGGTTCCCCGCCCGACAGTACAACGTAAACTCTGAGGGCAAGCACCTCTTCCTTAGGTTTGCAGCATGCTTTGGCCAGTTCCTCATGGCAAAGGACTTTCACATGTCGTACAGGAACCTGCCGCTAAGGCTGTACGAGCTTACACGCTACAGCTTCAGGAGGGAGCAGTCAGGCGAGCTTGTGGGCCTCAGAAGGTTGAGGGCCTTTACAATGCCCGACTGCCACGCGATGTGCAAGGACATGGAGCAGGCCAAGCAGGAATTCAGGACAAGGTTTGAACTGTCAAGGGAGGTAATCAAGGGTCTTGGCCTAGACGAGTCAGACTATGAGATGGCAATCAGGTTCACAGAGGAATTTTACAACGAGAACAAGCCTCTAATTGAGGAGCTTGTCGCAAAGCTGGGCAAGCCTGTTCTTGTCGAGATGTGGAAGGAGAGGTTCTTTTACTTTGTTTTAAAGTGGGAGTTCAACTATGTCGACAACTTGGGCAAGGCGTCAGCTTTGTCCACTGATCAAATCGACGTGGAAAACGGCAAGAGGTACAACATCGAGTTTATCGACGAATCAAACAAGCCGCAAAACCCAATAATATTGCACAACTCGCCTAGCGGTGCGGTCGAGCGCGTGATTTATGCCCTGCTTGAAAAGGCGGCAAAAGACCAGAAGGAGGGAAGAAAACCCGGCCTTCCACTTTGGCTTGCACCGACGCAGGTGCGCGTAATCCCGGTCAAGCCTGAATTTTTCGACTATTGTGAAAAACTTGTCGAGAAAATTTCGGAGAACGACATACGTGCAGACCTTGACGACAGGAACGAGAGCGTAGGCAAGAGCATCAGGGACGCAGAGACAGACTGGATAAGGTATATTGTAGTCGTGGGGGAAAAGGAGGTCAATACAGGAAAGTTTAGCATAAGGGACAGGAAGAGCGCCAACCCAAGGGAACTTGCATTGGACGAGTTTGTGTCCGAGATAAAAGCTGAAACAAAAGGCAAGCCCTTCCTGAAGATGAACATGTCAAGGTATGTCTCAAAAAGGCCCCAGATAATGGTCTAGAAACTATCGCGTTTTTCTTTGGATTTTTTTGAAGGACTATTTGCGCGAGAGGTTCATGGCAATTACTTCTGCCATCAGTTTTGCGGCAAGTGAAGCCGTGGCACCGTTGTCATAGGGAGGGCACAGCTCTACGATATCCATGCATGAAATCACGTTGTTCTCCATTGCGTATATCATGTCAAAGAGCTCCCTTGAGGTGATTCCCATTGCCTCTGGGTTTCCCACGCCTGGCGCAAACGCGGGGTCAAGCACGTCTAGGTCTACGCTGAGATATACCCTGTCAAAGGTCGAAAGTGCGTCCTTTACGAGCTTTGGCCCATTGCCATCCCGTATGTCCTTGTCAGTTATCGTCTTTACCTTGTGCTCCGTCTTGAATGCGAGCTCTTCTTTGACATACGAGCGGGCCCCGACATGGATTATGTTGTCAGCTCCTCTTTTTTCTATTATCCTCCTAAGGTATGCCGCATGGCTAAGCTTGATGTCTGCATATTCATCTCGCAGGTCATAGTGTGCGTCAAACACGATGTAGCCAGTTTCCTTTGGGAAGGACATGTATGTGCCGTAGGTGATTAGGTGTTCTCCGCCCAAAATTATAAGCTGCTTGTTTTTCGATACAAGCTCGGTTGTTATCTTTCCTATCATGTCAAGCACCTCGGTTGCAACTACAGTGTGCCTTGTGTTTCCCAGATCCTCCACGTTTATTGATTCCAGGTCCACGTTGAACCTGTTTGAGAAAATTTCAATGTTGTTAAAAGCAAGCCTTATCGCATCCGGGCCAAACCTTGTCCCCGGCCTGAAAGAGTGTGTCGAGTCAAACGGAATTCCGTAAAGGATTGCCGAGACGTCGCCGCCTTCGTTTGAGCCTGTGATCAGCGGATTGCGGTTCATGTAGAGGTCGACAAAACTCATCAAACTCGCTCACGCAACATCATGGATATAATGTTTAGGAAAACCCAAGCTGCATGTCAGTTTGAGAAACATTTACGGCGAGAACGCCGAGTGTCAGGTTGCTAAACAGGTCAAAAAACGATCTGCAGCGTTCTCGTCAAATTACATCGTAAGAAACAGTATTTATCGCTCGATTAACTTTGTTAATTCTTCTCGAAAACTGGGGCTGGTTCAGTTTAGGATGACCCTGTCATCTACCGTGCCGCATTTGGCGTGAACCTGGGCCTCGGTTGCCCTGTTGCATGACCTACAAATCATGCTTGTTACCTCGTTGCATTCATGACAGCGTTGAAATTCTTGCAAATCTTCACCGCATGTCCTACATGAATCCATTCGCATATATCTAAAATTTACAAATTCTACTTATAAATTATATTATTATTAGTGTTGACTAATCGATTAAAAATGCACTCATGGGAACGCTTTTCTCCCCCTCTCAGGCAAGCTTTTTCTTCATTATCTCAAGGGTGGTGGCAGGGTCTGCCTTGCCCTTTGTCTTTCTCATAACCTTGCCTACTAGGTAGTTTATGGTCGACGGGTTCTGTCTGGCTTCGGCGACTGCCTTTTCCTCCTCCTTGAACACCTCGTCGATGATCTTTTCAATGGACGATGCGTCGTTTAGGTTCCCAAGGTCCAGGCTTGAGATAACGTCAGCAAGTGGCTTGCCTGTTTTTATCATCTCGTAGAGGGCTGCCTTGCCAGAGTTTCTTGATAGCTTGTTGCCTACGATTGCGTCGGCAAGGTCGGAGATGTGTCTTGGGGTGATCCTCAATTCCAACTTTTTTTCTCTGGTGTCTGCAAGGCCCATCAGGTCAGTCGTGATTATGTTTGCAACCTCCCTTGCGTTTGACTCGGTGTGAGCCTTCTCGAAAAGATCCGAGTAGAACTTGTCAGAAGAGAGCACCTCGGCAACCTGCTGCGGCATGCCCAATTTTTTGGCATACCTGTCCTTCTTTGCCACGATGCTTTCGGGCATCTCCTTTCTCAGGGATTCTATCTGCGCCTTTGTAATGACAACTACCGGTATGTCTGCCTCTGGGAGGTAGCGGTAGTCCTGTTCCTCCTCCTTTGACCTTGCGGAGACCGTTATCCTCCTTGCCTCGTCCCAGTGCCTTGTCTCTGCGGCCACCTCGATTTGTCGGTCCACCAAGCTCTGCTGCCTTGTCGTCTCAAAATGGAGTGCTTTTTCGATATCCCGGAACGAGCCGACGTTTTTTATCTCGACCCTGTTTCCACCTGCTACAGAGATGTTTCCGTCTACCCTCATGGCCCCTTCAAGATATGGGTCTGAGACCCCGAGGTTTTCCACAAGGTCTGCAAGGACGTTGAGGAAGATGCGTACTTGCCTTGGGTTTTCAAAGTCAGGCTCTGTTACGATTTCAACAAGCGGGGTTCCCGCCCTGTTATAATCGACAAGCGTTACCTGGGTCTTCTCCGAGCTTCCCTCGTATACGAGCCTCCCCGGGTCCTCCTCTAGTTGGATCCTGCGAATCCTGATTGGCCTGCCCTCTATTTCTACCGCGCCTTCCCACCCGATGCTTGTGGGACCGTATGCGTTGTACTGGGTAATTTGGAAATTCTTTGGCAGGTCTGGATAAAAGTAGTTCTTTCTAAAGAAGCTGATTTTCTCAGGGATTTTGCAGTCAAGGGCAAGGGATATCAGCGCGGCCTTTTCCACGGCTTTTTTGTTGAGTACCGGAAGTGAACCTGGCAGGCCCGCGCAGACAGGGCATATGTTGGAGTTTGGCGAAAGGTTCCTATAGTCTGCCTTGCATGCACAGAAGAGCTTGCTCTCAAGCTTTGTAAGCTGGCAGTGTATTTCGAGTCCTATCTTTGTCACAGAGGCACCCCCGGAAGTTTTGTTGCCTGTTGCAGAGAGTATGCTGCCTGGAGGAGTGGTTTTTCTTCAAACGAGTTTGCAAGCAACTGGATTCCTATTGGAAGGCCGGAGCTTGAAATCGCAAACGGCACAGAGATTGCCGGTATCCCTGCAAGGTTGGCAGTAATTGTATTGATGTCAAGTAGGTATAGCTTGAGCGGGTCGTCGATTTTCTCGCCAATCTTGAATGGGAGGATTGGCATCGTGGGCGAGACAAGCAGGTCGACTCCCTTGAAGGCCTCGTCAAGCTGCGACTTTATCATCGCCCTTACCTTCTGGGCCTTTAGGTAATACTTGCCATAATATCCGGCTGAGAGCACGAATGCGCCAAGGAGCATCCTCCTGGTTACCTCTGCGCCAAAGTTGGACCTTGCCTTTGAGACGTACGCCTTGAACTCGTACCCCTCTGTCCCAAAATCAAAACCGTACCTGAGGTTGTCGTATCTTGCGAGGTTGGAGCTTGCCTCTGCAGATGCAATGGTATAGTAGGCTGCAACAGAGTGCTCGACTGCATCAAGCGAGACCTCGACACATTTGGCTCCCAGGCCCTCGAGTTTTGACATGGCTGCCTTTGTAGCCGATGCAACTTCCTTTTCCACGCCATCTCCTGCCATCTGTTTTACAAGTCCAATCTTTTTGCCCTCTATCCCCATGTCAAGTCCTGTCACATAGTCGACACCTTGCTTTACCGTGGTATCGTCATGAGGATCATGGCCTGCAATTGCGTTCATCACGAGTGCAACGTCCTCCACTTTTCGCGCCACCGGGCCCACCTGCTCGATGCTGTTAGAGTATGACACAAGGCCGTATCTGCTTACAAGGCCGTATGTTGGCTTGAGACCTACAACTGAGCAGAAGCTTGCAGGGCTTCTCACCGACCCTCCAGTATCGGAGCCAAGAGAGGCCAGGCATTCTAGGGCACTAACCGAGACGCCACTGCCACCAGACGAGCCCCCCGGAACATAGTCGGTGTTCCACGGATTCCTGCTCGGGCCGTAACATGAGAACTCTGTGGTTGAGCCCATTGCAAACTCGTCTAGGTTTACCTTGCCGATTATAATCGCGTCCTGAGCCTTGAGCCGCGAAACCACGGTTGCATCATATGGGGAAACAAAGTTTTCAAGCATTTTTGACGCGCATGTAGTCTTCAAGCCAGCCGCGCATATGTTGTCCTTGACGGAGACAGGCATCCCTGAAAGCAGGCCTGTCTTTTCCCCTCCCTTGATTTTTTTGTCTATCTTTCTTGCACTTTCAAGCGCGTTCTCCCGGTCTATCGATATGAATGCGCGGACCTTTCCATCAACGCGGTCTATTCTCTCAAGTGTCTTTGCCAAAAATTCTTCCACAGAAACGCTGCCGTTTCGCACAAGTGACAGGTACTCGGTTGCCGAGATGTCAAGACTCATCTAGATCATCTTGGGCGCGCGGATAAAGTCGGTCTTGTCTTTTTTGAGAAAGTCCACCAGAGGCTTGCCATCGGTTGAAAACTTTTCGTGTTTGTCATCCCTCAGTGCGTCGTATGGCACCTCTTTTCTCAGCGTCTTGTCAGTGTCGTACTCTACCTTGTCAAGTCGCTCGAAATAATTCAAAATCTCCTCAACTTGCTTGATATATTTTTCAGGGTCCTTCAGGTCAACCTTGACCAAATCCCCAAGATGTGCAATTTCCTTGCGGTCTACCATTCCACATCACTACGGCGTGAGCCTGTCAACGTCCCTTGGGTAAAATGTCGTGTCCCTTATGTTTTCTGTTCCAGTAAGCGCCATCATCAGTCGCTCAAGGCCTATGCCGCATCCTGCGTGGGGAGGCACTCCATAATCGAAAACCCTTAGGTGGTATTCGAACGGGTCGAGCTTGAATCCCTTGTTCTTCATCCTCTCTTCTAGCTCGGCCCTCTTTTCAATTCTCGTGCTTCCCGAGGAGAGCTCGAGGTCTCCAAACATCAGGTCAAACGACTCTGAAACCCTCGGGTCGTCAGCCCTTGCCTTGACATAGAATGGCTTGGGTGCAAGAGGCCAGTCCTTGATGAAGTAAAATCCTGACACGTTTATCTTCCTCAACTGCGAAGGATAGAGGTCATCGCCCCACTCTATTTTTCCCCCGGCAGCCTTGATCTTTTCTACAAGGTCCGAGTAAGAGTGCCTAGGTATGCTCGTTGGCGCCTCTGGTACGGTGAACTCGAATCCTTTTGCGTTTTTTGTGTAATCGCGCACCACGTCGATACACCTCAGTATGATGTTCTCAATATGCGCCATGATGTCGTTGTAATCTGAAAATGCCTCCTCAAGATCAACAGATATTGCTTCTGAAAGATGTCTGTTGGTCCTTGAGGGCTCGGCCCTAAAAATCGGGGCAATCTCAAAGACTTTTTCAAAGCCAAGGGTCAGCTGTTCTTTGTAAAGCTGTGGGCTCTGTGCAAGAAAAGCCTCCTTGTTATAGTAAAAGATTGGAAATAGTGCGGCTCCGCCCTCGGTGGCAGTCGCAATCATTTTGGGCGTGTTAACCTCGAGGAAACCTTTCTCGTAGAGATAATCGCGTATTGACTTTAGTACGAGGCCCCTTGCCTTGAACACGTGCTGCAAAACGTTCCTTCTAAGGTCTATTGCTCGAAGCTCAAGCCTTGTGTCAATGTTAGCTACTGTTTTTGTCTGCCAGGTAAATGGTGCAATTTTTTCTACGCTTGAAAAAATTCTCATCTCTACTGGTACAACCTCGGCTCCGTTTGGCGCCTTGGGGGAAGGCTTGACGGTTCCCTTGATTGCAATGGTTGACTGCTCTTTTATCTTGCCAAGTGCTTGTTTGATCTCGTCAGGACAGACGCCTGACTTTGCAGTTATCTGAATTTCGCCCTCCATGTCGTTTAGCATTACAAATACAAGATTACCATGGTCCCTCACACTTGAAACCCAGCCCATCACAGTTACCTCTTTTCCTTCAAGGGCAGGGCCGATGTCCTTGGAATATGCAGTTCGCCTCCAGTCTCCAAGCTCGGTGCCAATCATGGGATTCATCAAATGTGCCCTTGTTAGTGTTAATTTGTGTATCGTAGGGTTAGTAGGAATGTGTAGTAAGAGTTCTTAAGCATGAATCAGTCTTTTTGGCAAGGACTGGGCTCTATTGGGTAAAAGATATTCTTCAAAATTCGAAAATTTCACTAAATTCGCCCCTAGGGATACACTTTTTTTGCAAAGGGCGCTAGGTTCACCAAAAAGTTATAATCTATGCCTCTATTTACCTACTATGGAGAATATGTGCGTATTTGGGTGCAACTCAAATGCAGGGGTTTGGGAGGAATGAATTACGGCTACTTGTGAGTATGGAGACAAGAACTTCAAAAACACCCTAGGCCTTTGGACGAGCACGCTTGTAAGGCTCGTAAAATCCAGGACGCTCGTATACGCCTTTGCAGTTTCCGCCTTTGGCGTCTTCCTGGTTGCGACCGGCGGTAAGATAACGGATTTCACGGTGCCACTCAGGCTTGTAATTGCCACCTATCTTATGGCGCTTGCGACCTACCTGTATAATGATATTACCGACTTTAGGACGGATGCTGCAAACAACAGGGGCTCAGTTTACTCCCTTGCCAAGGCCAAGCAGACCATAACCAAGTATTACACTGTGGGATTTTTCTTAATATCAACAGCCCTTGCGTTCTCAATTAATTCCCAAGTTGGGGTTGTATCGCTTGTCTTTTCTGCCCTCGCAGTCCTATACTCACATCCAAAGGTCAACCTCAAGGGAATGTTCGTGGTCAAGACGGCAGTGACAGGGGGCGGTGCCTTTTTAGCAGCCATGATGGGATGCCTTGCCTCGGGAGGCTTTTCTTATCTTGGATTCATGGCCTCACTGATTGCCTTTTGTTTCTATTTCATCCTAGGACCGCTTGGCGACATTGGCGACATCAAAGGCGACAAGGAGGACGGCAGAAGGACTTTCCCAATCGTGATCGGAATTAAAAAATCATTCCTTGTAATGGTTGCAGCCACCTTTGCAATTTCTTCAATCTTTCTCATCTCAAACATGCTTCTTGGGATAAGCATCATCGGAGTTGGGCTGGGAATGGCCGTAACTGGATTTATGTTGGCAAAGATTTTCCAAGCCTCAAAGAAGCACGAAAGCAAATTTGAACTAAGCAGATGCAGGCGCTCCATCCGATACTGCATTTTCGGATGCCAGGTATCCATGCTTTGCGGCGCACTTTGTGTAGGAATTTTCTAAAGTATCTGAGTGCGTGAATTCTGCATATCCGAGTGCGTGAATTCTGCATATCCGAGTGCGTGAATTTATCTAGGAATTCTTTACTTGAGGTGGATTAGCACTCGCTCTTTCCCAAAGGCTTTCAAACTCATTTCTTACCTGGGATGAGAGTTCGCTGTCTTCTCCAAATATTGCCATCTTGAACTTTCCTGGCTCGTAGTTGTTTACAAGTTCCATTCCAATCTCCTTTTGATCAACAATCAGAATACAGTATGGTACTTTGGAATACCTTCGTTCGATCTTAGATGGATAGAATGGATTTGCAACGACGTTGATTCTTTCCTTTGCATTTTTGTCATTGGTTTTGATCTTCCCTTTCTCGGCTTGGAAATAACCATCTACCATGCCAACGTCGGATAGTATCTTAATCTCGATTCCTTTTGTTGCCTGCTTTAGTATTGAGTTTATGATTAGCTCATTTTGGAATCTAGTTGCAAGGATAATCTCCTTTTCTGCAAATTCGATCATGCTGACTACCTTTTGAACCATGGAATCAAATGAAACTACTGTCTTAAAGTGACGAGCGGCAGAACTGTCATGCCTGTTCATTTCTGGATGGAGTTTTGCAACAAAGTTGCTAATTTCATCAGTCTTGAATTTTGAGCTTCGCTTGAGTAGGTCTATCATCTCCAATTCCTTTGAGATCTTCATGCTGTCTACCAAGCCCATGAGGTGCTTGTTGTAAATGATGCTTCCAAAGGCAGTGTGGAAGTACTTGCTCTCGTTCTTACTGAGCAGCCCATGTTCGACTAGTTGTTTTAGTCTGGTATAGTACTGCTTTTTGGTAAGGCCTATCTTTTGAGGCGTATCAAGCTCAGACGCCAATCCATCCTTTGCAGAAAGGAAGATTAGCAAGGCATCGCTTTTTGACAAGATCGACAAAGTCTCGGCTAGTTTAGATACAAGCTGGGGCGTTTTTTCGACTTGCAGCAATTTGCCTAACGTGGCATATTCGTCATTGAATGCCATGTCTGTGGACACCTGCCTCGTCATTGATCTAGTAACTTGGTACTAGTACTTATAGATTACCTGCATAGTGTAACTGCCCTATGGTATTCCCCATTTTCAGCCAACGTAACCCCCTTGTGATGTATATAAGGAGAGAAACCAACGATGACCAGTCACGGACTGTGGCCATCCTATTTTCTGGACTGGACAATAAATTCAAATTAAAAACTCGGGATTCCAATGTGTGCCGCTAACAGATGACGAAAAGTTGGCAGTCCTAATCTCCAAGGCTATGACCCTCTATTCGGCATACCTGGAGGAGGGTAAGGTTCCAAGGAACCAGTCAATCGTGGATTTTATCCTAAAAAGCATGCCAGAGCAGTTCAAGTCCAAACTGAGCATGGACAAGATAGATGATATCTTTGCCTTTATCTCAAGCAACTCCATGGAACTTTCATAAATAGCCCTGATCGTCTGAAAGATGCCGGCATGACAACAATATCCACCCTTGGATCCCACTGTGCGTTACAGGTGCTAAAGGGTGCCAAAGACGAGGGATTTCCAACTCTTCTTGTTTGTGAAAAGAAAAGAGAAAAACTGTACAAGAGGTTCTCCTTTATCGACGAACTGCTGCTTGTGGACTCTTTTACGGAGATTTTGCAGCCAAAAAACAGGGCTAAACTCAAGGAGAGGCAGGCGGTAATAATTCCCCATGGGACGCTCATTTCCCAGATGGATTCGGATCAGATAGAATCCATTGACGTGCCAGTCTTTGGGAACAAGTGGATACTAAGGTGGGAGTCGGACAGGAACATGAAGGAAAAGATGATGGTGGAATCAAACCTATTCATCCCAAAATCCATTCCAAGCCCTTCTGAAATCAACGGCCTTGTCATAGCAAAAAGGCATGGCGCCGCAGGTGGCAAGGGATACTTTCTTGCAACGAGCAAAAAAGACTATCAGAAAAAAAGGGACAAGCTTGTTTCCCAGGGAATCATCAAGGGAGATTCTGACCTTTACCTGCAGGAATACGCCTTTGGGGTATCGGCTTACCTGCAATACTTTTACTCG
This sequence comes from Nitrosotalea sp., assembly GCA_035252645.1. Classification (GTDB taxonomy): domain Archaea; phylum Thermoproteota; class Nitrososphaeria; order Nitrososphaerales; family Nitrosopumilaceae; genus Nitrosotalea. Next base: position 5,856 of record DATFCV010000012.1, on the reverse strand, counting down.
CCGCTTGACGACAACCTAGAGTTTTTCGGAGTAGACAGGCGATATGAATCCGACATTGACGGCCTCGGCAGGATTCCGTCACCACAGCAGATGGAGATTGACAAAATCCCCTCATTCAACGTTGTCGGCAACAGCCCCCTCGTACTGAGGGAGTCACTGCTTGACGAGGTGTACTCTATGGGGGAGAGGTTTGTCGAGGCTGCAAGGCGGCTTGTTGCCCCTGGCATGAACGGCCCTTTCTGTCTTGAGGGAGTATACGACGAGAATGCCAAGTTTACGACCTTTGAATTTTCATCAAGGATTGTAGCCGGAACCAACCTTTACGTGGACGGCTCGCCATATTCGGCCTTTATCTATGACGAGCCTATGAGCATGGGCCGCAGGATTGCCCGCGAGGTCAAAAACGCGGTTGCAAAAAATGAACTCTCCAAAGTAGTAACCTAGAAGCATCTTGCAGAGATTGACTCTCTATTTGGACCAGCCCATCGTCAGGGTTGCCGTGTGATATTTTACAATTATGGTGTAATCCCTGTCGTTGTAGGAGACAAGAAGCGACTTGTCACGTGGTGCATCGCTTTTCATCACCAGGTCCGCAATTCCGCCATCGTCATAGTCGCTTACTATGCCTGAGTTTGGCGCAATTTCACGGAGCGTTATCGGAGCAGAAAGTGCTGTGATTGATTTTGTGCGCATGAGTCCCGAGTTGTCTGCAAAGAGAGTCTGGATTCCGTTGCCCTGGGACTTGAATACGACGACTCCCTGCGGCCTAGCATTCTCAGTTACCCTTCCGTTGTGGTTGAACATGAATGTGGTCAGATTTCCAATCAGGTTTTGCATTGCAGCCGTTCCGTCTGCATCCGGATTGCCGTTTTGATCAAAGGCCATGTAGTAGAGCGTATTGTTTGTTTCCGATGCTCCCCATGTCCAAGAATCCTGTGAGGTCGGGTCTATGTTGAGCTGAGGATCAATCAGATCTCCCTGAATCTGTGAGCCTGGCGGAAAGTCCGGCCTTGGCGCAATAACATGTATCATGCTAGATGGAATCCTATCAAAGGTCAGGTTTACAATCTGATCACCGCCAGCCTTTTGGTAATCCACCGTGACAGGTGTAGGGATTGCAGAAAAGTCGTACAATTGGATTATCGGCCACGCGTTGACGTAGTTGCTTGTTGCGCCAAAGCCATTTGTGTTGGAGTTTAGCGTTTTGTTATCCCTTACAACGTGCTCCATCGGGGTCGAGGTCAGGGTGCCTTGGGTGTTGGTGCAAATTGGAAGGTTTGATGGAGTGATCTTGGCACCTCCGTTGTTGGTATCGTTGATAGAGCCAAAGCCTCCCCTTGCTATCGTGAATCCCTTTGTCTCAGAAAAGGTCACTCCGGGGTTTGGGGAGAAGGCGCTCGTAGGATCGCAGAACCCTCCAAAATTGAGACCCTTCCCTGTAAGAACCGCAGTGTTTGCGGCTGCAATAGCCTGATTCCGGTCTGCAAAGTAGGCATACCAGTTACCATCCGTTGCCTGCGCCATCCTGAGTCTCTTGCCGTTGACAGTAACTATCGGCTCACCATATGCTTGGTCCAGCCTTTGTATGTCCGGGTCTGTCACTATTACCTCGATGACCATGGGCCCTGCAAAATAATTTTTGAAAAGCGGGTTCTCTGCCGAGACATACAGGTTCGGATTTGAAGAGACGTGTTGAACAGGCTCGTATTTTGGAATCAGGCCATCCATGGCCCTTGCTGGAGGCAGTCCGGGCAGCACAGACGCCGAGGAAGATGCAATTAAGAGGAGAACCAGAAGAGTAGAAAGAAGCCGCATGCTTCTGATGTTAGAGAGCAACTGTAAAAAACGTCCTAAAAAGTAGCATTTAATCTTATTTGTAAGAAAAACAGTCCTTCTAGACAATTATTGCTCTGTCAGTTTTGGCTTATGCCCCGCCAAGGGTGACTATCAGGTCGGTGATAAAACCAATGCATACGCCCACGAAGATTCCGACCATTAGAACATTGTTCGTGGTCTGCTTGCGGCCTGCGTTGTACATGAGCATGGACACATAGATGAGGGCGCCCCCGGCGATTGAAAGGAACAATATGTACGCGACGTTAGAAAAGAAAAGGCTTCCAAGAACCGTACCTGCAAATGTCGGGCCTCCTCCGACAAGGCCTGCCAAGAGAAGAAACTTGAACGTTGGTTTTTTCAGGACGCCCGTAAGCGGCCCTGCTATTCCAAAGCCCTCAGTCGTGTTGTGTGCCCCAAAGCCGATTATCAAAAGTATTGCAAGCCCTATCTCGCCTGCCACGTATGACTGCCCTATTGCCAGCCCCTCGCTAAAGTTGTGAGCCCCTATTCCCACCGCAATCATCATTGCAAGCCTGTAGGCGTTTGTGTCATGAAATGACTGGCGCAGGTGGTCGTCTCCCTTTTGGATGTTCTCAAGCGAAAGGATCTCAGGTACGTTTTTTGTCATCGATTTGTGCTCAAACCAGGAGAGGCCTAAGAGTCCTATTGCAATTCCTCCAAAAAGCGCAAACAGGTCAACGACTGCATCTCCCATCGGGCCCTTGCCTCCAAAGGCGCTTGTTGCGGCGTCTGATGCCGTCTCGTAACCGTGACTGAATACGTCAATTATGAGGAAGACAAGTATTCCAAGTGCGACGGCATTGAGAAAGCCTTTCTTCTTGGAACTCAGGTTTTTCATAAGAGCAAGTGGCAGCCCCAAGAAAATTGTAAATCCCGCAATCGCGCCAAGTAAAAGCAGCTGCCAGTAGTCCATCCTACGATTAGGATAAGCTAACTTTATTTAAACGACAGATTCGTTCCAAGTTTCTAGAACATCTCATCTGGTTTAAATAGTTAGGCGAACCTAATTGAGAAAACCTTGAAGAAAATTTCGTTCTCACAACTAAAGAAATACGACGTAAACCAGAAGGTGTTGGAAGCCCTCTCTGACGCACAGTCTCGCACAATACTGTTTTCAATCGTAAAGGAGGGAAAGACTGCGCTTGAACTTTCTGAGAAGTACCGCATACCGCTCAGCTCTGTCTACAAGAAAATTACTGACCTTGAGCAGATTGCACTTGTAAAGGTCGAAAAGTGGGAGCTTTCAGACAACGGCAAGAGGTTCAAGGTCTACAAGAGCAGGATAAGCAGGGCAGACATTAGCATCAAAAAACCTGAACCTGCAATCACCCTGACGCCAAACCACGATGCCTAAAGCCATCAAAGTTTCCTACAACCTCCTGTAAATTCTACAAAAACACAGCCAAGACCAACTCGAAAATCCTAATATTGGCATCAAGTCAAGCAAACAGCGTGAAAAAATACTTTGTTGGCATACCCGTGGCAGCTGCAGTCATAGCAATTTCGGTTTTCATGCTTTATCCTCACCAGAGTGACAGTTCCTCACCAGTTTCCGCGCAGGCGCTTGTGGAGAACGGCTCGCCCATGATGGGAGACCCCAATGCAAAGATCACCATTGTCGAGTGGGGCGACTACCAGTGCACGTACTGCCACCTTTTCCACCAGAACACAAAGGACCAGTTGATTCAGGAATACGTGAATACTGGCAAGGTTAACTTTGTATTCAGAGACTTTCCGCTAAACGGCCCCGACTCTGTACTTGCGGCAGAGGCTGCCTATTGCGCAGGCGACCAGGGGAAATACTGGCAGTACCACGACGAACTTTACAACAACTGGGGCGGCGAAAGGACTGGGTGGGTGAACCAGAAGTCGCTTGACAAATTTGCCTTGGACGTTGGACTTGACCAAGGACAGTTCGACCAGTGCCTTGCAAGCAACAAGTATGAGAACAAGGTGTTGGACAACCAAAAGTTTGGCGAGCAGATAGGGGTAGACGCAACGCCAACTTTTATCATCTTTAACGACAAGAAAGCAGTAAAGGTAGACGGGGCGCAGCCGATTGCTACTTTCGAGCAAGTGCTCAACAGCATCTAACATTCTAGGAAAGTTGCACGATGGTCAAGCCAAAAATCGAAAAACAGGATTCTGTAAAATTATACAGGTTGAGAAAGATGCTCGAGGAACTTTCTGACAAGAGCGGGCGCGGAACCGAACTCATATCGCTTTATGTTCCACCAAAAAAGGCGCTCCACGAGGTCATCAACGGCCTAAGAGAAGAGCAGGGAACTGCTGACAACATAAAATCAGACCTTACGCGAACGCACGTAGTCGATGCACTGTCAAGGGTAATACAGAGGCTCAAGCTTTACAAGAAGTCTCCCGACAACGGCCTGGTCATGTTCTGCGGGGCCCTTCCTCCGGACGGCGGCGGCCCCTTGGGAAGCGAGGTGATAAAGATGTTTGAGATAGAGCCTCCAAAGGAGCTCCAGACGTTTCTCTACAGGTGTGATGATCATTTCCATGTCGACATTCTAAAGGACATGCTAAAGGAAGAAAACATGATTGGCTTTCTTGCAATAGATGCAAAGGATGCCGGATGGGGCCTTCTTCACGGGGACAAACTCGACGTCCTGTCCGAGACATCCTCCGGGGTTGCAGGAAAGCACAGGCAGGGTGGACAGTCTGCAAGGAGGTTTGAGAGACTCAGGGAGATGGAGCTCAACGACTATTACAACAGGGTCGCGCATACGACAAAGGAGTACTTTATTGACATTTATCCGATAAAGGGCCTCATAGTATCTGGTCCGGGACCTACAAAGGAGAACTTCATCAAGGAGGAATACCTGGAGTACAGGCTCCAGAAGGCGATAATTGCCACACTTGACACTTCGTATGCCGGGGCGGAAGGTGTAAGGGAGGCGTTTGCCAGGGCCCAGGATGTCCTTACTGACTTTAGGATGGTCGAGGAGAAGAGGCTGGTTGAGAAGCTTTTCTTTGACATTCACAACAGGAGGGGGCTTGCAACATATGGCCTCAAGGAGATTATCGACCTTCTCCAGAGGAACGTTGTTGAAACCATACTGATAACTGACGACACAAACCTGCGCAAGATTGACATTACTTGCAAGAGGTGCCAGAACGTCCAGTCTGAGATACTTGAGAGACCAAAGGTGATCTCTAAGATTCAGGAGATGCTGAGCAAGCCTTGCCCGAACTGCAAGAGCATGGACCTCGAGTCCTCCGAGAGAGACATCGTGGACTATCTGTCACTCCTTGCCGACCAAGCCGGGACAAAGATAGAGGTGATTTCCGGCACTACCGAGCATGGTGCCATGCTTTCAAGCATCGGCAAGGTTGGCGCGTTCCTTCGCTACAACCCCAACCAGTGATTTTGAAAGGCTCATCTTTTTACTTGCCTTTCGAGATTGTAACACCAAGTGCATGCAGAAAGGATCACTTTGTGCAGATTACCTTTCTTGAATCTTCCCCGTCGTAAAGCAACGAGAGCGCCTGCAGGTCACAAGGAGAGATGTACGGGTAATTTGTCTGGATTGTGGCATGCATCAGGTCATAGGGCGCTGCCGAGTGGGCAAGCCCCAGGGCGTGACCAAACTCGTGCCTTGCAACCGCCCCAATCTCGTTGTCTGACAGCTTGTCTGCCTCGAAAATCGTTATCTTTGACCGCAGGATCTGGTTTCCGTCTGCAATGTTTTCTGTAAATCCCGAAAGCCCGTCAGGACTCTGTTCTTTTATCAGGAAGATTGTTACGTCACCCACATTTTGTTGTAGTGCAGTCACGTCAAAGTCTGCTGGCAGGTAGTACTTGGTTGGAGTACCTTTTTCTGACTTGATTGCGCCTTCCCATCCCAAGTAATAGGTGGAACTGCCACTTGCAGATCCCTTGAAAAGCGAGTTGTCAAGATTGACTGTTCCCTTTGAAAGGATTGCTCCCCTGATGACATCTATTTTTTCAGGTGTAACATGAGCTTGATTTACAAT
>DATFCV010000011.1:0-104209 GCA_035252645.1 Nitrosotalea sp. | reverse complement strand
CCGGTAGAGGCAAAGAACCCCCACGGCGGACACTCGGGTTATTGACATGAGCCACAGTGAACATGAAGCACCAATCCATAGGACATCCTCTAACAGGCTTGGCAAGATGCTTGCCATCATCATCGGCGTCCAGATAATCGGCGGCGCAATATTCTTCACCCATTATGATTATTGGAACTCATACCTCCCACAGGCAGGCAAGCTCCAGGAGCAGCAGATGGAACAGCAGGCAGCTGCAGGTGCAGCGGCAGGACAGTCTGCCACACAGGGAACCTTCACCGGAAAGGAGATCCACGTCTCACTCAAGTTTGTAGAATCGCCGGACTTCAAGAATTACGGGTTTAACGCGCCGATTGGTTCGCCAGGTGCAGACCCCGAAATTGACGCAAACCCCGGCGACAAGATTGACTTTGATGTAACCAACGGAGGCAAGTCGTTCCACGCATTTGCAGTTACCGCATCATCAAGCGGCCCAGGCCCGGCAATCGATGGCACTACAATCGGCACTGCCGACAGCCCGATGAAGCCAGGCGAGCATGGCACGGTATCATTTGTTCCAGCCTCTGCAGGCACCTACTATTACATCTGCGCAGTCCCAGGACACCGCGAACTTGGAATGGAAGGCAAGATTGTAGTTGGAGGCGGCGGTGCAGCATCTGCAGGCGGAATCCCAGTAGGAACCGGAGGCACAGTTCCAGCATCAGGACAAAAGGCCGAATTCTCGCTATCATTCCAGATAAGCTCAGACTTTTCAAAATATGGCTTTGACGCACCAATAGGCTCACCGGGTGCAAACCCAGACATCAAGGTCCACTCTGGCGACACAGTCACGATTCACCTGAGCAACCCAAGCAAGTCATTCCATGCATTTGGCGTGGTGACAGACCCTGACAACCCAAGCTCTGTAGTCTGGAGCTCTGCATTCAAGACTCCTGACAGCCCGATGAAGCCTGGCGAGACTGGCGATGTGACGTTTGTTGCAGGAACACCCGGACTGTACCACTACATATGTACCGTTCCGGGACATGCAGCTCTTGGAATGAATGGCAACTTTATAGTCGAAAAGTAAATGTTTTTCAAGTATCTTGCACTTGCGTCGCTTGTAATTTTATACATCCTAATGTTCATTGGGGGATACCTTGAGTCAAGCGGCCAGGGGCTTGCATGTCCCGAGTGGCCTCTCTGCCCAAGCGGATTTCTGCCATCGGGCCCGTACGTAACCGAGTGGACCCACAGGCTGATTGCGGCAATGACTGGAGTAATGATAATTGCAACCGCGGTAGGCGCCTGGAAGGTAAAAGGCACCCACAAGAAGATTCGAGCCACGGGAACCCTTGCAGGAATCTTTGCAACCTCGCAGATTGTGCTTGGGGCAATCGTCATAAACACGCAGCTCAAGGCAATCATCGTTGCAGTACACAACGGCATTGGCATACTTCTCTTTGCGATGACTCTTCTCACCGCACTCTATGCATTCAAGCTGCCACGCGGCGAGACGATAAAGACAAGCCCGTAGGTTGCAAGGGAACTCTTGGGATTATATCAGCAAAACTTTCCTGGCAGTTCTAGTCACGTAGAGCCAACGGATCCGCGCTTTGCCTTGGCCCTTTTCCTTGTGAGGACCACCCATCCTAGGAGTACAAATACACCGATTCCTCCCGCAGATATGATATACTGGAATATGGGCCCGAAGATGTCAAGCACGCTGATGTTAAAGTCAAACGTCAGGGGCTGGCCGTTTGGCCCGACGTCGTAAAGGTCGACATACATTACGTGGTTTCCTGACTCGTGGAAGAGATATGTAGTTGACCACTCGCCGCCCTTGTAGTCCTGCACCGGGATTGTGTCAACAAGCTCGTTGTTGTCATAAATTCTCACGCCCATCCTGAAATGATCGACCTCGGAAAGCCGGGTGTCAAACGAGTTGAGGAGGTTTGAGGCCTTGTCGTGGTTTAACACGCGGAAGCTGAGCTTGAAGGGGTGGTTTGCCTGCGGTATCTCCGGATCGGTTGCCACCTGCACCTCGTAGTTTCCTATCGACTCGTCTCCCGAGTTTAGGTTCTCATGTGCATTTGCATAGTGCATCATGGGTGAGAGGACAAGCAGGAGTCCAAGCCCTGCTGCAACAAGGCGGAAATTAATCACCTTATTCTATCTGCAAATCTTGAATATAACCGGATCTGACATTATCGCATACCGATGGCCTATTTCGATCGCTGACAATTAGCAAAAGCTTTAAATCAAGTTTGAAAAGATTGCCCAATGATGACTACCACCGTTAGCAAGTCAATCGATATCAAAGAAAAGACCTTGAACGTTTTTACGTACTTTGCAAGACCGGAACACATCTCCGACCAGTTCGAAGAGCGAGTTGGAATGACCGTAGTGCCAATGGATGTAAAGGCGGGAATGGGAGTCGGAACAACCTTTAGGGTTATCGGCGACTTTGATGGAAAGAGACTCGAGTGGGACTGTGAAACGACAGAGTTCATTCCAGAGCAAAAGATTGCAGCTAAAATGATCAAGGGACCTTTCAAGTCTTGGAATATTTCAGTAGAGTTCAAGGAACTGGGCGAGAAATCAACCCGCGTTACCATGACCGTAAACTACGAAATGCCATTTGGTCCTCTAGGCGGAATTCTCAACAAGGTCAAGTTTGCAAAGACTGCCGAGAAGGGAATGGAGACCGCACTCTACAGAGTAAGAGGGCTGCTTGAAGGAAACGGCTCAATCCCAGTATACATCACACTAGATGCATACAGGAGACTGCTTGAGGAGAAGGAGAAGATGAACAACGTTCCAGTCTCAACAGTGTTGACAAAGATTCTCGACAAGTATTCAGAGATCGAGACCGTCAAAAACTAGATTATTTTTCACATCATTTTAATAACGAAGTTAGCGTCTGCTATTCTAACGGGTCTATGGCTCAGCCAGGTAGAGCGAGGGACTCTTATGAAATCTTCAGAGACATCCCTATGCCGTGGGTTCAAATCCCACTAGACCCGCCTTTTGACCTTCCGTTCCTGCGGTAGGAGAATTTTGAAAATAAGGGGAAGAGGAAATCCTAAGGTGTGTAAATGTCCCCGGAATTTCCGCCGTCAGGAGGATTGTAGTTGCACCATTCGTTAACCGAGTTTTGCGACTCAAAGATTGGGTCTAGTTTGTAGGACCATCCCCAGTGCGGCTGGTCAAAGTTTGTCACGCCGGTAAAGTACGTCACCGTCCAGTCATAGGCATGAGCGTCACCTGTCTGGCCGTTGCCATATGTCTGCAGCAGGACGTCCTTCATGGTGCCGCCGTAATCAAACGAGCCAATGGGGCCTGATGTATGCTGCGTCCCAGGAGCAAACGTACCGGAAAATGTTGCCACATATCCTCCAGTAATCGCGCCAAATGACGTAAAGTTCTGGACATGCCCAGTCGGCGGACCGCTTGTTGAATTGGGGCTTACCGCTCCTTGCGGTGTCACAAACACGCCGTGGTATGTCTTCTCGGCATAGAATGTTCCGTTTGGAAGTAGCCAGACCTTGAGATCAGTCTTGAAGTAATCCATTGCCCAGTATCCTGCCAAGCCCGAGTCCTCGTCGTTTTTCCCAATCCAGCTGATGTTTAGTATCTGCTTTTGTCCAGCGACTCCCGGACCCTTGAGAAATTCTTGGCTAGGACATGTTCCGCCCCATGCATGTGCTGCCACAAGACCATGAGTTGCATGGTGGTGCTCGTCTCCATCTGAAGACGCCGATGCAGCAGGAAGGCTTGTGCCCGCAAGCCCGGCCGTTGCAAGAAGCAAGGCGGGGATAATTGCTGCCCAGAATCTGGCCCATCTGCCAGTCCCAAACCTCGATGAAATTGTCGTCATTGTGGCGTAATTGTTTTACAAGTATTTACAGATGATCTCATCCTACCTATGGTAAAACCAGTTCACAAAAGGACTGGCAAAGGACGTGTGGGAAAACTCAGAGCCTAAACAATGCCTTCTGGCCTAGCATGAGGGCTCCAACTATGGACGCCCCCAGTACAAGTGCGGGCAGGGGTCCAAACTCGGGCACCGACTGGCTCGCAGGAGGATTTGAGCTAGTGTCATTTGAGAGGGGGTTTGCAATCTGTGATGCAGCATCGGGGTTCTCCATGTCCTGTCCACCTGCAGTGTCATTGCCGTCCGGGATTCCGGTGCTGTTGTCCCCTAGGGATAGTCCGGGGTCGGTAGAATTGTCATCTGGTGCAGCATCGGGGCTTCCAGCATCGGTGGGCTGGTACCCGGTGTCAGGACCTGCAGTGGGGTCCGGGACCTGTCCGTATGCAGGCAAGAAAATGCTGCCAGGCAGGACTCCAAGGCCTGGACCTGCCATTAATACGTAGGCTGCAAGCCCGCACACTGCGAATATCATGGTGAATTTTTTTGCCAAACTTTCACTCATGAAAATAACTTTGATACACATAACCATTACGTAATATTGTTCCTTATTGCAACCATTTGCAAGAAGGGCTTCGTAACTATTTCAAGAATGCGTATCATTCTGACTTCACAAAGTTCCGCAACGGCTTAAATGCGCGTCCCCATACCATGTCTAGAAAACTATGAGACACATCAAGTCAGAGGGAAATGAGGCCATTTTCCGAGCAAGGAAGTTCGCGGCTGCCGCATTGGCGGCTGCCCTTTTCGTTTCATTCCTTGGCGGAAATCTGGCAACAGTTCCAGCTATGGCAGATGAAGGAAATGGCAAAGGAAACGCCGATGCAAATGCCAGTGTCAATTCCAATGGTAACGTCGGAGGAAACGGTCTTGGTGTCAGCGCAAATGCTGATGCCTCCGTAGGTGTTGGAACCTCGGACAACGGAAGCGCCAACAACCCAATCTCGCCTGGCCACCAAGGTCCGGGAAATGGGCAGAAGCAGCAGGCGCAGCAATCCTTGCGACAAACATTGAAGCAGGACGAGCAGGCATACAAGCAGGCAGTCCAGCAGGCCCAGGTCACATACCAGCAGGCAATACAGAACGCGACCCTTGAATACAAGCAGACTGTCCAGGCTGCCAATCTTGCATACACCCAAGCAGCCCAGCAAGCCCGCTCTGCATTCAGCAGCGCTACAATGAGTGCCCATGGCAACGTGACAATAATAGGACCTGCCTTGGCTACAAGGGACCAGGCAATTGCCAACGCTGAAAATACAAAGACAAATGCACTAGTCGCAGCAGAGGTGGCCCGGGACAAGGCAGAATATGGCGCATGGTCTTCACACCAGACTACTGTCTACAACGCGCTTGCAACCCGAGACAGTGCTGATGGTGCTGCACAGGCCACGTTCTATACGTCGATGAACAACACTGCTGCCGCAACAAGGGCCTCTGCTATCGCACAGGCACACGTTACTTCAGACAACTCCATCTTGCAGGCAATCCAGACTAGGATTACGGCAGTTGAAAACGCCTACGTCACAAAGGACCAGGCTATCGGAAGCGCGACGACGACATTTACAAACGGCGAGATAAGTGCCAAGGTCGCACTTGACAACAGCTACACGCACAACGGAAAGGCATGGAACACCGCACTGCAGGCCTATTGGAACGCTGTGGCTCCGCTCAAGGCAACCGAGGATACCGCGATTGCACAGGCAAATGCCGCACAGGTAAGTGCTGTCGGAAGCGCAGACAGTGCCAGGGACCAGGCAATCGATCAGGCCTATGCTACAATGTACGGCTCTATTGCAGCGGCATATTCCTAGGCCGCTCTTCCCATCTTTTCCACTTTTTGTAAAATCTTGTCTTAGGCGTGCTGACACTGGCAGTCCACAAGCTTGGTGTCAAAGGTGCAGTCATGAGGCCCCTCCGACCTTGCGTCAGTAGGGATCTTCTTCATGCATTCGTCATGCCTTCCCTTCCTGCAGAACCAGCAGATGGTGTCTGCCTCCGGGCCAGAACACGCTGTCAAAATACTGCCACGTCTCCCGGCGCCGGACCGCGCTCGTTCTTGTGGAACTCGACGAAATCCTTGTGGTCCTTTTCCTGGTGTTCCCTGAGTGACTCGATGTTTTCAAAGACCTGGCTGCAGATGTAGCACTTGGGCTTGTGCTGGTCGACTATGGAAAGCACCATGACAAAACGTAGCCTCGGCTCTTAAATGAACCTTTCAAGCTTAAATCGGGACTAGCCAGTCGGAGAACCTCTCGTCACGACCCCGTGAGGCCTCATAGAACAACTCCTGCAGCCTGCGCGTAATCTCGCCAGGCTTGCCGTCTCCCACCATGACATTGTCAACCTCTGTCACGGACTTGACCTCGGCTGCAGTACCGGTCATAAAGACCTCGTCGGAAAGGTAAAGCTCGTCCCTGTCTATCTCTCGCTCTACAACCGTGATCCCCTCGCTCCTTGCAATCTTGATTACGCTGTCCCGTGTTATGCCGTCAAGAATCCCCGCATTCAGTGGGGGGGTTGCTATCTCGCCCTTGTTTACGGTAAAGATGTTCTCCGCGCTTCCTTCTGAGACCTTGCCGCTGTAGTTTAGCATGATTGCCTCATCGTATCCGTCCTTTAGCGCCTCCACCCTTGCAAGGGCGGCGTTTGCATAGTTTGACGCGGCCTTGGCCTGCATGGGCTGGGACCTTGAATCAATGCGCAGCCAGCTTGAGACCTTGCACCTTGCGCCGCGCACCTTTCCCGCACTGGACTCACCGGTGTTCCACTCCCAGCATGCTATTGCTACTGCCACCTTGTTGGGAGTGGGGGTCAGTCCCATCATGCCATAGCTATAGTACGCGATGGGCCTGATGTAGCACTCCTTCAGCCCGCTTGCCTGTACTGTCTTGATTATTCCGTCAGAAATCTCCTTCTTTGAAAATGGAATCTTCATCGAATAAATTTTTGCAGACTTGAACAGCCTGTCTACATGCTCTTGGAGGCGGAATATTGCGGGACCCTTGGTGGTCTTGTAGCACCTTATCCCTTCAAAGACCGCAGTGGAATAGTGGAGGGCATGGGTCAGCACGTGGACCTTTGCGTTCCTAAACGGGACAAGCTTGCCATCCATCCAGATCTTGCCCTGTTCCTTCATAAGTTTGGGAGGATGGACTTGGTAATTTAAATGGAAATCTCTGCGGTGTCGCCTCCCTTAAATTCCTCAAGATGCAATGATTCCTCATGAACTACATCATCTCGGCAGCGTCGGCAGCACTGCTTGTGATAGGGCTTGCAGGCAACGGGTTTGAGATGAGGCGTGCGCGCATGTCTGCCACGACCGACGAGCAGCTGGCCACAAAGAACGCCTTCGCAAGCAGGAGGAACCTCAAGTGGTATGCCTGCATAGGGGCTGCCATAGCTCTCATGGCTGTAGGCACGTATGCCTGAAGCGTATAATGGTTCTATATAGATCAGACCTAAATATTTCCTCAACCATACATACACTAGCGCGTGTTTTGGGTAACGCCGGGCTGATTCTAGATAGAGGCCCAAGAACAAACCCACTTTGACTTCCTACAGGTACAGGCCTGCAGGGGTCAATGGTACAATTGTTTTCTAATCACAAAAAAAGCAAGATACATTACATGCCAGCCCTTCTTACAAGCAAATGGTTGCAAGAAAGAAAGGAAAGCACATGCGCGTTGCAGACCAGCGGGCAAAGCGCAGGGCGCGCCGAAAATAGTCCGGATTTTTTACAAGAACAACTAGACAAATTTTATTTTTGATCTTTCAGCGTGGACTGCGCGGAGTGCCCGCTCGATGCTGTCGCCGCTGTCCTCAGTCACAATGATTATCCTCGAAGTTTCCTCCTGGGCATCCATGTTGAGTATGTTTAGTCCGGCCTCGCCAATCCTTGAGCTTGCCTTTGATGCAATCTGCTGGACGCGCCACATCTCGTCGCCTATCAACGTTATGACGCCCCTGTTGTAGGTAATCGACGCAAGCGGGTCAAACGCAAGCACGTACCTCTCGTTTCGCTTTACGTAATCACCGTCAAGGAACAGTATCCTTGTAAACTCAATGTCGTCCTTTGTAAAAGGCGAGAGCACGACAAACTCGCTGTACCTCCTGTCACGCTCAAGGGACAGAAAGAGGTTCTCGGCCGACTTGGACTCCATGCGGAGGATTGCGCAGTTCTTCTTGCCTGTGACTATCTTAAGCGGGTGTCCGTTCCTTGCAGTGGGCCTTCTCTCTATTGTGGTGATCCTGTCGGGCCTGGCCATGTCTGTAATTATGATTGGCATGTCGACGCCGTTTTCCACAATTTCCTTTATCGCAATAGGGTCGAGTATCTTCATCCCGAACATCCCCGCGATGCGTGCCTCGTTGTAGGAGAGGTGGGTGATGTACTCCAGCTCCTCCTTTACAACCCTCGGGTCTGCTGACAGCACAGCACTGTCCTTTTCAAAATCAATTTTGGTGTTGTATTTTTTGCTGAAAAGTATGCCCAGGTCCGCAGCAGTCCTGTCCGACCCTCCGCGCTCGTAGGTGGTCTCGATGCCGTCAGCCGTCTTGCCGATGAACCCTCCCATTGACACCACGTCGTTTGACTCGAGGAGCTTTTCCACTCCCTCAAGTGCCTGCGAGGACTGGGCTGCAAGAAAGTTTGCCGACTCGATGTTATTGTCGGTTATGATGGGCCACTCGCCAAACGCAACGACGCCTGCCCTCATGCCTGCGCTCCTCAGTACAAAGCTCATCACGTTTGACATCAGTATCTCGCCAGAATACGCAAGGACCCGGGCGCGAGTCTCGTTTGCAAATTCCCTTCTCTGCGCAGCTTCTGCAAGCGATGCCGACGCCTTGTCAAGAAACGAATCGATTGCCTTCCTGCATTCGTCCTGGTGCTCCTTGCCTACATGTTCAAGAATCTTCAGGTATGGCTTGCGAAAGTCGTCGACACTGACTGCCTGCCCTTCCTCTGCTCTTTGTCCCAAAATGATTGCAATGTCGGTAAGAGACCTCTGCCTGCCGTCGTATGTCGTAAGAGGGGCCGAGAAGACCGCTACAATCTTTGCGTCCTTCTTCATCTCGCCTATCCTCTTAATTATGGCAGGAATGCCGCTGCCGTCCACGCCGACTGCACTGCCGCCAAACTTTGCTACTATGAGATTTTGCAAAACTTGATTACATCTCTGCCCACCTTCTATAAAGTTTGGCGGGTAGCCCACGCATCAGGCCGTGCGTAGGACGTAGGAAGAATTCGAACAAATTGTACGCATCCCTTAATAGCAAAATTCAAGCCCTTTTGAACATGGACAAGATCGAAGGGTGCTCACTGTGAGCATCGAAAACGGGGAGCTCTTCAAGGACAAGAACACAAACCACATACTTCAGTACCTGCCTGACGTAGGCCTTGTTCACAACGAGGAGTTGTGCAAGGAGATTACGGGCTGCATAAACTTCCAGAAGAACAACTAGGTCACAATAATTCCCTTATCATGTCAGCCGCCGCCTTGGCTCCCGCAAAGGGCTTGGGATCCATTTTTTCTTCCATTTTTTTGAGAACAAGTTCCTCAAGCCTGAACAGGTCCTCATGTGAAAATCCAACATCCCTTGCATTTTCCTCCTGCTCAAAGTGCCCCTTTATCGGTATGAAAATTCCAGGGGTACCAAAATGCACCGACTCGTCAATGGTGGACTTGCCAGCAAGCGAGACTATGACGTCCGCGGCACAAATCACCTCGTGCATATTGGGTGCAAACCCGAGGTTCCTAAACGGCAAGTTTTCCACCTGGAGCGACGGGCCGGATACCACTACGAGGTCGGCGTCTATCTTTCCCCTTTGGAACACCCTGACTGCCTCCTCGATGAGGAACCTGCCAAGGTCCGTGCCGCCCGTGCTTACAACGACAGTCTTCCTTCCAAAGGAATACTTTTCACGGAGCCGTTCCCGAGACTGCGACGACTCCCTTACTATGGGCCCAACCCTTGCAATGTTGCCTTGGCTCTTGCCAGTCTCAGGAACTATCACAAGGTCACACTTTGAAATAATGTCCTTCATTCCACGGTTCATGACCTTTTCCACCACCGCACCGATGCCGCTTGCAAAACTAGTCTCCAAGATGTCTGTGACAAGTACGGTTTTCACCCCGCGTTTCTGGGCAGATACAAGCGACCCAAAGTCCTCGTCGCTTGCCACAAGGCGGGGCCTCTCTTTTCCTACTACCTGCGAGGAAATCCTCTTTGTTTCCTTGTAGTATGAGAGGTAGGTCAAGAGCCACCTTAGGGGCTTTTGCAGTTTCCCGTTCTCAACCCTGAACGGAGGCGGCACATAGAGGTCCTCGGCATCAAAACCGTATTCTGCGAGCAGCTTGAAAGCTCCCGCTCCTGTAACAAACTTCTTTGAGACCCCATCTAGGTGATGCGATATTGCAGCATCCCGCGTTGCATGCCCAAGGCCGATGGGGCTTGTGAAGAAGACCAAATCCGTCATGCTTAGAGTCGGGAGGGGCCGCGCCAGTTATAACTGAATTAGGAGGTCTCAAACCGAGATTGGCAAAAATTTTGAAAATCGTTCTTTAAGACTTATATTAATTTTAAATCGGAGCCTAACTGGGTTCATAGTCCAGTTGGTTATGACGTCGCCCTTACACGGCGAAGATCCAGGGTTCGAATCCCTGTGGACCCATATTTACATACCGTATGGATACCCATCGAAAAATGACCTAGTTTCCCATTTTTGGACAATGACAATTTTTGAAATTTTCTGCCAGAACTATTTTTTTGATAATATGGTACTTGCCCACATTTGCAACATCTCCTGCATTTTTCCAAGCTCGTCTGAAGTTGCATTTTGTATTGCAACTTTCATCTGATCATCCTGACCTTGTGCAGATATCAGACTTGGAAGAATTTTTTTTCCGTTTTTCAGATCAAGGTCCAAAAATTCCTCACTTCTTCCAAATGCATTACGCATTTCCTGCACAAGTTCGTCTGATAGCATTTTCTTGTTTGTCGTATATGTTGCCTCGATTGTTCCCTTGTGTCCCATAAAGAAGACACGAAAGTCATGTGCAATCTTTCCCTGAGACTCTGCCATGAGCAACTGAGTAGCAAAGTATGATCTTAACACATACGGTCTCCACAGAAATCTCGGTCTGAATGTCTCCCTGACAATCTTTGAGATTTGCAGTGTTGGAAGAAATTTTTTCGTGGAATTTCTTCCCCTTCCGTAATGGTGTTTTGAATCCGGTGCTATCAGTGCAGATTCGCTTGTCAATTTTTCACCATATGCAAGTCTCTCGTTAAGGTATGCCACAAGTTTTTTCGTTCCACTGGAACTGAAGAAGGTAGTGTACTGGTGTCTTGCCTTTGACAGTGTCCTTCGGACAATGATTCTTGGCGGTTCCTGCAAACATTTTGCAATTCCATCCTGAATTGATATTTCAGGAAGGTCTCCAAGTGTCAAACCGTCTGTGCCATCATGGTTTCCTATCACCTGAGGTCGCAGTCCTGCTTTTGCAATCAGTGATATGACTACTGATCCACGCAGTGAAGCTCGATTTAGGATCTCTGTCATCTCGTCTGCATTTGGAACACGCTCTTTTTCCAATGTTGGAGTGCTGTCAACATTTGCAATTTTTATTGGTCTTTTGATTTCGACCTCAAAATGCCTCAGCCATGACTTGACTGATTTTATCGTGTTCTCGATGTATCCCGGCGAGTAGTTTTTCTCTTCCATCCATGTGACATGGTCTTCTATGAGGTCAGTTACAGCCCTGAGGTTTTTTGTTGCTAGATTTGCAAGCTCTTCAGGCGTGATATTTTTTAGCCTGCAAAAATGCATCAGTCTTCTTAGCCTTACCTCTGCTGTCATCTGGCTTCCTCTTGCAAGATTGCTGTACCATCGCTTCAGGTCTGGGTCTTTTGAGAATAGTTCTGCTTTTCTTTTGGCAGTGTTTCCTTGTCGTTGTGTCTGTGCCATTGTTTTTTTCCCATCGTCAGACCGCACAGCTTTGCGGTCCTCATCGAGTTTAGTTTTGTAGTATCTTGTATTTAATCTCAAGTTGATCTGTAGTATAGTTAGTCCAATCTGCTATTGAGCAATTTTGTTAAAATCATGCCCAGAGTTTGAACAAATCTTTTATTTTATGCAGAACATATCTATGACTGATGCCAAAAAAAGAGAAATGGGATTATGTAGGTGATGACGCATCACGATCGTCTATTTATCTGTCCGATAAGACTTGGGATCAGATAGATCATTACAAAGAACAAAATGGCATAAGATCACGTAACATGGCAGTTAACAACATCATAACTGAACATCTTGCAGAAGATGAAAAGAACGAATCTGTAAATAATTTATCTTTACCCTGCATATGTCCAAGATCCAATTTCGAGAATCCTTTACAACCTTCTCCTGTCACAGAATATTTAGGATTCTGCACAGGACCTGATGACGTATCTTATGCGAATGATAATAATACTAAGAATAATGTAAATCCACCGCCTATTGAAGTACCTTTTCTATATCTACACAATATTGGGATTACGAGTGCTAAGGAAGTGCATCTGAAAATATATGACAATTATGGGAAAAAATTGGATGATGTGGACCGATTTGCACTTTCAGTAGATGAATCGCACAGAACTAGAGTAAATCTAGACAAGACAAATGCAGGACGAATCAAAGGAACATATCAAGATGTTACGGGCAAATCCCGTGAACTTGATACTAGTTTTCATTATCCGCTATAAGCTGTAAAAAAGTTTGGAATATCAAGACAAACTTTGTGGAATGTAAAAAGCAAAATTAGATTGAATCAATTTAATAGAATTTCAAATAAAATAAAAGTTCAATTAGTTTGTTACTTAAATTGTTTAATTGAGTCAATTTAATGAAAGTTTTGAGATGAAAGGTTATTGGTGGTTTCCAGATACTCCTGATAAAAAATTGCCCGGAACTTTATACTATTCTCCAGATGACATGCATTTGGAGTTGATAGGTTCACTCACCGATATAACTCAATTTCACAAACAATTTGAACATGAAATAATTCTCGGTTTTACAACTAATGGTAAACCCGTGACACTCTACAAATGCTATACTTCCAATTTTTCAATGAGTCATCCTTCAATTCCAACGACATCATATAGAGCAATATTTTATTTTGTAGGAATGCATTTTTCAAAAGAAGAAGATATCAAATTTAATCAAGTTAGTACACATTTGATTCATTTTGATGAATGGATGGGAATTTCTGGATTTTTTTCTGATGTTGATGACATTCTTGCAAATAAAGTTCGTATTTTGTATTCTCAGCCACCTGCAATTAAATTTGAATTAAATGAACAATTCTCGATTACCATAGGGTTTGGTTATTCTGTAAATTCTAAACTTCACGATGAGAAGGAGCAAAGAATAACACAGAAAATTGCAATAAACATAGAAGCAAAATCAGAAGTTTCATTTTTTGAATTTCAAAAGATTTTATCAGACATTCGCCAATTTCTTGGGCTAGCATGTCTAAATCCAATTTACCCTCTAGAAGTGAACGGATTTACAAAATCTAATGAACAGACAATAAACAATCAAACAATTCAACCCCAAATTTCAATCTATTTTAGACAAATGAATATGCCTTCATCGGTTAAAGAAGTAAATTCAATGCATATGCTCTTCACCTATAGAGACACATCAAATGATGTTGGAAGTTATTTTAAGAAATGGTTCGATAATAAAAAAATCTTAGAGCCAATTTATAATTTGTATTCTGATATATTGTACAATAACGAGACGTCTCTAGAACACAAATTTCTTTCACTTACTCATGCTCTAGAGGCATATCATAGAAGAACATCAGATGAAACTGAGATTGATGAAAAGAGTCATGAAGAACGTCTCAAAGAAATACTGACAGCAATTCCACCAAAGTACTCAGACTGGTTGAAAGACGAACTCAAGTTCAGTAACGAATTATCACTTAGAAAGAGATTAGATATGCTACTAAAAAAAGTCCCATTTATTTTAGAAGACCCTGATTCAGAAAGCAAAAAATTTAAAAATTATATTCTCGAGGTTAGAAATTATCTTACTCACTATTCCAATAAAGATAAATCACCAATTTCTGATTTTCGCAAGTTACATGAAACTTGCGAACGTCTCAAGTTACTAATAGAAGCCTGTTTATTATTTCAGCTAGGTTTTACAGATGAAAAAATAACATTATTGATAGAGCGAAGTAAAATCAACAAGGGATTAAAGCAGGGATTTCAAAATGCCTGACCTTGATAGTTTTAGATAAGAAGAATGTCTGATCCCATAAATGATTTATTGGTTTATTCTACTACAAAAAATTGAAAATGAAGATGGTTTGTGGAATTGAAGTGACCTATTGGGACGGCCAATTTAACATTGGTAAAACTTGATCTGTATCATTTGGGTACATGGCGTAAAGACCCGTGCCTTTTGTAGTATTTCCATCAGATCTCAACTTGCCAGTTGATGTTGAAAAAATATACTCGTAGGTCTTCCATTTGTCATCTATGGTCTCAACGTGAACGTGAATACCTATGAAACCAAAATATTTGTCGGTTCTTTCCGGTCGAATAACATGTAGCTTCAGCATGACACCTGATGGATTGGCAACAGAAATGTATTCTACATTATTTTCCTTGTAGATGTACTCTTTGAATGGTAGAGGAATAAAAAATCCTTGGACGATTGTTGTAGTATCTTCCTCATCTCCTGAAATCGTTTCGAAATTAACGCACAACTCCTTGGGATCAGGCTTAGTACTTTGAACCATATCCTGATAATTTTTAATCGTGACACCAAATGCAGGCCCTCGGGGGGGAGAACTAAGCGGCCATGATTGTATACCTATGCCTTTGGGAGTGCCATCCTCATTTTTTCCAGATCTTATTCCTTGTCCAGAAAACTGCAAGAAACCATCTGGATGGTGTGATATCTTTAAAGCAAGATCATCGTCATCCAGCGCAGTATTTTCTATTGTCTCACTATGGGAAATTATTTGTTGATGTTTTTGATAGTCGACTTCCATCTTGAATAGAAATGCTTTCTTTTGATTATGATATGGAGCCGTAACAAAATATGATCCATCTTTATGAAAAATGATTTTGATTAGCTTGTATTTCGTGTCTCCTTTCTGCAAAACCACAGTTGTCTTGTTCGATTTCATTGGGTGTTCTAACGTTTAGCCTTTCTTTTAACTTTAGTCCGGACATTGATTATGCTTTTCTTTTTAGATTGTGCTTTAGGTTTTGCTCTAGCTTTTGCCAACATTTCTAAATGATAGTACTAGTAAATAATATCTTAGGTTAGGATGGAGGATGAGCCATAAAGTGAATGACCACAAACCCTATTGCTCCAATCCCTATTGAAACAAAACTTACTGTTAAAATGAAATTTTCTTTTTTTCGCTCTTTTGCCAAATCTTCAAAGCTTTGTATGAGATTATGTTTAATTTGACGTTTGATTTCCTTAATTTCTAATTTAATAAATGAATTATTTATCTTTCTGGGATCTAACAAATCTAATTTTGTTCTGGGCGCTACCAATACTATTGCAAAACCAAAGGATAATGCAAATCCAATGACTCCTATTATTACAAAAATCCAAGCGAAACTATTTTTTGCAAATGCTAAAGTATAATCAGATGTTTGAGTGGGGGATAAGATTAATGTGAAAATCACTGCATTTGCAGCTAGTATTATGCTAGCTTTAGTCTCAATTGAAGAAAAATTAGATAATTCTTGAGATATGCGATCTTTGGTATGTTCTATTATGATATCATCAAAATCTGGAATTTCTGAATCTTTTATACCATCATCGTTCGAGTTCTTCTTTTTTCTAGAAAACATCATGTTACCTAATCTTATCTAATTAGATAAATTTTCATTATAATTTTCATAGCTAGTCAAATCAAAAAACGATGTCTATACCCCCGCTAAAATTAAGTATGTTCTGAGGTTTTGTTCAAACTAGGGCTTTGATTTGAACAAAATTGTTTATGGTTACTGGTTACTATTGGTTACTAGGTATGGTTACCACCAAGTTACCGCAGTTACCACGAACAAAACCGATAAAGATATCACGAAATAGGTATAGTAAACTTGAATCTATTGCAAAAAATCAAAATTGTACATTAGACGAAGCCATTGATATCTACATTGAACAAAAATTAAGAGATGTTGCAAAAAACAGGCACGTGACATCAAGGCAAATAGAGAAGATCGCCACCAAATACATTGAAAACCCACTCGATGCGGGTGAGGTAATTACTGCTCTTATACGTGATGTAGTTACCAAGTGTACCATCTGTTCGGATCTTTTATGTAAAGAACTTGAAAGACATGGTCATAAGATTGTAATTGATGAAAGCAAGAATGTTTCACATTGTATTGATTATTGCAAATTATGTTTGTTAAATAGCCCAGTCAATACATCATTCAAATAGATATTACAATATGTCACAATTGAAGGTGGAATTCAAAAGGAGTCGAGTCTTACCAGATTCAGACCTGCGAGTCCGAGTCTTACAGTTTCCGTTAAACACTCAGAAATTTCCTAAGGCGTTTGAATTAAATGCCCATTATGAAATATTTTAGTCGATTCAGACATATGTGATGAATCTGCAACAGAACCTAAAGTGCACAAGTTCTCATGTGTCATATGAACAAGAACGTCAGTGGGTTGAACAATATTTGGTACTATGTCTTGGTTTGTTTGTAAATCAGTAATTTCACCATAAACAGTCATTTTTGTAAGCGGATATGGATGTGTAGAATTTATGTTTACAAAATATGGATGAATATCCCACGTAGAATTAATAATCAATGGTATTGAAACATCCACCAAATTACTTACATCTTTGCCGAGATAAATTATCACATTGTTCTCTAGCTTTACTTGAGGGTTTTTAAATTGACAATTATTATTTGGATCATATTGTATGGGATCAAAGGTTACACTTTTTACTAATAATTGGGAATTATGTGGAAGGACTGCACTTATAGTAATATGACCTACAAGATGTGCGTTGCTATAATTAAGTTGTTCAAGAACCAATGGGGTACCACCTAGAATAGAAATATGTGCTGAAAAGTTATCTATGTTGAATGTTGTGTATTGGAGCCACATTTGAATTACAGCAACAGCTATTAGCAATATGGTGAGACCTACCAGACCCCATGTGTATTTTCCAAGTTTCTCAGAATGCGTTGTCAAGTCTTTGGCATCTTCATGTTGTCGTTTGAATAGGGATTTTGTAAGTTCCATCTGAGCTGTTATGATTCTATGAACGTCCAACCCCACCGTTTCTAGTGTGGAAAATATATCCAATTTTTTTAGTGCGTCTAATTTCTCTTGAATTTCCTTGTCAAGATTATCCTCCATTAAATTTTGGGAGCTTAATGTGCATATAGACTCTTTCCAACAAATTATAATGTTAGTGTTGATTCTAAAATTATGAATGAATCTTATTGTTCTACGCTTATCAATTGGTCAAAGCCTTCTTCTTCAGTTGGAATCTCCAATTGACTTATCATCTTGTTTATTGCCTTATCAGGTAAGGGAGGATGTTTTCTCCAATTTCTCGTTTTGATCAGGCCTATGGAAGTTTGAAGATGTATTGCTGTTATTCTAGCTCCGTATTTTTTTGCTAACGTTATATGCTGAGAACGAATTTTCTTTGAGAGGTTTGTATCATCTACTATTATGTTCTTGCCATTCCTGAGTTTCTCTTCTATGAGTTTAGATTCTAATGATCTGCTATGGTTTTTGATCTCATCTAGAGAAATACGCTCGTAATCATGATAATGACTCTTAGAATACATGGTTTTTCCACTTGATGACAATCCTACCATTATAACAAACTCCATTGAACAGTTTTTAGAAGATGATACTCATATTGATTTTGGAAAGGCGTTTTGTAACGAGTAAACCATCTTGTTGTTTAGTACGTCAGCATATTTTGGATAAATCTCTAACGCTCTGTTATAACATACTATATCTCCTCGTAAGGTTGTCATATGAGAAAAAAGAAAATGTTACAGGCGCGCATTAAACATAATCTAATTGGTAGACAAAAAAACATTCCTCTCCAGACGTGCTTTAAAAACTCCTGTCCTGTTTAATTTCTTTCAGATGTAATGATATTCAGTGAGTTTGTGAAATGCAAGAAAATAGAATCTTGGTTCGATCAATATGATTAATGGAGAAGATCACTGATGTCTAATTTCGTGTGGTATCTACTCGGGATTATCAGTAAACGCTTTCCGTGGTTACTTGTTATAATATCTACAATAATTTTCTTCTTCTCTACAATCCGAAAGATGAAACTGGAACAAGATTTGAAACGTAAATCTGAACTAAACTCTCCAATCACAAAGGCACTCATAGATAAATTGGTACTTGAAATTAGAATAGAGTTTATCATCTGTTCTGCACTTGGATTTACTAGCATTCTTTTGGTACTTCTTAAATAAAGAAACCTCATTCAGATTAATTCTTAAAATAAAAAATTAAGGAAAGGAGTTTGTAGCTACTCCGGTAAGCTTACTGCTATTTTGTGTGGAGATTATCTTCACTAAACGTCATATCCAAATCCTCTGGGGCTAGACAAACTTGTGGAGTAAAATAGTCAGTGAGTTTAGACCTGTGGGAATCTAAGTCTATAGCCATTCAGAACGTATTGGATAGTAGACTCTTTTTCTTGCATCATCCAGACTTGTCCTTTCAACTATCAATCCTTGATTTCTTAACTCTTCAATTGAATTTTGGACTGTTCTTCTTGGAAGGTGTGTAAGATTGATCAATTCGCTTTGTTCAATTGGATTTTTTGTCTTGATAATGTAAAAAATGAACTTGGTAGCAGGTCCTCCCTCTGGATCTTCTCTGAGATTTACATTTCCAAATGCAGATTTTGCCATTATGCCTCTACGCTCTGATTCTACCGAAAGGATTGACTCTAGATCAATCTCTGACATGTTTACACGTTCTCCAAATTCCGCAATTAGTGAAAACTGCTGAAATTCCTGCGGAGCCTCAAATATGAAAGTGCTAGGTGGATATTTGTTTGTCAATGTTGCAAGCAGACCCCATTTTATCAAGCCATTTTCATCATAAATTCCAACACCCAAGCCCTGATTTGCTTCAAGGATTATCTTTTTAGCCCCAAGAGATACGTTTTCTTCAATTTTCTTCAATGTATCTTCAATTGAGAGTTGATGACGAGGATCTCTTTTTCCTACCTTCCATAATATTTCAAGATCTTCATCTTCTACAATTTGTTTTATCTTCTTTTTTTTGTCCAAACTTAAATCAACTATATTTTCCCCGACTTCAATTATGTCAAATCCAATCTTTGCAGACTCTTTTACCAATCTTTCAAAAGAATTTTCAACTATGGCAAATTCAGAAACTGCGCTACCTGTAGAAACTCTGACATCAAACTGGTGATAAAATTTGATTCTTTTTTCTAGAATTGTTTCTTTTGATAATAATGGAATCACTCCCTGCATTTTTACCCCGTCTACATAAGGAGAAGCTAATTCCCAGAGCTCAGTATTGCCACCTTGATACTTGTCTATTACATAAGTTAGTCCTTCCTTGCGAGGCTTTTGGTAATCAGTTCTTTTCTTTACTATGTCGTCAAGCATTGAAAACTATGTATCCACACATTTCACATATTTGAACACGATCAATTTTGCATATTTTCTGCATCTATTGCATATTTGAATTCCGTTATATCATAACACTATTCACGAGTTGAATAATGACGAAAAAAACTAGATTCAAAACACTCGGAGCAATAGCAATGTTGGTACTTGTATCTTCTTTTGCAGGATATGGGCATCAAGCTTATGCAAGTGATCCTACTGTACTGCGAATAGGATACTTTCCCAACATCACACACGCACCAGCTGTAATCGGTATAGGCAATGGCGACTTTCAAAAAACATTGGGTGATATCCAAATTGAACCACATGTGTTTAATGCGGGTCCTGCGGAAATGGAAGCATTATTTACAAATCAGGTTGATGTTGCATATGTAGGTCCGGGTCCTGCAATCAACGGATATGTGAAATCTAATGGTGATTTACGAATAATATCCGGTGTGGCAAGTGGAGGGGCTTCATTTGTAGTCCGAAATGATTCCGGAATCCAATCACCGCAAGATTTTGCGGGAAAAAAGTTCTCATCTCCTCAGTTGGGAAATACCCAAGACATAGCACTAAGGATCTATCTGCTAAACAATGGCTACAAGACTTCAGAAAATGGCGGTTCTGTAACGGTACTGCCAGCTTCAAATTCTGATATTGTCACACTGATGTTAAAGAAAGACATTGATGGTGCATGGGTTCCAGAACCATGGGTTACAGTACTTCTCCATAAGACAAATTCCAAGATTCTTGTTGATGAAAGAAATCTGTGGTCAAATGGAAAATTTGTAACAGCAAATATTGTAGTCAGGTCTGAGTTTCTAAAAGATCATCCGAACATTGTGAAAAAATTACTTGAAGCAAATGTTGATGAAATCAACTGGATTAACAACAATCCAGAACAAGCACGTCAAGCCTTCAATACGGAACTTGAGAAATTAACAACAAAAACAATACCTGATGATCAATTGAGAGAAGCATTCTCAAGACTAGAGTTCACATATGATCCAATTGCAACCTCATTGTATGCAACTGCAGAAGACCAATACAAAGTAGGATTTTTAGATTCCAATCCAGATCTATCTGGAATCTATGATCTTACGCTGTTAAATCAGATATTAGATGAGAAGGGATTGCAAGAAGTTACATCTGGTGATAATGCTGAATCACAACCTAATGTTGTTGGTGCAGAAAATAGTACAGTAGTTCCAGAATTTGGTCCTGTTGCACCAATTGTTTTTGCAATTGCAGTTACGGGAATTGTAATATCATCTGCAAAGACTAGAGTTATTTCAAAACTCTAAACCATTTTTTATTTTAATTATCTGAAATAATTTAGTATCAAACAAGAAATGTAAAAAATTATAGGTTCTGTAGCGAATTTTACAGGATTCAGACCTGTGAGAGTTTGAATCTTACATATTCATTTATCTTCTTACATTATTACAAAAATCTGGATTATGTTTATGTCGATCTAAGTTTGATTTTGGGTTGGATAAACCATCCAACAGTTTAAGTAATATAAAATTGTCAAGACCGCAATGACAAACACATCTCAGGTAACAAAATCAGTGCATGCAGTGCCAATAATTGCAGTAGCGGTTTTGTTTGCAATATTCGGGCTGGGATATTTCATGGTAGGTTTTGACCAAGGACAATTGTTTAGCATCATAGAAGGTCAAGGTGCCTATACTCAGATGGGCGGAACAAACGGATACCTGCATGAATTTACCCACGACATGAGACACGCATCAGGTTTTCCGTGTCATTAGTGTGAATATATTATGAAAACCCTCTCTTTTCTTTGTATTGTAATAGTTGCAGGTCTTTTAGCAGGATTATTTCACGGTTTAATCAATGTCGCATTTGTTGAACCATATCTTGATACTGCAATAGGAATTGAAAACCTGCGTCTGTTTGCAGAAGGACAAGCACAAGACAATCCGCAATTTTGGAAACAATTTACAGATTATAGAATCTGGCAAAAACAGGGTTCCGTAGTTGCAGGAGGAATGTTGGGAATGGCAACAGGTGCACTGTTTGGTCTAGTATTTGCATATGCAAGAAAATCACTTCCCGGAAACAATGATATCAAAAAAGCACTAGTACTTGCTGGAATAATGTGGGCAGTATTTTATTTCATACCGTTCTTAAAATACCCCGCAAATCCTCCAACAGTCGGAGAGCCTGCCACTATTGTATTCCGAGCTACTACATATGCCCTGTTTGTAGCACTATCTAGTCTTGGTGCAATAGGTTTTTCAAGACTTTACATAAAGATGAAGGACAAAAAGTTTCTTGCTTTTGTAGGATATGCCGTATATATAATGGTAATATTTGTAATAATGCCACCAAATCCTGATCCGATTAGGACTCCAATGGATATAGTAAATGGATTCAGGGCTATATCAGCAGTAACAGTTACAGCAACTTGGATTGTCAATGGTCTGATACTTGGATTTCTATGGCAGAGATTCAAGCCACATGTTGAAAATGAAAAAAATTCTAAAATAAAGACATGAGCGGATTTGTGTTCAAACCAACACTACAATTTTTCAAGGAATCTGGACAAGCTGTAGTCATGTTGACTGTGTTCATCTTTATGCTTTCTTGGATGCTAAGAGCAAAACCACGCAACAAGTTCCAGAGTTATTCCGTTATTTGCTATGATGTATTTGGAAATATATCATCTATTGATGGTCTAAGGACTGAATTTAAAATACATGATGTTGCATGGAGTTTTATGAAGCATTACAAAAAAGCACATCCTCTATACAACTTTGCATTAATTTCCAATATTTCAAATTCAGAGAAAAAAACGATTGTCAAATACATATAACATAAAATAAAAAATTAGGGAAAGGAGTTTTGTAGCTACTCCGGTAAGCTTACTGCCCACTTTGTGTGAAATTATTTTCACAAAACGTTCCTGTCCAAAACCTATGTGGGGAGAGAAACCTGTGGACCCATATTTCATCAGTTGCTTTTCTTGGACTCGGGTGTGGGGCCAACAAGAACGCGCTTTGGTACATAAAGAAGGATGTTGCAGAGGCAAAGAATTTCAGTGCATGATGAGGTTCTGCCTGAATTGAATGCACGCGAGCAAACCAAGGACATACTTTACGTTTATGCTATAGAAGAATTTGGAAAAACTATATCACTCATACGAAAAAAAGAAGGCATCATACAAAACAGCTTCTCTGAAATACAGGACTATATTGGTAATTTCAAAGACCGCGGTCCGGTCCTATGTTTTCTGCCAACCCAACTCTAAAAAATCCATAAACGCAATAAACAATGTTGATAGCGGATAAATACAAAAGTCGTGTTGGGGTATGACATGTACCGAAGGGCGAAAGTTTTCATAAAAAAATTACGACTTGCGTCATTGATGATTCTCATCTTGCCATTGTTTGCAATCCAAGGATTATCTGCACAGGCGCTAGGCCATGATGCCTCAGCAACTCAAGGTTTTGGTACTGACGAAAAAGGTAGCGATATCAAGCACGTGCTTCTGATCTCCGTGGACGGACTGCACCAATCCGACATAGATTGGTATGTAAGCAACCATCCTGACTCTGAGCTTGCCAAGCTTGTACAAGGTGGCGCTGAGTTTACCAACGCACACACCTCCGACCCGTCAGACTCTGATCCCGGGGGCACAGCCCTGATGACAGGCGGCGACCCGCGCGCAACAGGCGTCTATTATGACGTCGAGTACAACCACGACACCTATGAGGCAGGAACAACATCGTGCCACGGGCCGACAGGCGGCGATGTCGTATATGACTCGCCTGACGACATAAACTCGACCCGGCTTGATGCAGGCCAGAACATCCCGGGGTTAGATAAGAACCCGGCGCTGATTATGCTTATGACGGCAACCCCGCAGACGCTGCTTGTGCCGTCGACTTTTCCAGTCGACCCGGTTACCTGCCAGCCAATCCCGCCGCATTCATACCTGAAGGTCAACACGATATTTGAGGTCGCGAAGGCTGCTGGGATGCTCACAGCTTGGTCTGACAAGCATGCCATATACGAGTCGTTCAACGGACCGTCCGGTCACGGGATCGACGATTTCTTTGCGCCAGAGATAGACTCAAACGCAGTAGAGCCAAATGGAGTGCCGTACCCAGGTGGCATCTCTTGGACTGGTGACAACGCCGCGACCAAGCAGTACGACGGCTATAAAGTGCAGGCGATTCTCAACGAGATCGACGGCTACGACCACAGTGGCAAGAACAAGGTCGGAGTTCCGGTCATCTTTGGAATGAACTTCCAGACCGTATCTGTCGCCGAGAAGCTGTTCAAGTCGCCAGCCACGCTGATAGGTCCTGATGCAAACGGCAACTACACAGAGGGACCGGTACTGCTAGGCGGCTACCTCCAAGGCACGACCACTCCAGGTCCGCTACTCTCGATGGCGCTTGACTATGTCAACGCACAGCTAGAGCGGATGGTCGACGAGATTCACAAGCAGGGCCTGACCGACTCGACGGCGATCATCATATCTGCCAAGCACGGCCAGTCGCCACAGGATCCGAACCTGTTGCACCGAATCAAAGATGGTCCGATAATTGACGCGATAAACAACGCATGGAATCTGAAAATTGGCTGTACGTCAAACTGCACGTCACTGATAGTTGCAGGGACCGACGATGACCTGTGGCAGAGCTACCTGTCAGTCAAGACGCAGGCGGCAGCAGACTTTGTCGAGAGCTATCTTTGGAACAACAGCGCGCCAGGCAAACTCTACAACGGTACGACCGTACTGGTGCCCCACTCGGGTCTGGCGCAGATCTACGCCGGCAAGGCAGCAGCAGACTTCTTTGGTGTGCCTGTCTCCGACCCACGCCACCCTGATGTGTTCGGACGCGCCCAGGTCGGAACTGTCTACACTGGAGGCAGCAAGATTGCCGAGCATGGCGGAGACAACCCAGGCGACCGCGACGTTCCAATCCTAGTCTACGCACCAGGAAATGTAAAGCCGGGCTCGAACGGCAAGTGGGTTGAGACGACGCAAATCGCGCCGACAATCCTAAAGTTGCTCGGGCTTGACCCACACGATCTGAAATCGGTGGAAATCGAGCATACCAAGGTGCTGCCAGGACTTCAGGGCCGCTGACCACCCCATTTTCTTGTGCTGCGTCTTGGTTATATCCAACCTTCACGTATTATATGACCAAGATGGCAATCGATCCAGTCTGTGGCATGGAAGTGGACAAGAGAAAGACCAGTTTGAAAACTGTCTTGGATGGAAGGCACATATACTTCTGTTGCGCCAACTGCAAGACGCAGTTTGATGCAGACCCGTCAAAGTTTGTGTTTGCCTTTAGCTGACTTGGGGGAGCAGTGCTCTTGCCATGAAAATCTTCGCCTGCGAAGGGCCCGCTTAAGCAATACTTTGGAACCCGTGAGCGGTTGTGCCTTGCGGGCCATCGGCTCTAGGTTGGAAATTTTAAAATCTTTTACTTTTTGTCTTTTTTCCATAGAGCCTTGAGAGCACAATGGTTGATGCAACGGTAGCAAAGACTACAACGGAGGGAGATGAAAACTCGGGAATGGATTCTAGGTCCAAGCTGTATCCAGATACAAAATTAGGAAATATTCCGTCATAAACGTCAGCCATGACGGTTCTGGTGTCTGCCTTGTTGCCAAGGTCAGTTCCATATTTTGTAATGTATGTGCCTATCCTGTCGCTGTAGGGCTTGTTGTCGTGATGGCTGATAAGCTGCCCAAACATCTGCTGCGCCTCGTCTGCCAGCCCCTTGGAATTCTCATATGCGTACTGGTTTACTATGTTGGATGTACCGGAGGTCGTAATTGGCCCAGACTGGCCGCCGCTGGGATTTTGAGACGTGGTTCCAAGGCCGGGCGAGCCTACTGCATCGCCATATCTGCCAAGGGATTCCTTGAGAACCATGGCAATTGACATGGCCTGTACGGTTTGATTGTTCAAGGATGGGGGATCTACCCTTACTACTCCTGCCTGCTCCAGTGCTACGGCAATGTCAAAGTAATCCGAACCTGCCTTGTCGGAGTTGCCCGCCCTTGCGTCTGCAATGGTGCTGTTGATATCAGACACAATAGTGCTTGCCAATTGGGGATTGCGCTCCTCAAGGGAGCTTGTTTCGTTTGGAGTCCAGTATGTTTTGAGCATGCCTTGATAATAGTTGATTGCGTCCTTGTCTCCGGCATGGCTTGCTATGAGGCCAGTCTCTACCTTTACTTCTATGAGTTTGGCAAGAAATGATGCACTCTCGTAATCGTTGAACGTGTATGCGTATGCGGATTGTTGTGCAATCGTGAACAAGGGAAGGGCAGAGACTAGAATGAATAGGACGGGCCTGGATAACATAACGTTCCCTTTCCAACTCAATTTAAAAAGGTTCCAGTGCGGATTTTGCCACGTAAAAGCTTTGGACAGCTACCGGACCCGCTGCATCAGCAAACTCCTGGCTGCATTGGATCAAGCCAGAAGAAGAGATTCTTCTGTAAAAAGGATTCTATGGCATCATAAACAAATCTTAAATTCATGAGTACCGTACATAGATAGATCCGACATGTCACAGCCCAAGATTCCGCTCGTTGGAAGCGAGCGTTCCCTATTGCACGGTTCCAGCCCGAAGGAACTTGCGGATCCAAACGAGCGCATCCAGGTCACAGTACTTCTCAGGAGGCCATCTGCGGCGGAAATATCCTCCAAAATTGCACAAAACATTGCACGCCTTCCAAAGGACCGCCAGCACTTTAGCCGCGAAGAATTTAGGTCAAGGTTTGCGGCCTCGCAGCAGGATGTTGACAAGATAGAGTCCTTTGCCAAGGCCCACGGCCTGCAGGTAGTCAAGGCGGACCTTATCCAGTGCAAGGTCGTCCTTTCAGGGACCGTTGCCATGTTCTCAAAGGCATTTGACGTAACCTTGTCAATGTATGATCATCCCTCCGGAAGGTTCAGGGGAAGGACGGGACCCGTTCACATCCCAAGGGATCTCTCACAGATAGTACAAGGGGTATTCGGGCTTGATAACCGCACGCAGGCCAAGCCACACTTCCGGCTCTTTGACCAAAAGGCTTCTTCAAAATCAAGCGGTCCCAAGGCATCCTACACTCCTCCCACCCTTGCAAATCTTTATGACTATCCGAAGGGACTTGACGGGAGCGGCCAGTCTATTGCCATCATAGAGCTTGGTGGGGGATACAAGACGCCAGACCTGCAATCATATTTTTCAAAGCTTGGGGTGCCAATGCCAAACGTTACTTCCGTGTCAGTTGACGGCGCCACAAACAGCCCCACTGGGAGTGCCAACGGGCCTGACGGCGAGGTGATGCTGGACATAGAGGTGGCAGGGTGCATTGCACCAAAATCAAACATCATAGTCTACTTTGGCCCTAACACCGACATTGGGTTTCTTGATGCAATCGATGCGGCAATTCATGACACTACTAACAAGCCATCAGTCGTATCCATTTCATGGGGAGGGACAGAATCGAACTGGACGGCTCAGTCCCTTGACGCCTTCAACCAGGCATTCCAGAACGCATCCTCACTTGGAATCACGGTCTGTGCCGCAGCAGGGGACGACGGCTCATCAGACGGAGCAAGTGACGGCCTTGCCCATGTGGATTTTCCAGCCTCAAGCCCGTTTGTTCTTGCCTGTGGAGGAACCCGACTGAACTCATCAAAAAACAAAATTTCAGGAGAGGTGGTATGGAATGATCTCCCATTTGGCGGAGCTACTGGTGGTGGGATAAGCGACGTGTTTGACCTTCCCCAGTGGCAGGCAGGCGCAAATGTTCCACCGTCAAAAAACCCAGGGGGGCGCATAGGACGCGGCGTTCCTGACGTTGCAGGCGACGCGGATCCAGTGACGGGATATGACGTGCTTGTCGATGGAAAAAATGCAGTAATCGGAGGTACAAGTGCAGTCGCTCCTCTTTACGCGGGGCTCGTGGCAACGATGAATCAGGGGCTTGGCCACTCGGTAGGATACCTCAACCCGTTGCTTTACACTAAAATTTCTAACTCGGTATTTGCAGACATTACAAGCGGAAACAACGGAGCATACGAGGCAGGGGCCGGATGGGATCCCTGCACGGGCCTTGGAAGGGCAGACGGCACGAAACTTTTCAATGCATTAAAGGCGGCCTAGCGCAAAAAATTCGGCAAAAGAAAAAATCATGAGTAAGACTTAATCGAAATCAGCCAACCGATCTATAACATCATTAACAATGTTCCTTAACAAGGTGTCACAACCCATTATTAATTATCCATTCTCAAGATACCATGAACTCAATGGAGACTTTCCTCCAAAGAGCAGGAGGCGTGGGGTATGGACCATGGCGACTCTATGATTGAAAGAAAAGAGGCTTCACCGGGATCCTTCATCGGGGGCAACGGAAGAAACGTCATGTTAATTTCGATATCGGCACTTTTCGTCTGCGTGTTATTTTTCATTCCCCAGACCGCGTTTTCTACACTTACCTTTGCCGATTATTCCAATAGCACGTCGTCTACAAGTGACCAGACCAGCACCACTTCCACGAACCAGACCAGTACTACCACGAACCAGACAGTCGGCAGCTCAGGCACGTCATCGTCACAAACCTCATCGACTTACAACCAGACAAGTACCAACCCAGGTACAGGTAACAATTCTACAGGCTCCTCATCAAACAACCAGACCAATGCACAGCAGTCAAACTCCAGCTCGACGACGGGAGGTGGACAGTCTTCTTCTGGCGATAACTCCACTACACAGACCGGCGGTAACCTGACCTATTCCTCATCAAACTCCACCAACCCACAAACAAACCAGTCTTCCCAGTCGCAAACGCCCTTGCCTGCCCCCCAGCCCACCGAGCAGTCGTCCGACTCTGGATCGGGCTCTGTCTGGTTCTCGCCTTCCCCGACTCCAAGCTCATCATCTAGCGAGTCGGTAATCTCTCCAAGCATTGTTGTTTCCGCAATAGGGGGCGTGAACTTGAACAGTTCCTCGGAAAACTCAACGTCGCTTGGCTCTGGCGCCACCTACACCGGCGCGCCAATTCTACCCCAGTCCCTTCTTATCTCAAACGACCAGTCCTACTATGCCTATGGCGATGTTGTAACGATCAAGGCAGTGCTGCCAGGCTTTAGCGCACAAAACGTGGCAATGGTCGTAGCAGACCCAACAGGCAACGACATTGTGTCAAGGACTGTGACCACGGACCAGAACGGTACGGCAGAACTCCAGTTCAAGATCCCGTCCAACTTCGGCGAGGGTGTGTACACGGACGTTGCCACCACGTTGGTTGACGGGAAAAACTACACCAACTCTACCGATTTCAACGTGATCAAGACCCATGGCATATCGATAGACTCTGTAAGGCTAGTTGACCAGCAGGGAAACCCATCCTCGATGATAAAGAAGGGGCAGAACAACTTCGTCCAGGTATCGCTCTCCTCGGGGGAGACAATGCCTGCCCTCCTGACAATAAACCTCTTTGACACCAACCAGAGCAGCATAGGTACGGCCTCGGTCAAATCGGTTATCAAGCCAGGCGACTCGCAGATGACCCTCTCATTTTTCATACCTCCGGGCGCGCAAGTAGGAACCTCCAACATTTTCACCGATGCCTATTCAGACTGGCCTGCAAACGGCGGCATGCCGCTTACAACCGAGTCCTGCCTTTCAGCGTCCCTTGAGGATCCAACCACGCTTCCTGTTTCGTACGAGCCGTCGCCACCGCAGGCCTGTACTGAGAGGCCGCAGAACCTTACCGGAACGACACTGGTGTCAAACCCATCCAAGATGACAAATGACCAGGCGTCGGTAACCCTCGGAATCGCCGTCCAAAATGACAGCATGACCTTCATGAGTCCCACGCAGGCCCACCTTCTAGCACTTGCATACCAGAACGGCACGGCCACGAACCTTGGCGACAAGTCCATTACGCTTGTAAACCTGAACCTAAACGACCTCAATTCCACTGCTGCAAACACGACAAGTGCGGCCCCGATAACAAACTTTACCACTCTTGTCGGGCCGGACCTCCAGAACGACCCGATGGCGCAGAAGATACTTCAGGAGATCCAGGTATCAAAGCGTCAGGTGGCAAACATAATTGGTAACGAGACGGCTGCAAAAATAGACGCCGAGCTTGTCCAAAAGCAGAGGCTTGCAGCCGCAAGCCAGCTCAAGCAGGACCTGACGGCCCTTGCCCAGGCAGGCGCAGCGACCACTCCAAGCGCCGCATACACGTCATTTCTTGCAACAGTCCCGGACAACAGGACCCAGCAGGTCTTCGAGGGAGAGTTCAACTTTATGCAGCAGAGGGTCTCTGCTGCACACGCCGCCATGCAGAACGTGCTTGACAGCGGAGGGAGCTGGGACCAGGCAGTCCAGACATTTGACAGCTACGCTGCAATAAACCACGCCCAGATAGTGGCAATAAACCAGAACCTCAACGTTGAGTACGGACTTGCTGACAGCAGCGTCCAGTCTTGCTTTGATTCAAACGGCGACCTTGCAATGGTCAACGGAACAAACCCCTGCATAGCAAACCTCGAGAACAACTCGACCGACTCCAGCGGCATAAGGATAGTCTCAGTAGAGCCCACAGACCAGAACGGAAACAAAGTATCACTCTTTACGCGGGGCCAGAGCGGCTTTGTGCGGGTAGACATCCAATCAGGCAGCTCGGTGCCAACGCTTGTCACAGTAAACCTGTTTGACTCCAGCCTTGACACGCTGGGAACAGCCTCGGCAACATATGCCGTGAGCCCCGGCAACTCTGAGGTGGTACTTCCATATTACGTCCCCGCCCAGTCCTCAACAGGACTTGCTACCATTTACGCTAACGTGCTTTCAGACTGGCCAAACAAGGGAGGAACGCCAGAATCTCATGAATTATCATATTTCATCGGCCTCTCCTAGGGTGGAAAGGAAGGGGATGGCAGCCCTTGCCTTTTCCGCAATCCTCCTCCTTGCGCTTGGGATGCCACATTCGTGGGCACAGGAGGACCAATCAATCACCCTTAACACCACTAAGAGCTACTACGGCCCAGGGGACACGGTATACCTGACAGGCGCGGTAAGCGGCGGAACGCCCGGACAGCTTGTCGCAGTACAGGTGAAGGACCTGAAGGGAAACCTAATTCTTATCCGTACCGTACAGGCAGACCAGAACGGAAACTTTGGTCTGTCGTTTAAGATCCCTGCCGCTGAGACCTCAGGCGACCTTAACATAACTGCCAGCGCCCGGGTCAGTGGCTTTCCAATAACTCAGAGCAAGATAATTTCCACGCCGGTGCCAGAATTCCCTTCGGCTGGGCCTGCATTTGCGGCAGGAATCGCCTCTATTGTTGCCTTTTTTGCAGTCATGTCGGGCCGGGCCTCAAGGACTAGGTTGAGCAAATAGGCATGAAGCAGCTGCACCTCTTCATAACTGTAGGCGTGGGAATAGCCGCGGTCGCGGCGTTTGGGGCAGCCGCCCTGCTCTTTCACGTGTTCCAAGTCAACCCGCAGTCCGGGACTGAGCCCGAGTCGGGGATTGCACTTGCGATGGACTTGAACTCTACTGCGATTAGGACCGGGCAGACTATGGGCATGGACATCTCGCTTACCAACACCACGCCAGGCGTCCTTACCATCAACCCCCAGCACAACTGGCCTCTTAGAAAGTGGAGCATGGGGCCATGCCTCTTCCACCTGCCCTTTGGAATGGCCCTGATGCAGGGAGACTATACCCTCCAAAACATGACTGACGGCCAGCGCCTCACACTCTACCCGCGGGGCGTATACGTATGCAAGACAATCGGGATAGTTGACTTTGTATTTCAGCCCTCCAGCAGCAAGGCAACAATAGAGACCTACAACTCCACCAACATCTCAGTGAACATGCAGTACCACGTTGCGTTCAACGGCTACTACGACGGCCAGACGTTCAGACCGCTGGCCGGAGGCATGTATACTGTTGTTGGCGAGGACCAGTGGGGACACGTTATCTTGAAGCACTTTACTGTGGGCAGCGCACCGGGCTGACCCTAGAATCCCCTAAAGCCGACGGGCCTGCATAGTTCGGGATGCTGCCTAAGGTATGATATTTTCTGTAACATGTCCTGCCTCTCGGACGGGAAGGTGCCCCCGATTGGATATGCATTAGAGCCGTGGTTTGCCCGGAAGACTACTGGAGATGAGGGCTCTATCTTGCTTATCAGCAGCTCAAGCTCGTCTAGCGCGTCCGCGTCATCGATTGGCAGGAAGGGCTCCTTGAACTTTGTCAGAAACTCCTCCCTTATCCCCTCGTCAAGGTGCAGCGTAAGCGCCCCGACATAGTGCGGCGAAGTTATGCTTAGAATTTTTGCAGTCTCCTCTATGTGGTTCTTCGAGTAGGACTTGCCGCCAATCCCGAGTATGACCATGCAAGAAATCACGTAACCTGAATCCTTTGCCTTCTGGCACGACTTGATTATTGTCTGGCTTGTCGCACCCTTTGTTATCTTCTTTAGTATGATGTCAGAGCCGGTCTCGATTCCAATGTAGAACATGCCAAGGCCTGCGTCGTGAAGTTTCCTGAGGTCCTCAGGGGACTTTTCCAAGATGTTCTTTGGCATGGCATAGCATGAGATCCTCTCAAGGGCTGGAAACCTAGGACGTATGTAGTCCAGTATCTGTACGAGCCTCTCGGTAGAGAGGTTTAGAGCATCGCCGTCTGCCAGAAAAATCCTGCGGGTCTCGGGCATGTGCTTTGCCGCAATGTCTATCTCCATCCTAATTTCCTCCCAGGGCCTCTCCTGGTACTCCTTGGTTCTGTACATGTCACAGTACGAGCACTTGTTAAAGGAGCACCCAAGCGTAACCTGGAATATGAGCGACCTTGCCTCCGAGGGCGGCCTGTAGAGCGGATAGTCGTAGTCCAGCATCAAGCACAATTGTGCCTTATCACATTTATCGGTTTGCCGAAATTCCTCGCGAACGCAGCCCAAGATGTTTTTAGTTGGTATATCGGGAGTCATACAATGCCTCTTGACCCGCACGCCAAGCGCCTGCTCTACTTTGTATTCATGGGTTCAAGGGGAGGCATCAACAGGGTGAGGCTCATCTCGATAATTCGCAAGACACCGCTCAACGCAAACCAGCTTGCAAAGGAGATGGGCCTTGACTACAAGGCCGTGCAGCACCACATAGGGGTTCTCGAAAAAAACAACCTCATAACGCGGGTTGGTGAAAAGTACGGCGCGACATATTTCGTGTCCACCTTCCTTGAGGTAAACATGGAGGCGTTTGACGAAATCTTCGCCAAATTGGAAAAAAGTAAATAAGCTATGCGCCAGCAATGTTTTCTCAAATGGAACCGCTGATGACTGCAAGCACCATAGTCTCGGGGGCCAACATGGCAGCCCTTGGGGTTCTGGTAAAGGTCTTTGCAAGCATGTATTCTAGGACAAGGGCGCAGCTGCCTCTTGGAATGATATTTTTCGCAGGCCTCCTTTTCCTGCACAACGTCATCACTGTCTACGCCTACTTTTCTATGATGGAACTCTACGCCGCGGCACTCCTTCCGTACCTTCTTGCAATCCATGCCGCCGAGCTTGGCGGTATACTTGTCCTCCTAAAAATCACACTGCAATGAATTTATGTGACTCTGCCAGGAAAAAATCATGAAGCAGCAGTACAAGGAATACCTCAGGCTTAACAAAAACATCCTGCTTGGTTTTGCCGCCTCGGTAGTGGTATCAGCAATTGCCTCGCAGTTGTTCTCATCGCAGCAAACCTACGTCAACGCGACCCTTACACTGATTGTGGATTATGTGGTATACTTTACGACCTTTGGCACGCTCTTCTATTTTGACAACAGGAAAAAATACCTGCTCGAGTCGGGCAGGGTTGACAAGTCCATGCTCAAGGGGGACCTTGTCAAGATAATATCGTCCCTTGGGATTGGCGAGGTAATCTACACCATTTCAAGGTGGTCCCTCCAGTACTATTTGCTTTCAAGCTCGCATCCTGCATACCTCTCGTCGATTGTAGCCCAGTCGGTTTCTACATGCATCTACCTGGCTACGGTGAACCTGAGCGTAAAGATAATGAGGCTGTACAAGGATGCATAGCATCTTTGTGGACGGCTCGGGGGGCCCAGAGGGGGGATACGGGTTCTTTGTCAAGGAGACTGGCGAGTCCTTCTACCAAAAGG
Source organism: Nitrosotalea sp. (assembly GCA_035252645.1). Taxonomy (GTDB): domain Archaea; phylum Thermoproteota; class Nitrososphaeria; order Nitrososphaerales; family Nitrosopumilaceae; genus Nitrosotalea. The sequence continues at coordinate 70,449 of DATFCV010000011.1, read as the reverse complement.
AGCCGGGGATTACAAACAACCAGGCAGAATACAAGGCGATAATTGCGGCACTGAAAAAATTCCTAGGCTCGACTGACGAATTTGTCATCTACAGCGATTCGAAGAACACAGTATCGCAGCTTAACCACGAGTTTGCGATAAACAACGCACAGCTGAGGGGGCTTGCGATGGAGGCCTGGGAGCTAATCGGCAATTTCAAGGGGCTGCAGATAAAGTGGATCCCGCGGCAGGAAAACATTGCAGGAAAAATGCTTGGAAGCTGAAAACTTTAGCAACTGATCTTGGATAAATTTATTAGAGCAGAGAATTTGAGTCCATCTCGTTCAAATGACACACTCGTTCTTTCTATCGCCAAAATCCATCGCAATTATTGGCGCGTCAGACAAGGAAGGAAGCGTAGGGCGCGCAATCACATCAAACATCCTAAAGGGATACACGGGCACCATATACCCAATCAGCCCTACACGCGAGACTGTCTTTGACAAAAAGGCATTCAAGACGGTCCTTGACGTGCCAGATACTATAGACCTTGCAGTAGTAGTCACAAAGAACGACGTGGTACCTGCAGTACTTGAGGAGTGCGGCAAGAAGGGCATCAAGGGAGCGGTCGTGATCACGGCTGGATTCAAGGAGGTCGACGAGGAGGGCGCCAAGCTGGAAAGAAAGCTTGCCGAGATATCAAAGCAGTACAACATAAGGATAATCGGGCCAAACTGCCTCGGTGTGATGAACCTTGCGCCGCAGACAATGATGAACTCCACCTTCCTCAAGGTGACGCCCAAGTCTGGCGGAATAGCGCTTGTATCGCAGAGCGGTGCAATCTGTGCAGCGCTTGTGGAGGACGCGTCTGCACAGGGCATCGGGTTTTCCGCAGTAATCAGCATGGGGAACAAGGTTGACCTCAACGAGGTCGACATGCTCAAGATGCTTGCAGCTCATGACCAGACAAAGGTGATAGTAATGTATCTTGAGGACATGACAAACGGCAGGGAATTTCTTAAAGTTTGCAAACAGATTACAAGGCTTGGAGAGATCAAAAAGCCCGTCCTAGTTTTAAAGTCTGGAAGGAGCCCCGAGGGCGCCAAGGCAGCAATGTCGCACACGGGCGCGCTGATGGGCTCAGACGAAATCTATGACGCGCTGCTAACACAGGCAGGGGCCATACGTGTAGACTCGATGGAGGAGTTGTTCGATTATGCCACCGCGTTTTCAAAGCAACCGCTGCCTACCAAGGGAGACCTTGTCATCGTGTCAAACGCCGGAGGACCTGCAATAATCTCGACCGATGCATGCTCAAAGCTGGGGCTGAAGATGGCAAACATAGAGGACATCAGGCCGCAGATAAACGCGGTGATTCCGCCATGGGGCACCTCGAGGAATCCTGTCGATATCGTAGGAGACGCCGACTTTAACAGGTTTGATCATGTGCTGAACCTAGTCCTAGCGCACAAGAACGTCGGTTCCGTAATTACAATGTGCACGCCCTCTGCAACGCTTGACTACAACAAGCTTGCCGAAGTAATAGTAAACGTCTCAAAAAAATATGACAAGACAATCCTTGCAAGCCTGATGGGGCTTGACGAGGGAATCAAGAACAAGGAGATCCTTGCAGAGGGAGGCATCCCTCACTACAAATATGCCGAGGGCGCAATCCGGGCCCTCAAGGCCATGGTACGATTCACCCAGTGGTCGCAGGCACAGGAGGGAAGGGTGCGAGAGTTCAAGGCAAACAAGAGGAAGGCAGAGCAGATATTTGCAAAGGTGAGGGCAGAAGGGAGGAAGAACCTGCTTGAGGAGGAGGGACAGGAAGTGCTAAAAGCGTACGGCGTCCCGCTGCCAAAAAGCATCCTTGCCACAAAGGACAGGGAGGCAGCCTCTGCGGCAAAGAAGATTGGATATCCAGTAGTGATGAAGATCGCGTCACCACAAATCATTCACAAGTCAGACGCGGGAGGAGTAAAGGTAGGACTCAAGACCCCGCAGGAAGTCAAGAAGGCTTTCAAGGAGATAATCAAGAACGCCAAAAAGTACGACAAAAAGGCCACAATCAAGGGAGTCCTTGTGCAGGAGATGGTAAAGGGAGGAAAGGAGACGATCATAGGATCAAAACAAGAGCCTGGCTTTGGGCCGGTCGTTATGTTTGGCATGGGAGGAATCTATGTCGAGGTGCTCAAGGACGTGACCTTCAGGATAGCTCCTGTTACGGACACAGAGGCAGACGAGATGATCTCCTCTATCAAGACCAACAAGCTCCTCCAAGGAGTAAGGGGCGAAAAGCCGTCCGACCTCCAAAAATTGTCCGAATGCCTGCAGAAGATCTCGCAGCTTGTAACTGACTTTCCGGAGATAAAGGAACTTGACCTCAACCCGGCCCTTGTGTTTGAAAAGGGAAAGGGCTGCAAAGTGGTCGACGTAAGAATCGGTCTTTCTTGAGGAGCCTTATCCGTTAGAATATTTTATATTGGTTTGAAAGAGTATAGCAGATATGCCAATTAGGACAGGAGCCGAGTACATACAAAGTCTCCGTGGCCGAAAGACAAAGGTCTATCTTTTTGGCGAGCTTGTAAAAGAGCCCGTTGATCACCCGATGATCCGCCCGTCAATTAACGCGGTGGCGGAGACCTATGACCTTGCCGTCCGCGAGGGCGAGCTTGCAAGTGTCAAGTCATCAATCAGCGGCTTGCAGGTAAACAGGTTTCTCCACATTGCCGAGGGTGCAGAAGACCTGGTAAACCAGAACAAGATGCAGCGAAAACTCGGCCAGCTTACAGGTACATGCTTCCAGAGATGCGTCGGGATGGACGCGCTAAACTCGCTTTATTCCGTAACTTTTGAGATTGATGAAAAGCACAAGACCGACTATCACAAGAGGCTGGTTGATTTCATCAAGATGATTCAGACTGAAAATTTTGTAATAGGTGGCGCAATGACCGACCCCAAGGGAGACAGGAGCAAGGCACCTCACGAGCAGGAAGACCCTGACGTCTTTTTGCGCATTGTTGAGAAAAACGACAAGGGAATAGTGGTCAGGGGGGCCAAGGCACACCAGACTGGATGCATAAACTCGCACTGGATAATATTCATGCCAACGATGAGACTGCAGGAAAACGACGTCGACTATGCTGTGGTGGGCGCAGTTCCGGCAGACGCGCCAGGAATAACCTACATCTACGGCCGACAATCATGCGACACCCGGAGCATGGAGGACGGCGACCTTGACGCGGGAAACTCCAAGTTTTCAGGCCAGGAGGCAATGATAATCTTTGACAACGTATTTGTCCCATGGGAGCACGTCTTCATGAACGGCGAGTACGAGTTTGCATCAATGCTCGTCGAGCGCTTTACTTGCTACCACAGGAGATCATATGTCTGCAAGACAGGACTTGGCGACGTGCTAATCGGAGCCGCCGCACAGATTGCAGACTATAACGGCATTCCCAACGTTTCCCACATAAAGGACAAGCTTGTGGAGATGACGCACCTCAACGAGACGATATATGCCGCAGGTGTTGCATCGTCATACCAGGCCCACAAAACAAAGTCTGGCAACTACCTAAACGACGACATGCTGGCAAACGTATGCAAGCACAACGTGACAAGATTCCCATACGAGATAGGCAGGCTGGCACAGGACATCGCTGGCGGCCTAATGGTGACACTTCCCTCAGAAAAAGATCTCAAAAACCCCGAGACGGGCCCAATCCTTAGGAAATATCTCCGCGGCCGCAAGGGAGTCGACGTCGAGGACAGGATGAGGATTCTCAGACTGATTGAAAACATGACGCTTGGAAGAAACGCGGTAGGATACCTAACCGAGTCGATGCACGGCGCAGGCTCGCCTCAGGCGCAGAGGATCCAGATTGCAAGGCAGATGCAGCTAGAGTACAAAAAACAGCTTGCCAAAACCTTGGCAAACGTAAAGGACGGGACGCCAGCCGCACAGGAGCAGTCCGACTACTTCCAGCGTGTCTTTAAGATAAGTTCCAAGAAATAATGCTATTCTTTGGGTTCTGTACCGGTGCCCGTTCCTGGTTCGGTGTACTCCTTGTCGGCGGCTCCTGTAAGGCTTGAATCGGTGTGACCTCCGTGAGACGTGTCCTTAAAGCCGACTCCTTCCGAGCCGGGCTTGGGCTTGCTAAACTGTTTGACAATCATGATGCCAACTATCACCGCTATTATGATGTAGTTGATGGGCGGCGTGAGTATTCTTGTGACATATCCTATCTGGGGCACGACGTAGACAACCTTTCCTATATAGTCCTGCTTTGATATCGGGTAGTCGACTCCGGGTATCGAGCCGGGGTTTGCGTCTCCCTTGGTGCGGATTATCCGCGGGTTCTCGCTTAGGAACTGGGCCACCCGGTGCACGATGACTTTTTCATGCGTTACCGGGACGTTGAAAACTATAATGTCGCCAATCTTGAGCTTGTCAAAGGGGTCGTTTCCGTTTACAACTATCACATCAAATACATTGAGGTTCGGCACCATGCTGCCGCTTGATACCACGTAAAATGGATTGTCGGTGCCAAAAGTTACCTTGAGGCCGACCCAGATGATTGCAATTCCGATTGCTACTATTATGATGTCCTTTACAAAGCCCGACGTGGCACGATTTTTCAATTGTATCTCGTCCCCTTATATCCAAAGATAAATCTTGCTTGTCTTTGTTAATTCACTTCAGCTTGTTTCCGCAGGTTTCGCAGAACTTGGATGAAGGCACGTTGGTGCTTCCGCACTTGGAACACCTTAGATCGTTGCTTACCTCGCCTCCAAGAAGGACGATCTCGCCTATCTTTCGTACCTCCTCCCACCTTACTATCGCGGTGGTGCCGTCGGTCTTTGTTATTGCAAGTATGATTCCAGACTGCCCCGGCTGGATTCCGATTTCCTTTACTAGGCCCACCCTTCTTGCTTCCGCATCATACACTGAAAGCCCGATTACGGAATTGAATGTCTTGACCCCTGAGCCCTCTGGTACCTGTACTGTCTTTTGCGGCTCGGGGCTTGGAGCAACAAAGGGCTGCGGTGCGACTTCAGACCTTGCAGGTCCGACTTCTGCCTTCTCGTCGGGCTTGCTAAAGTTCCTGTATTCAGCAAGGACGGAACCACAGGTCGTGCAAAGGTACTGGCCCTTCTCCAAAAGTACGAGGTTCTCTGCCACCACCTCGTTTGGAGACTCGTACTCTATCTTGGGGCTTCCCTCGTATTCCTTCTCGCAAGTGTTGCAGTAATATTTTGAAATCTTGTCAGTGTCAAGGCGACCGATGGGTGCCAGGAAAAGGTCTGGTCCGCCAAGGTTTCCCTTCCTCTGCTGGTCGTCGTTGACGCTTGCCATGACGAATCCACCAGAACCCCTCAGCTTCTTTAATCGAAATTCAGCACTCATGGTTCTAGTCTATCAAAATCACATTAAATATGTATATGATCTTGGCTGTCAATTCTCTGACACGCACAGCGATGACAGATTATACAATTTCAAAAAATATGGCCTTTTTTTTCAATAATTTGGAAAGAGTTATTAGGTGCAAACGAGTAGCTTGATCGAAAGTAATGACGGAAATGTACGTAAACACTTCTCTGTCATTTCCAATAAAAGATGAAAAAAATTGACAACATTTGAAGAACTAGGGATAAAGAATCCAATACTCACAGCACTGCGTGAGATCCATTTTGATGAGCCCTTCCCAATCCAGGCGGCATCAATTCCTGTGATACTGTCAGGACAGGATGTCATAGGACAGGCACATACTGGAACTGGAAAGACCGCAGCCTTTTCGCTTCCGATAATCCAGACACTAGTGCCAAGGGGAGGAATCCAGGCAATCATACTTGCGCCGACAAGAGAGCTTGCAGTTCAGATTACGGGCGAGATTCAAAGATTTTCAAAGAATTCCGGTATAAGATACGTCACGATATACGGCGGCCAGAGCATCAACGTGCAGCTCAACGAGCTTGAGCGAGGCGTCGAGATAGTGGTGGCCACTCCGGGAAGGCTGATCGACCACGTAAAGCGCGGCTCGATAAAACTAAACCGCGTCAAGTACGTAGTGCTTGACGAGGCTGATACCATGCTTGACATGGGATTCATCGACGACATCAGGTTCATACTGGACCTGGTTCCAAAGGAGCACATTACTGCGCTGTTCTCGGCAACAATGCCGCCTGAAATACTAATGCTTGCAGAAAAGTACATGAAACACCCGCAGCGCATATTCATAGACGCCGACGACCTCAGCGGGGAGGGGATCGAACAGGCATTCCTTGTCATTAGGGACAGGGAGAAGACGGATTATCTGCTGAAGTTTATCAAGGAAAACCAGACCGGACAGACCATCGTCTTCTGCTCCACAAAGGAGAGGACCAGAAGGGTTGCGCACGAGCTTGAGAAGGCAAGCAAGCTGAACGTGGTCTCCATCCAGGGAGACATGTCGCAGTTCAGGCGTGACAAGGCGATGTATCTTTTCAGGAAAGGAAAGGCAGACATACTTGTCGCAACCGATGTTGCGGCAAGGGGAATCGATGTCCCAGAGGTTGCACTTGTCATAAACTATGACGTGCCAAGCCACGACATGGTATACTTCCACAGGATAGGGAGGACTGCAAGGGCAGGAGCAAAGGGCAAAGCCATAACACTCGTATCATATTCTTCTATAGGGGATTTCAAGGCGATCTCAAGCCAGACCAAGGTTGCCATGCGTGACCTCAACAAGGAGCTTGGAATCGAGGTGAAGATCCCAGATCCGCTAAAGAGGGAGATGCCAGCAAGGAGAGGCTACGGAAGGCCCCAGCACTACGGAAGGAGGGGCGACGACAGAAGACAAGGCGGCAGACGCAGATACGGCGACGGCGGCGGCAGAAACTATTACGGACTTCGAAGCCGCTGGTAAAAAAAGCGTTCAATATATTTAGGGTTACAAATTATTGGTAACCATGGATAAAGCAAAACCTGTCAACCAGCAAAACTGGGACAAGGAAGTCATAAACTCCCAGATCCCGGTGTTTGTGGATTTCTGGGCTGAATGGTGTGGCCCTTGCAGGATGGTCGGTCCGGTTATAGAGGAACTTGCCGGCGAATATGCAGGAAAGGTTAACTTTGTCAAGGTAAACGTTGACGAAAACAACGAGCTTGCATCAAAGTACAACGTGTTTAGCATACCCACTCTTGCTCTTTTCAGCAAAGGACAGATAGTCGCGCAGCAGGTAGGGGCAGCTTCCAAGGCGTCATACAAGACGATGATTGACCGTGCCCTCGAGAAGGCCTAAAGGGCAAAACCTTACAATCTTTTTTCGAGCTAGATTAAATACAGGCCAGAGGGAACTTTGATCATGTCGTTTGGCGAAGTAGACACGCTGACACTCCTTTTTGACAAGCTGCAGAATCTCCTAAATGATACGCAGGGGTACTACGAGTCTTTCCTTGACGCAAATGGAATGTACAAGCAGGGCAAGCTGTCGGAGAAGGAATTCTTTGAGAAACTCGGCGACTATGTGGTGGCTTATTCCGCACTTGAGTTCCTTTCAGTAAAGGTCATCTTTGAATTAAAGAAGGCACTGGACAAGTCGTCTTCAGGCAAGGCAGGAGGTCAAAGCGGTGGAACAATGCCAAGCGGGATGAGTTTTCCAAGCCCTCAGGCCTCGTCCGTTACTGCTGCAACGCTGCCAGGAGCAGGACGCCCGCCGTCAATCATCTCAGCACAGGCTGCATTTTCTACACCCGGAGTTCTTCCACCACCAGATCCATCCCTTCTGCCAAAAGAGTCCTCTCAGGCAGGGCCAGTATGCGGCTCGTGCGGATCTCCGGTAAAATCAACATCAAAGTTTTGCACCAAGTGCGGAAGCAAGATCTAGTCCTGGTTTGAGCCGCATTCAGTGCAGAATTTTGCACTGGCGGAAATCTTGGTGCCGCATTCTGAACAGAACTTGGAACTGGCGCCTGTCTCCGACGAAATACCGCCGTAAAGGCCGCTCATTGTCTTCACGGCCCCTGTCGGTACAAACTTGTCGTCGTCTATTAGAGGCGTTGGCGCAAAATCCTTCTCCTCTACAAACGTCATTATCCTGGGCATCTGCTGGCCCGGGTTCTTGGGGTCTGGAACCATGTCTCCAAGCCAGAAGGCAAACCTCATCAGGGTAAGCTCGGGCGTGGAAAATGTCAGAGTGTGGTTTGACATGTAGTCCTCAGCCGCAGTCTTGCCGTTGAATACCTTCATCACTGGAACTAGACTTGGGGGGCGTATTATTGTTTTTTGTGCAAAACGTTATCTGATTTCTTAATTGGAACTGCTGCCCTGTTCTTTCTGTTGCCTTTCTTTGCATTTTTGGCATCTTGGACCATAGTCCCGGTTTACACTTACTATGATCTTCTTGCAGCCAAGGCAATAATAATAGTTGGTCATCCCAGCCGGATGATCTTTCCATCTCGCACCTATTAAGAGTGTGATAAACGGAAGCGAAGCCAGTGAAAATGGTGCAGAGTCCTCTTAGGTTGTTGCAGGTATGCTGAACCAGAAAGTGGTTCCCCTGCCAGGTTCGCTCTCAAACCATATCTTGCCACCAAGTGCCTCGACTATTCCCTTGCAGATTACAAGGCCAAGACCTGTTCCGCCATGCCTTCGTTTGAGGGATGAATCCACCTGGTAAAATTTCTTGAACAGCTGGTCCTGCTTGGCTTTTGGAATGCCTGCGCCATTGTCCTTTACAAAAAACTCGACATGCTGGTTTGCGCTTTTGGCACCAATCTCGATTACGCCTCCCTTCTCAGGCACAAAATCGATCGAGTTGCCAATGAGGTTGTCAAAGACTTGGGACAGTCTGTCCTTGTCGGTTTCTACAGCAATCGTGTCCTTGGTAGAGTTCTTAAAATCGATTTCCTTTTCCTTGGTAACTGCAGAGTAAGTCTGGACAATTCCATTCATGAATTCTCCTACATCAAACTGCATTTTGTTGAATTTCATCCTGTTAAGGTCAAGCTTTTGTGCAGCCAAAATGTCGCTGATGAGATGCTCAAGCCTCCTCGCGCTCTCGTGGATCTGAGTGACTGCGTCCAACTGCTCCTTGTTCAGATTCCCGACAAGCCCTGGTTCTTCCAACATCTCGCTATATCCACTTATTGTGAAAAGTGGCGTCTTCAGTTCATGGGTCACCATTGCAGAGAATTCGTCCTTTGCGGTCTCAGCTTCCCGGATTCTTTCCAGAAGGTGCAACTTTTGCACGTCGCGGCGGTAGACATAGAACCCTGAAATCGCAAGAATCGAGAGGAAGATGACTATTGTCACTACGAGCAAATTCTGACTGCTTATCACTGCAGAAAAGGCATCATCATATGGTTGCATTGACATTATCACCCATGTATTGCCAAGCGTAGACATTGGCGTATATGCTACAAACATCTGCGTACCTCCAACATTTTCCAAAACGGTGCCAGAGTTTCCAGCCAGCCCATCCTGATAGCTTGGGAGGTTTGCAAAGGAGCTGGTGGTCGCTCCTGTGCCATTGCTCGAGTCCGCGGCAATCTGCCCATGCTGATCAACATAGACAATGCGCACGTTTGTTCCTAGGTGGATTAGCCCAAGCGAGTCGTCTATTGCCTTCAGGTTCAGGGCACCGACCCACGTTCCTATCATAGAGTGGTCCTTGGCGTAGACGGGGGTAGCAATGGCAACGACGGGATGGCCGTTGTTGTTGGAGGTATACACCTCGCTTAGATATTGCGTCTTGGTCTCCGTCACTCCTTTGTAATAGTCCCTGAAGGAAAAGTTGTTTTGGGTGAGGTTAACCTGCTGCGAATATGGCTCGAGAAAATACATCTGCCCATCTGGCAGGAGAAAGAACAGGTAGTCTAACTCCTTGTATTCTGTCAGTAGGTTATCTGCCACCGCCCTTTTCTCCTGTTCTGCACTCTGCGGTATTCCATGCAAAGGGTTGCTGATTTTGTCAGTGTCATGAACGTAAGAAAATATGTCAAGGTCAGAAGTAGCGCGAATTGCTGAAGCCAGATTGTTTATCCTGCCATATGCATCGTCTGCCAAGATTTTTACCTGGTTTTCCTTGTTTCTCTTTATTTCCTCTGTCTGGTACTGGATTATGGCCTCTGTCAGATAGATTGTGACTCCAATGATAAGTACGCCAATGAGCGACCAAGTTACTAGGAATTTTGCAAGAGGTCTCATCAAAACTACAACCCTAGTTCTGACACACTACCTGACTTGACTTGTCTCCGTTGTAGAGACCGCTTAACGCATCAACATCGCATTGGGATATGTATGGATATCCCGTCTGGATTGTTGGGTGCATGAGGTCCTCAGTAGCGGTAGAATGGGCAAGGCCCATGGCATGCCCGAACTCATGTCTTGTGATGGCTCCAAGCTGGTTGGCTGAGAGCTGGCCTGCATTGTAAATAGTAATGGTGGACTTCAGAATCTGGTTGCCATCTGCAATATCCTTCGTATATCCAGAAAGGCCGTCTGGATTGAGGTCGTTGGTGAGGGTAATCACTATATCTCCCGAGCCGTCAGGATCGTCTGTAATTTTGAATTCTTGCGGTATGAAATACCTAGTTTTCTGGGATGATGCAGCAGCCAGAGCCCCCTCCCAGCCTTTGTAGTAGACAGCAGAACTCGTTGCAGGTATTTTATTTAGTAGAGAATTTTCAAGTGTAATCGGATCCTTTGACAATATTGCATTCTTCACCGCAAAAAGATTGTCAGGCGAGACGCCTGCCTGATTTATAACATTCACAGTAAGGACCGTTCCCTGAGCCACGTTCCACGAGACATATGTGTTCACCACATCGCCCCTCAGGTTCTGTATCACGTAGTTGGAGTTGTAATTTCCAACATGGACGGTACCCAGTAAAACCTGGTTCTCATAATACGAGTATGACATGAAGCCGGCAGCGGAAACTGCGGCAATCATCGCTATTGCATAGTAATATTTTCTTCGTGCCCTCGAAACGTTCTTCTCATTTGTCTCGGAGAGTTCCTCAAGAATGATCTTTTCCTGCTCCAGCTCGTTTGATCGCCTGTCCTTTTCGACGACCTGTCTTTCGAGCTCTGCCTTGATGTGTTCCATCTCTTCGGCTTTTTTGGCCAGCATCTCATTGGTCTCTTCTAGGATTATCTTTTCCTGTTCAAGCTCCCTTACTGTGTGATCGCTTGTGTCGTCTCTTACCTGATTTTTGGACTCGTCATCCTGTGCCAGAATCTAACACCCGATAGTTTTCATCAAAACATCCAATTTCACGGGCTTTTTCAGACAAGCATGTGCTCCCTTTTCCATCAGGCTCTGAATTTCACCTTCGTTCATGCTGGATGCGGTTAGTATGACTATCTTCTGCCCTTTTATCTTGCCGGATTTCTTTAATGTCTCAATAATATCTACACCGGTAAAGTCTGGCATGGCAAGGTCTAAAAGCACGGTATCAAACTTCTGTTGCTCGATTAGGGTCAGGCCGTTTCTTCCGTCGTTTGACGTAATGCACTCATGTCCCTTGGCAGTCAAGTACTTCGACAGCATGGTTGTTATACTTTTGTTGTCATCGACTAACAATATTCTCATAATAATAGAACCTTCTAGTAAATATGTCCCGGATAGTATTTATGGATTTTTATGATTTACATTGTAACATACGGTAATTCCTTTTTGTCCCGGATATTTTTAGAGTTGCATGGGAAAAATCGTGGTCTATCTCCCTCTCATAGAACCTATTCACGGTATCATGATACCATAGTGGACTGAGGGTTTGGATGGATCCCCTTAATTATTAAAAGAACCCTTTGATATGCATGTCTATTGAAGGAAGGCCAGATGCACTTCATCACGAGAAGACGCGGAGCATCACCTTCAGGCTGCCCGAAGACCTAGTGGAAGAGATACAGACTGAGGCTCAGCTCACCGATGTTTCACCAAATGTTCTAGTGCACAAGATACTGGAGAGGTATACAAGATGGGACTCGAGGGCTGCCAAGGCGGGATACGTCCCGGTCACGAAAGGTCTAATCCATGAATTGTTTGAGAGGATTCCTGACAAGGATATTGTGGAAATTGCGGAGCGTGTAGAGAGGAAAGAATTTCAAGACATCACGTATCTTCTCAGAAACGAGTTCAACATAGAGTCAGTCTTTGACATCATCGAAATGAGGGCCAAGGTATCTGGACAGCCGTTTCGGTATGCGGTAAAGGGGAATCTCCACTCGGTCGTCCTACAGCACGACCTTGGACCTAAATGGTCTGTCTACCTTGTCGCAAGGTACAAGGCAGCATTTGAGGATCTGGGCCTGACCAACTTCAAGTTCCACACGACTCCTAATACCATCCAGTTCGACATATTCCTTGAAAAGCCTTCCAAGTGACGTGTACTATGCGAGATTGTTTTTGAAAATCTATTCTGAATGAAACTGTATTTCTAGCATTTTTACTTGGTTGCAATCTTTGTCCTCCTTGAAATCCAAAGTACCCCCACCGTTGTCACGATGTTTGTTAGGATGATGACATAAACCACGAGGTTTACGAAGGTGTCTGCCAGAGGCAGCCTCTCGTTGAGCCCAACTATTGACAGGGTGGCAGGTACTATTCCCATGGCGCATATGAGAAAGATCAACTTTCTGTCCTTTTCAAGCTCTGATCCCTTTGTAGAAACTCTGGTAGCAAGATATCGTACGACCAGCAGTATTGCAAAGAAGGCTAGCGAAACTGCAAGGCTTCCCAATATCTTACCGGGTTGTATGACAAAGGTAAGGCCAAGGAATACAAAGAAGAATGTCTCCATGAGAAATGACATCTCACTCTGAAATTTCTGGAACTGCTCACTCATGTCGCTTATCGAAAACCTTTGGCGAAGCCGCATCAACACGGATCTATCGTTGCCAAGGAGCAACCCGAATATGAGAACGGCTATGAGGCCGCTTCCGTTCAGAATCTGGGTAATGGAATAGGTCCCAAAGAGCAGCCCCAAGGTGAAGACGTACATGTATTTCAGTCCCCGCAGATACCTCAGTACAAAGAGCCAGGCTATTGAAAGGGTCAATCCTGTGGCAATCCCGACAAGGAAGTTTTCGGCGATTGACTGAACGGGCACAATCCAGCTTGTTGTGCCGTGCTTGTAGAGCTCAAGGAATGCAACAAAGAGCACGATTGAAAGTATCGAGTTTACAAGGGATTCAAGGGTGAGGAAGGTCACGGTCTTTTCCTGTAGGTTGAGGCTTCTCGTAAGCGGAACTACAACTGCTGCCGTGGTCTCTCCGCCTATCATGCAGCCAAACATGAGGGACTGGATTAGGTCCCACCCTAGAACGTATCGGCCGAAAAACCCTATTGAAATTATGCTCGCAAGTACATATATCACTACTTGGAGCAGTGTCCGCGGACTGCCCCTGATTACCTCCCTTATCTTCATGTCCATGCCGCTGTAAAACAAGACCATGATGAGCGTAAATGAAGAAAAAATTCCAAGAACAGGTATCAGCGGCTCCCTCGGAAAGACATGGAAGACAGGGCCCAGCAGGATCCCTATGAAAATCAGGAATAGGAAGTAAGATATCCCAGTTCTCTTGAAGAAAATTTCACCGCCAAATCCCAGAAAAATGATTCCTGCGATTACGGAAAAAACCACGATCTCGTTTATCAATGATCCTTGCCATTGCAGAGTTGACAAATTTATTTTCTACTCTGATTCTCATCCTTATCTGTGAGATTTTACCCTGAATTTTTATGAAAATGAATGAAAAATGTTGCAGAGGGTGTAAGAAGAAAGGAAGATCCTAGCAAGTCTCTCTCCTCATGTTTTCATCTTAAGAACTAATGTGGTATGCATGCAAGAGAGCCAGTGGGCGGAACTTGGCATGTTCCAGAAATTGTATCACCTCGCGGTGATGTGAATGAACAATAACTCCCACTTGATTTTCCACTACACGCATTTATTGCCACTTGGGGAGGGGATCTCGGCTGATTCGGCCCATTCTGATTCGGCCCATTCTGATTCGGCCCATTCTGATTCGGCCCATTCTGGTTGGACACACTGTTTATCACCATGTACTGGGCTGGCTTTCCCCTAAAACAACTTGCAGAATATGGAAAATCATATGTCATAACATAATGGTATGTTACAACAGATTTTCCATTTTCGTTTATCTCGCTTGTAATGCCGTGGCATTCATCTAAATCATCTGTCGTAAGATATTTTCCGGTCGATACCTGCGGTCCGGTTATTGGAAAACCATCTAGTGCATAACCCAAGACTGTTTTTTCATTCGTATCTTTGAAACACGCACTAAGGCTGTGATAATGGTATTCCCCAGTGTTTTGAGGATGACCATTGCACGAATCTTGAGCTTCGTGTGCAGGCGCATCACGAAGCTCTGCATCAAACCCGTCAAAGAGGGGGACTCCGGTCAGCATGATTCCTACTTCTCCACCCATGCAGTATGGGGCATCAGAATATGTTGGGTTTACCGGAAGTTTGTCGCTAAAAGACTGTGCAGATATTGAATTTGGATTCTGATCATACTGGTATATTGGATCGCTAGATGAAATTGGAAAGGTGCCTGTTGCGTTTCCAAGTGGCAAGTCATTCCCAGACAATATCCTTGTGTCACCTGATACCGTATTAGAGAAAAATGCGCTTGGCCATGAAACAAAGCCACTTACAGAAGGCTTGTCCAAGAAATTCCAAAGGCTTCCTTGAATCCAAGGTCCAGTTCCAGAAGCCCCTCTTCCCATGGGCGGAACATGGCACAGGTAGATGAATCCCTTCTTAGGTCCTGCCGTGACATATTTGCCATCGCCAAGCTCCACGTTACCATCCGGATACTTGTTTCCGGACATGGCAATTAGATTATTGTCTGAAAGGACTACCTGAGTGCTGTTTGTCATCCCGTTAGATTTTACGTTGTCAGACTGTGAGCCATTTTGGGCATTAACAAGAAGGTTTGTTTGTGGGGTTGTAAGAACGCCACTCTGCATCAAATATTGCATGCCTTTTACAAAATCTTCATCGGTGGTTTGTCCCGTTGCCCACATTCCCGTACTATTTTTTACCCAAAACGGAATGGTATGATTTCCATATGAGATTTGTCCCTGCGATGGTGGTGGTATCTGCAGTATGTTCTGCTGCACCAAATACTGGACACTTTCTGTAAAATCGTTGTCACTTATCTGGCCTTGAGCCCACCATGCTGCAATATGCTTTATCCACAATGGAACATGTGGTTGTGATGTTGCACCGACATTATTAAAATGGAGGATGACTGAACCTGCCAACAAAATAAAAATTACCAAAAACGCCCATTTGCTTTTTAACAATTTATTCATTGGTTTTTCAAATCTGCAGCTATTAAGTTTGACCTGTTTTTCTTAACAATGAATCCTGTAAGAATGGCATGTTTCTCCTCGCATTTTGAATTAAGGCTATCCTTTGCTATTTCCTACGGCATTTGTAAGGTTTGAACCCTTTAGGGCTAGATTGCAGTCATGTATTTTTACAAGCCTTGAAATTCGACAATAAGACCATTCTTATTGAGGTATGGTCTATGACTATCAGAAAGGAGGTGCAGGAATGAGTTATAGCGGTGGTTATGGAAGATCGAACCGAGGATACGGTGGAGATAGAGGTTTTGGGAGACGCGAATTTGATGACAGGCCAAAACCAGTCGAAACAGGAAAGGAATATGATGTTTCCATAACAGAAATTAGCAGAAAAGGAGACGGTATAGCAAGAGTAGACGGCTTTGTTATATTTGTAAAAGACGGAAAAGCAGGTCAGAATGCAAAAGTCAAGATCACACAAGTTGGTCAGAGATTTGCATCTGCTGATATAGTAGAAGGTTCTTCACCAACTACGTCTGAATAAGTACGTTTGTTCAAAAACACGTTTCATCCCATTTTTTTCTAAAATTAATTTTTCATCTAGCAAGTAAATGTTAGGGCAGGATAGAAAATCACGATAACGGCAAGTAACTAGTCTGAATCAAATATCTCGAAACATGTAAAGGTCCAAATCGTGTATAGGAGTGGACCGAGGGGGATTTGAACCCCCGACATCCGCGTTGCGAACGCGGCATCACTACCACTAGACTACCGGCCCTTTTGTTATCGGGAATGGTATCTGCTTTTATTCATTCCGTCAAAAACATAATACTGGGTTTTTGGCAACGTTTTCGATGACTTTTGACGCCGTGATTCTAAACTCGCACGTCGTTTTGCCAAGCGGAATTGTCGACAAGAATATCGTAATTGACGAGGGAAAGATAGTGGGCATAAAGGGGGATGTTCCAGAGTGCGACAAGAAGATCGATGCCAAAGGTCTTGTTGCTCTACCTGGAATCATTGACCCTCACGTGCATTATGGCGTATATTCACCGATAGAGCAGGCTGCCGTGACCGAGTCCAAGGTCGCAGCAGTAGGGGGTATAACCACCATGATGCGGATGATGCGCATGGGTGGCTCATACAAAAGGAACCTCGAATCGCACCTTGCCGAGAGCGCAAAGTCTCACTATGTCGATTATACTATACATGCATCAATACTGCACGAGAGCCAGATAGATGAGATGGAGTATCTTGCCAAAAAGGGTATAACGTCTTTCAAACTGTACATGAATCTGGGAGACGATGTGGGCCATGTCTACATGGAGATGGCTCCTGGCAAAAACGCGCTAGTAGAGGACACGGTGGAAACCAACTCAAAGATTGTGGAGAGCGTGATTGCAAAGGCAGCCTCGCTTGGGTGCCCCGTGCTTATACATGCAGAGGACTACCAGATGTGCTCCTGCGGAATCAAGGAGGCAAAGGCTAAGAACAAGAACGGGCTTGGGGCATGGTCTGAGAGCCGGCCTGCCGAGTCTGAGGTAAAATCGATAAAGACCGCGTCGCAGATTGCAAGAAAGGCCGGATGCACGCTTTATTTCGTACACATTGGCTCGCAGGCTGCAATGGATGCCATTCTAGAGGAAAGGAAAAACGGGACCAAAATATTTGTCGAGACCTGTCCGCACTACCTTACTTTGTCGTACGAATCCCAGCAGGGATTTCTTGCAAAGGTTATGCCGCCAATCAGGTCTACGAGGGACACGGAGAGGATATGGCGTGGTATAAAGGAAGGCACAATCGACACGATTGGCACGGATCACGTTGCCAACCAGCTCAGGCTTAAGATTGGCGGTGATACCGTATGGGACGCACTTGCCGGGTTCCCCGGAATGGGGACAATGCTGCCAATACTTCTAAGCGAAGGGGTAAACAAGGAGAGAATAACGCTTCCACATCTTGCCAGCCTTACCAGCCTGAACACCGCAAAAATTTTCGGACTCTATCCAAGAAAGGGCATCATCCAGAAGGGGTCAGACGCGGACATTGTGCTTGCAGACCTGAAGAAAGAAAAAAAGGTGACTGCCGAAATGCTGAACGGATTCTCAGATTACACCGTATACGAGGGATGGAATCTCAGGGGTTGGCCGGTTAAAACTCTCGTGAGGGGAACGATAATTGCAGAGGACTCGAAGGTCGTGCAAAAGCCAGGCTTTGGCAAGTTCATTGCAAGGCAGAAGTCATAGGATCTCGTAGACGCCGCTTGCCTTTGCCTTGAATATCATGTCGGGCTTTGAGAACAGACCTACCTCCATCACGCCGGGAATCTCGATAAGTTTTGTCGCAAGCAGCCTCGGGTTTGAGATCTCGCCGAAGTCGCAGTCAAGTATTATGTTGCCGTTTTCAGTCACAAAGGGGTATCCCCTCTCGAGCAATCGTATGTGCGGCTTGCCCCCGTACGATTTTATCTTCACTGCGGCAGTGTTTCTTGCAAAGGGATGCACCTCGACCGGTACTGTCCTGTTGAGTCTCCTGACAAATTTTGACTCGTCTGCAATTATCACCACCTTTTTTGCGATGCTGATGAGAATCTTCTCGCGCAGCAGCGCGCCTCCGCCGCCCTTGATCATGTTGCCCTTGGAGTCAATCTGGTCCGCGCCGTCAAACACGATGTCAATGTGATCAATCTGGTCCGGCTCTACGATTGGTATTCCTCCTTTTTCTGCCTCCATCTTTATCTGAAGCGAGGTCGGAATCGCCTTTACGGAAAATCCATTCTTCCTAAGATGTGACGACAGCAGTCTGACTATTGCTGTTGCGGCCCTCCCGCTGCCAAGGCCAATCACATAATTGTTTTTTACCATCTTCAGGGCCCTTGGCGACAATGCCTTTATGGCATCATCCACCGTCAATTATTCTACCTCGACTTGTTCTAATTTCGAAAGTGCGCGCATTATCTCGCTTTTTATCTTGTCTAGATCTTTATCGTCATCCTCAATCTTTTCCTCGTCGGGAATCTTGATTGGGGTTGGCATCTGCACTTTTTTCTCTGCAGCAGGCTCAGGTTTTGGAGCCTCAGCAAGCGGCGAATCCTCCGTCTTTACAAGAGGTGTAGGCTCTACCGGTACAATCTCTGAAAGATCCTGCTTTGGAATCTCTACAGGCTTTGGAATCTCAATCTTGGGTGCAGGCTCTGTGACTTGTGGAACCTCAAGCTTTGGAGCTATCTCTACAGGCTTTGGAACTTCAATAGATGCGGGCTTGATGAATTCAGCCGGGAATTCCGGCATCTTGTTTGGAACGGTAGTTAGCGTGCTAAGCTCTACAGAGACATGCCTTTCCGGTACATGTAGATGGATTGCCGGGGGTTCTGGAATCTTTTCTGGTTCAACCTTGATTGTCTCCTGCCTTGTCTCGATCTGAGGCGTTATCCTTTCAGGGCGAGGCCTTTCCTGCACAATCTGCCTTGGCGGCTCCTGCCTTGCCTGCTGTACAGTCTGGGGCTGTACTGTCGCCTGAGGTTGCACGGTGGGCTGCGCTACTTGCGGCGCAGGCTGGACAGTATTTACTGTTATCTTTGAAGATATCTCATGAAGCCTCTGGTCTAGTTTTGACAGCTTGGAATCCATCATGGAAATTATGCTGTCGCCAACTGGGCCAAGGTCTGGATATCTGCTTGCAATCTCGAGTTTCTCAATCTTGGCCGCGATTGCGCCAAGCTGGTGCTGATATCTTAGCAGGAGCTTGTCGCGCTGCACCTTTGAAATGTTTGACTCGTCATTGTGGAGTCTAGTAATCGTCTTTGTGAGAATCTCTTTTTCAATATTGAGTGAATGTAACTGGTTTTCTACAGCGGCACTTACAGTAACTGTCTGCTTTAATTTTCTTTTTGGAATCTTGTCAAGTGCTACCGCAGTGCACGCGCCCGCCAGAGAACTGAAAACTAGGGCGATCTCTTCCATTTACGTATACCATTTGATCCAGGTATATTTTCTTATTCTAGCCTCAGGATAACCACAGCTGGAACACCTCTTGTGTCTTATGTGCAAAGAGTTCTTTCCACATCTCCTACATCTGATGTGGGGGTGTTTTCTTGTGTATCCTCCCATGGAGGTGGTGCCTTTAGTCATTGTCTCTTCACTTTGGTGGAGGAGATATGATAACTACGTTGTCTCCTCTTACTACGATGGTACCTAGGCTTTTTGCCTCGCCCTCAGAAGGGATCTCTTCCGAAGCGTCAAGTAGCAGGTTCATGTGCTGATCAAAGCCGTGCAGGTTGCCTCTTATCACTTTTCCACCTTTTAGCTTGATAAGAACTACCTTGTTGAGGCTTTCATCAAGTACTTTTACTGCCATATCGACTGACATTATCTCACTTATTACCCACTCTATCGAGGGTATATATTAAAATTTCATTGGTGAAACTTTCACCTTTTGGCGGTGAGCCAAGTTTGACTCTCTTTTATGAGTGATTCTGTTATTTCTGCAAGAATCTCCCTTCCCTCAGCTGCTGTGGCCTTCCTTGGGTCCCCCCAAACCCCATTTTTTGTGACTGCTATAAATGACCTGTTTGCAGCCCTGCCCAACTTTTTGAGCTCTTTTTGAGTATAATCGTCCTCGACGAGGCCCCGCACGGCCTTGCCCATCTCTACTCTGTCTGAAATTGCGCGCATAATCGAGGTTTCCACAAATCCAGCGTGGTCAAATCTGCGTTTCATGAAGTGCCAGTACGAGTAAACAAGAACCCTAGGACCGTGCCTGCTCTTTGCGACCCTGGACGGAAGGCCCCGGAGCGCGCTGAGGTTGCCATGATGTCCGTTTAGCACTACAACCGTCCTGACACCGTTGTCTCGAAGTGATATGCACAGGTCGGCCAGATATTTTTGCAGTGCCCTAGGGCTTGCACTGAGGTTGAAGAACGGGCTGTGCTCGTATGACACGCCAAACTCGATTGTAGGAAGGAGCAAAAAGCCTTTTTTCTTGGCTACCTTTCTTGCCACAAACGTCACAATGTCAGAGTCTGTAGACACAGGAAGGTGCGGCCCATGCTGCTCGGTTGAGCCTACCGGAATTATGGCAACCGGCCTTCTTCTGATTTCCCTTAGTATGGCAGAGTTTGAGAGATCCTTTGCTATCATTTGGATCGTCTTGGCCTGACATGGACTTTTCCCCAGTAGACCTCTAGTCTTCCATCAAGGTGCATCTTTACCGCCTCAAGCAGGGTCCTTGCCTCCAGCCTCTGGCCCTTTCTTTTCAACGTCTCAAGGGTTTCATCCTCGTCTATCGCAAAGGCATCCTGGAAAATTATGGGTCCCTGGTCAAGATCCTCGGTAACATAGTGTGCCGTACAGCCAACAATCTTTGCACCGCGCTCGTAGGCCTGGACGTATGCAAATGCGCCTGGAAACGCGGGCAAAAGTGATGGATGTATGTTGATTATCCTATTTGGATACCTCCACACAAAGTTAGGTGAAAGTATCCTCATGTATCTAGCAAGAACTATGAGATCGACATTGAATCTTTTCGCAATCGAGATTATCTTCTCCTCAGCATCCGTCTGGTCCCTCTCGCTTGCAAGCACAAAGGGAATCTTTGCCCTCTTGGAAATCTTTGACAGCGTGTTTTCCGTTCCAATTATTACTGAGATCTCTCCCCTGAGCTGGCCCTTTGCCCTGGCGTCAAGTATCGCATCAAGGCAGTGCGGTTCCTTTGTTACAAGGACTGCGACCCTTTTCTTCTTTGATTCCTCGTAGTGAACGTTCACCTCCATTCTTAGGCTCCTTGCTATCCTTTCTGCCTCCTCGGTGAATTTCTTAATGTCGATTTTCTTTACGAAGGAAGCCTCCATGTACATCCCGAAAAGTCCCTTGACAACATTCTGATTTATCTTCTCGATGTTTCCTCCATTTTGGAAAATGAAGTTTGTAAAAGCTGCCACCACTCCCTCGTGGTCCTTTCCGACTATTGTTAGCTCCACCTTTGACTTTTCCATTTTGAATGGTACGACGCTCGGCCTATTAATACTTAAATAGCCTCTTGGGATATGATGATTCATCAAATGCTAGTAGAACTAGGTATGACTCCGTAATGAGTGATTGAATGGACGAACTTGCTTTTACAATTTTATACTCCGAGGAAAAATAATGGACAAGTCAAGGGCTTCTAACAAACCTAGGGGCAGGGTAAGTACTTACGACCACAACAACCCGATAAAGACCTGCAAGGTGTGCTCCACACTTGGCGACTGGCACTGCTACGAGTGCTCAAACAACTTTTGCAGCACTCATTTCCACAGCCATAAAGAGATGCAACTCTGTATAATCAACTAGGGATGCGGGAGGTGGGATTTGAACCCACGAACTCCTAAAAGACAGGGTCCTAAGCCCTGCGCCTTTGGCCAGGCTTGGCAACTCCCGCATGCACCATGACTTTTAAGACAAATTTATCTATTGTTGAGGGTAGGTATGGCAAGATTATTTGGAACAAACGGAGTTAGGGGAATCTTCGGCGAGGACCTTACTCTGGATTTTGTGTCAGACATCACATCGTCGATTGGAACGTTTTTCAAAAAAGGACCCATACTTGTAGGATATGACGGAAGGGAGTCAAGCAAGGTCCTGTCAAAAATAGTGTGCTCCTCGCTTGGTGCACTGGGGCTTGACTCGAAGATTTGCGGGCTTGTCCCTACGCCCTGCCTCCAGTTTGTAACGAGAAAGCTCGGATATGGAGGAGGAATAATGATCACGGCCTCCCACAACCCGCCCCAGTACAACGGCCTCAAGCCGACCGCAAGAGACGGCGTCGAGATCTCACGTGTTGACGAGCTGAAGGTGGAAGATATCTATTTCAAAAAAAGATGGCACCCGTTGCCAAGGCCCGGCTCTATAGGCTCTGAACCGAGGGCCATCAAAACATACCTTGATGGTATAAGGTCGAGGGTCAACGAAAGGAGAATTAGGTCAAGAAGGTTCAAGGTGGCGCTTGACCTTGGAAATGGAGCTCAGGCAGCCACTGCACCGGTCCTTTGTAGGCAATTGGGCTGTAAAGTTGTACTGATAAACGAGAAGATTGACGGCTCTTTTCCTGGAAGGGGCTCGGAGCCCACGCCGCAAAATCTCGGAGCGCTCTCACGAGCAGTAACAAGGTCTGGCGCCGACTTGGGAATTGCATTTGATGGCGACGGCGACAGGAGCATCTTCTGTGACGACAAGGGGAGGATCCTTACAGGTGACAGGTCGGCACTGCTGCTCTCAAGGTTCATCCTTGGCTTCCATCCAAGGTCGAAGGTAGTCACTACAATAAACTCTACATCTGCAATCGAAGAGATTGCAGAGATGACTGGCTCCAAGGTCCTAAGGACAAGGGTCGGCAGCGTCGAGGTCTCTCGGAAGATGGTCCAAGAAAACGCAATCATCGGGTTTGAAGAAAACGGGGGTTTTATGTATGGCAAGCACAACCAGGTAAGAGACGGTGCAATGACTCTTGCGCTGGCACTTGACCTGCTTTCAAGGACAGAAAACACAATTTCCGACGAGATGGAGACCCTGCCCCAATCGTTTACAACGAAAGGCAAGATAGCGTGTACCAAGACAGATTTCAAAAAAATAATGTCCATGTTGAAGGCAGAGCCTTACAAGAAGGACCTGACCGATGGAATCAAGTTACACATCGACGACTCCACCTGGGTCATGGTAAGGCTTAGCGGGACCGAGCCAATTGCAAGGATATACGCCGAGTCTGGGACAGAGGAGGACCTTGACGAAACTTTCGATAGATACATGTCAAAAATACGGCGGGCAGTAAAGGGCTAGCTCGGACCGACAGTTTGGAATTCTATTCCCCAAAAATACGGCAGATGTCTTTGTGATGTTCATGTCAGACCGGAATCTCCATTTTCGACCGAACACTTTTAAATCCAATTAAATTGAAGCAAGGAATGGAAATGATCCCATTGGGTGATACATGTGGCTAAGGCTTATTACGTGAAGTTTCAAGTCCCGGCTGACCTAGTTAGCCCTATCTATGAAGCAGTAAGGGTTGCCTATCAGAGTGGTAAAGTCAAGAAAGGTACAAACGAAGTTACCAAAGCAATCGAGCGAGGAATAAGCAAGCTTGTAGTTATAGCTGAAGATGTCGAACCACCAGAGGTAGTAGCACACTTACCAATCCTCTGCGAGGAACACAACATTCCGTACGCATTCGTTCCAAACAGACAAGAGTTGGGCAAAGCATTAGGAATCGATGTTACCTCCGCGGCAGCTGCGATAATTGACTCAGGAGATGCTCAACACATTGTTGACCAAATTGTGGCATCACTGTCGCAGATAAAAGGTGGTCAAGCTAACAAATGAGCTCCGAAGTACCAATTCCAGCCGAGGTTATACAAATAGTAGGTAGGACAGGCATTGCAGGCGAGGTTATCCAAGTCAGAGTAAAGATACTGGACGGAAAAGACAAGGGAAGAATCCTTACAAGAAACGTCAAGGGTTCAGTCCGAATGTCCGATATCCTTATGTTACGTGAAACAGAGCGCGAAGCAAGGAAAATAAAGTGAGTAAAGATTGAGCGTTCTAGTCAAACCATGTAGCTTTTGCAACAGGCCAGTGGCAAAGGGCTCCGGTACCATGCTTGTAAAAAACGACGGCACCGTGTTTTGGTTCTGCTCGTCAAAGTGCAAGAAGAACATGCTGGTGCTCAAGCGCGATCCTAGAAGGCTAAAGTGGACTAACAAGTACGTAAAGGGCGGAATCAGGGTCAAAAAGTAAATGGCTGAGCAAACGTTATTCATAGTTAAGCCCGACGGTGTAGAAAGGAAACTTGCAGGCAAGATAATCGCAAGGTTCGAGAAGAAGGGCTTCAACATTGTAAAGCTGAAGATGTTTACGTTTACAAAACAGATGGCCGAAGAGTTTTACTCCGTACACAACACCAAGCCCTTCTTTGGCGAGCTAGTTTCTTTCATCACATCGGGAAGGGTAGTCGCCGCGGTAATAGAAGGAAACAACGCTATTGCAACAACCCGCCTCATGATAGGCTCAACCAAGTCATTTGAAGCCGCTCCGGGAACAATAAGGGGTGACTTTGGACTTGGGATCTCCGATAACATTATCCATGCCTCGGATTCTAAGGAAAGTTTTGAAAAAGAGGTAGCTGTAATATTCAAGTGAAAGGGGTTGCAGATACGACAACCGATAGTGGCAGTTCTAGGTCATGTAGACTCTGGCAAGACGTCGCTCCTAGACAAGATTAGGGGCACGGGCGTACAAGCAAGGGAAGCCGGAGGAATCACACAACATATCGGTGCAAGCTTTCTACCAACAGAGTCAATCAAGAAGGTATGCGGGCCCCTTTTTACCAAGATGGCCGGCGACAAGGAAACCATCCCGGGCTTACTTGTCATCGATACACCAGGACATGAAATTTTTACAAACCTCAGGGCAAGGGGCGGATCGGCTGCGGACATTGCCATCCTGGTCGTTGACGTAAACCGCGGCTTTCAGCCTCAAACCAACGAGAGCCTAAAGATACTGCAGAGCAGGAAGGTGCCGTTTGTCATTGCACTCAACAAGGTAGACCAGATATCGGGATGGAAAAAGAACCCAAGTACCCAGTTCATCACCCAGTCAATAAAGGAGCAAGACGCCTCCGTGCAGACAATCCTTGACGAACTACTCTACAACGTTGTAGGAACCCTCTCTATACTTGGCTTCCAGTCGGAAGCATTCTACAGAGTAAAGGACTTTGCAAAGGAGATTTCCATTGTGCCAGTCAGCGCAAGGTCCGGCGAAGGAATCCCGGAACTGCTCGCAGTGCTGGTAGGCCTCACACAGCAGTATATGCAGAAGAAGCTTGACCAGACGGAAAAGCCGACAAGGGGGATAGTCCTCGAGGTGAAAGAAGAGGTAGGCCTTGGAGTCACTGCAAACATCATACTAATAGACGGAACACTACGAAAGACGGATTCCATAATTCTTGCAAAAAGGGATTCAACAGTTACTACGAAGCCCAAGGCGATCCTTCTCCCAAAACCCTTGGACGAGATGCGGGACCCAAGGGACAAGTTCAGACCAGTCAACGAGGTGTACGCAGCAGCAGGCATAAAGATTGCCTCGCCTGAGCTGGAGGGCGTGCTTCCGGGAAGTCCTGTCTATGCATCAGCCGACGAATCAAAAATCGAGGAATACAAAAAATTGATCGAGTCCGAGATGAAATCGGTCTTTGTAAAAACAGACAAGAAAGGCGTGATACTAAAGTGCGACACGATTGGCTCCCTTGAGGCCATCACCGACATGCTCAAGAGGCAAAGCGTCCCGGTCACGATGGCCGACATCGGCCCAGTTACAAGGCGCGATGTTGTCGAGGCACAGGCAATAAAGGAAAACGACAGGCACCTCGGCGTGGTGATAGCATTCAACGTAAAAATTCTACAGGACGCCCAAGATGAGGCCGATGCAAGCCACATCAGAATATTCCATGACCAAGTAATCTACAGCTTGATCGACAACTACGTGCAGTGGGTCCAGGAGGACACGGCAAACGAGGAGAACGCCATATTTCAGGAGCTTACCCCTATCTGCAAGGTCACATTTCTGAAAGGTTATGTCTTTAGGAAAAGCAACCCGGCCGTTTTCGGTGTACGGGTGGACGTCGGCACCCTCAAACAAAAGGTTTCCCTGATGAACAAAGACGGCAGAAAGGTGGGAGTTGTGCACCAACTGCAGGACAACGGAAAGAACGTGGACTCGGCCAAGAGGGGCCAAGAGGTTGCCATGTCAATACAAAACGTCACGGTGGGAAGGCAGGTTTCAGAAGAGGACGTATACTACTCGTTTCCTCCATCACACGAGGCAAAGATGCTGCTCAAGCAATATTCCCACAAGCTCACTCCAGAGGAACTTCAGACGCTCAAAGAAATAATTGAGATCCAGCGAAAGTCAAACGCAGCCTACGGATACTAGTTGTATTTCTGTGCAAGCATGTGAAGGCCCGGCTCGCCCACAGCTCCGACAGCCTTGTCCACGAGTTTGCCACCCCTGAAGACCAGGAACGTGGGGATTGCATAAACTTGGTACCTCTGCGAAATTCCCTGTGCCTCGTCCACGTTTACGCGTGCAAACTTGATGTTCCGGTATTTTTTTGAAATGCGGGTAAAAATGGGAAGCATGAACTGGCATGGGCCACACCAAGTGGCCCAGAAGTCTACTATGACTGGAATGTCGCCTGCAATGGCATTGTCAAAATTCACATCGGTTAATTCTAAAATTTCCTGTTCCTTGCGCGCCGTCATTTCGGCCATCTTCTTCTTCATTATCTCCTCTATTTCCTCGTCTACCAACTTGATAAAATAATCCCCGAACATTATTTAATAATTTACCCTACAGGTCGAGCAAAAAACGCATGACAACGGGCGTACCCTGTGTTATTTCCATGAGGTGGAGTGTCGGTGCCTTGATTTCCATCTTGAAGTGGTGCTTCCCAAAGTCCATCTCCTCGCCGGTAATCGTTGCTGATAATGCATATTGACCGTTCCTTGATATGCGAACCTTGAAGGCCGCGCCCGCAAAACCCTCCGTGATCGTGAGGATTATCATCTCTTCGAGCCAACTGTAGAGCAGATTGTTGAGTGTGTCCGAGGTTACCTCGATCTTTCTTTCCGTCTTTTTTTCAACCGACTTGATGTCAAGGATGGTGTCTACCACGGCAGCCCCCGCGGTCTCAAATGCCTCCTCCAAGGTCTGCCCCGTAACCTCTATGAAGGCGTCTGTCATGTGCTCCAAATTTCGGTAGGTCATGGTAGGACTTTGCTAACATCGGCTTTCGTTATTAATTTATCACCATTCGAAAAATCATAAGGTCTAAATGCATTGGAAAAAGAAGAGTCTTGAAATTGGACCTACCGCGAGGGATGAGAGACATAGAGCCCAAGGAATATGCCACCTTGGAATTTGTCAGGCAGAAATTCATCGAAACTTCAAACCTGTTTGGATTCAAGTTCATGGAGCCGTCCCCGATTGAGCTTGTGTCAGTGATTGAGACAAAAAGCGGGCCTTCGATAAAAGACGAAATTTATTACTTTAAGGACAAGGGCGAAAGAGAAGTGGCGCTACGGTTTGACTTTACAATCGGCCTCACAAGGTATGCAGTTTCCCAAAAATCTATGAGGCTTCCGGCCAAGTTTTCCACATTCGGGGGCGTATGGAGGTACGACGAGCCCCAGAAGGGAAGGTACAGGTTCTTTCACCAGTGGGACATCGAGATTTACGGCGAGCCAAGCACCGAGTCGGACGCCGAGATTATAGATTTTGCATCAAAATTCTTTTCAAACTTGGGACTACAGGACATTACCATTGACATATGCGACAGGTTCCTCATCGAATCATACGTAAAGGAAGTCTTCAAGACAGAATCGCAGGAAAAAATAGCCGACATTCTCAGGGCCATAGACAAGATACAGAAAAAGAGAATGCAGGAAATAATGAAAGAATACCAGGAGAAGGGTTATTCTGCAGAAGACCTCGAAAAGGTTCTCGAATTTTCGCAGATGAAGGGAACTCCCGCAGAGATCCAATCCAAAATAGACACGACAAAGCTCAAGAACTGGGAGAAAATACTTGAGCTGTTCGAGTCGTTGAGGAACAGGAGGGTAGAAAACGTGAGAATAAACTTTGGCATCGTCCGCGGGCTTGACTATTACTCGGGAATAGTCTTTGAGATATTTGACAGCAGCTCTGACCTTGGCGCACTCGTCGGCGGTGGCCGCTATGATACGCTGACCAAGGCCTTTGGAAGAGGCGACATGGGGGCAACGGGGGCCGCAGGAGGAGTCGAGCGAATCGTACACTCGCTTGAAAGGCAGGGCCTGTCAAAGGACGCGGAGGTACCTAGGGTGTGGGTGGCCTACGTCAACGACGAGATGAGAAAAATTGCCATAAACACCGCCGCGGAGCTGAGGCTGAAGGGGGTGCCGGCAGAGGTTGATCTCGCAGGCAAGGCGCTCAGAAAGCAGATGGACCTTGCGTCAGGCTCGAATTACGTTATAATAATTGCCCCAAAGGAGTACAGTGAAAAGTTAGTCGTCGTCCGTAACATGAAGGATGGCACGGAAAAACAAGTCAAACTCGAGACTGTTCTTGCAGATCCTAGGGCTAATCTTCAATCCTGAAAGCCTTTGTTAACATTACAAGCTCGGGGCCGTTTGTAAAAGTCCCTACCACCAGCGAGCCATTGTTGGCAAGTATCCCGGATGCCAAGAAGGGCATCCCTCCGTTAATTGTTGCCGGTTCAAGTTCAACCCCTAAAACCTGGGAGATTGCTCTTATGTCGTCCTCTTCAGTAGCAGGGTGGATTATCCCGCCGCGCGAGGTGGCAACTGCCATTGCCCCCACCTGGTGATATCCTGCAATTCTCTTTCTTATTACCTCTATGCCTAGCACGTCTTCGACCTTCTTTACAAATTCAGGAGGTATGAGCGGGGACATTATGCCTCCCTTGTCATTTGCGCAAATGAGGTTGCCAAGTGCAGTGTGCTTTGTATCCAGAATGTCAACGTTGAGACCGGTCGATTTTTTCAGGTGTGTGACTTCCTCATCAAGCGAGTTGCGTGGCAAAAGTATGCCGTTGTTATTTGCGACCATCAGTACCCCAATGAGTCTTGTATTGGCAACGGATGTAAAGACATGCTTGGTTTTGAGAAACTCGCACAATTTTTCAGTCTTTGTCAGTGCAAACCCATTTGGAACAAAGACGAAACTGTCGTTGCACTTGGCATAAATACCTACGTTAGGACTGCGGTATATGTCGTACTTGAAAATTCCCACGGTTAATGCCATGTTCTGAATGATATGAATTTATCTTGTACACACTTTAAATAACTAACAGCATTTCTGAACTACGTGCCAATAGATCCAAAATTTCCTTCAAGCCACAAGGTATTGGAAAGGTTCAAGGATCCTCTTAGCGAAAATTACCACCTCGTGTGGGGCCCTGGCCGCCTTGCTGAGGCAGCAACTGACCCCAAAGTGGTGGCAGACTACAAGGCAACAGGCGAGAAGATAGAGCCGATGGGCATACATGGCACGTTCGTGGCAGTAGACTGGGACTCGTGTGTAGCGGATGGAATCTGCCTTCTGAGTTGCCCCGTTAAAGTATTTGAGTGGTACAAAAATCCCGGGGAGACTGGAAGGAATGACCGAAAAGATTTCACTGACAAGGCAAACCCCGTGAAGGAGGCAAACTGCATATGGTGCATGGCCTGCGTGGAAGTTTGCCCGACCAAGGCAATCAAAGTTGATCAGGCAAATCAAGAAATTCACGAAACAGAGATCGCCAAACTGGCTTAGTCTGAACTAACATTGTCTAGGTTTAAATAACATATCCTGTGACAAAAAACCATGCCAATACCCGAAGACTTTCCAAAAGGCTACAAGCCAATTGGAAAAATAAATCACGCCGATGGTCACTTCCATTTCAGATGGGGCCCAGGTAGGTTGGCCGAAGCTTCTAAGGATGAGAACTGCATCTCTGCATTCAAGTCCAGAGGCGAAAAGATCGAACCAGTAGGCGTAAGTGGCACCATGGTCGCAGTAGATTGGGACTCTTGTGTCGCTGATGGTGCATGCATCGAAGCTTGTCCAGTGCAAGTCTTTCAGTGGTACAGAACCGAGAAGGATGTTCCTGCAGGCAAGGCAGTAAACATCACGATGGCTGGAACTGGTAGTTCAGTAAAAGAGGAAAGGAAGGACTACACAGACAAGGCTGACCCGATCAGGGAACATGACTGTATCTGGTGCATGGCATGCGTTTCAGTCTGTCCACCACAGGCTATCAAGGTAGATCAGTCAAACCTAGAACACCATGAGAAGGCAGCAGGAACATATACCAAAATGGAAACCGGTTCCGCTAACCCACACGCACACCACTAGAACAAATTCGTTCTTTTTATTTTTCTTAACCACCTTAATGTTCATTGTATTTCGAACTTGACGCTTCGATTTCCAGTGCCTTAACAAATTTTAACTGGTATTTACGAAAGGGAATCGCAGAGGTCGCCTAGCCCGGCATGGCGTGGGCCTTGAGAGCCTATGTGCGCAAGCACCCGGGGGTTCAAATCCCTCTCTCTGCGCTAATTTGTGATTTTCCTAGGTCCTTCTTCCTTGAACATCTATTTGCCAATCTTTCCAAGCTCTGCAAGAAGGGCCGAGAGCTGGATCTCCGGATTGGCCCCTATTATCAGCCTGTAATCATACTTGGCGATTGACTCCAAAATTTCCGAGAGGTTGTCCGTCTTTAGCTTGTAGCACTCCTCATTGAGATACTTGAGAAAGTCAGACTCTGACATCCCGTAGACCTTGATAAGCTCCACCATCTTATTCCTTGCATCTGACAGCTTGCCGCCAAGAGCAAGTTTTAGCACATCGCCGACATCGCTTGTCTTTGAAAGCCCAGCCGATGACTTGACATTTTCCTCGTTTATTGGCCCGAGGCTGGCAGTGGCCTGGAGTAGGTTTATGGCATGGCGCATGTCCCCTTCCGAATAGGTGTATAGCGTCTTGAGGCCGTCCCTCGTATGCTTTAGCTTCTCCTTCTTGCAGATCTCTTCCAGATAGCCTATTATCTCGTCCTCCGAGATCCTAGTGAACTTGAAGACTGCGCACCTGCTCTGAAGCGGCTCTATGATTTTAGAAATATTGTTTGCAATCATGACAAACCTGCAATGACCCGATGTATCCTCAATAATCCTCCTCAGGGCTGTCTGCGCATCTGCTGTCATCTCGTCCGCCTCGTCGAGTATTACAAGCTTGAACGGGATGCTAGTGTCAAGGCCTGAAAACCTGGCAAATTTCTTGACCCTTTCCCTTACCATGTTTATGCCCCTTTCATCGGAGGCATTCAACTCCAGGGTGTATTCGCGCCACGAATCGCCGAGGATCTCCCTTGCTATGCAAAGTGCGGTTGTTGTCTTTCCTACCCCGGCAGAGCCTGAAAACATCAGGTGCGGCATTTCAGAAGTGTTTTTGAGCAGTGATTTCAGACTTCCTATCACTTCCTTCTGGTTCACGACTTCTGATAACTTCATAGGGCGGTATTTTTCCACCCACATGGTAGACTCGGTCATAGGGTCTTACCTTTTTGCCTACTTAATAAAATTAAGCGTGCGATCATGGCGAATGCTCCAATACGACCCTTCAGGCACGGTAGGTAATAACAACAATACCAAGGTGTTAAGTTGCCAACAACCCTAACAAAAAGGGGAGATCGCAGTGAGCCCATCAGATAAGAGGAAAAAAGGACTATGAGAGGATGCTGTGAGGTAAGATCAAAAGATCAGAGTAGATGGTTAACAGAATTGATCGATCGATCCCATTAAAGGCTTGGGGAGGATCAAGGCATAATTTGAATATCTCAGAACTCATACAAATCCATAGTATAGGATATCACTTACAGGATGTCAAGGTAAGTTTTGGCTATGATGTCAAGATTGACGGCCCGGAGGTGTCGATCGATGCCAAGCACGGTGAGATTCTGAGCGTGCCAAGGTGGGTCGCCGAAGTACTTGCCACCGAAAAACTTGCCGAGGTCCAGGATACCGATATGGTAGTTGCACTCAAGCAGGCACTTGTCAAGGAGAATGTCCAAGGGGATTTTGACTTGTCGACACTCGAGCCGGAGTTTTACATAAAGATGAACTCCTTCATGCAAAGGCTTCCACAGCAAGACCGCGACAAGCTTGAAAGCATGCTAAACTCGCTCATCCGCAAGCGACAGGGCAAGATCGTCAGGCTTGCCGACTCGTCAAAGATGAGCTCCGACTTGGCAAAGAAGCTGACCGTAGAGGAGAGAGTAATGTTTGATTACATTTACAACAATAGCGCCGAGTTTAAGAAGCAGGTTCTAGGTGACCAGAAATGACAGTACAGCCGGAATCGATTTCATCAAGCAAGCTTCAGGATCAAGTAAAGGACTTTCTTAGCCAGTTCAAGGACAAGTCAAGCTCCTACAAGTACGTGGATGAAATAGACCAGATGATGGCAAAGAAGATCCAATATATTGTCGTGGACTATAACGATCTGGTATCATATCCGGAAATCGAGACGATTTTCAGCTCCGACCCGGATGAAATCCTGCGCGCCTTCAGCGGAGCAATCAAGGACATTCTCAAGGAAAGATTTCCCGCATACGCTGAAAAAATACGACACGACATACGCGTCAGGATCTCTAACTATCCAGCACAGCGAAGCCTTCGTGAGGTAAATGCCGAAGTAATAGGGAAGATGATCAGCGTTTCGGGAATGGTCGTACGCGCCTCTGAGATAAAGCCACTTGCAAAAGAACTGGTTTACACATGCCCGGAGGGACACCAGACCAAGCGAGTTCAGGAAAAGGGCCTAGAGTTCAAGGAGCCTCTAAAGTGTGATAACGGAAAATGTACTCACCGCGAACTCGAACTAAATCCTGAGCAGAGTAAATTCATCGACTTTCAAATGGTAAGACTTCAGGAACTACCAGAAGACCTGCCCCCTGGTCAGCTGCCTCACTATCTGGATGTTACCGTTCTCCAAGACCTAGTTGATAATGCACGACCTGGTGACCGTGTAATTCTTACGGGAATCGTGAGAATTGAACAGGAGCACATACCTTCGATGCGTGGCAAGAGCGGCATATACCGCCTTCGAATCCAGGGAAACAACATAGAGTTTCTTGGTGGACGAGGGAACAAGAGCTCAAGGAGCACGGAAAGAGAAGAGATTTCACAAGACGAGGAAAAGATAATCAAATCGCTTGGAAAAAATCCCGACATTTATGACAGACTTGTGGCTTCGTTTGCTCCTCACGTCAATGGCCATGACATCATAAAGGAATCAATCCTGTTGCTGATTGTAGGTTCGACCCAAAAACTTCTTGCCGATGGTGCAAAGATCCGTGGTGACATTAACGTCTTCCTCGTAGGTGATCCTGGAACTGCCAAAAGTGAGATGCTAAAGTTTTGCGCAAGGATTGCTCCAAGGGGGCTTTATACTTCTGGACGAGGTTCTACTGCCGCAGGTCTTACTGCCGCTGTAGTTCGTGACAAGATAGGAATCATGATGCTAGAGGCAGGAGCGGTGGTTTTGGGCGATCAGGGGCTTGTCGCAATAGACGAGTTCGACAAGATGAAGCCTGAGGACCGCAGTGCCCTGCACGAAACAATGGAACAGCAGTCTGTCAGCATAGCAAAGGGAGGAATCGTTGCCACGCTCAATGCAAGAACATCAATACTTGCTGCCGCAAACCCAATGTACGGCAAGTATGACCCATTCAAGAACATTACCGAAAACGTCAACCTTCCAGTGCCACTCCTTACACGTTTTGACCTCATATTTGTAGTAAGGGACATTCCATCAAAAGAAAAGGATGCAAGGATTGCACGCCACATATTGAACCTGCACAGGACTACGGGTTCTGACACCAAGTCTCTAATTGACGTCGATATACTTACCAAATACCTTACATACGCCAAAAGATTCGATCCGATACTGACTCCGGAGGCAGAGGAGAAGATCCTAGAATACTACATGACCATGAGGAACGTCGAGTCTGAGGGCATGATAACAGTCACGCCAAGACAGCTTGAAGGTCTAGTGAGACTAGCAACTGCAAGGGCAAGGCTTTTGATGAAGACCCAGGTGGAAGGGGAGGATGCAGAAAGGGCCATCTACCTGATTCAGAGCATGTTGCAGGACGCAGGCGTGGATGTAAACACAGGAAAGGTCGACCTCGGCGTACTCCAAGGACGTCCTCACAGCGAGGTATCAAAGATGCAGCTGTTCATGGACGTGATGAAATCCCTAGAAGGCGATGAGAAGAGGCCCGTCGAAGAGAAAACCTTCGTAAAGGAACTTGTCAAGACAGGAAAGTTCACCGAGGAAGAATCGCGAAAGTATATCAAGAAACTGCAGCGAGAGTCAGCTATTTATGAATCAAAACCCGGTCATTATAACCGGGTATGAGAGTAGACGAGCTAGATCTCCCAAAAACAATCATCGATTTTCTCCGCGAGAACGGCGTTTCCACACTTTATCCCCCGCAGGAAAAAAGCGTCAAGGCTGGCCTTTTGGGAGGCAAGAGCATTCTTGTCTCCGCCCCTACTGCCAGCGGTAAGACCCTTATCGCAATACTTGCCGCAGTGAAGCACCTGATTGAAAAAAAGGGCAAGGTCGTATACCTCAGCCCGCTAAAGGCACTTGCCTCCGAAAAGTATGCCGAATTCAAAAAGCTGGAAAAGGTAGATCTCGGCAGAAAGATCAAGGTCCAGATCTCCACGGGTGACTACGACCAGACAGACAAGACACTTGGCCAAAACGACATTGTGGTACTTACCAACGAGAAGATGGATTCGATCATTAGGCAGGGTGCTGAGTGGCTTTCCGAAATCAGCCTTGTTGTTGCGGACGAGGTCCACCTGCTTGGTGACGAGGACAGAGGGCCAACCCTTGAGATCGTTCTGACAAAAATGGCCCTTCTTGACCCGAGGCCCCAAGTGCTTGCCCTCAGCGCGACCATAACAAACGCAGACGAGATATCCAAATGGCTTGACTGCAAACTTGTAAAGAGTGATTGGAGGCCGGTACCACTCTGGGAGGGCGTATATGACCAGGGAATAGTGAGGATGCAGAACGGGGAGACCTTTGAGGTGGAGACAAGCCTGAGAGGACCTCCAGTGGACTTGGGACTTGACTCACTCAAAAAGGGAGGCCAAGCGATACTGTTTGCTGAAACTAGGTCTCGGGCAGTCACACTTGCGACCAAGGCTTCAGAGGCTGTTTCAAGCCTCATCTCTGAGGCTGAGAAAAAGGATCTCCAAAAAATTTCCCAGCAGATTCTTGACGAAAACGAACAGACCGAACTTGTTAGAACCCTTGCCTTACTTGTCAAAAATGGAGTGGCGTTTCATCATGCAGGATTGAACCAAGGGTGCAGGGATGTAATCGAGTCGGAATTCAGGGGAGGACGGATAAAGATCCTTGCCTCCACCCCAACATTGGCGGCGGGAGTAAACCTGCCTGCAAGGAGGGTAGTAATCGCCAGCATTAACAGGTATGACGTAAAGTATGGTGCCAACAAGCCAATCAGTGTGCTGGAATACAAGCAGCTTTGCGGCCGTGCAGGCAGGCCTCAGTACGACGACTTTGGAGAGGCAATTATTGTAGGCAATGCCAACTCAGAGGACCTTGTAGAATACTACATCAACGGCGAACCGGAGCCAATCTCCTCAAACTTGACAGGAGACAAGGGCCTTCGGGTGCACGCTCTCAGTCTCATCGCTACTACACCTGGAATAAAGAGCGAGGAAATAGTGGACTTTTTTTCAAAGACGCTGTCAGGTTTCCAGGAAAGGAAGGCTTCGATGAAGTTCAAGATTCAGATAGCTCTCCGCTACTTGGAGCTTGAGGGTCTGATAACGCAGAAGGGGGGAAGGTTCATCGCAACCGAGTTTGGCAAAAAGACCTCTACTCTGTACATCGACCCCCTCTCCGCAGTCTACTTCAAGAAGGCTTTGGAAAAATTAACCGAAGGAAGGAAGCATACAGTCGGGATCTTGCATATTGTAACAAGCTGCGAGGACTTTTTCCCAAAATTTTCGCTGCGCAACAAGGACTATGAGCTTGCCGGCACACTTCTTGAAAACCATGCGGACCAACTCATCGAGGGCATCTCTGAATACGACTGCAACCGCAGCCTGCTTGCAATGCATGCGTGGATCACGGAATCAAGCGACGTCCAGCTTTCTGACAACCTGGGGATGGAGTCGGGAGACATGCACAGGATGGCCGAGACTGCTGACTGGCTCATTCATGCGCTCTACGAGCTTGCCAAACTTGAGAAACTCCACTACGCCATGGGCGAACTCGAGACCCTGAGGGCGAGGGTTACATATGGAATCAAGGAGGAGCTTGTGGATCTAGTTAAGGTGAGGGGCATCGGTCGGGTAAGGGCAAGGGCGCTCTACAAGAACGGAATCAAGTCTCTCGACGAATTGGCAGCGATTCCGGTAGAAAAACTAGCCAAAATTGACAAGATTGGACCGGTAATTGCAGAAAACATAAAGACACATCTCAAAAAGGTAAGATGATGTTAGACAAGCCATTCGTAGCCATCATCATATCAGCCCTGGCCTTCGCTACCGTTTATTCCATCACTCCGTTTCTAATCAAGGCGCTTGAGAAGAGGAACCTTGTGGTAAAGGATTACAACAGGGTGGGCGGTGCAAACGTGGCAAGGCCTGGCGGCCCGGCCATCATTTCCGGCATTCTAGTTTCGGAGATTGCGCTCTACGGGTTCTACTCCTCGCCTGCAGTACTTGCCATAATACTTACCACGCTTCTTGCTTTTCTGGTAGGATTGGCAGATGACAGGAAGGTGCTCGGAGGGTGGTTCAAGCCTCTTGCGCTTGCAGCAAGTGCCATACCGATAATCATCTTGGGATACTACATGCCCCATGAGGTCTACGAGTCGCAACTGGGGTTCCCACTGTTTGGCTCAGTCAAGATCCCGCTACTGTACGTCGGGCTGATATTCTTCATGATACCGATTACGGGAAACACCATAAACTCCATTGATGTACTAAACGGGGTCGCAAGCGGGTTTATGACAATTGCGAGCTTTGCCCTGACAATTTCTTTATTCATAGTTCACAACTATGACATTGCAATAGCGAGCCTGCCCCTTGGTTTTGTATCGCTTGCATTTTACAGGTACCACAAGTTTCCAAGCAGGATATTCCCGGGCGATTCGGGAGCCCTGACCCTAGGTGCAATGTATGGAACGATTGCAATCGTGGGCCACGTAGAAATCATTGCAGCCGTGGCACTCCTGCCAGCAGTCATTAACTCATTCCTCTTCCTCTCAAGCGTAAAGAGAATAATTGAGCACAGGCAGCTCAAGGCAAATCCAGTCGAGCACACCGAGGATTTCAAACTGAAGGCAACGGCACACAAGGATGCGCCTGTGACGCTTGTCAGGCTGATTGTTGCAAACATTCCAATGACCGAAAAGGAGGTTGGGTTCACGATTTTCAGGCTCGCACTGTTCTCCGCAGGCCTCGCTATCCTGACCGCGTTCTTTATGGGTGTGCGACTTTGAAGGGACCTATCTACGTCTACATACTTGTCATGTGGGGGCTAATCCTCGCCGGCGGGGGCATTCTTGTTGCCATCCTCGGGCCGCTTAGCATAAGCGGTTTTGGCAAGTACGACGAGTTGTTGGACTCGGGAGTCAAGGCAGTAATTGCGATCCTGCTGGTAGTGCTTTGGATCTTCATAATGTCGAAGGTAAAGAACTGGATATTCCACAAGCAGATTAGAAACTAGCTGCTTTCCCAGTCTTTCTTCTTCTTGTCGTATTCCTTTCGGCCGTACTTTACTCTTGCAGGAACTCCTGCAACCACAGTGTCGGGAGGCACGTCCTTGGTAACTACCGCCCCCATTGCCACAACGCTGTTCCTCCCCACGGTGACGCCTGCCTTTATTACAGCCCTTGAGCCGATTACCGCCCCGTCTTCAATGGTGACCCCTATCATCTTGGTGCTTGTAGGATACGGGTCGTTGGTAAGGGAGGCGGCAGGCCCTATGAACACATTTTTCCCGATTCTTGACAGCGGGGGTATGTACACCATCCCTTCTATCATTGTGTTCTCTCCTATCTTTACGTTGTAATCCACATGTGCAAGAGACCCTATCTTCACGTTGTCACCAATCTCCGTGTTATCTCCGACGTAGGCAAAATGCCATATCCTCACGTTCTTGCCAATCTTTGCCTTCTCTGACACAAAGTTTGTAACCATTTTACATCACAGGTGCCACGGCTGTCCCTTGCTGACTATTTTTTCGGGAAGGCTGGTCTGGTTTTTTTTCAGGAACTCCATGTCCTGGGCTTTGTCCCTCAGTTCGTCGGGCAACATTATGGGAATCTCGTCTATTATGGGGTAATATCGCGAACACTTTGAGCAGAAAATTGCGCCCTCCGATACCATGTCGTCCTGTGACGAGACCTCAAAGATCTCAAGTGGAAACTGCTTGTCAATGGGACACGCAAGGATCTCCATCATCTTTTTGTTCATTTCAAATCCAGATAAATTGGAGTTCCCTTCTGGCTAGATAAAAGTGCCGCTTCTGCTATCCTTGTCGTGTTCACTGCATGCTCTGGCCTTACCCTTATCTCCGCCTTCCCCTCGGAGGCTGCTATGAAGTTTTTAATTTCAAGCAACAGCGGCTCCTCCACGTCCTTGCGCGGTATCTCGGTGCCCCCGTCTGTTTCTATCTTCACCTCCTGGGTGATAAAGTCTGACGAGATTATGGCGTCGGTGCAAACCGCGTTGAACCTCCTCACCCTGATGGGGGTAATCCAGTTAGACGAGATTATCGCTATCTTGTTTTCCTTGAACCCAAGCATTATTGTCGCAAAGTCTTCATGGTCGTGTCTCAGCTTGCCGGACCTGGCAAAGACAACCTCGGGGACGTCATCGAAGAGCCACATGGCAGTGTCGATGTCGTGAACGGAAGTGTCATAGATAATTCCAACGTCCTTGATATGAAGCGGCATCCTGTTTTCCCTGTGGAATTCTAGCATGATGAGGTCGCCGAACCTTTTGGTCTTGACATATTCCTTTACGAGAGACACCGCTGGATTGAACCTCTCAATGTAGCCCGATGTCAGGACAACCTTGTTCCTCCTTGCAAGTTCAAGCAGGTCCTCGCCCTCGCGTGAAAGGTAGGTCATTGGCTTTTCAACAAACACGTTCTTCTTTTTCTGCAGAAGGTTCTTGGCTATCTCAAAGTGTGTCGATGTGGGGGTGCATACAAAGGCCCCGTCGAACTGTTCCTTTTCCAACAGGGTGTTTACGCTAGAGTAGTGGTTTACTGAATATTTCGAGCCAAATTCCGCGGCTCTTGAGGCGTCTGCGTCACATATTGCGGAAAGTACGCCTAGCTGGGAGAGTATCCTTGTATGGTTCTTGCCAAAACCTCCGACGCCTATCTGTACTATCTTCATATCAATACACCGAGGTTATCCAGTGGGAATACTTTTTGTTTCTTCCCATGGTGATGTCTGTGTAGGTGTGCCTGATTTGCTCCGTTATCCTGCCAACTTTACCCGTTCCCACCCTTTTGCCGTCAATTGAGGTTATGGGAGTAATCTCTGCTGCGGTTCCTGTCAAAAACACCTCGTCGGCAAAGTAAATCTCCGTCCTTGGTACCTCGCGCTCTACTGTTTTGTATCCTAGGTCACTGGCGATTTCTATCACCGAGTCTTTGGTAATTCCCTCAAGCGCCGAGGAGCTGTTGGGTGGAGTGATCATCTTTCCGTCCCTTATCATGAATATGTTCTCGCCTGGCGCCTCGCTTATGTTTCCAAGCTGGTCGAGAAGGATTGCCTCGTCGTACCCATTTCTCTTGCATTCCTGCGTTGCAAGTATCGAGTTTAGGTAGTTGCCGCCCATCTTTGCAAGGGGTGGGGTGGAAGTGTCATGAATCCTCCTCCATGACGAGATTCCTGCACTGATTCCGTTCTTGTTGAAGAGGTCCCCAAATGGAAACATAACAATTGCAGCATGGGTCGGGCTGTTTTCCGTCACGTGCAGGTTGATTCCGTAGCGGCCGACGAAATAAAATGGTCTGATGTAGCACGACTCCCTGACGTTGTTTTTCTTACAAAGGCCGACCACGGCATCGGCAATCTGCTTGTCAGTAAACCTCAGGGATATGGAATAGACCTTGCCAGAATTTCTGAACCTACGTATGTGGTCCTGCAGCCTGAAAATGTAAAGATTTTTTGAATTCCAGTATCCGCGCAGCCCCTCAAAGACAGAGGTCCCATAATGTATCGCGTGTGTCATCACAGAAACGTTTGCCTGGCTGTCTCTTACAAATTTGCCATCAAACCAGACAAACTTGGGAACAAAAGTTTTCATATACAAAACCACCGGTCACTATAATTAATCTATTTCTGAATCCGGCTTTACCAGAAACCCGTGCTTGGAAACTTCATACCAAGCACTCTGATTGTGAGGTCCTCCGCCCCTGCAAACTTCTTGACAACATCCCAATTTTCGTGTATTATCTTTACAACTTCAGGCTCTACATAGTCTTCCCAACCTGTATCCTTCCCGTCAGCCGCATCAAACATTTTCTGTTTTACAA
The DNA here is from genome assembly GCA_035252645.1 of Nitrosotalea sp. GTDB lineage: Archaea > Thermoproteota > Nitrososphaeria > Nitrososphaerales > Nitrosopumilaceae > Nitrosotalea. Next base: position 29,974 of record DATFCV010000011.1, on the reverse strand, counting down.
ACGAGGCCGACGTTTCCTTTCTCTTGCCCACCCTTGGATTGAGGCCGTACAGGCTGAGCACAAAGGCCTCTGCCTTGTCGCCTGTATATGTAAAATAGTCCGTCTCGATCCCTGCGAGGATTTGCTTTTTGATGTTCCACGAGTATGGTGAAAGCAGTGGAGGCATGTATTTTGCAAAGGGAGAATAGAACGTATAGTTTGACATTACCTTTATCGAGTCGCCAAAAACTGCCTGCAGCATCTTCTTTCTGAGTTCATAGCTGAACGGGAAGCTCTTGCTGTTGACCTCTTGCCCATCTATCTTGAAGATTACTGGCAAGACCCTGACCTCGTCGTTCTGCTTTAACTCGTTGATTATCTCGACATGTGCCTTGGTGACGGGATTTAGGTGGGCAAGGTAGATTGCTGTGGCCAACTGGCTTCCTTAATTTGGTGGCATATTTCAATCATATATCGTTCGGGCGTGAAAGGTCCCAAATGTTGCACATAAGGTGCCACCAGAGGAACCGGTAACATGGGCAGGTGCTGGAAAGGGAGCCTTATCGCGGATTATGACTTGGGCAACATGAGGATGGGGACGATGGGACTTGAACCCACGACATCCAGCGCCCGAGGCTGGCAGTCTGCCAAGCTAACCTACGTCCCCGTAGTCTCGCGAGGACAATAGAATATTATCTTTTCAAAAAGAAACGAGCCTATCCGTATGACTCGTATTTTATCTCGAAGCTCTTGTCTGCTCTCTTGTTTCTCTCAGTTACGAAGCCCTTTGGGGTCAGAACATCAAGACAACCGTCGATGGTTCCCTGCCAGCCGCAAATGAAGAATACGGTATTATCCTTGGTGATCTTGTCGCCTACGAGTTTCTCAAGCGGCGAGGTCTCGCCGTTCTTTGACTGCAGAAAAGTCTCTACTCTTCCCTTCTGGCCGTTCCAAGTCCTATTGAACCACTCATCTGGCCTGCTAACAGTTGCTCTGTACCTGAAGTTCCACTTGTCCTTGCCCCTGTCCAAACTTTCCTCCTCAAGTTTGGTAAGCTCATCTCTGTAGCCGAGCTCGTCCACATAACTTGCTCCGTGAAGGACAACAATTTCCCTCTTGCTTCCGGTGGCGTGCAGGTGTCTTGCATAGCTTACAAATGGAGCCAAGCCGGTACCTCCACCGAGGCAGACAATTCGTCTGTCGTCGGGCTCGCCGTTTGGCTTTTTCTCCTCAATTGTGAATGCGCCAGTTGGCTTTACCCATGTAATCTCGTCTCCTTCCTTTGCGCTAAACAGAACCGTTGTAAGGCGTCCTGGGAGAGGCTTCCTTACCCATCTAATGTAAAGTTCGATATATTTTCGGTTCTCCGGGTTTGATGCTATGGAGTAAGCTCTTCTTATCACCTTGTTCTCCGATTGCACATGCGCGCCCAGAGTTACGAATTGGCCTGACTTGTATTGGGGCAGTTCGCCTTCTTTTGGAACAAATCTGAAAACTGCCAAATCCTCTTTCTGGATTTGGACGTATGAAATTATTGCCTTGTTTTCTATGACCACGCGGAGAATTCAAATCTTGATAGTTAAATATCTTATGTTACTTTGGTTAAGCTAATTTTCGATTTTACGCTAAACGTTAATAACCTCACAAAAAAAGTTAATGCAAATCAGATTCATACTCTGATCGAAGTCGGGCCGGTCGTCTAGCCTAGTAGGATACGCCCTTGGCATGGGTGAGATCGTGGGTTCAAATCCCACCCGGTCCACTTTTTTTAAAATCAAGTAACCGTAACTGTATAGCTTGTCATTGGCGCCAGCGGGTTTATGTCTCTGAGATTGTCCCAGACAAAAACCTGGATGGTATACGTTCCGCTCGTGTGGGGGGTCCATGAGAGCGCTGCAGTAAGGGTTTGGTTGGCAACAAGGGAACCTGTGGCGTAATTCAAGTCCGATATTGCGCCGTTAGAATCGATAACCTGTACTACGTAGGCCCAATCAATATTGTTCTGACTTATGTTTTTTAAGGAGGTCTGCAGGTTGAGCTGCTGATCAACTACCGGTGAGTTGACAACCTGATTTAGCGAATTTACAATTTTGAAATCCGACGCAGAAATTTCACCGTATCCGTAGGCAACATTGAATCCAACCATGCCTAGAGAAAAAAACAACGCGAGGAGAAATTTCATTGCAACCAATTTTTCATTCTTAGATTTAAATTATCCCAAGAGATAGGAGGCACATGTCCGAATCTAGAGAAACTATCTACATCGGAAAGAAGCCTCTGATGGCGTATGTTACTTCTACGCTCATACAGTTGGCAAATCAACCAAAAATATCTATCAAGGCAAGGGGACTGAGCATCGGTCGCGCAGTTGATGTTGCTCAAATAATTGCGCGCAAGACCGAGAACGCTGGTTACTCCATAGGAAACATCAAGATTGGATCAGAACAGCTTCAATCACAAGATGGACGCTCTAGGAACGTTTCTACTATAGAGATCGAAGTAAAGAGAAACAACACCTAAAGGACGCCTTGACGACTCTTTCTTTTTTGTTATCTTACATTACTTTGTAGTGTACTTGTTCTCCATCTTCTTGAATTTTGACAGTTCCACAATCTCGTTGAACTGATCAAAATTGACAAGCCGGTCCTTGACCTTAGACGTGGTACCGCTCTTCTTCAACTGCCTTAGGATCTGAAGTGTCGCAAATGTATTGGCATAGAGTACCGAGAGCGGATACAAGATGAGGTTGAATCCCATTTTGTGTAGTTTTGCTGACGGGAGCACAGGTGTGGCACCACCTTCAATCATGTTTGCTACAAGGGGGGCGTCAATGGATTTTCCTATTTTTTTCATTTCGTCCACAGACTTTGGCGCTTCGATGAAAATGGCATCCGCGCCAATGTCCTTGTACATTAGTCCTCTCCTGATTGCTGCGTCAAGGCCCTCAGTGGCTCTGGCGTCGGTCCTTGCCACAACTACAAAGTCCTTGCTCTTCCTTGCATCAAGCGCAGCACGGAGTTTTTCAGCATATTCCTCCTTGGGGACGACCTCTTTTCCTGCCATGTGCCCGCACCTCTTTGGCCACCTCTGGTCCTCTAGGAAAATGCCTGCAGCCCCTACCGCCTCCAAGTCGTTGACAAGCTTCCAAACGCTCAACGGGTTGCCGTAGCCCGTGTCCGCGTCAACTATCACAGGTACGGAGACCGACCTGCAGATCCTCCTTGCGTTTTCAGTGGTCTCAGTAGAACCTATAAAACCATAGTCCGGCATGCCAAGAAGCACTGCCGAAGTCCCGTAGCCGGTCTGGAACATGGCTTCGAATCCTGCGCTCTGGGCAATCCTTGCCGTTATTGCGTCATAAACTCCAGGAAAAACAAGAGGCTTTGACTTGTCGTAAACTAGCTTTCTGATGCTTGGCAACTGTCGCTATACCGGTCTACAATTATTTATTGCTTAATCGACCTTGATTTCCTTGCCTTGGGGTCTCTTCTCGGAAGCATCTATCTTCCGGAGCTCCGACTCGAGAAACTTCCTGTACTTCTGGGTTTCGTCCTTTGTCATGTAGGACATGTTTGAGCTCAGCGAGTTCCCTATCGTACTCATGCGCTCAATTAGATCCATGGCAACGAATTTGCCCACGTTTCCCATCCTGAATATGACGTCAAGCTGGTTCTTTACTATCTTGTCGAGGGTTTCAAGGTCCTGCGACACGGTCCTGCCCTTCTTTGTTATCTGGTATTTTCCATCCCTCGTCTCCTCGATCAGCCCGTCGTCTAACAGCCTCCCAAGCAGCGGGTAAATCAGCCCAGGTGATGGCTTCCACTTGCCTCCGCTCTGGGAAACTGCCGCGTCGATAATCTCTTTTCCCGTGCTTGGTTTTTTCTTTAGCGTTTCTAAAATAAAATACCTCGAAAATCCTCGCGGTATTGAGCTTCCAACCCTTTGAAACCAGTCAGAAATCATCACTAGTGATATCGCTAGCGATATATATTAATTATTCGGGGTAGGGCGCCGACCTTCACAAGACATATTTATGAAGTCTGAAAAGGAAGATGTCGACTCATGGTTAACAGCATCGAAAACGATCTTTTGATCGTAGGATCCGGCCTTGCCGGACTGCGAGCCGCCATCCAAGCAGCAAAAGTTGCACCGCATATCAAGATTGCAGTCATCTCAAAGCTGCAGGTAATGCGTTCACATTCCGTGTCCGCGGAGGGAGGGACTGCTGCAGTACTATACCCAGAGGATGGCGACACTATCGAGTCACATGTTTATGACACTGTGAAGGGAAGCGACTTTCTTGGAGATCAGGACGTTATCGAGAAACTGGTTTCGGAAATGCCGTCAGAAGTTTACCAGCTTGAGCACTGGGGTATGCCTTGGTCACGAAGAGAGGATGGAAGGATAGGTCAGAGGAACTTTGGTGGATACAGCTTCCCAAGGGCTACCTTTGCACAGGACAAGGTAGGATTCTATGAAATGCAGACGCTGTATGACACTTGCCAGAAATTTGACAACATAGAGTTTTACAACGAGTGGTTTGTTACATCGGTGATTCATGACGGACAAAGATTTTGCGGAATTACTGCAATCGAAATGTCAACGGGAACCTTTTACACATTCAAGGCAAAGGCACTCATAATTGCAACCGGAGGAGCAGGACGGGTTTACAGTTTTTCGACTTATGCACTAGCCTCTACCCCTGATGGCCTTGACATGGCATACCGCGCCGGAATGGCCCTTAAGGACATGGAGTTCGTCCAGTTCCATCCGACAGGAATACTGCCCTCGGGAATACTCATTACAGAGGGTGCAAGGGGAGAGGGAGGCTACCTTCTTAACAACAAGGGAGAACGCTTCATGAAGAAATACGCCCCGACCAAACTAGAGCTTGCCTCAAGGGACGTAGTCTCACGAGCCATGATTACAGAGATCAATGAGGGAAGAGGCTTCAAGCATGACACGGGAGTGGACTGCATGAAGCTTGACCTGAGGCACCTAGGAAAGGAACTGATAATAAGAAAACTGCCTGCCATTAGGGAAATTTCCTTAAAGTTTTCGGGAATCGACCCAGCAGACGAACCAATCGACGTCAGGCCTGTGTGCCATTACATGATGGGCGGCATCCATACCAATATTGACGGGGCCACCGAGATCCAAGGCATCTGGGCAGCAGGGGAGGCCGCTTGCAACAGCGTCCATGGCGCAAACAGGCTGGGGGCCAACTCGACTGCAGAATGCCTGGTGTGGGGCAAGATTACCGGTGAGCTTGCCGCAAAATACATCCTTGAAGGAAAATCCCAGCCACCATTCCCGTTGCACCTTGTTGCAAATGAGGAAAAAAGGATCTACGACGGAATATTCAGGGGTTCGGGCAGTGTAAACCCATACGAGGTAAGGCAAGAGCTGACCGAGGTAATGAACAGCAAGGCATACGTCTACAGAAACGAGCAGGAACTTGTGGATGGCCTGAAGCGGGTAAGGGAATTGAAACAAAAAACTTGGAAGCATGTTGACGACAAAGCTAACGAGTACAATACAAATTTCACAAATGTCATGGAGCTGGATTCCATGTTCAGGGTTGCCGAGGTGATACTAATGGGCGCAATTTGGAGAAAAGAGTCCAGAGGTGCACATGCCAGGACTGACTATCCTGACAGGGATGACAAGAACTTCCTTGCCCACACTCTGGTCTATTACGATACAAAGGAACCTGTAATGAAGACTCATCCTGTCACTATTACTAAATACAAGCCAGTGGAGAGAAAATACTGATGGCAGAGAGTCTGTCAAACCGCGAAGGCATCAAAGGTATGGCAAACCCGACCCGTTACGGCATCCTGAGGGTCGCATACTGGCTGCAGAGGCTTACCGGACTTGGGCTCCTTGCATATCTGATAGGACACATCTACGAGACAAGCACGATTCTAAACGGCAAGGCGGCATGGGACAACATGCTTTCGTTGACGGAGACTCCGGGTGGTCACGTCGTATTGATAATAGTAATCGGCATGTGCGTTTTCCACACCGGAAACGGTATCCGGGTTATGATAAGCGAGGGTGGCAGGGGGGTAGGAAAGCCCGGACAGCCCGAATACCCATATCGTGCGGCATCGCTCAACTCGAAGCAAAGGCTGTGCATCTGGGTATCAATTGCTCTGGCAGCACTTGCAATGATGTATGGTGCCGGAGTATTGTTTGGTAATTAAAATGAAAGAAAGCATAATAATGAAAATTCACTACGGGACCGCACTTGGAGCGGTAGCACTGGTAGCAGTGCACATTCTGATGAGGCTTTCCCAGAAATTCTCCGATTCGCTATCTTTCCAGAACGTGCTGGCAAACTACCACTTCTTGCCTTATGCCCTTATGTTGGAGGTAATACTTGTCTTGTTGTCAGTCCATGGGTTCAATGGCTTGAGAGTCATTCTCTTGGAACTGAAGCAGGGAGCCACTTATGAGAGGGCTATCAACTACGGGTCGCTTGCGGCGATGGCAGGTCTGATAGCATATGGTTCAAGAACTATATTGATGGCAGGGATGGGGATAACATAAGGATGGCAACCGTAACAGTTCCAAAAGAGGAAAAGGACATCGCGGCTGCACCCGAACCTTCGCAGTCAGAACCAAAAACAATAATGCTCAGGATAGCAAGGATAAACCCCTCCGAGCACTCTGAGACAAAGTTTGAGGAGTTTAAGATTCCGGTCCAAAAATGGACCACGGTGCTTGAAGCCATCCTATTTGTCAAGCAAAATCTAGATCATTCCGTTGCAGTAAGGTATTCCTGCAGGCAGGCATCCTGCGGCTCGTGCGGGATGAAGATCAACGGCAAGCCACGCCTGGCATGCTATACCAAAATCTCAGAGCTTGATTCCAACGTCATTACGGTCGAGCCGATGAACAACTTTCCGATAATCAGGGATCTTGCGGTAAAGTTTGATCATCTCTTTACCACACACAAGAAAATGAAACCGTTTATCATAAACGAGGAATCAGAGGTAAAGCCTGACACGAAGGAGTTTATACAAACCCCACAGGATCTGGAAAAATTCCTTCAGTTTTCCTATTGTATCAAGTGTGGATTGTGCAACTCTGCCTGCCCTACGATGGCAACAGACACATCATTTATCGGCCCACAAGGTCTTGCCCAGGCCTACAGGTATACTGCGGACAACCGTGACAAGGGAAAGAACGAAAGGCTGAAGATAGTTGACCAGTCACACGGAATATGGCGTTGCCACTTTGCAGGGTCATGCAGCAATGTGTGTCCGAAGGGAGTCGACCCAGCCATGGCAATACAGCTTCTCAGGGGTTATCTCCTGGGATTTGGAAAATAAAACCCGGCTCAGGGTTTCTTGGGATTCTTGCTAGAATTTACTTGGTTGTTGATGGCTTCTGCCATGAAATGGTTTGATACGTTTATCTTCACGTCGCTTATCCCATCTATTTTCAAGAGGTTGTCATGCACGTCTTGGGCAATCTTGAATCCGAAGATGGCAGGGCAAAACGGGCTGGTTAGGTGCAAATCCACCTTGACATCCGAGCCTGCGATGTCTATGTTGTCAACCAATTCAAGTTCCATGATTGAGACATTTATTTCCGGATCGACTATCTTGGTCAGCTCATCAAAAATTTGTCTTCTCAAATCGGTGGATGCCTGTGACATAAATCGAAAAGGGTTTGATGTTATATATAGTTCTGCCGCAAATTTTCTTCTCAAATTTTAAACCCGTTCTCCGATGGCCGCGGTTTGAACAAGCTAGAATTTCAAATCTTCCAAAAATGCACCAGAACTCTATATATGACCATTTTAAATCCTAATTGATGTATCGGTCCAGACTGGATGGAAAATTGGATGACATCACGCTGGAATTTCTATCGTCAATATCCGACGATGCGGCGATTGCACAATATGACATACTAGGAAGCCAGGCACACACACTAATGCTATTTGAGAACAAAATCATCACTAGGCAAGAGGCAGCCAAGATCCTAAGCGCGCTTGAGAAGCTCAAAAAGGAAGACTTGTCCGAAAAATCGGACGCCGAGGACATACACGAGCTCATAGAGTCTCTGGTAATAAAGAAGGCTGGAAAAGAGGCTGGCGGAAAGATGCACACGGCAAGGTCCCGAAACGACCAAGTGGCGCTTGACATAAGGATGAAAATTCGAGACGACATAAACGTTGTATGTTTCTGCCTGAACCAAACAATAGAAACACTCGTTGATCTTGCAGGAAAAAATAGCCACGTCATAATGCCGCTTTACACCCACATGCAACAGGCGCAGGTAGGGCTTTTCTCCCACTTTCTTCTTGCATATGCCGATGCCCTCTTCAGGGATCTTGACAGGTTCTACGTTGCATACGGCAGGATAAACGAGTCCCCTCTTGGGGCAGGGCCGGTGGGGGGAACAAGCATACCCATCGACAGGCAGTCCACTGCCAAAATGCTTGGATTCAAGGGACTTGTAGAGAACTCCATAGATGCCACAACCTCCCGCGACTTTGTTGCAGAGTATGTTGGCAATGCAGCAATAATGATGACAAACCTAAGCAGGATGGCTGAGGACTTTATAATCTGGTCCACCTCGGAGTTTTCCTTCATTGAACTTGCGGACAGGTTTACTTCAACATCAAGCGTGATGCCGCAAAAGAAAAACCCGGATGTCTTGGAGCTTATACGCGGAAAGACCTCGCAGGTAATAGGGTACCAGATGGCCGTGTTGTCAAATCTGAAAGGCCTGCCCTCTGGGTACAACAGGGATTTGCAACAGGTCAAGGTTTCTATCTGGCCCACCTCGAAGATAATCATCTCATCACTGCTTGTCATAAACTCCCTCCTCAAGACCATGAAGGTAAACGAAAAGAAGCTGCGCCAAGCCATAGAAGGCGGTTACTCAATCTCGCTTGACATTGCCGAAGCCTTGGTAAGGAAGGGAATCCCGTTCAGGAACGCCCACAGGATAGTCGGCAACCTAGTCCAGATTGCTTCCAACACAAAGAAGCCACTTCTCGGCCTCTCAATTGAGGACATGAAAGGGGTGATCCACGAAAACGAGATAGACACAAAGGAACTCTACAAAATAATCCAATCCGCAACCCCTGATTCGTCGCTTGACACGCGCAAGTCTCAGGGCTCTTCGGGCAAGCATGAACAGCTCCGCATGATTGAGAACAGGAAACGAAAGGTCCAGGCTTACATGACTGGAACAAGCAAGAGGACAAGCGAGGTGAGAAATTCGCTTGAAGCTCTCAATCACAGCGTAACTACGCTAATTGAGGGCACAAAAAATTGAAAAAGGCCAGCAAAATTGAAAATTTTTGCAGCCTAAGACGTCTCAATGCGCGATTTTAATGGAGCAAACTTGACTTTTTCATTGATTTTGCTTCACATGGCTATAGATAACAAATTACCGCCACTGGATAATCAGTATGTACCAATTCGTACAGCCACAAACGGACAAACCTAACTACACAGTGGGTCAGACGTGGGGGGCTCTGAAGAAGGCATGGAGAGGCTACAAGATTGCCAAGGTGCAAAGCGACCACTCCAAGATGTCTGAATACGCCAAAAAGATAAGGACCCTCCAGAATGACTTGGGAATTAAACAGGCAGAATTTCCAGAACTGAACCTGCACTAGTTAGAACTCCTTTATTTTTAGGAGGCACAATCGGTAGATATGCAGGCATCGCCATCCTGGACGATTTGGTGTCAAAGTGCCTGAACCGTGATGGAAATATTGCTATTGAGAAAGATATCTGTGAAAAAGCGGGTTCGCGGGGATTCGGACCCCGGACAGCCGGATTAAAAGTCCGGTACTCTACCTGGCTGAGCTACGAACCCATAGCGAAGGGTCATAGTTGTGTATAATTTAGTCTTTTAGGCTCAAAACTTGACAATTGTTCTGCTGGGCAGCTTTTCCAATCATGAAAAAGTGATTAATCGACTCGCGTTTGTTGGGAAAACATGATCAAAATTTGAGGCATGGCCGACCCTTGTGGTCTGGCTGTTACGGCCACAGGCTTGTACTCCTTCTTCCTCTAGGCAGAGATCTATCCACCTGCCGTGTCAAGTAGGAGGCTTGAAAAGGAGACATGGGGGCTAAAAGCACACTATGGACATCCGAATGGTATGGACAACTGATCATCGTCAAGTTCTATTCGGTGCCTTTTCACGTTGGGAGCCTAACCGATAGAAAGCTTTAAACTCAGATTTTTCTGCACAATATTTCAACGCCCTTGTAGTATAGAGAGGATTTGGGTAAATCCAATCCTTGTAAAGCCCGGTCTAGAATGGGGCCCTGTCACGGCCTCGACGCGAGTTCAAATCCCGCCAAGGGCGCTTACATTTTTCTTTACGAAAATTGCCAACGGTGAATATTCTAAAACTCAGTCCTGAAGGCCTAATTTGTCAATGGTTTCGTCCAGAATCTCTTGGTTTGCGGCGGCAATGAAGGAAATTTTTTTGTCATACCCAAGATCGGAATCTAGGGGTTTTAGGTTTCGGTCAACAATAATTCCTCCTGCCTCCAACACCATAAGGTACCCTGCAGCAACGTCCGTGATTCTCAACTTGTCCCTAAAGTCTACAAACAAATCGACTAGACCGCGGGAAAATATTGCCAGCTCCAGTGCGACGGCACCAAAATGCCTGATGTGGTTGGAGGCCGAGATGATCGGAGACAGCTCCTGCAAAGAGTTTGGAGAGATACCGGACAGGTCAAGTCCGACTACGAAATAGAGGGGTTTTTCCTTATGCACGCTAATCCTTTTGCCGTTCATAAATGCGCCCTTCCCCTTTGATGCAGAATACAGGTCCCCATTGTACAGGTCAATGATTACCGCATCAGTAACAGAGCTCATCTTCTCGCCTTGAGCAAACGCAAGTGAACAGCATGAAAAGGGGATGCCGCGTACGGCATTTGTGGATCCGTCAACGGCGTCCATTATGAGGAAGCCGTCGGGATTGTCTGAAATCTCAACCCTGCCACATTCTTCTCCCAAAACAATGCATGAAAATTTTAATTCCCTAAGATAGTCTAAAACAGTTTTTTCTGCCAGTATGTCAATCCTTCTTGAAATGTCTCCTCCGGCTCCTCTGCCGAAATCTCCAGCCGACTCTTTCGTTCCGGGCAGGTGCTTGACGTTGTTGTATACGCGCCGGGCAGCTTCTTCGAGGACCTCTATCTTTTTCACAGAATTTTTATTTCTAATCCTAATTTATTTCAAGTAATCTCAAAAACATCTGAATGCATAAATAGCAAAAGAAGTTGTGCCATTGTGTGAGCAGCAAGGACGAGTCAATTTTCAGCAAAGAAGCATTAATGTCGACAAAACCCGGAAAGGACATAGTAAAACAGGCCTTGTTCAAAAGCAAGGGCTACAAACAGTTTGACAAGTATAAAAAAGAGGCAGAAGAGGAACTGCCAAAATTTACGAAGAGGTTTGCAGAAGATCTCTTTAGGCAAATAAAGGCTGACAACGCTCCGGCCGAAACCCAGGATAAATTCGCAGCCGAAGTCGGATCAAAAGAGATAACCCTTGAAAAGTCTCAGATAGAAGCCGTAAAAAAAAGACTTGAAAATTACGACCTGCTTTATGACAGGGTTACGAGAATTCTAAACTCTAACTTTGTAAAAATGACATTCCCAGTCTTCAGCGCGCTCTATGACGCCTCGACGGAGCAGTTTGGGGACTCGCCTGATGCAAAAAAGAAAACAGACCTCATTGATGGTCACATAATTGCAATAGACCTAAGCGAGCCTATGGACAGGATAATGGACAAGGACGAGGATGTCGAGTACCTTGATGACTACAAGCTGATGAACCCCTACATCTTGCAGCTTGCAAGGGAGAAGATTGCAACTGGGGGGGAGCAAGTTTTGGAAGAGTTTGAGAAAGGCTTCAAGGATGCCAGGATCGGCCAGTATGTCGATTTCAAATTAAAGATGAAGCCAAAGGCAATTACCGAGGAAGCCATGATCGAATGTTACAAGAAATACAGGGCCGTGATGGGAACTGCTGGAAGAAACATGGCTCTTGCCCGGCTGCCCCTGGGGGAAATCTTCTACTTGGGTATGGCAAAGGCAGCCGAGTCCGTTGGCTGCGGCAACGAAATCGAAGATTCTATCAAAAACAAGTTTGTCAAGGTGCCCTCATGGCCACTTTACTATACGATGCTTACCAATGACGTTCAGAAGGGATTTGAGTTTACCATGAAGAAGGGAGAGATGTACTTGGGCGAGGCAAGACTTGCCTTGGAACTACTTCCAAAGGAATTCTCACACCGAGACTTTCTAGAATTTCTGTTCCTTACCGTAGAGCACTACAACTCGTTCTGGTTCAACCAGCTGCAAAAACAGAAACTTTGGGCTGAATTTGACTCAAAGCTCCCGCGGTGATGCGAAATGATGTGGTCTGAAAAATATAGGCCAAAAAGTCTAGCCGAGATGATAGGCAATGAGGACGCCAAGGAGTCATTTGTCAAGTGGATTGGCAAGTGGGTAAAGGGGACAAAACCTCTTCTACTCGTAGGGCCTCCAGGTATTGGAAAGACCACCATGGCCTTCCTTGGTGCAAAACAATTTGGATATGACCTAATAAGCCTCAATGCTAGCGATGTCCGTAACAAGCAGCGTATACAGGAGGTTCTCAATCCAGCACTTGGAAACGCGGGCCTTCTTGGAAAAATAATGATTTTTGTGGACGAGGTGGATGGAATCCATGGCAGGGCAGATTTTGGGGGGGCTGGCGCCCTTATCGACATTCTAAAAGAGCCTACAGTGCCAATAGTCCTTGCCGCAAACTCAGACACTGCAGACAAAATGAAGGACATAAAAAAAGCAGCAACCACCGTGCGGATGAAGCCTATTCCACCCCGGCTGATGAGATTCTATCTCGAGTCGATTTTGCGAAAGGAAGGCGAATCAATTAAGATCGGGACGATGATAAAGCTCATTCTTGACTCACGAGGAGATCTCAGGTCTCTCCTAAACTCTGCCCAAGTACTCGTATCGGGATTTGAGCCACAGACTGAGAAAACATTTGAAATAACAGACGTAGAGTTTGCAGTAAACGCCTTCTTCAAGGCAAAGTCAAAGGAGGAAGCAATGGCAATACTGTATTCCCTTAGGATGGATCCTCAGGAGAAGATCAACGCATTTTACTCAAGCGTAATTACCAGCCCACTCTCAAAGGAAGACATGAAGGAAATGCTGGAGGTTATATCAGAGGCCGACATGCTTTATGGTAAAATAATGAGGGAACAACAGTGGAGGCTACTGCGTTACCTCGATGCCATACTTATCAGACTCTACAAAAAAGATGCACAGGTGCGCTATTCCCAATACAACCTGCCGTGGCCCATTATTAGCCGCCTCAGGTGGGACGGAAAGGCAATAAAGGAACTAACGGCTATTCTTGCACGTAAGATGCACGTCTCGCGAAGCACCTTTGCCACACTCTATTTTCCATACCTGCTTGCCTGCATCAGAAACAAGACGCTGGAAATGGGGTTCAATGCAACAGAATCCGAGGTAATACAGAAGGAGATGGCATCCATAAAATGAGCTGGCGCGCAATTCCAATGAAATTTCCCGGAACCTGCCTTGTTTGCAAGAAGAAGATCGAGGTAAATGAGGTAGCGCTGTGGGCAAAGGGGATAGGGGTCAAACATCAGGCCTGCGCCGAGGTTCTGGAACTAAAATGTGTCGTGTGCGGAGGACCGGCAGGATGCCAGACCTGTGAATTTACGGAAGACTGTGACAGGACCAGGGTATCGCAACTATGTATCTGTAAGAGGTGTTACGAATTGAAGGACTCGTTTGTCTTGTACCAAAAGGCTGTTTTAAAGCACTTTCCTGCCTTGAATCTGTAGGAAAACGCGGCAAAAAAAGTTAAAATTTAGCCCTGAACGGAAGGGAATCCATGACTGATGAGACCACCAAGATTACTCCGCTTGATCCAGCCTTTCACGGCGAGTCAAACTACGAGGTTGGTCTTGAGGGACTCCTTGCCGAAACCCGAGAAAGAGTCAAAAAATTGCGGGCCGATCCACATACGACCAACGAGACTCTGCAGGAGGCAACCGAAAAGTTGCAGGTCTTGGAAGGCTTGTGGGAAAACTACCACATAGGAATGAACGTCTTTAGAAATGCAAAGGGCGGCCGTGATGGTATCCGGGAAGTCAAACCTGAGTAAATTAATATAGGTTAAGAATAGTTTCTAATTCAAAACATGCACTCTGACAAGCTGAAAAATTTTCTACACAAGAAACGACAGGCCGAGCAGGGTGGAGGAGAGGAAAGGATTGTTGCCCAACACGAGAAGGGCAAGCTAACGGCCAGAGAGAGGATAGATCTTTTGCTAGACGAGGGAAGCTTCACCGAGATAGATTCCCTTGCAACTCATCACTATTACGAGTTTGACATGCAAAACAAGAAGGCCTTTGGGGACGGTGTGGTGACGGGCTATGGAACCATACACGGTCGCAGGGTCTTTCTCTTTGCGTATGATTTTACGGTCCTTGGAGGGACCCTAAGCGAGATGGGTGCCAAAAAGATCACCAAGGTAATGGATCATGCTACCCGCGTAGGCTGTCCCATCATAGGGATAATCGATTCAGGAGGCGCAAGAATCCAAGAGGGAATACTGAGCCTTGACGGTTTTGCAAGCATCTTCTATCATAACCAGCTTGCCTCTGGAGTAGTTCCGCAAATCACATGCAGCATTGGGCCTTCCGCAGGAGGTGCAGTATATTCCCCTGCCATGACAGACTTTGTAATAATGGTGGACAAGCTTGCGACCATGTTCGTGACCGGGCCTGAGGTAGTAAAGACCGTCCTGGGTGAGGAGGTCTCTTTTGACGAGCTAGGCGGCGCAATGTCGCACGGCAAAATAAGCGGGGTGTCACACTTTGTTGCTAAAAACGAGTATCAATGCATGGATATGGTAAAGACCCTCCTGTCATACATTCCACAAAACAACACCGAAGAACCTCCAGTGGTCGAAACAGGTGACGACCCAAACAGGCTTGACAACAACCTGATAAACATAATCCCAGAGAACCCGCTGCAACCATACGACATGAAGGAAATCATCCATTCTATAGTTGACAATCATCAGTTCTTCGAAGTCCACGAGCTGTTTGCTCAAAATGTTATCGTGGGATTTGCAAGGCTGCACGGCAGGACCGTAGGAATAGTTGCCAACCAACCAATGGTGCTGGCAGGTGCACTGGATATAGACTCGTCAAACAAGGCATCGAGGTTTGTTCGATTCTGCGACTGCTACAACATACCGGTTGTCACATTTGTAGACACACCCGGATACATGCCGGGAACCCAGCAGGAGCATGGAGGGATAATCAGGCACGGCAGCAAGCTTTTGTATGCATACTGCGAGGCCACTGTACCCAAAATTACCATCATAGTTGGCAAGGCTTATGGAGGAGCTTACATCGCAATGGGTAGCAAGAACCTTGGAACAGACATGAACTTTGCATGGCCTACTGCACAGATTGCCGTGCTAGGCTCGGAGGCGGCTGTCAGGATTATGAACAGAAAGGAGATCGAGACCGCAAAAGACCCGGTGGCATTGAAAAAACAACTTGTCGATAATTTCACTGAAAAATTCGCAAACCCATATGTTGCCGCATCATACGGCACCGTTGACACGGTAATTGACCCCGCGGAGACGAGGCCGGCAATTATCCGTGCTCTGGAATCACTTGCAAATAAGAGAGAAAGACGACTTCCACGCAAGCATGGAAACATAAACCTGTGATTTGAAATGATTGAAAAAATTCTTATCGCAAATAGGGGTGAAATCGCAATCCGTGTCATCAAGGCATGCAATTCCTTGGGACTCAAGTCGGTTGCAGTATATTCTGATGAGGACGTAAACTCAAAGCACGTCAAGATGGCTTCGGAATCATATCACATAGGTGCAGCGGCCCCGTCGCAGAGCTATCTGAACATGGATAACATAGTGGAAGCAGCTCTCAAGTCTGGAGCCGACGCTATACATCCTGGCTATGGGTTCCTTTCGGAAAACGCAGACTTTGCTGATCTCTGCGAGAAAAAGAAACTCAACTTCATCGGGCCTTCGGGCAAGTCGATGAGGCTTTGCGGTGACAAGATGCTCTGCAAAGCAGCGATGACAAAGGCAAAGGTGCCAACCGTTCCGGGAAGCCCTGGAATCGTAGAGGAAGTAGAAAAAGCTCTTGATATTGCCAATGCAATTGGATATCCTGTTTTGCTCAAGTCAGTGTTTGGCGGAGGGGGTAGGGGCATACGACTTGTTCACAACGAGAGCGAGCTTAGACAAGCATTTGAGCTCGCCTCAGGAGAATCCAAGGCAGCATTTGGCAAGTCGGCCCTTTTTGTCGAGAAGTTCCTGCCAAAGATACGACACATAGAATTCCAGTTGGCAAGAGACAAACATGGGAACGCAGTACACATATTTGAAAGGGAGTGCTCGATTCAGCGCCGACACCAAAAACTCATCGAGATGTCGCCATCCCCCGTAGTTGACCAGAAGACGCGTGACGAGATTGGGCAACTCGCGGTAAACGCAGCAATTGCAGTGGATTACCTAAATGCTGGGACAGCCGAGTTTCTCAGGCTGGACGACGGAACGTTTTACTTCATAGAGATAAACGCAAGGCTTCAGGTCGAACACCCTGTTACGGAACTTGTTTCTGGCCTAGACTTGGTAAAATTACAGATTGATATTGCAAACGGCAAAGAAATCCCCTTCAAGCAAAAGGACCTCAAAGTAAATGGCTGCGCGATAGAATGCAGAATCAACGCAGAGGACACCTTTATGGACTTTGCACCATCCACCGGACGGATCTACGACGTAAACATTCCATCAGGCCCAGGTGTTAGGGTGGACACATACCTCTATCCAGGCTGTACCGTCTCGCCATACTACGATTCATTGATGGCCAAATTGATAGCCTGGGGTCAGAACTTTGAGGAGGCTAGGCAGAGGATGCAGCTTGCACTTTCAGACTTTTACATCGAGGGCGTGGAAACCGCAATCCCGCTTTACAGGACCATACTTGACACCAAGGAATTCATCACTGGCGACATGTCGACGGACTTCCTTGATAGGTTTAAGGTGCTTGACAGGCTGCGCGATAATATCAAGAAGGAGGCATCCCAAAAGTCAGACGTTGCACTTGCAGCAACTCTGATTCACTCTGAATTCCTAAAAAACAGAGTGCGGGAACAGAAGCAACAAAGCCTGCGGTGGAAGGCACAGTTAGACAGGAATTAGACATGAAATTCAAACTAGAAAACACAGATGAAACTCTGGACGGAGCGCTGGTCAAGTCCTTGGGCAACAATGAGTTTGTAGTAAAAATACGAAACCATGAGAGGAATCTGAAGATCCTTGAGATGAGCCATGACAGGGTGGAGTTTATGCTGGACCAATCCTTTCACAGCGCAAAATACGTCGAGATAAGCACATCAAAGATATCCGTCGTAGTTGACGGCGTCAAGCTCACCTTTAACAAGCGCCCAGACATGGACAAGATCGTTTTCAAGAATTCTGGGATGGAGTCTGCCGGGGACTCGCAGATAAGCCTCAAGAGTCAGATTCCAGGAAGAGTCGTCTCAATAAACGTGTCACAAGGGGATGCGGTCAAGAAGGGTGACGTGGTCTGTGTCCTAGAGTCTATGAAGATGCAGGTCTCAATCAAGTCTCACAAGGATGGCAAAGTAAAGTCACTTAAAATAAAGCAGGGCGCTTCTGTTGCAAAGAACGACGTTCTGGCAGAGATAGAATAGAACCTATTAAAAAACAGAAAAAGTTCAGGAAAGGATCAGTTTCCCTTCTTGAGGAAGTTTGTAATCTCTTGGTAGTTTGGCTCGATAAGTGGATTGTCTGAGACCCATTTGTATTTGACCGTCCCGTTCTCGTCCACGATGAAAACGGAACGCTTGGCCGCATCATAGCCCTTGACATGGAGCAGATCTGGCATGAGGACCCCATAATCGCGGATCGTCTGGCTCTTGTAGTCTCCAAGTATCGGGAAGTTGAGGTGGTGCGTCTCGGCAAATGCCTTGTTGGCAAATGGCCCGTCATTGCTTATCCCAATTACTTGGGCCCCAAGCTTTGAAATCTCATCCCAGCTGTCTCTGAAGGTGCACATCTCTTTTGTGCAGACGGGAGAACTTGCTGCCACGAAAAATGAAAGAACTACTTTCTTTCCCTTGAACTCGTCCAGGCTTCGCATCTTTAGATCCGTGTCTACCAAGGTAAAAGGTGGTGCCTTGTCTCCAACGTTTACCATGAGATTGGTAAATTAGGGTCATATATCAATCATTTTTCAAAAATGACTTCCGGTTCTTGATTTTATTAGAAAATTAGGTAAGAACAATAAACGAGTATTTTATGGGCTTGAAGAAAATCAACGGAAAATTCCTTTTAATTAAAATTATTGATCGCAGAATGCACATAGATTTTTATACTCTCCGATTGGCTTGTTAGCTACTTTGGTAGGAGAAGCTGCAAGTAGTTTTAGTCCAGTTTTACTAATGTTCGGCTTTGCAGTGGTAGCGACGGGACCGGCTCTTATTCTCTCACGAATGATAGCGCCTAGGAAAACCCCTAGCCCAGTAAAGTTCCTTCCTATGGAATCAGGCCAAGTGCCAAAGGAAGAAGGCCGTACTCACTTCATGATGCAATACTATTCGTACGTCCTAATGTTCGTGGTCTTTGACGTAATGTCCATTTTCCTGTATGCCTGGGGAAGCAGCTTGCTTGGTTTGCCAAAAACGGCGACTTTGCCGATAATTGGTTTTCTTGGCGTGATGTTTGCCGCCTTCGCATTTGCCTTGTATCAAGCAGGGAGGAAAAACATTTGGTAACTTTTAAATCAAATATTGGAAAACTCGGAGGTAGGGACGAGGATTGCTAAAAGAATTCTTTAACCAAGATACAGCACCGCACGCTACCAATGTTCTGGTAGGCAAGCTTGGCGAGGTATTGATTAGGGCAGTAGGCAAGCCTCTAGACTATGCAATTAACTGGGGAAGGCTTTGGTCATTATGGCCAGTTCATCTTGAAACTGCATGCTGCAGTGTAGAGTTTGGAGCCGCATCAAGCCCACGATATGATGTGGAAAGGTTTGGAATTATCGAGGCATTCGGATCCCTGAGGCAATGCGACCTGATTGTAGTGATGGGCACCATCACCAGAAAGATGGCCCCAAGACTAAGGATGGTATATGATCAGATGCCAGATCCAAAATATGTAGTAGCAATGGGCGCATGTGCGATCACTGGTGGATTATACTTTGATTCATACAACGTACTTCCAGGCATCGACGGTGTGCTTCCAGTTGACGTTTATGTCCCTGGGTGCCCACCAAGGCCTGAAACCCTGATTCAAGGTTGCATGTTACTTCAAGAAAAAATTAAACGGATGAAAGGCGCATAATAATGGGCTCAGAAAATGACAAGGATGGGCAACCCAGCGAGACTTCAGTAGGGTCGTCTGACAATTCCAAATCTTTGTCAAAGGAAGAGGCGAAAAAATTTTACGAAGAAAAGGGCATAGATTTTTCTCCAGACGTTCCAGTGAACCCAAGACCTGTGCCACAATTTGAAAAATCAATGTCAGACAAGATTGCTACAAAATTTGGCTCAAAGGTAAACGTGGAATTCGTACGCGCAGGTAGGATTCGGGTTTCCACTAAGAAGGAAGACATACTTGATGTTGCACACTTTATCCGTGACGAGCTTGGTTATGACCACGCAGAGTCGGTCTCGGGGGTAGACTATCCTGATTCTAAGGAGATCGAGGTTGTTTACCATCTAGGCTCTTACACTGACGAAAAGCTTGCCCAGCAAGTGCTGACCCTTGCGACCAGAGTTCCAAGGGAAGAAATTCCAAATCCAGGCAAGGACAGCTCGAGGATGACATCCCTAAGAGAGGTATTCTATAGCGTAGAGTTTCATGAAAGGGAATGCTTTGAAATGTTTGGCGTATACTTTGAGGGTCACCCTGATAACAGACGATTGCTCCTTCCAGAGGATTGGGCAGACATTCCGCCTTTCAGAAAGGATTTCAAGATAAAGGGGAGATAAGATGACAACACAACTACCTCCGGGAATCCAGCTTGAGAAAATAGATGACAGGATAATGACACTAAACGTAGGGCCGCAACATCCGGGTTCAGGCCACATGAGGCTAATCATAAAGGTAGACGGCGATTACATCGTTTCATGCGATCCAGATCCAGGCTACGTTCACCGCGGCGAGGAAAAAATGGCAGAGTACCGGAACTACATCCAAAACATTCCACACTTGGAAAGGCCAGTAATACACGACTCGTCAAACATCCTCTATCCATACTGCCTTGCAGTCGAGGAGCTATTGGGGATAGAGGTGCCAGAGAGGGCAAAATACATCCGCGTAATCGCTGCAGAACTTAACAGGTGCATCTACACACTTTACTGGCTTGCAATCTATGGAATCTTTTTGGGTCACTCTACCATGTTCATGTGGCCTGCCGGAGACCGTGAGCTCTTCATCGATCTTTTAGAGGCCATGTCGGGGGCACGTGTAACTCATGCATACTTGGTACCGGGTGGAGTTCGAAACGATCTGCCAGCAAACTTTGAGGAAAGATGCCTAAGACAAGTGGATTACTTTGAAAAACGGATCAAGGAGTACCAGGCAGTATTCTACAAAAACCCGCTACTGATAAGCAGGACAGAGGGTACCGGTATACTCTCAAGGACAGATGCGATAAGACTTGGCACTACTGGCTCTGTACTTAGGGCTTCTGGAGTGGACTTTGATATCAGAAAGAAGGAGCCATACGATGTATATGAAAATCTTGATTTTGAAACGGTTGTAATGAAGGAAGGCGATTCCTATGCCCGCTCCTTTGTGCCCTACCAGGAAATGTTTGAGAGCTGCAGGATAATCCGAGACGCGATTAGGAAGATGCCAAAGTCAGGCTCGGTTCGCACAAAACTAAAGCCAAACCCCAAGGGAGGAAATGACGAGGTATACAAAAGAGTCGAGTCAGGAAGGGGCTCACTTGGGTATTACATTGTATCAAACAACAGGCCGGAGCCGTACCGAGTCAAGATAAGTGTTGGCTCGTTTAGAAATCTCATATGCATGCCATATTTGCTAAAAGGCGAACTGCTAGGAAACATGCCGGCAGTTTACTGGAGCCTTAACTACTGGCCAGTGGAGGCTGACCGATAAATGTCAACAATCGCTCCGCAGTTTAGGCTGAGCAGGTTCATAGCTTCGCTGTTTGATATCATATTCTGGGTCCTGCTGATTTTCTCGCTTGTCGGGCTGCCGCTAGTGTTCATCGTACTGTTCTACATCAAGATGCCAATAGTCAATGGACAGATGCTGACGCCATACCTTGCCATGACATGGATGGCCGACCCGTCGCGTACCCTGCCGATAATCAAGACACTCCTCCACACTACCTTCTTCCACGTAGTGGCATTCCCAGGATTTGGCTTTGCCGCACTGCTATCGGCTGCCACAATCTACGTCGAACGAAAGTTCCTCGCAAAGATCCAGCTAAGAGTAGGGCCTCTCTACTGCGGAAAGATAGAGGGAATACTGCAGCTCATGGGAGATGGTCTGAAGCTAATTTCGAAGGAAATCATCATCCCAGCCAAGGCAGACAAGCCAATCTTCTGGGTGGGTCCGCTCCTTTTCGTGGGTACCGCAGGAGCATTTGTCTCGCTTATACCAGTAACGGGTGGCTGGGTTGTAGCAAACCCCTCAGTAGGCCTGCTTGCTGTATTTGCCACGATAGGTTTCTTCCCAATAATTTCTGTCCTGACAGCTTGGGCAGCAAACAACAAGTGGACTTTCATCGGTGGTCTCAGAGCCCTCCACCAAATGGTCGCGTTTGAAATTCCCCTGATTCTCTCGCTTCTTAGCGTCGTAATACTCACGGGGACGCTGAACCTTTCACAGATTGCCGAATCCCAGCAACACTATTGGTGGATAGTATTTGCGCCAATCAGCGCCATAGTATTTTTCATCTGCATACTGGCCGAGCTTGAGAGGATTCCATTCGACCTCCCAGAAGCCGAAAGCGAAATCGTTGCCGGATGGCTTACCGAGTTCTCAGGCATGATGTATGGACTCATCCAGCTTGGAACCTATCTGAAACTCTATGCGTTTGCAGGCCTGTTTACCGTTCTCTTCCTTGGGGGCTGGAATGGTCCTATGATATGGCCGGCATTCCCTGCCGATATTGTCACCCACGGGATCACGATAGGTCCAGTTACAGCAAAGATAGCAGGCCTACCGCTATTTGACCAGGATATGCTCAATGGTACCTTGTGGTTTGTGATAAAGACAGTTGCCGTGATACTTATGATCCTGTTGCCGCGTGGTGTATTTCCAAGAATCAGAATAGACATGCTGTTGCACACCGGATGGTACAAACTGATTGGCTTGGCATTCATTAACATCTTTATAGCTCTAGGATTGCTATACGCAGGTGTCTTGGGTCCAGGGGGTTTAATTCAATGAGCACTGCTGGCGGTATAATCCGAGCTTTGAATTCGGGAATAAAGCACCTTGCAATCAGGAGATTCACGTTGCGCTATCCTGAACAGAAATTGAAATTTGTTGGGGATGGGTTCCAGTTTAATCCAGAGACAGGAGTTGGTATCGCAGGACTGAGAGGTAGACACATACTGTATCATGAACATTGTACTGGGTGTCAGCTCTGTTCCGTAGCATGTGAAGGGATAGCAGAAGCCATAGGTATGGTAAAGGTGAACGAGACATGGAAACAGAACAAGAAAGCAATAATGCCTCAGATAGATTATGGCAAATGCGTGTTTTGTGGTCTTTGTGTGGACGCCTGCCCGTTCTACGCATTATACATGACAAATGACTATGAGCTATCCTCCTTTACAAAATCTGCCTTGATCTACACCCCTGCACAACTTGCCATCAAACCGAAAATCTCACAAGATGTAGAAATCAAAATCGACGACAGGGGTGCCACACATGGTTGACGCAGTATTTCTAGCCCTTTCAGTTCTCACAATAGGTAGTGCAATAGTGGCACTTGAAATAAGATCCCTCATCTACGGCTCGATAGCGCTCATGCTAACACTATCTGGCGTTGCAGGCTTTTTCCTGCTGCTTGATGCGCCCTTTGTGGCGATGTTCCAGCTGTCGGTTTACGTTGGTTCTATTGCCGTATTGATTCTGTTTACTGTCATGCTAGTAAGACGTGAGTTAATATTCAACAAGATTGAGGACAAGAGGAGAAGATACGCAGGAATCGGGCTAATGCTTGCCCTCATGCTTGGTATCGGTATGATAATCATTGGGTCTGGTATGAAATCTATGGAAACAAACTCACCAGCAGTAGACTATAAGAAAATCGGCGAAGACTTTCTGACGTACTATTCGCCTGCTCTCATAGTGATGGCACTGATTTTGGCATCGTCCGTAGTAGGGGCTTTGACTTTGGCAAGAAGGGAGGATATAACAAATGACCAACGGGCTGATTGATTTTGTTCTAGTCTCGGTGGCACTTTTGGCCATTGGGATTTACGGGATGTCCGTGAAGAGGAATGCGATAAGGATGCTATTTGGAGTAGAAATGATAATCAATTCCGCAAACCTCAATCTTGTAGCCTTTGCAAGGTTTATTCCAAACAGCCAGGGCCAAACTCTTGCACTGTTCTCAATTGCCATAGCAGCGGCAGAGGTTGCAGTTGGCCTTGCACTAGTAATCGTGGCATAC
The DNA here is from genome assembly GCA_035252645.1 of Nitrosotalea sp. Lineage (GTDB taxonomy): Archaea > Thermoproteota > Nitrososphaeria > Nitrososphaerales > Nitrosopumilaceae > Nitrosotalea. The sequence continues at coordinate 6,217 of DATFCV010000011.1, read as the reverse complement.
AGGATGTACAAGAATATTGACATTGAAGACTTTAGGAGCCTGAAGGGATGATGCAATACGTACTATTGCAGGCAATTTTCCTGCCACTTTTGTTGTCCCCCCTTGCCTACTACCTGGGTAAAAAATCAGGGCCAAATGCTGCCACTTGGTTCAGTTTTGGTATACTTGCCTACTGCACCGCGATAATGACCCTTGCTTCCATATCCGGAACCTATGAAGAGCATTACCCGTGGACACAGCAATTTGGAGAGTTTGGTCTGATGCTTGACGGGCTGGCATCGCCATTTGCAATAATAATTTACGTAATCTCGACAGTTGTTGTACTGTTTTCAAAGCCATACATGGTTGCCAAGTTCACGGCACAATATGAAGAAAAAATGAGCGCACAAAAACAGGTAGTGGGAGATGGACCAACTGCAATGGTAGAGTCATCATCGTTAAAGTCCTACATCAACCACCAGATAGGGATCTACTATGCTCTCTTTCTCGTGATGGCAATGGGCATGCTGGGCTCAGTCCTTGCAACCAACCTAATCGAGTTCTATGTCTTCTTCGAGGTCATGCTGATTCCAGGCTTTTTCATGATTGCATTCTGGGGCTACGAGGCAAAGAGAAGAGTGGCCCTTCTGTTCTTCTTCTGGACCCACGTAGGCGCAGTAATCCTGCTTCTGGGCTTCCTTGCAATAGGGCTAAGCGTAGGCAGCTTCAACTATGCTGACATTCACGAGCATGCTATTCCTCACCGCATCCTTGCGCTTGCGGCTGTAGGGATAATCATAGGACTGGGTGTGAAGATGGCTGCCTTTGTGGTGCATATTTGGCTGCCGCATACTTATCGGGCAGCACCTACTCCTCTCAACGCACTTTCATCAGGTGCAATGCTAGGAGTTGGCGCATACGGCTTTTTCAGACTTTTGGCAATGCTCCTGCCGGGAGAATACGCCCACTTTGCCCTGTTTCTAAACCTCTGGGGAGTTGCTACCATGATATACGGAGGAATCATGGCACTTGTTCAGGATGACATTAAGAAATTCTTTGCATATTCAAGCATCAGCCAGATGGGATACATTCTCTTTGGAATTGGCACGTACTCCTCCCTTGGCCTTGCCGGCTCCGAGATGTTGTTTGTTTCGCACAGCCTCGGCAAAGTAATCCTCTTCCTCATGGTAGGAGCCTTGATTCTGCAAGTGGGAACTAGGAGCATTACAAAAATGGGCGGACTTGCAGGAAAGATGCCAATCACTGCCACATGTGCAATGATAGGAGTCCTTACCATTGCAGGAGTTCCGCCAACCAGCGGATTCATGGCTGAATGGACCATGTTCAACGGTGCCCTGCAAACTGCAATCCAGGAGGGATCCACCGTAAGAATGGTTTCCTTTGCGCTAGGGTTGATTGCCACCGTAATTACGATGGCATATTCGTTATGGATGATAAAGAGGGTCTTCTTTGGAAAACTTCCAGAGCACTTGGAAAATACCAAGGAAGCAAACTGGTATGTGACAGGACCCATGATGGTATTGGCAGGATTTACAATAGTTGTCGGGATATATCCTGATATATTTTTCAACAAGATAATTCCGTTCATGAAGGGATTGGTGGGGGCTTAGAAACATGGACTTTGGTTCTCTTGGTTTAAGTGCTGGCGCCGCAAATGTATGGGCAATCTGGATACTGCCGTTTATCGGGGCACTGGTAATTCCAGCTGCCGCGAGGGTTTCAAAGAATTCCTCGGGATACATCGCGGTGGCATTTGCCCTCGCAAGCGCAGTATCGGCTTTAACCCTCCTTCCACTTGCACTACACAACCAAGAAATTCACAACCAGATTCCATGGATATCATCAATAGGCCTCAAGGCTGGCATACTGGCTGACCCGCTGGCTGCCCTGATGGCAAACGTTGTTGCTTGGATATCATTCCTTATCTTCGTATACAGCCTTGGCTACATGAAAGGCGACAAGGACCTCATGAGGTTCTTCTTCTGGATGTCTTTCTTCATCGGCTCCATGCAGCTGATTGTACTGTCAGACAACTTTTTGCAACTATTCTTTGGATGGGAAGGCGTGGGCTTGGCCTCATACGCGCTGGTGGGGTTCTGGTACAGGGACAAGAAGAAGGACCACGTCGGAACGGAGGGGCGTACTGTCCTTGGTTTGCTGGACTACTATTCGCCGACCCAGGCGGGCATGAAGGCCTTCATCATGACAAAGGTAGGCGACATTATGATGCTTGCAGGCATGTTCCTTATCTTTGCCTTTGCAGGAACTTTCGGGTTTAAGGAACTTGCTTCAAACACGAGCTGGGCAACGGCCATGTCTGCACAAAACCTGCTTGTTCCAGCAGCCATCCTGCTGTTTGGAGGAGCGATAGGAAAATCCGCACAATTCCCGCTAAACGAATGGTTGCTAGAGGCAATGACTGGTCCTACATCCGTTTCTGCACTCATACACGCCGCAACAATGGTCAAGGCAGGAGTGTTCCTTGTCGCAAGACTGGGACCACTCTTCTTCGCACTTGCCGCCGCAGGCCTCAACATGGATCAGTTCTTCGAGGTGGTAGCATGGGTAGGTGCAATCACGGCCTTCCTTCTGGCAACACAAGGAATGGTTCACACCGAAATCAAGAAGGTACTTGCATACTCCACAGGATCACAGATTGGATATATGATGATGGCACTTGGAATTGCAGGACTTTCACGTCAGTTTGTTGACGGTTATACCGCAGGCTTCTTCCACCTTATCTCGCACGCGATGTTCAAGGCGTCGCTTTTCATGGCGGCAGGGTCATTACTACACATAGTAGGTTCTAGGTTCATGACCGACATGGGAGGATTAAGAAAGGTGATGAAAAAGACCTACGTCTTCATGTGGATGGCAGGACTTGGCCTGATGGGTGCGCCGTTTATTTCGACAGGTTTCTGGAGCAAGGATGCAATCTTTGGCGCGGTCTACCAATCAGGAAACACTTGGGCATTGCCAATATTTATCATGGCAGTAATTACAGCAGTGATGACAACTTTCTACACTACTAGGATGATAGGAATGGTGTTCTTTGGAAACAAGAGCAAACATGTGGAGCACTTGGAAAAAGAGGGCTACCACATACACGAGGCAAGTCCTGTGATGTGGGTCCCGTACGGAATCTTGGCCGCACTTACAATCGGAATTGGTATAGTGGGACTTACATTCGAGCATGAAATACACAACATTTTCACTAACTACTTGTCATCTGCATTTGGAATCCAGTCGCAGGTAGAAGGGGTAGCCACCGAATCCCAGCAGCTATTTGGAGGCTTACTGGCTGGCGTCAACCCGATTGCACTGATAGCTTCCCTCTCTGCATTCGCAATTGGGTTTGGCCTGGGGTACGTCTTCTACATCGGCAAGTTTGCCGATCCTGCAAAATTCGTAAACTCTAACATCGTTTTCTATGCAATGCACAAGTTCTTCCTAAACAGGTGGTATCTTGATGCATTAATCAACTGGACCTTTGTGGTGGGTCCGCTATACCTCGCAAGAGGAGTATATCGCTACTTTGAAGACAAAGTCTTTGAGGGATTCAACTTGGTGCCTGAAAAAACAATGGCGGGCGGAGCCAGGATAATGCAGGCTACGCAGACCGGAATCTCTCAATCATACCTCTACATTTTCGGAGCAGGCATTCTGATAGTGCTGCTACTGCTGTTCATATAGGTGAAAAAATATGCTAGACTTTACCTCAACTCCAATAATTCTAACGCTGATGCTGGGAGCAGTAGGCGTCATTATCCCTGTGATAAGCGTGGTAAGGAAGGAAAAGAATGACCAGCTTTACGGCGGTATAGCGTTTGGCTCCCTAATCGCGGCAATCGGTTTTGTTGCATATCAAATCATTTCAAAGCACGTGCAGCCCGCCGCAATCTTCTCCAAGGACGTTCTTGCAAACGACATGTTCGGTTCCTTCTTTGCAATAGCGATGCTGATAGTCGGCATAATGACCACCGTCGGTTCGTTCAGCTACATGCGCGGACGCGCAAATCCTGCAGTCTACTATTCTCTGATAGTGCTATCATCAATAGGGATGGTGCTTATTGCCTACTCGACAGACCTTGTAATGCTGTTTGTGGCATGGGAACTTATGAGCATCCCGACATATGTCCTGGCGGGATATCTCAAGAAGGATCCTACATCCAATGAGGCAGCAATCAAGTACTTTTTGTTCGGAGCACTTTCCTCTGGAATCATAATTTGGGGAATCTCTCTGGCTTATGGCCTTACAGGCTCGACAAACATAGAGCAGGTGATTTCCGGATTCTCCCACCTCAGTCCTGACATGATGCCTCTTGCCATCCTGGCAGTAGCCATGTTCATTGCAGGGTTCGGCTTTAAGATAGGCCTTGTACCCTTCCACATGTGGCTTCCAGACACATACGAGGGAGCACCGCCAACAATATCGGCACTTCTTGCCGCAGGCACGAAAAAGGCGGGATTTGCAGCGGCCCTCCGTGTAATAATAATGGGCGCGATAGCTCTTAACCTCAACTGGTCGCTTGCCCTTGCCATAATAGCAATAATCACGATGACCTTTGGCAACTTGGCAGCCATCAGGCAGAAAAATCTTCCAAGGATGCTTGCCTATTCAAGCATTGGCCATGCCGGGTATATCCTCATTGGCCTCAGCATTGCGCCATTTTCGGCAATTGGCGCCGCGGCTGCCCTGTTCCATATCCTCAACCACGCAGTCATGAAGGCGGCAGCGTTCATCGCGGTTGCTGGCATAATCACCACGCTCTCGATATCACACGTTGACAAGCTCCGAGGACTTGGAAAGAGGATGCCCATTACGTCACTTGGACTTGTTATCTCGCTCTTGGCCCTTGCCGGAGTACCTCCGCTCAACGGATTCTGGAGCAAGCTGATGCTGTTCGGTTCTGCGATAAACGCGGGCACAACTGTGTCCTGGGCTCCATATCTTGCAGTGGCGGGAGTTCTCAACAGTGCCCTCTCGCTTGCATACTATGGTTGGCTGATCAGAAAGATGTACTTTGAAGAGGGTGAATCTGAAAAGAGGGTTAAGGAACCAAGGTCAATAGTGGCAGTGATGATCTTCTCAATAATATTCATGGTAGGTGTAGGTGTGTATCCGGATCCGTTCATCCAGTTTGCAAAATCTGCAGTCCCGGCACTTTCAAGCCTGGCTACGGTACATTAAGCATCGTAAGGTCTATCAGGCTCTCGAGCCTCATTATTGCAGGGCTTTCGCCTATCTTCCTCAATGCGGCCTTTGCCTTCTTTGAATAGCCGTTCAGGAGCATCTCCATGTGATCAAAGACATCGCGGGGGTCGGAACTCTTGTTTATCAGGATGTTGAACAGCTTGTCCTCGTTATTCCAGTCTTGCAGATCGTCGCGGATTTGGTAGGCTATTCCCATGTTCTTGCCATATTCCGCAAATGCCAGAATCTGTTCCTCGTTGCCGCCCCCGAGTATCGCGCCAATCTTGGTCGCAGCCTCAAAGGCGGTGGCCGTCTTGTATTCTATAACCTTGAGATAATCATCAAATGTAATGTCCTCGCTTGATTCAAGCCTCGTTTCTATCATCTCGCCGTCGCTCATCATCATGGCAGTGTTGGCAAGCTCCCTTGCAATCCTCGGGTTGTTGAGGCGGGAGGCTATGTTCAGAATCAGCCCCAGTACAAAATCCCCAGTGATGATGCTAGTGTTGTAACCATACTTGATGTGGAAGGGGTCCTTCCTTCTTCTTAGGATCTCGTTGTCGATTATGTCGTCATGGATGACGGATTCGGTGTGCAGCAGCTCTACGGCGCATGAGGCAATCAGGGCATTCTCGTCGCACTTGCCGACGCTTTCTGCAGCAAGAACCAGGATGATGGGCCTAATCCTCTTCCCTCCATCCAACGCGTATTGCAGTGGCTCGAAAAATTCTGAGGCAGAGTACAGGTCTAGTTCCTTCTTAAGGGCTTGGTCTATTAGGTCGATGTAGTTTTTGTAATCCTTGATTAGTGGGTTTATCTCTACGTTTTTTCTATCCAAAAACTTACACTAGCCTGCGTAGGCAGTTCTATGAATTTAATGCTTTTGTAGGTGCTCCAGCCGGGATTTTCATCATTAAAGAATTTGAACCCGGGATCCCCGGCTTGAAAGGCCGATATGCTTGACCGGTCTACACCACTGGAGCCCGAAATTGCATCCGTGTCCTTATCCATAAAATCCTTTTG
>DATFCV010000010.1:0-6011 GCA_035252645.1 Nitrosotalea sp. | reverse complement strand
TCTCTCTTGTTCTAGATCGCTCGTATACCATTGCACCAACTATGCCGGCTCCAAATAGGATGATAGTGATAATCGGTATCTGATCAAAAATTCCTGCCATGTGTTAGCCTTACAGCGACCATCATAAATACATTAACTTGGTTCAGCAAGCCCCTCAGGCGTTATCTCAAACGACATCTCCTTTTTGGGTCCAAAGGAGGGCAGGACCTCTGCTCCAAACTTGGTGCCGGTCTTTGACAGCCTTATCTTCTTGTGGGTGAAGATGGAAATTGACTTGTCGAGGTTCTCCCTTTCCTCCTCGCCTGTCCCCCTGACAGAATTTGTCACGACCGCGGGAACGCTATTTTGGATGCATGCAAGGCTGAGTGCGCGCATGTAGTGCATGAACATGATGTGCTTTTCAAGCGAGTTTGACTCTTTTGCGTACTCAAACGAGAAGAGATCGGAGATGTTGTCTATTACCACAAGGGCAGGCCTCACCTCAGGTATCTTTCCCAGGCTTGCCACCTGCTCTGCAGCATTAGTAATCCTTGCAACCGTGATATTGTCAAGCAGTTCCGGGCCTAGGCCCCTTGTACGGATCATCTGAAGTATCCTCTCGGGCCGGAACGTGCCGGTGGTGTCCTGGTAAATTATTTTTTCACGAATAGCATTTGCACATATCTGCATCGCAAGCTGGGTCTTGCCAGTACCGCTTGGACCAAAGATGTCGTAAATGGCGCCGCCTGAAATTCCGCCGCCGAGAAGTTTGTCAAGTTTGGCAAGACCAGTTGATATCAAATCATATTTCTTGACAATACCTTGAAAATAAATGGTTAAACCGGCGATCAAAAAGGCTTTTATTGATGTTTTCAAGCACTGGTGACAAGTGAATTAATGATTGTCACAAGCAGCGACTCCTAAGCGACCTCTGACAACACTTCAAAAAGGCGTAAACAAAAAGGTCGTAGTCAGACTAAAAAGCGACATAGAATACAAGGGAAAGATGAACAACGTTGATTCTTACATGAACCTGATTATGACAGATGCCGAGGAAATCAGCAATGGCAAGACCGTTGCAAATTATGGCAGAGTTATAGTAAGAGGAAATAACGTACTTTTTATCAAACTCGAAAATGAGCTGTAATGACTCAGACACTGAACGACATGGGTAGAAATTATCTCTTTACGTCCGAGTCCGTTACCGAGGGCCATCCAGACAAGGTCTGTGATCAAATATCTGATGCAATCCTCGACGAGTTCCTAAGGCAGGATCCAGATTCAAGGGTTGCAGTCGAGACCATGACAACAACTGGAATCGTAGTGGTTGCAGGCGAGGTCACCTCAAAGGCAAGGTTTGACATCCAGGACGTGGTCAGAAGAACAATCAAGGAAATAGGCTACAACGATCCTCAGTATGGCTTTGATTCAGACTCGTGCAGCGTGCTGGTATCCCTCCACGCCCAGAGCCCGGACATCTCCATTGGAGTCTCCGCAAATGAAAACAAGGAGCAGGGTGCAGGAGACCAGGGCCTGATGTTTGGCTATGCCACAAACGAGACTGCAGAGTTTATGCCGATGCCGATACTTCTTGCACACAAGCTTACACACAGACTGGCGGAGGCAAGAAAGAAAAAGGAGATACCTTGGGCAAGGCCCGACGGCAAGTCCCAGGTGACAGTAGAGTACGAGGACGGCAAGCCAAAGAGGGTAGAGACCATCGTATTGTCAACCCAGCACTCGCCAGAGATTAGCAACGAGCAGATTCAGAAGGAGCTTTTAGAAAAGGTGATCAAGCCGGTTCTTGGCAACCTCTGGAATGACAAGATAAAGGTCCACATCAACCCGACAGGACGATTCGTGATAGGCGGCCCGCCTGGAGACGCAGGCCTTACGGGACGCAAGATTATTGTTGACACTTATGGAGGCATGGGAAGGCACGGTGGCGGCGCGTTTTCAGGAAAAGACCCGTCCAAGGTGGACAGGTCGGCGTGCTACATGTGCAGGTATATTGCAAAGAACATCGTGGCGGCTGGTCTTGCCGAGAGGTGCGAGGTCCAGGTTGCATATGCTATTGGCGTTGCAGAGCCGGTCTCGCTGATGGTAAGTACGTTTGGCACTTCAAAGATCCCAGAAGAGCAGATTGAGAGCTTGGTCAGAAAAAACTTTGACATGAGGCCTGCTGCAATCATATTGCAGCTCCAGCTCAAGCGCCCAATCTACAAGCAGACCGCGGCTTATGGCCACTTTGGAAGGAACGAGCCCAACTTTACGTGGGAAAAGACAGACAAGGCAGACGTCCTACGCAAGGCGGCAGGCCTGTAACATATCCCCGTATTCTGTGAATTTTATCCGCGATATTTTGGCAAGCCTTTTGTGGTCTCCAAGGTAGTCGCCCACCAGTATGCTCAGGTCGTCAACACCAAAGGGGGATTTCTGAGAAACCAGCGCGTCATGGTGTGCCCTTTCAAAGTCAATATGTCTCACACGCGTTTTTCCTACAAGGTCTGCAACAAGGCGGCTGTATGAAACGGTCTTTGGCCCCACGAGATCTATTACCTTCCTTGAGAACTGCCTTTCACCTATTGCCTTTGCCAGTATCTGTGCAACATCGTTTACAAATATAGGCTGCAGCCTGTATCTTCCCGAACCCGGGATTATTGCAGAGCCCCTTACAGACTGGCCAAGGAGCAGCGTCGAGAGTGCATCGCCTCTTCCCATGATGTATGACGGGCGAAATATCGTATAGTCAAGCCCGGATGCGATTATTTCCCGCTCTGCCTTGAACTTTGAAATGAAATATCCGAGGGTTGACTTGCTGTCGGCCCCAAGCCCACTCAGGTAGATTATCTTCCTTATGCCAGCCCTTTTGCAAAGCCTGACTGCGTTTCTTGTCAGGTCTACATTTACGGTTTCGTAATCCGAGCCTGTTGTCTGCCTTCCCAATCCTATAAGATGAAGTAATGCAGAGCAGCCCCTTAGCTGCCCCGGCAGTCTTTTTTCTGACAGATCCTTTGTCATGACAAATTTTCCAGAACCTAGTTGCTTCTTCCTTACGAGTGCAACGACATCAAATCCTTTTTGGGCAAGGAACCTGCCAACATTTTTCCCGACAAACCCGCTTGCTCCTGAGATGGCTACCTTGTGCACAAGAAGGCCACGATAAGCCGACAAATTAATTTTGATGTTCACACTATTGTCTAGCTAGTTGAACCCGTCTGAATGCTATTGGATCCTCGGTGTGCAAAAGGGTGCGTCCCAGAAGGAGATAAAGCAAGCATACAGGCAGCTCTCGCTGAGGTACCACCCGGACAGGAACACCACCCACAGGGACGGCGAGAGGTTCAAGCAGATTACAGAAGCCTACCAGGTTTTGCGCCGGGAGGAGAAGGCAAAGGTCAAGGCATCCGAGACGGATGTTTCGGCCAAGTACACCGAGTTTTGGAAAAAGTACGACGGAAGTACAATGAATGACAACTTTAACTTTGGACCCAACTTTGCGGGATTCAAGAATCCTTTCGGGGCAAGCGCTCAGGAGGAGTACAGCCACTTTAGGGAAAAGGAGGCCTCGTTTAAGAGCACGCATGCGATACTTTACGGAGGCCTTGGGGCAATTGCGCTCTGGATAATCCTTACGGGTATCTTCAAGTGATCATAGAGCATTAATAGCCAGCAAAAATAATTTCTTGCATGGAGTCTGACAGGCCCAAGGGAAAGATGAGGACAGGCTACACCACAGGCACTTCGGCAACTGCTGGTGCAAAGGCGGGAGTGCTTGCCATCTTGGGCCAGAAGAAGATAGACTCGGTGGACGTGATGCTTCCAAAAAAGTCTACCATCAAGATAAGCATAGTGAGGTGCGAGTTTTCAAACGACTCGGCAACATGCACGGTTATCAAGGACGGGGGTGACGACCCGGATGTCACGCATGGTGCCGAGATTCAGACTACTGTTTCTTTGACTGGCAACATCGGCACGATTGAGATTGACGGGGGTGAGGGTGTAGGAAGGGTGACAAAGCCGGGCCTTGGCCTTGAGGTTGGCGCGGCTGCAATCAACCCCACTCCAAAAAAAATGATCAACGAAAATATTTTGCAAGTGGCCCAGGACCTGCTCAAGAAAAATGGCATCAAGGTCATAGTCTCGGTACCAAAGGGAAAAGAGATTGCGCCAAAGACAGACAATCCCAGGCTTGGAATCCTGGGAGGAATCTCGATACTTGGCACAAGCGGCATCGTGGTCCCGTATTCGACCGCATCGTTTGCAGCATCAATACGCCAGAGCATTGACGTGACCCGGGCCATGGGAAACGATACGGTCGTTCTCACCACCGGCGGAAGGAGCGAGGATTTTGCAAGAAAGATAATCGACCTGCCAGACCACTGCTTTGTCCAGATGGGCGACTTTTCCGGCTATACCGTCCAGCAGTGCGCAAAAAAAGGTATCAAAAAGGCCTTTGTCGCAGGATTCATTGGCAAACTCACAAAGATGGGCATGGGAGTCAAGCAGACCCATGTCAAGGGCTCAAAGGTAGACATGGAATTTCTCGCAGGGCTTGCGAAAAAATGTAGCGCGCCTGAGGAACTCATAGCCGACATAAGAAAGGCAAACACCGCAAGGCATGTCTATGAGATGGTTTTGGGCAAGCCCTTCCAGAGGGAATTTTTCGACCTTGTCTGCGCCGAGGTATACGATCAACTGAGAAAACATTCAGAGGAAAAGTTTGAGATCGATGTTACCATGTTTGATTTTGACGGCAACACAATAGGGCGACACCCAAAACAGTAACAGATATGTTCCAATCCAAAAGATGACCCTTTGTTGGATAAACTAGCCATCATTGCGATTACCAAAAACGGCATAGAGATAGCAAAAAAGATAAAACCCAAATTTCCGGCGTGCCAGATTTTCGCCCCGTCCAAGCTCTCGACAGGCGACCCCTCGATAAACTGGTTTGAGGAATCCACGACATCCAAGGTGGGCGATCTCTTCAAGAGCCACGAGGCCCTTGTCTGCATCTTTTCTCTTGGTGCCGTGATACGCCTTGTTGCACCGCACCTAAAGGACAAGAAGACCGACCCCGCAGTGGTCGTAATTGACGACACTGCCAAGTTTGTAATCAGCACCCTTTCAGGCCACCTGGGCGGCGCAAACCAGCTCTCAGAGGAGATTGCAGGAGTCATTGGGGCGACCCCTGTCATAACAACTGCCGCGGATGTAAACAAGACCATCGCCGTAGACCTGGTGGGAAGGGAGTTTGGGTGGCAGATTGACGACGATTCCACAGTAACAAAAATTTCAGCATTTATGGTTAACGAGGAGAAGATAGGGCTGTTCCAGGACGCGGGCGAGCGGGACTGGTGGCTGCCAAAGAAGGAACTTCCAAAAAACGTGCACGTGTACTCTAGCTTGGAGGAGATGTCCGGGTCCGACTGCAAGGGGTTCCTGATAATTTCGGACAAAAAGATTCATGACGGCATGGTCCTTGGGCGCGCGGTGGTTTACAGGCCAAAGACTCTCGTGGTGGGAGTAGGCCTTCACTGGGACACCACAAAGGAGACCATAAAGGAGGGTCTAGAGTTCTGCCTTGCCAAGTTTGGCCTCAGTCCCAAGTCGGTTGCCAGGTTTGCATCGATAAAAAAGGAGGCCCAGGTGGAAGGCCTGAGGCAACTGGCAGAGGAGATGAAGGTTCCGGTGGATTATTATGAAAAGCAGGACCTTGCAGGAATTACGATACCAAACCCGTCAGACGTGGTCCAGACCTTCGAGGGGACCCCGAGCGTCTCAGAAGCTTCTGCAATCAAGAGTTCTGGGGGCAAGCTGGTGGTTGAAAAGCAGAAATTCCCCCCCAACCTTACCATTGCAATCGCGAGGATTACAAAATGAAAAGGGGACTGCTGCTAATTGACAGGGGAAGCCACGAGGACGACGTAAAGCACGAGCTGCAATACATATGCGACAAGGCAAAGCAAAAGGGGAACTACCATTTCTCTAGCTATTGTTTTCTTGAAGTCGTGCCTCCCTACATCGAG
>DATFCV010000009.1:0-2074 GCA_035252645.1 Nitrosotalea sp. | reverse complement strand
TTCTTTCACCACATATTATAACGATGAGATTTCAAGCTAAAAACGAGTTGGAAAAATGTCTGAAACCGACCCGGTGACAAAACCCCAATACAGGTCCACGCTTGGAATAATCCGGGACATACTGCAGGCCTGCATGGATTCGGGCGCAAGCGGGACCCTCATCTCCGAGGTCTCGCGCAAGGCAAACCTGTCGCATTATGCTGCCCTTGACAACTGCCGCAGGCTTGCGCAGGCAGGGCTCTTGACGACATTTCGCACAAGGAGGAACAACATATTTGCCATAACCGAAAAGGGGATCAGGTTCTACCAAGAGTTTGAGAGGTTCCACGAGATAGCAAAGGAACTCAAGATAAGGTACTGAAAAGCACAAGCAGGACAAGCATGAATTGAATCATTGTCACCTTCCAATAGACATAGCCGCTATATCCTTGCCCTGCGGCATCGCCCAAGCCAGGTTGCAGACAACGTTTGCGCACACGGCGCAAAAGGCTACTGCCAAGACTCCTGCAACTGACGAAATCATCCCAAGGTCTGGAAGTGTTGCGCAGAGCACGACTGTGCAGAAAAAATCCCCCTGCCTGAACGTGTCGGTTGCAAGATAGGCGCACCCAAACAGACACCCAAGTGCTGTCGAGACGAGGATCTCCGTGGCAGGAAAGAGGACTCCAAGTGTAACGCATATCGCCCCTGAGAACAGCCAGACTGCGATGCCTACCTTCCTGTACCTGATATCAAGATACGACCTCACAGAAAGGGTCACAACTGCAAGCACCTGGCGGGCAAGATCGGGCGTGAACCACATAGAATAATGATCTGTAGAGTTGTAAAGGCCGAGTCCTACCCCTGGCTCCTACTTGGTATCTGGTGTGCGGTGCCTTCTCAGGGCATAAAGCAGGTTTACCACAAGTACGGCCCCGCAGAGCACAAAGAGAAGTGGGATTGCAATCCCAATCTGGGTCACTTCTTGGGACTTTCTCTCGATTATCACGTAGGAGAGCGCGGAGAACACTGCAGTGATTGTACACACCCTTGTCAGTATCTCCCTTCTCAAGCTTGACAAATACATGTTACACAATCCTGCGGCGCAAAACCGCTAATGAATGTGCCGTGGGATTAATTTTTACAAGAGTTCCAAATGCGGTCGCCCTTTTATTCCACCCATCCTTTATGCACCAATGTGCACTGGTGAGATGCTCTGGTTTGAGGATATTTCCACAATTAACGAGCCCGTGTTGCTTTTTCCTGTAATCCGGAGGATATCGATAAGCAGTTCAAAGAGATAGAGCAGATTGCACCGAGTCTATTTGTTGGATGAGCCACCAAGTTGACAGAACCGGCATCGACTTTTACGGATGCAGGTTCACATGGCCTATTGGTACAATGTGCTTCTTTACCAAGTGGTGGTGGTTGTTTGGGTCAATCGGAGGAATCAGGCTGGGCGGGAATGGAACCGGCCCCTTGTGCTGCCACGGAGTAGCCAAAGAAACGTGTACTGCAAGAGGCAGTGCGACTGCCCCAAGTATTGCCAGGCCTAATACGACAGCTAACAGCCTCCTCATGCCAGGTATTCCCCCGCATAAGTTATCTGAATTTGCGTAAAATCTACTATGAAACGACTACAGGTATCATCCTGCCGCATACACGTCTCCTCCATAGATTGATACAGGTCCTGAGGTCGATGCAACCACGTTGTTTGCAGAGTCATATGCCACGATGCTTGCGCCAATTGGCATGTCGTACGAGCCCACGTCTATCTCAGATGAGCCAGACGAGACTGGCGAGCTTGCAATGATATTGCCTGATGGGTCCACCAGGTCAACCCTCACCGCAGAAGAAGGCAGGCCAGTTACTTGCATGTTCTCGTCCGTTGCAGAATAATAGTCAGTATAGATTCCGTTTAGAAGCTTGCCAGAATACGACGACTGGGGCTCGAGGTACGCGTCAAACGGCCCCGGCATCTGCAGGTTAAGTGAGGTGCTGTTGTAGACCATGTTGCCGTCAAGGTACACCTTGAGATAGTTGCTGCCGTTTGTTATTATCGTACAGTCACGCGTAAGGGGCTGGTTGGTGCTGG
>DATFCV010000008.1:0-102655 GCA_035252645.1 Nitrosotalea sp. | reverse complement strand
GTGCACCTGGTATGTGCCATCCATTATGGAAAACATCCTTACAATAATCACGTTTTGAAGGAGGAAGGCCTCTAAATTGGGCACGCATCTAGCCTTTTTGGTCTTCAAGCCAAGACGGGATGATCACGGCCCTGATTAGTTCCTGCACTGTAATGCCACGGTCCTTAGCTATCTTTTCTAACCTGGCATAGATTTTCTCATCCATTGTTTGAAGGATCTTCACGCTGTTTTCCATGGGATTGTATCTTATAATATCTCTGAATACACTTATATAATAAGATATGATTAGATATATTGGTTGGGCCGTATTGCCAAGCTTACAAATGCAACGAGGCATTTGCAAGGGACTGCAGGCCGGACGGCTAAACCTTTGCCTAGACACGAAATTTTGGTGAACCAAGGGCGAATCAACGCCTTGGCCAATTTTTTACTCACAAGCTAGGTTGCCAACAAAAAACAAGTTTTAGCAGATAATTGAGGGAAGATACATCGGAGAAAACATCCTTTATTCACGATTATCTTATTAGGCTGATCTCTGATAATAATGTGAACAGATGATTTTTGAAAATCCAAAATACAACTCTATCTTTATCATTTCTTTCTCGATTTTCACATTTGGCATCAACCAATATCTAAAATCCATACAGTCGCTTAATCTGTCAAACCCGGGACCTCCACCAGAGATTTTACTAGACCTTCCCACGATCGTGTATTCGATATTCGGGGTTTACATCGGAGTTTGTTTGACGATGCTAATCTACAACAGCCTCCTTCAAGGAAGACCGAATAGAGAGAGAAACAATCTAATCAGTTATGGAATAGTAGCCTTTGCAACTTTAGTCATGATTTTTGTTGATCTTGTTTCAGTCATGGCCATGGAACATGATACTACTTGCAGGATTTTTCAAACCTGTGCGCAGTTGTCAGAATGGCAGCAAAACTTCGTATTGTATGGTTTTCCTGCCCTCGGCATTCTCGTAACTTGGGGCTTGAGATATCCAAAAGTGCAATACGAAGTAAAACAGTACTAGATTTAAAGACAATCAGAATAAAGATCTGCTGCGTACACGGCTGATGGGCCTCATGCTGCGGTTCGGCTGATCACGTTCTTTATAAAACACAAAATGAATTTAGGATATGCATCAAATGGATCAAGACAGCATAGACGATGCAGTAGGAATAACAGATGTGGATAAACAAAAGAAAAAAATCAAGAAGAAAGTAGAAGGTCAGGTCAACACAGATTTAAGAGACACCCGTGAATTCACTGATAATGCCAAAGTACTTGATGATATTGACCTTTGAGCATTGACAAAACTCTAGGACGTGGAGGTGCAGCTTGACGGCCCGGACTGGGGCTCGGTCGTCCGGAAAAAAGAGATGTAGTAAGTATTAAAATTGTTGGGATTTGGTCATTTTCAACAAATCCCCTCATTGGCTTAAAAACTGTATAGCAGAATTTTATGACAAAGGATGAACCGCCCTCACAACCCTGACAGATCAAAGAAAATTTGAAGCGTATCTTGTCACAAGAAAAGAAAGACACGGTTTGATAAGGCTAGCCATTATCCAGCCTATTTATGGCAAGGTTGAAGGTAAGCTTCCTGATAACTATCGTGCTTTCAGTCGCAGGGCTTGTTATCGAACACTCGGTTGAATCAAAAGTCATTGGCCACCTAACAGATGTGTCCCAGATAGAAAATACCTTGGCTTCAAAGGCTTCCCAAGGGGCAGGCCAATCAGGATTTACATCCCCAAAAGCCATCGTGTACGAGTCTGTCAATATGAGCTATCAGGACCTAGCCCAGAATCTACAGATATCTGGCCATGACTTGATCCCACATGGATTGAACCTGGGCCAATATTACCATTCCATTACCCAGCATTTACTAGGTTAAGTTTGTCGCTCAATTTACAGGCGGAGACTTTTCCAACAACAAACGAAATTTCATCCCTGAAAAGCCCTGGTAAAGCAGCACTCCAAACTACTTTCAATAGAATCGCAAAGTTAAGTAAGTTGATTTGATGAGGAAAGGTATGGAAAAGGGGTTTGTTCTAATTAATTGCGACATCGGTGCAGAGGAGTACGTAGTAGAAGAGCTGAAGCTCTTGCCTCAAGTCAAAGGTGCGCACATCACATTTGGAGCCTATGACGTAGTAGCTGAAATACAGGTCCCTACCTCAGAAGAGTTTGATCGGACAGTTTCCCACAAGATTAGAAACATATCGAGGGTCGAGAGCACCATGACCCTAAAGGTCACCGGCTCAGATTGATTAGATAGCTTTAAAAAAACGCTGACTTGGTGATAATCAGTTGGAAAAAATCGAGTATGAAGGAACAGTCTGGGCAATAAACCACGGACTACCGCAGCAGTTGCTTGATCATTGTATCAAGAAGCTGACAGACTACGGGATAAAGAAGGAGGACATTGTAATCACAGACGCACCGTCCAACGTGAAAATAGGAACTGTCGTAGTCAACGTATGGCCGTACCACCTCGATGTAGGGCGGGTAAGGACCGTTCGAAATGACTCTTACATAAGTGGAAGTGTGACCATAATAGAATTGAAGACGGATCCCCAAGGCAACTACATTGATTAGGATCCTTCCATAGACAGCACAAACCCAGCAAACAGTTTATTTCAGTTACTAGCCTAGTCGGCTTGTGAAGAAAATCAAAACGCGGCCCCCAGACCCCAAGCGGAGGATGCGTATTGCGATCATTGCAGGAGTAGCAATAATAGTGGTTGTCATTGCAGTAAATTATTACCTAGACCAAGCCGGTTTGAGAGGACAGAGGTTTGGCGACGGCCTTTCAATCATCCAGTCAGATCTGAAAAACGAGACCGCCGTCTTTGATTCCAATCTAACGTCGTATGAGAAGGGTCAGATACCAAAGGACCAGATGTTAAACATAACCGATGCGCATATCGCAAAGATGAAAACCATCCTAGCCAAGTATGATTCGTTAGATCCTCCAGAGCCTTTCATCGCCTCGCTCCAGCTTTTCAAGCTATCAACACAGTCACAACTTGAAAGCGACGGCCTCTTAAAGGAATGGATACTCACTGGGGATAATTCCACAAGGGCAAAATCCGACCAACTCCTCCAAGAATCCTTCCAGTATGAAATGAACGCACTGCAGTCATACAACAATGCCAAGACAGGAAGCTCACAATAGTCCCGTTTCGGCCAGAGGGGTGAGTATGTTGGCCATCTCTTCCTGAACCGCCTTTTGTTCCAAAGCCAGAGGAGCTGCAAACACCAACAGAATTGTTATGCTCAGCATGTCATGATCAGTGTGCGATACGGTAATCTTGTACTGTTTTATCCCTTTTTTTGACATGAATTCTGCCCAATACTCCAAACGCGTTTTCACGTCATCAAGACGACTTGCAAGATAAGCGATGTCCATCTCCGTGCCTTCGTTGAAGATTCCAAACTTTAACATCGGTATCATCAGGTACCCGCTCTTTACCTTCTCTTGTCTTTTGTGCATCTGCTCAATTATTTCGTCAGCTTTCTCCTCTGGATAAATCTCTCCGTATTCAGGTGCGAAATACCCAGCTATATGCTTACGTTTGTCATAAATCTTGTAGTAGTGATTTTCCCGCTCTACCTTCCACATGGTACTTAGAATAAAACAACCGGTTGATTAGGTTATTGTGTTTAGGCACTTTCCGCAAAAATACCCTTTTCCCGTGTTAAATGTGGTAGGATTTTTGCATTGGGGGCATTCCCGGTTTATCCTGTTGACCTCAATAGGCATGTGAAATTACTGAACCTATTTCTACAAAAGAACCAAGGTCAAATTATGTTTGCAACTTCTGTAAAATCAGAGTTTCACAAGCCTCCATCCGCCGCACCAGACTAAGATACAACGGTACTAAACATTATAAAGAATAAGGGGCAACTTTAGTTCGTGATTTCTCCAACCATACGAAGCTTTATCGACAGCCTTGTCGACTATTACATCGGCGAGGCAGCATCTTATGTACAGATGGCAAAATCATATTCAGAGATAGTGTCTGACCAGTCCGACGCTGCCTTTGGGATCATAGTAGGGTCCATCTATTCCACTTTCATCCAGTCATATTCAAACCAACAACAAAAGCCGTCGGTAGAAGACATTCAAGAGTTCACCCAGATCATAAAAAAGAGGTCGGCCCAGATAAAGCGAAGCCTCCTTGACGCCAAGTCTTGAATCGCTCCTCCTTGTCAGCTGCCCTTTTAAATAACCCGATAGGAGGTTTTCCTTGATTTGAAACTTTTGTTCTTAACATTGACCCTAATGCTTTTTTCCACAATTGCAATTGGATGCGGTTTTGCACCAGGCAAAAATTCGCATGTTTTTGCACAGCCTGAAAACAATTCCGCCTCAACCTATCAAAACGCACCGATTTTTATCCCAGTTCCGACATGGGTAAAGAACAACACTGGCCTTTGGGTGCATGGCAAGATGACTGATTCCCAGTTCATCTTGGGCATGAGATATCTTGTAGCAAACGAGATAATGCCACTGCCAGACAAATTTTCCGGAATGGTCCTGCAAAAACCGATTCCCGCATGGATAAAAACCGCAGGATTGTGGTGGGAGGAAGGCAATATCACGGATCAAGAATTTGTCTCATCGGTGGCATATCTTATCTCAAGTGGAAAAATACAGGTCGCGGCAGGAGGCAATAACACACTTGCCCAAGATTCCGCCACACTTGAAAACAATTTTCCAAAGGGCAGGATAACGATAGATGGCATGCCACTCCTAGTCCAGGTGGCAGATACTGAGGAGAGGATGGTAGAGGGCCTGCAGTTTCAGCAGCCACTCCCCTACACGCATGGAATGATCTTCGTCTTTGAACAACCCCAAGTGGTTGCAATGTGGATGAAAGATATGCAGTTTCCGCTTGACATGATTTGGTTCGATAGTAGCGGCAGTGTCATCCACATAGAAAAAAACCTGCCTCCGTGCACCAGCAATTCACCCTGCCAGGTTTATGATGGCGGCGGGCTCAGGGCAAAATATGTTCTCGAGGTTACATCCGGATTTGTAGGGAAGTTCAACGTAACTGAGAATTCAAAGATGGCCATACTCAACCTCTCCTGAGAGATACCATCGAACCAATATGGGAAGCAACAGACTGGCAGTACAGATAAATCCCAATGATTGAAACACCTAAACATGTCCGAGATAGTCCAATACCAAATTCAACAGCTTGTGGACAACGGTCAAACGGTACAGCTATCTCTTGTAGAAGATGTTCAAACCGAGCCTGTCTCCCAAAAGCAATTGATGTTGGAGGCAATCAATAAAAAATTAGAGCCCGAGTTGAGGGATCAAATCCTCCCATTCCTCGAGGCAATACTACAAGCACAGCCAACCATCGCAATCAAAAGCTATGCACAGACAGCAATCACAATTACAATGCCAAAACGGAGATACGAAAGAATGGGCAGCCCCCAAGTGGGTCAGAGACTTGAGATCAACATCAAGAAAGCTTAGAGTAGACCTTCCAAATCTTTCATGGTCTCAACAGGCAACGAGCAGGCAAAATCCTTGCACACGTAAACCCTCGTCTTAGAATCTAAAAACTCCTTCCCTGAAAAGAAAGGCAAGCCCTGCAATTCAGCAAATGATTTCCTGTCGCTTACCTCAACTAGAATAGATTCTGGCAAGAATTTTTTTTCAATGTTTGAGCAGAGGTTTGCGTCTGAGACATTCAAGACTGTAATCTCGATTGGCTTTTTTACATACATGTAGATTACGTTCAGTAACTGGCCAAAGCCAAAGGGGTTTTCAGCCGCCATGCTAGCCAGTGACTCCATAATCTTGGTGGCTACCTCAAGATACCTCTTGTTTTGGGTAAGGTGGTATAGACGAAGGAGGGCCAGGGCTGCAACCGAATTGCCCGATGGAAGTGACAGGTCATAGACGTTCTTTGTTCTAATAATGAGCTTTTCATGGGTGTCCGCAGTAAAGAAGAAACAGTTTTGTTTGTCATCCCAGAAATGATCCAGTAGGTACGTGACATAATACGAGGCAAGTTCAAGAGATTGTATCGAAGGCTTGATTTCAAAATAGTCCAATACCGCGTTTGCAAAAAAGGCGTAATCATCAAGATACGCATGGAGCTTTGCCCTGTCGTCCTTGTATGTATGCAGTAGGCTCCCATCTTTTTTCATCTTGGTCTCCACGAACCCTATGCTTCTCTCTGCAGCCTCGAGGTAGGAATCATTTTTGGTAACTCGGTACCCCTTTAGGAATGCCGATATCATCAGGGCGTCCCATCCTAGAAGTATCTTTTCGTCCTTTCCCGGTGGCATACGTTGCTGCCTCGCGGTCAGAAGCTTTTGCCTACATCTTTCCAGAATATCCCTTACCTCAGTTTCGCTCTTTCCAAAGTGGAATGCGACAGAAGACAGGTTGATCGTGTTGTAAAGTATGGTGTGGCCCTCAAAGTTTCCTCCTTCCGTAACGTCGTAGTAGAGGCAGAAAACATCCGAATCTTGTCCAAGAATTTCTTGAATTTCATGCTTTTTCCAGACATAATACTTCCCCTCTTCTCCTTCCGAGTCTGCATCCTGTGCAGAATAGAAACCACCTTCGGGAGAGGTCATTTCCCTTAGGACATATCCGAGTGTCTGATTTATGACATCAAGAAATCTGCTGTCCCTTGTAATCTGGTAGGCTTCGGCATAAACTACTGGTAGCAAGGCATTGTCATAGAGCATCTTTTCAAAGTGCGGCACAAGCCATCGTGAATCCGTGGAATACCTGTGGAACCCGCCTCCGATCTGGTCGCATATACCGCCACTTGCCATTTTTGTCAGTGTTTTCATTACAAATTCTTGGAATTTTGCAATCCCGGAAAGTTTGGAATATCTAAGCATGAACGAAAGGTTGGAGGCATTTGGAAACTTGGGCGCGTGTCCAAAGCCCCCATTTACGGGGTCCCCAAGCGTGAGGAGATTCATGGCTGCTTCATCAAGGACTGCCTTTTCTATTTTTGACGCACTCGAAACCGACTCGGTCTTTTTCAGCGTGCTGACAAAGTTTTCTGCAGCCGCCTCAACATCTGCTGGCTTTTCTTTCCAGGCCTGCGCAAGCTGCCTGATGAGACTTCCAAACCCAGGCCTGCCGTAGCTGTCAAGTGGCGGGAAGTATGTCCCCACATAAAACGGCCTTTGGTCCGGAGTGAGAAAGACACTGAGAGGCCATCCCCCACTTCCTGTTGTTATCTGGCAAACCTTTTGATAAATATCATCAATGTCAGGTCGTTCCTCCCTGTCTACTTTTATGTTGACAAAGTATTCATTCATCACATTTGCTATCTCTTCATTTTCAAATGACTCGTGAGCCATCACGTGACACCAGTGACAGGCACTATATCCTATGCTAAGAAAAATGGGCTTGTTTTCCTCTCTTGCCTTCTTTAGCGCTTCTTCGCCCCAAGGGTACCATTTTACAGGATTATAGGCATGTTGTAAAAGGTACGGGCTCGACTCATGAACTAGCAGGTTTGGTTCCACAATCTAAAGGATCCAAATTGCCTATTTGTTTCTTCATAATTTACAAACTAAGATATTTTTCAAATATTAAATATCTGTAAAAATCCCATCAGATATGAATTGTAAAAGGTGCCACCACACTGATGCTGCCCACGAGTCATCGCAGACCACCCGTTCCGTATTAAAAGTTGGAAGATGCATGATACCAAGTTGCTCTTGTAGCCAGTATATCGATCCCATAGATGAAATTGATGAGGATCTAATCTAACGCTTACTTTCCAGTCGCGTTCATTCCAACCGTTTCATTGAGAGTTACCGATTTTGAAATTTTGGTTGTAGCAGTAGCATTAATTTCAGTTTTTTCCGAAGTGGTTTCCTTTGATGTTGCTGAAGTATTGTTGGCTGCGGCCACGGTCATGTTCATCGCAGGGGTAGAGGTCTTATTTCCCACCATTGTCATGTTTGCGGTGTGCGAAATGGTCTGGTTTCCTGAGGTAGATGACGGGTTAGCCATGACTGTGGTTGTCTGATTTGTCGTTGCTGTTTGTTGAGTAATGGAGCTGGTTGCATTGGTACTGTTTGTAGGGGCTTGCGCTGTTTGATTTGCCTGCGTCTGAGATACAGTAGTCTGGTTCGTCATGTTGTACGCCACGGATGTGTAATCGCCTACCGGAACATTAGAACCTGTAATCATCTTAAGATCACTCCTGAAGTCTGGTGTAAAGATCAAAACTTGGATGTCTTGTCCCTTGAGATTGTCTTCCTGTGTTTTCTGATAATCGGTCGCATTTGCAAGGAGTTCTTCATGTATGCCAAGGGTTAGCTTCTGCCCAACTGGTAAAGGATCATTGAACAGAACCACGTTATACCCCGTAGGAGGTGTTTGGATAAAGACCTCTGCATCTGCCATCAGCTTAAGATTATAACTGCTCGTGCTGTTGAAAACTAGCACTTGAATTGTCTTTCCCGCATATTGTTTGGCGTCCTGAGCCTGTAATGCCCTTGCTGCGTCAATGGTGCCTGCCTCATCCAATAGCTTTAGTTTGGCTCCCACTGGTTGCGACACATCAAAGAGAACGACGTTATAGCCGGATTTTGGGGTCATGGCATCCACCTCTTGGGCCGCCATGATGTTGGTCGAAAAATGATAGTCATCACCGATTGCCCAAACCAAAAGGCCTATCGCGACAAGGGATACCGATATTACAATCATGGAATAGCCAACTTTTCTATAATTGTGAGGATTCTTGTCTTTCAACACAGGTTTGGGATTGTTCGCAGGCTCATTGGGCGAAGACATTTGTTGTCCAACAAAAAGGTGCTGAATTTAATCTTTTATTAGCAATATGCCTTGATTTCCGAACCCCTCGTCTTGAAAAAAGGGATTTTAAGACTCGAGTCGTTTTTCCACTTTGAAGATCTGAAGTGTGAGAAGATCGATTGCTTTCTTGAGGTGTTCAAATTCGGTTATAATCTGTTTTTGATTTTCCGCCAACCCTTTAATCGCACCTACCATGGACCTTTGGAAATGATCACTCGATGAGGCCTCTAACGCGTTAAGCTTTGATGTTATAATTTCAAGGTCCTTCTGCATCCTCTTGCCATGTGACGTTTCCACAACCAACCTGCCATTGCCGCATATATCAAGATAAAGCAATCTTAGCATAAACTCCATCACGTGCTAGCCCTTCACAGAATGGAACAATATTACATAAAACTCTCTCAAATAACATATCTAACATTATGATTCATCCAAAATCAAGTTGAGCAAAGATTACGACTACGGATTCAAAGGAAACGGCATACAGGTCATAAATGAGCCGATTAGTACGAAGCAGATTTATCTAAATCTGATAAGAACGTCGAGTCACGAGATACTCTTGGTTTTTCCCACCATCAATGCCGTCAGGCGAGAAGAGAAAATAGGGGTTTTGGACGAATTGATAAGGGCAGCAAGCCGAGGTGTAAAAATCAGGATGTTGTCACCGGAAGATGACTTTGTAAAGAACAGACTAGCAAAGCTAAAGGATAACAATGTGAGTGTTCAGAAAATTGAGACCCCATCAGAAACAAAATTTAAGTTACTGATAGTCGACAAGAGACTAGTCCTAGTCGTGGAAACAAAGGACGACAGCAAATCTGAATTTACCGACGCAATAGGCCTTGCAACATTATCCAACAGCAAAGCAAGCGTCCAGCCCTATGTTGCCATTTTTGAAAGTTTCTGGATTGAGACCCAGCTTTACGAAAAGGCCCGCGAGGCAGAAAGGCTAAAAGATGAATTCATAAACATAGCAGCACACGAACTACGCAATCCCTTGATGCCAATCATAGCAAGCATAGAAAATCTCAGGGACGACATGGAAGAGCTTCTGATGTCCACACCGCAAGTCAAAGGTGGCAGGATAAAAGAAAGCCTAGATTCTAGCCTTGGGATCATCCTTCGCAATTCTGTCAAGCTCCTGCAGCTCTCTGAAGATATTTTGCAGGTGAGCAAGATTGAATCAGGCACATTCAAGCTTAACATGGAACCCGTTTCAATGGAGAGTCTCACCGAACAGGTCATTGCAGACATCAAGAAAAAATACACAGGCCAAAAGTCCGGAATCCATTATACTTTTGTCTCAAAGATAGGTCAAGATAGATACAATGGCTCAATTTTCTGCGACAGGTCGAAAATAACTCAGACGCTCTTCAATCTGCTAGACAATGCCGCCAAGTTTACCACAAGCGGAACTATCGAAGTCACAGCCAGCTATCGCGCCGATGAAATAATGATGGAGGTCAAGGACTCTGGAACCGGCATTGATCCGTCAATCAAGGATAGACTGTTTGAGAAATTCGCAAGCAGGGCAGAAAAAGGTACAGGCCTTGGCCTATACATCGCACGCAGGATAGTCGAGGCTCACGGAGGCAGGATTTGGGCTTCAAACAACAAGGATGGAAAGGGAGCGACATTTTCTTTCACCCTGCCAATAATCATACGTACTGAAGGAACTGAGTTTAACCACACCCAAACCGGCCCGTTTGACAAAGGCAGATCACTTTTGGTCTAATCTAGGCTAGGCAGTCAAGCCCTCATGAAAGTAGGCGCTCGTAAACTTGAGCAAGACGCGCCTTTCAAAAAATCCATCATTGCCATAGTTTTCAAATTTCTAAATTGTGAATTGGATACAGTTAAAAGATTTACGAGGGTAGGCATGGACGTGATAGAGGAAAAAATTGCATCGCTGAGAATCTCGCTTCCCATTCCGCCAAAGCCAGCAGGGTCATACATCCCCGCCGTGAGGACAGGAAACCTGGTGTTTGTCTCAGGACAAATTCCAATCAAAGACGGAAAGGTAGAGTTCCAGGGCAAGGTTCCAAGCGACGTCCCAGTAGAAGTTGCTCAAAATGCAGCAAGATTGTGCATTATCAACGTCCTTGCACAGCTCAAGGCCGAGATTGGGACGCTAGATAAAGTCGTAAAAATCGTGAGGGTTTCCGGTTTTGTAAACAGCACGCCGGACTTTGCTGATCAGCCCCGGATCATCAATGCTGCCTCTGATCTACTATTCGAAATATTCGGCGAGAGTGGAAAACATGCAAGGGTAGCGGTAGGCGTAGCAAGTCTGCCCCTGAACTCGACTGTAGAAATTGACCTAGTTGCAGAGGTCAGCCAAGCTTAGAATTGAACTTTTTGACGAACTGGGAAATCTTGTCCTTTGGTATTACTGCGCCGCAGGCCTTGTCGTGACCACCGCCAGAACCGCCAAGATCCGTTGCAAGCTGATTTACTATCCTTCCAAGGTGGATCTTGCAAGATCTAGAACCTCTTATTGACACCGCATAAATCCCCTTTTCTTCACGGAACTTGTACGAAACCCCAACATCCTTCCCGGAAAGCCCCAGTACGAAATTGACCACCATGCTTGCACCCGAGTCGGTCACCTCCATGTATGCCAAGTTTTTCATCTTCTTCATGTTATCTTTGACTTTTTGAATCACGCCTGAAATTCGTTCTGCCTGGATTCGAGCAAACTCGAAGGTGTTTGGAATATCGTGCGGGTATTTTGACTGACTGAGTTCCTCTACCAGATACAGGAGGTACTCGTTATCCTTCTGATGGCTTACAATTGTAAATGTAAGAACGGTAGCCTCTAGCAGTATGAATTGCCTGTCAAACCTTTGGAGTAGCTTTGAACCGATAGGCCTGTCCTCCATATAGTCAGTAACCGCCGAACATGCCGCGATAAGTGAACTGTGGTCGTTTAACTTCGTCTTAAATGCGTTGTAGACTTGGACGGTAGTACATTCGTTTACGGTGTGGATCAGCTTTACCTTTAGAGATTCGATCTTTTTCCTTATAGAGTCATCAAGATCATGATGATCAATATACGTGACAGAAACGCGTTTTTTCCTAAGTTCCTTCAACAATTCAACGAACTGGTCTTGGTTTGTTTTGCTTAACCCCAGGTCACAAATGAAAACCGTTTTTAGTGTATCGTCGTTTCTCAGCTGATCAAGTTCCGTCATGAGGCCCGGATAATCAACAAGCCTAGTATCTCCACCAAATGCCTGCTTGATCAGTGACGCAGCTCCTATCCCATCAGCATCTTCCTTATGCGATATACAAACAACTTTCGCTCTTGCCATAGGATTAACAAGGCAGAACCACCCTCATTTAAATCAAAAACGCTTTTTTGATTTTAGACCGCAAAAGGGGCCTGCTTTTTGAGGTTCATGTAGTTCTTAAACTCTGAAACCAGTGTTTTGTGTTTTAGACCATCCTGAAGGACCACACAGTACATGTCATAAAACGATATTCCAAGAAGCCTAGACTCCCTATCGAGCTCCGAGATTTCGTCCAAAATTTTTGGATCCCGAGTTTCCACCACAAAGCTATCTACCAGTTTGATGAAATCCTCCTCTAGGTTTACCATTTGTTTATCCCTTTGAAAATTTTGCTATATGCGCCAGAGTTGCCAGATTAGACCAAGTGCTTAAATTTTTAATCCCTTGTCACGCTTAGCAATAATTTAATACGTATTTTTTACCATATTAATTAGGTGCAAACAAAAAACATCGGACTCCGGAACATCGAGGTCGCCGATACTAAGATCTGTGCAATAGATGGCATTAATGGTAAGCTAATCTATAGGGGGTATGACATTTTAGACCTTGTAAAAAAGTCAAATTTTGAGGAAACTGCCTGCCTCCTTCTCAATGACGACCTTCCCACAGCAAAGGTTCTGTCAGACTTTTCGGCCAAACTGATTGAGGCACGAAACATACCAGAAAGCGTTGAAAAAAACCTCAAAAACCTGCCCAAAACTGCCAATCCAATGGATGTAATCCAGTCACGCGTTTCAGAACTTGCCGCTTATGATAGGGAAAAGGGAGACGATAGGCATGCAAACTACAACAGGGCAATCGACCTCATATCAAAAATTCCGATCATCATCGCATTTTGGGAGAGAATAAGGAACGGAAAGGAGATAGTCCCACCTTCCACAGAACTTGGCCATGCCGGAAATTTCCTATACATGCTAACAGGCAACAAGCCGGATTCCGAGATTGCCAGAATTTTTGATATCTGCCTCATTTTGCATGCTGAACACAGTTTTAACGCATCGACCTTTGCCGCAAGGGAAGTTGCCTCTACTAGGGCCCACATGTATGCGGCGGTAAGCGCCGCCACAGGGGCATTGAGCGGTGAGTTGCACGGCGGTGCAAATTTCCAAGTGATGAAAATGCTGCTTGAGATAGGAACAGAGGAGAGGGTCGAGCCATGGATAAAGGAAAACCTTGCCAAAGGAGAGAGGATCATGGGCATGGGCCATGCCGTATACAAGACCTTTGATCCAAGAGCCGAGGTGTTAAGGGAGCTCTCTCGCAGATTATCTGAAAAAACAGGTCAGCCATGGTATAGGATTACAAAAAAAGTAGAGGACGTAACCGAGGAGGAAATGAAAAAAGTAAAGGGATCGGACATATTTCCAAACGTGGACCTTTACAGTGCCTCAACCTACTACATGCTTGACATCCCCATGGACCTTAACACCCCCATATTTGCAATTTCCAGAGTGGCCGGATGGACCGCGCATGTGATTGAGGAAAAGTTTGCAGAGGCTCAGCCAAAACCCATGCTTTATCGTCCCAAAGCTGTGTACGTCGGAAAATATTGCGGGCCTTCAGGATGCGAATATGTTCCAATCGAGAAAAGAATTTTGCCTGTCTAAAACACAGAATGAAAATTGATAAATGATTCTTATAACGCCCAATAGAAGAGCCAAACCATGAAGGTACCGTGGGGCATCATAATCCTAATAGGGTGTTTGCTCCTCGGCGTGTACGCGATGGCTGACTTTCTTATCCCAGACGTCATATGCAAAGTTATCCCTCGAGAAAACAACGTAAAACAGTACGCCGGACAATACAATCCTGACATTTTTGGGGACATTTGCTCAGCTTTGACATAGAATACTTTTTCGAAAATCCTTCCCAGACGAGGACGCAGTCGTTCACTGCGTTTCAGTCCTTCAGATTTGTCCCAGGTGGATAAAGACCAACAAAGGAAAGATTTTTCACGTATGCTAAAACTTTTCCTAGTCCTATACTAACTTCCAAATGCACACAAATGCTTGCAATTTCAATCGCAAATAGACTTGGGTCAATTCCGTTTTGATAGCCAGTCCTTGGCACGGGTATCAACGTCATACCTATGAAGTACATGAAAGACCATCTCATAGAAAGTTATGCCACGCCTTTGAGCCTCGCAGTCTATCCATTTTAGGCCCTCTGCTAGCTCTGGGTCGTATTCTGAGAACTCGACCAACTCGTCTACCATGTTTGTGAAGAAGGAATTGGCTTCCAGCACGAAAACAAGTTTTTATTTTTGTTATTCAGGTATATATTCAAAATATATAGACAATCGCATCAATTTAGTTGACGGGTTCCACCTCAGTTGATTGCGGAAAATGATCTCGTGTCGACAATCTTTCCCCAAAAATACAATATGAAAATTTGCGGAAGAATAAATAAAGCAGGATCTCTTTTCACCGGCACATGGAACACACATACTATTCGGACGGGAACAAGAAAGAGATCGCATGGACCATTGTAACTGATGATGCTATGGTGGACCAGGTAAGAACGCATATTGAGGATTATTACGGCAAGATTTCAATCGAGCAGTCCAAGTATGTCGCCCTCCACGTGGGGATCTTCTGGGGAATTGGCAGATTCATAATAAGAAATGGCGACACGGTAAACATAATGCTAGATCTAAAGACAATGTTCGATAATCTCGCAGAAAATAAAAAGCCCGATGATCCGTTTGTAAGCCACCGCACTAGATTCATTAGGCAGCTCATAGACCAGCGGAATCTTACTGTCCGATACCAGATGATTGAACCTGGCCATAACAAGTCAAGCCGCTTACTATCTTAGGACCAAACCGATGTCCATCACATTGGTATGGGTGTGTCCGGTGAATATTGCAGAGCCATTTTTTTTAAAATAGGAAAACGAGTCATTCCTGGCAAGGTACCTTTCGATTTCATTTGACCATTCATCGGACCTAACTATTGCACCTGCTGCAGATGAATTTCCATCCACCCCATCGGTGCCGAGAGCAACTATCACCAATTTGTCTCTTGATCGTTTCAGTTTTTTTAAGAGGTTTAGAACCAATTCCTGGTTTCGCCCTCCAAGTCCCTTGCCTCTTACCCTCACCGTGGTTTCGCCCCCAAAAATGAGGCAGGAGTGCTTCTTGGGAGGCAGGTTGCTTGAGATCTTGGCAGATGCAGTCCTTACATCTCCATAAAGTGGACAGACAATCTTTGGCCTATAGCCGACTTTGCGGGAATAAACTGCCATGGCTTTTACGGCGTCTTTGTTTGACCGGATTACAAAGTTTTCAATTGTTGCTCTCTTTGGGGTTTCCGGAATCTTGCCAGCCACCCCCAATGCAATCCTATTCCAAGCGGATTTTGGTACCCTGTTTTTTAGGCGGTATTTCATCAGAACTTTCCTTGCATCAAAAAATGTCGATTTATCACAATAAGTGATTCCCGACCCAATCACGGAAAGATCATCTCCTATCACATCTGACATCACAAGTGAAACTGCATCGCATCTCAGATCTCCTAAAATCCTTCCTCCTTTTACCTTGGAGAGGTGCTTTCTCACGCAGTTAATCTCACCTATGCTTGCTCCTGACTTTATGAGCAATTCATTTACAATTTGCTTGGTTTTCAGCGTTATACCTTCAGGCTGAGACACAAGCGAGGACGCTCCTCCAGAGATTAAAAAGATAACAAAGTCCGAGGGCCTCATCGCCCTGAGGAACCTGATTATCCCGGTTGCAGCCGCGACACTCGCTGCATCGGGAATAGGGTGCCCAGCCTCGATTATCTCAAATTTTGTTGAGTGAATCATAGGATTCATGCCGGTCGGGATCACGACAATTCCTTTCGATATGCAAGTTCGTGAACTTACTATCATCGCCATAAGGTCTGCGGACTTGCCTATTGCAATCAAGTTTACAGACGAGTATTTTTTGAGCGAGATTTTCTTCTTGCCCACTTTCATCCCGGTTTTGCTAAAAATTGCCTCCAGTGCAGAGTTGGGGAGAGAGGCACGGAGTCCTTCCTCGATTATTGATATGGCGATTTTTTTATCGTGACTTGTTCCGAGTTGATTTCGGTTTTTTATCGTCGGCATCATCTTTGATACAAATAATGGACATCAGACAAATCTTTGAACCTTTTTGAACATGCTACAGAACTAGATTTAAAAGGGATCCGGACCCTTGTTACAGTTTTTTTATATATGGTCGAAAATAAGGAATTTTATGATAAATTACGATTCTCTCCCAACGGTCAAGTTACCAATATTTGTCGCACTCGCGGTCCTAGCGGCGATTGTCATGGTTCCAGCGTTTGCTGATCAAGTGGTGCAGCCCACCAGCGGCGGTACCATCGATGTAGGTTTTGCGACCGATCCTGCAAACCCCACGCCCGGAGGCCAGACAAACCTCGACATAAGCTTCATCAACAAGTCAACGCACCAGCCCCAGCAGCATATTGATTACAAGATTTCTGTAATGGAAGGAGGTAACCAGATTTGCGGCACATCCGTACTGCATACTGCAGAAGGCACCATAACATTCCCCTGCCAATTCCCAGATGCCGCAAAATACCAGGTGGTTGTAGAGGTGGACGGCATATTGTTCCAACCCATCCCTCCTGAGACTGCAACGTTTACCGTTAACCTCGGAGGAGGGGCAACGAGCAGCACCAATTCGACCCAGACCGCAGTAATCCCGTCATGGATAAAGAAGACTGCAGGATGGTGGTCAAGCGGCCAGGTCGGGGACCAGGACTTTGTCAAAGGCATCCAATACATGATTCAAAATGGCATCATGCAGATTCCTCCCCAGCAGGGACAGTCCACCCCCTCTGGCTCTCCAGGGATTCCCTCATGGGTCAAAAAAACTGCAGGATGGTGGTCAAGCGGCCAGGTCGGGGACCAGGACTTTGTCAAAGGCATAGAATGGCTAATTTCCAACAACATCATAGTCCTGTCCCAGCACTAGCATCGTCAAACCATGAATATAGTTACGCAATACTTAAGCGACTGAAGTCCCTTGTGTCATACATGTCAGGCTCCCCAGATCTGAGAGACAAGGTGGCTGAAAGCCGAGGTTTCTTCAAAAAGCTGCAGCTGTCAATACCTGGCTTGAGCGAATACAGGAAGCTTGAGGACATTAGGGCAGCCGACCAGTTACTGAGAAAACAGGTTTTTGACAAACTTGACGGTGCAAAAAACAAGCTTGAACAGTTGAGGAAGGCAATCTCAGACAAGGGGGATTTTTCCAGCCTGACCCAGATTGGTTCGCTAATTTCTCAGGTACAGCAGATTTCAGGCGAGGTTTTCCATTCACAGCAAGGTTCTGCCGGCATCTCACCCAACATTAGGATAGATGATGGCACATTGAACAAACTATACGAATATGATTACAAGTTTGTCACCAGTGCCGAGCAGATATTTTCAGTTGCAGATAGCTCTCTAAATGATTACATTTCAGGTACGCTCACCTCCCAGGCCATAGCAGGGCAAGTTTCTAAAATACTAGAAGAATTCAAGCAGGCTTGGAAGATTCGCCTCGAATCAGTTGAAAGCATTCTTGTTACAAAATAAGTTGATGAAAATTATATTAAGAAGAAAAACAAAATGTGAATAGAGGATGTTCGGACACAAAAAAGACCCAGATTTCGGAGGAGGCAGTGCAATAGGCTCCACCACCATCGAATGGGATTCGCAATACAAAGAAGGCAACATAATGTGGAAAGTCCCGCGCCTCATAAAACTGAATGACAACATCGTGGTAAGAGAAGATGAAATTGCAGTCTTTTTCAGGGATGGAAAAGTGCTAACATATTTTGACAAGCCTAACAGATACGCTCTTACAGATTTCAACGCGCCCATAGTTGGAGGTCTGCTAAAGTTTTTCACAGGAGTCCAGCAAGCGGCAGAAGTCTACTACCTGCAAAACAGATACATGGATGGAAAATTCGGTTCCGCCCAGCCATACCAATTTGTAGACCAAGTGTTCGGGATAGTAAACCTCAGGATTTTCGGCGAATACAGATGGAAAATATCCCAGCCTGAGAACTTTGTCAATCAGTTTGTTGGTACGTTTGCAGCACAGACATCAGACGATATAGAATCCAGGCTAAAAGAGCAGATCGTCCTTCTTACATTTAACGCAATAGGCAAGATGAAAGAAAATGGCCTGAAGGTTACAGACCTAGCGGCAAATCTCCAAAACATAGAACAGGTCGTACTTGCCAACGCCCCATCGAATTTTGCTCAATATGGCGTCGAGATTAACAAGATATCAGGACTCACAATAAGCCTCCCAGAAGAAGTCCAGAAGGCAATAGACACAAGGTCGCAGATGTCCGTGCTTGGAGTCAATTACTTGCAGTATCAAGCAGGGCAGGCGATGACTGATGCCGCGAAAAATCCTAGCGGGGTAGCAGGGGCAGGAGCGGGCATCGGAGTTGGTTTCGGAGCAGGATCAGGCCTGGGATACATAATGGCCGGCCAGATGGCCCAAGGCATGTACCAACCACCCATGAGGCAATGCGTCAAGTGTGGCATGATGATGCCGGTTTCCAACAACTTTTGCCCTAACTGCGGGTCAGGTCAGCAGCAGATCCAACAACCCAAACCCCAAGAGGGAATTCTATGTCCACAGTGCAGTGCCCATATCGCAACCGATTCGAAGTTTTGTCCTAACTGTGGAAAGCAGTTAAAATCATAGGTGAAACAATGTTTTGCATCAAATGCGGCTCCCAACTTCCGGATGATGCAGTCTTTTGCATGAATTGCGGAGCCAAACAGCACACCGAGTCTCCAAAACCTCAAGGCCAGACAGAACAATCGACCAGCCAACCTGCCGATGCAAAGGAAATCAAATGTCCCAGTTGTGGAGCCCCGATTTCCCCCAAATTCGGAGAGATGGTGATAACATGCGAATATTGTGGAAGTAGCGTAACCCTTGAGAACACAGGATGGAAAAACATAGCAAGGCACACCATGCTCCCAATTAACATAATTGAAAAAGATGACATTACCTCCAGATTGAGAAAAATGATGGACAAAGGCCTTCTACACAGACACCTGCAGGAAACCTCCGTTCTTGAAGAGATTAATCTCAGCATGGTACCATACTGGATTATCCCAGTCACTGCACGCACCAACTTAGTTGCCACCGATATCGCGGCAGAAGTAGGAAGCATAGCAACAACCGCGGCTTTGTTTGGCGTGATGGGAGGCGCCATGGGAGGAGGGGGTTTTGGCGGAAGAAGGGGGAGCTTTGGAGGTGGGATGATGGACGGCATGCTAATGGGCACTATGCTTGGGGGAGGAGGAATGATGGGCTCGGCAAACACAAAAAAAGCCTACACCATAGATGCCAATTATAACTGCCCCGTAATTGCACTAAAGGCACTTACCTCATACCAACCGCATGACTACGAGTTTTCACTCGATGGGAGGGTAGACTTTGATCCCAAAAAGGTTCCAAAATCAATCAAAATTTTAAACGGCGACATAAACGAAGATGCTGCAAAAATGCAAGCCAAAACAATTGCAGACAGGCTCCAGTCCGACAGGGCACATGCCCAACATCACATGATCCAGCAGATGGAAACCCAAGAGGATGTCGCTAGCGGCGAACTTTTGCACGCACCCATCTGGTTTGCAAGATATGACCACAAAGGAAAGAAGATAGTCCTAGTCATAGATGCAAACTCGGGCACTGCGATAAACAGCATTGGCCTTTAAGCTATTTGCTTAGGAAGAAGGCTTTCACGCCATCTAGGACTTCACGGACTGGTTTGACATGACCATACTGGTCCTTTACAAGGTCATGAGCCTCCAAGATCTTTCTTTTGTTATCAGGCTCGTCTTTTAACAACACTATCATGTCTTCCAGCCCATCAGCAAGCTTCAGCTGGTCCTCGGAATCTACTCCTTGAAGAGCCTTTATGTCGTCCTGACTCACCAAACTTCCATGTGGAGCAGCCTTTGAAAGCACACGAATTATCGAATCGATTTCAGAAATTGTCTCTTCTGCATTCTTCGGGCTCATTCGCTTAGTACCCTCCAGTTTTTAGATATAAAAATCACTCTCTCCTTCCCATGCGTATCAACCAGAAACACATGTTATGAGATGACATCAACCACAAAATAGGAAATAGTATATATTATAATCATCAAAAATCTAAGTCTGTTATGTATACAGTAAGAATTCCTAAAACCATTAACTTTGGCAAAGACGCATTATCAGAAACACAGTATCCAAAAAATGCATTGGTAGTTACAACAGCTCCTCCCGACGTGTCAAAAAAATGGCTATCCAAAATGAAAATTACAGACTATATGCTTTATGACAAGGTAGAACCCGAACCTTCTATTGAAACCGTCAACAAGGTAGTTGCAGAATACAAGCCCAAGAACCCCTCAGCCATCATAGGACTAGGAGGTGGAAGCTCGCTTGATGTAGCGAAATATGCCAGCACTGAGATGAAGATACCAAAGATACTGATACCAACTACCTTTGGAACTGGTGCCGAAATGACGACCTATTGTGTGCTCAAGTTCGACGGTAAAAAGAAGCTGTTACAGGATGAGCGGTTCCTTGCTGATGTTGCCGTCATTGATGCATATTTTATGGAAGGGACGCCAGAGGCCATAGTTAAAAACTCCGTGTGCGATGCATGTGCACAGGCTACAGAAGGCTTCGACAGCAAAAGAGGTAATGAATTCACAAAGATGCTGTGCAAGTCTGCCTTCGAGGTGTTGTATGACGCAATAATGAATAACAAGCCTGAAAACTACCCATTTGGTTCCATGCTTTCAGGCATAGGATTTGGAAACGCATCCACTACGCTGGGCCATGCTCTTTCATACGTATTCTCAAACGAAGGAGTCCCACACGGCTACTCGCTTTCATCCTGCACAACAGTGGCCCACAAATTTAACAAATCGAGATTTTACGACCAGTTCAAAGAAATCATAGAGAAGCTCAGATTTGACAAGCTTTCTCTCAAAACCCCAATTGATCAGGCTGCAGACGTAGTAATGACGGACAGGGGCCACCTAGATCCAAACCCCCTCCCAGTCACCAAGCAGGATGTCATGGGACTTTTGCAGGATATCGTCAACGGTAAACTCTAAGCCCCACCCAGGCTGACGGAAGGATGCCTGAGCAACAAGGCAGCGGATCAACCTTTTATGCAACCGAGCCCAAGCTATTGAAAGTCCCAATGCAAGCGCTATACAGTACAAACGACCTCAGGGAGAAAATACTTGGAATCCTAGGCGAGGCGGGCTTTGACTCTGCGTGCTACTCAAAGATATTGGACTACACCATAGACCTTTTCCACCAGAAGGGACTGGGAATTGACTATTATGGATACCATAACATAATTCATGAGCTTGAGGTGACCTATGTCACCCTCGTTGCAGCCCAGTGGCAGAGTCAGCAGGGGATAATTTCAAAGGATGACATAAAGTACCTTTTTGCATCGGCTCTCTTTCATGACTACGATCCACAAAAGAGGATAGACAAGCCGCATGAGCCAGACGCAGTCAATTTTGTTAAGACAGACAAGAACTTGGGGGAGCTATTCATGGAATCCAACATAGATTCCAACATAGTGGCCGCGCTTATTCTGCGCACCACATATCCATGGAATGGCGAAAAAAAAGAAAAGGCCGAGCTATTAATCGATAATTTCTATTCCATGTCTGACATTACAATGGAAAGCACATCTAACATAGAACATTACAAAAAACTAGGATGGTTTCTTTCGGTTGCAGATAGGATAGGCGGTTATGCCCTTGGAAGTTTCCCATATGCCCTTGAGATGGCAAAAAAGAATGCCCATTCCCTTGCCTGGCATCCCAACCTGATCGCGATTCGCTCTGTCGCATATTTTGAAGATCTATTAAACAATGAATCCGAAATGTGTAATCAGATATTGGAATCCCTTCCAAGACCCATGCGCAAGTCGTTTATGGATAACGTTCTTGGATTCATGAAACTAAGAGAGATTGAGATCCAGAATCAGGCATCGGTAATTTATGATAAGGTCCCCCTTGTACCTACCATAGATCCCATGAAAACCAGGGAAAAAGACGAGTTTGTCAACGCCCTGTTTGAGATCTATCAGGAGCTGCCATCCCCCCTACAGTTTATGAGATCAAGTTTTGACGAATCCGTCCGAAACCCAACAGTACTTCTCAACACCCTACGGTATGGGGATGAGAGGGGCCCGATCGTAGGTTTCGTAAAAGGCAGCGCCCTCGAGAATTACAAGCTACGGGCAGGCATAGACGATCCACAGTTTGGAAAGTGTGACACAATATTTCTTGAGCCCATTGCCCTAAAGATGGGATATTGGGGGTTAGGTGGGGGCAGGGAAATGCGCCTTATGTTTCTGATGCAGGCACAATCCAAGGGTTACAAGTACCTCTCAAGTTTTGCCCTCCGTGACGTAATAAATGAAAGAATGAAACGGCAAGAGAAGATCGAATTCGTAAAACAGTTCGATCCTGAAAGGTGGGATTACTACCGCGTGAAATTGTAGACAGACCAAACGACCAGAAATTTCTTGATTTTTAAATCCTTTTTTGTCCTTTTAGAGGCTCGTCATGGTCTTTTTACTAAACTTAAATATCGCTTCTAAATGACCAAATTGCAACAGGTTTCAGAGAAAAATGATCAAATTTGGGATTCAACAAGGCTTGAACGTTGCAAGGCTTGGGCTAACAGAAGATCAAATTCTTACAGCGTGTGTGCTTGCCGACAAAGTCGGCTACGATTCCATATGGTACATGGACCACAGTAATGTTCCGCAATGGAATCATGCTATCGTAAACGACCCATGGGTCATGCTTTCTGCCATTGCTTCCATTACCAACAGAGTAGAGCTTGGAACTTGTGTGACCGATGCAGTTAGGAGACACCCTTCAAACATTGCACTAGCTACAATCACGCTCGATAGAGTTTCCCATGGAAGAGGCACACTTGGC
Organism: Nitrosotalea sp.; assembly: GCA_035252645.1. Classification (GTDB taxonomy): domain Archaea; phylum Thermoproteota; class Nitrososphaeria; order Nitrososphaerales; family Nitrosopumilaceae; genus Nitrosotalea. Next base: position 79,554 of record DATFCV010000008.1, on the reverse strand, counting down.
ATTGGTGCGGGCGAAGCCCAGAACATCAAAGAATTCAAAATCCAGTGGGACAAACCAGTGGGCAGATTCGAAGAACAGCTTCAGATAATAAAGCTCCTATTTGGTTCATCACCAGACCACAGGGTAAACTTCAAGGGAGAATTTTACCAGCTGGAAGAGGCATGCTTGCAGGCAAAGCCCATCAGAGACCCCCACCCACCCATCTACATGGCCGCCGGAGCCCCAAGGACCCTGGCACTATGTGGCAAATATGGAGACGGATGGATTCCAATTGGATACACCCCAGAACTCTACGAGGAGCATGTCAAATCCATAAAGCAGTCCATGAAAGAAAATGGCAGAGACGGTTCCAACTTCCAGTATGGCGTAGACATCGACGTCTACTTTTCAGACGATGCCGAGGCGGCATGGGCCAAGATGAAAAATGCCGTAAAGGTGAGTTTGTTCAAGCCCGAAGTCTTGAAGGTACACGGGATTAAAGACGTCGCAGGATTTGACTTTAAGAAATACTTTACAGAATATTCCATGTCAAACCAAGAATGGATTGTTAAGATGAGAGAGGCCGCACAAACCATCCCTGACAAAGTTGCCCGCTCCTCAATAGGAATGGGAACTCCTGATGATATCATACCAGTTTTCGAACGATTCATCAAGGCTGGCGTCAATCATTTCATAGTAAGGTTCTGGGGCTCGGGATACTTTGGATCCATCGACAAATTTGCATCCACCGTAATGCCGTACTTTAAAGACCAGAACAACCCAAGAAAGTAGTACTAGAGACTTTCACAGATACCTAAAGATTGTCATTCTGTCGGAGTTTGGCAAGTCCGACACCAATGCAAAGTTGTACAAAGGATAGGATTTTTTGTAGTTTTTCATAAAAGACCAAGCTACGTCGTGTGTCTTAAACTCAGTCCTCATACCTTCTATCCTGAATTCCTGTCCAAAGACATCAAAGACTTTGATAAGGTACCTTTGTGGCCTCCTGTGTGGCTTTGCCTTGAGCAGCCAAGCTATTGCAAACACAAAGACCGCCATCATTATCAGGGCAGCTCCTATTTCCTTCAAGTGGACCCAGAAGGCAGTCGGAATTGTTGTCCCAAACAAATTATATACAAAGGTAGAAAACCCCGCAACGGAGGATCCGATAACCAAAAATGCCCTAAAACTGGATTGATCTCCATCAGTTTTCATGCCTAAAGGTATCACCGTCCCCAATTTAACTATTAATCCATACGCAAAAATACCATTTCTGCAAATCTAAGCCATGCAGCTGCTAGGAAGGTTAGAGATAAAATCGAAGGAGAAGATCATCGAATTCCTCAATGGCCAGGAGACAGGTAGGATTTGCAGTATCGACAAGGATGGCTACCCGCAGATAATTCCAATGAATTTTGTGTATGCCAATGACGCAGTATACATGCATTCCCACATCAAGGGAGAGAAGCTAGAAAACATAATGCGCAATCCAAAGGTTGGCTTTGAGGCTGACAGAAGCTTGGAATTCCTTCCATCATACTTTAGTCATCCCACAGACGCGTCGCAGGCAGATACCCTATACATTAGCGTGGTCATAAAAGGAAGTGGCGAACTTGTAAAGGACAGGAAGGAAAAGGCGTTTGCTCTAAACTCCCTCATGGAAAAATACCAGCCCGAGGGCAGATATGAAAAGATAAGGCCTGACATGCATGTGATCGATGAGGTTGCAATAATCAAGGTAGTACCAGACACAATGCGTGGCAAGTACAAGATAGGACAGCATCTAGACAAAAAAACGAGGCTTGGCCTTGCAAGGCTATTACTTGAGAGAAAATCCCCTTCAGCAAAAGAAACCCTAAAAGTAATGGGGATTAAAAACTCAGACGGACGGCTGGATATAGGTGAAGAACCCAGTTGGTGAAGGGCCGAGGAAGGAAACATCCTTGCATCTAGTTTGTCAAGCATGGAAACATCTTAAGGTATTAGTTAGGAATCAGCCAATATAGGTCGTCTTGCTCCAGAACCAAGCCTTTGAAATATCCTCAGATTTTGCCCCGACTGGCGACCAACCACAGGCAATAGAGGCCCTTGCCGACGGTGTCAGGAAGAAAAAAGTCCAGACATTGCTTGGAGTGACGGGAAGTGGCAAGACATTCACAATAGCCAACACAATCCAAAAGACCGGTAAGAACACTCTGGTCGTATCCCACAACAAAACCCTTGCGGCACAACTTTATTCAGAACTCAAGCAGTTCTTCCCCAAAAACAATGTGGGTTATTTCGTCAGCTATTACGATTACTACCAGCCTGAGAGCTACATACCCCAGACTGACACATACATAGAGAAAGACACTCAGATTAACGAGAAAATTGAAAAAATGCGCCTTGAGGCCACAGCCATGCTGCTCTCAGGCGAGCCTACCATCATAGTGGCCACAGTTTCATGCATTTACTCACTTGGGTCCCCCCGAGACTGGGAAGTCATGTCAATTACAGTTGAGGCGGGCGCAGAAATTGGCCGCGCTATGCTGATCAAGCAATTCGTCAATGCAAGGTATGAAAGGAATGATTTAGAACTTGCGCCCGGAAGGTTTAGGATTAAAGGGGACACTATTGACATAATTCCTGCATATTCAGATGCGGTTGTACGAATTTCCATGTTTGGAGACGATGTGGAAAAGATAACAATTTGCGACCCCGTGTCCCTCAAGGAGAAGAAACAAGTGTCGAGAATCAAGATCTACCCGGCAAAGCACTACCTCGTTGCTGCCGACGTCAGAAAGAAGGCGACCGCGTCAATAAGAGACGAGCTTAGCAAAAGGCTGCCAGACCTACCAGAGCTTGAAAGGCAGAGATTGGAGATGAGGACAAAATATGACTTGGAAATGATAGAAGAACTCGGATATTGCTCTGGGATTGAGAACTATTCAAGGCATTTTGATGGCAGGCTGCCCGGAGAACCACCTTTTTGCCTGCTGGATTTTTTCGGTAATGACTTTTTGCTTGTGATTGACGAATCGCATGTAACGCTTCCCCAGCTCCATGGGATGTACAACGGAGACCACACACGGAAGAAATCCCTTATTGAATATGGCTTTAGGCTTCCGAGCGCATTTGACAACAGACCCCTGAAATTTGATGAGTTTGAAAGATACGTCAAGAACGCCATCTTTGTATCTGCAACTCCCGGAGAGTACGAAAGGAAAAAGAGTTTCCAGATAATAGAGCAGCTCATAAGACCTACAGGTCTTGTGGACCCAATAGTAGAGGTGAGAAATACCGAATCCCAGATGGACGACCTGATAAAGGAGATAAAAAAACGTACAGACAAGAACCAGCGCGTCCTTGTTACCACACTCACAAAGCGGATGGCTGAAGACCTTGCAGAGTACCTCGCTAAGAACAAGGTGAAGGTGAGGTACCTTCACTCAGAGATTGAAAATCTACAGAGGACCGAGTTGATAAGGCAGCTCAGACTAGGCGAGTTTGATGTCATGGTGGGCATAAACCTGCTAAGAGAGGGCCTTGACATACCTGAGGTATCCCTCGTAGCTATCCTCGATGCGGACAAGGAAGGTTTCCTCAGAAACGTGACAAGTTTGATTCAGACATTTGGCAGGGCTGCAAGGAATGTAGATGGTTCAGTCATAATGTACGCTGACACTGTTACAGATTCCATGCGGCTTGCAATGCATGAGACCGAGAGAAGGCGCAAAAAACAAATCGAATACAACACAAAGATGGGCATAACACCTACCACAATAATCAAGGCAATACCCAAGCAGGAGGTACATCTTGACGAAACAAAACACATGTCAAGGCATGACCTTCAGACCTATGCAATAGAACTCGAGTCTGCGATGAAGCGGTTTGCCGAAGAGCTTGACTTTGAGCGTGCAATAGAATATAGAGACAAGCTGACAAAGATCCAAAAAGAACTGGCAAAATGAACGACAAACTCATTATCCGCGGAGCAAGGCACCACAACCTTAAGAATGTCAACCTAGACATCCCCAAAAACAAGCTCGTAGTGATTACAGGGCTTTCAGGGTCCGGCAAATCTACACTTGCCTTTGATACCATTTATGCCGAGGGGCAGCGGAGGTACGTCGAGTCCCTTTCTGCTTATGCAAGGCAGTTCTTGGAAATGATGGACAAGCCAGACGTCGATTCTATCGAGGGGCTATCCCCTGCAATATCAATCCAGCAGAAAACCACCAGTAGGAACCCAAGATCCACAGTCGGAACAATAACTGAGATTTATGACTATCTAAGACTCCTTTACGCCAGAATAGGTACTCCTCACTGCCCGAGGTGCGGTAGGAGGATTTCAAACCAGTCAGTAGAATCCATATGCGAATCCATTCTCAAAGAGTCAGAAGGCCAAAAAATAATGATACTTGCACCGCTTGTCCAGAGAAAAAAAGGAACCTATGAAAAATTATTTGAGCAAGTAAAAAAACTCGGCTATTCCCGCATCAGGGTAGACGGCGATGTCGTAGAGCTGAACGGCGAAACCCCAGTACTTGACAAACAAAAGTGGCACAACATAGAGATAGTAGTTGACAGGCTGAAGGCGTCCTGGGAGGAAAAAAGTAGACTTTTTGAGTCAATCCAGACAGCAACCAAAGCAAGCAAGGGCACTGTCATGGTACTCAACGGCAAGGAGAAAATTTTTTCTCAGAACAACGCATGCCCCCACTGCGGAATAACCATAGGAGAGCTTGAGCCCCGGGCGTTCTCCTTCAACTCACCATTTGGAGCATGTAAGACTTGCCACGGGCTTGGCGTAAAGATGGAATTTGATCCCGACCTCCTTATCCCGGACAAGTCAAAGTCGATCTTGGATGGCGCAATAATCCCCTGGTCAGGGAGATTCTCATCGTTTAGAAGGCAGACTCTCCGCGATGTGGGCAAAAAATTCGGCTTTAACTTGATGACTCCCATAAACAAGATGACCCCAAAGCAAGTCAGCGTCATACTCTACGGAACTGATCAACTTGTAGAGTTTTCATACGAGGCCCAGACTACCGACTCGAGATGGCAATACACAAACACGTTCAGCGGTGTAATACCTAGCTTGCAGAAAAATTTTGCAGAGACCGACTCCGAGTCCAAACGGGAGGAGCTCAGTAAATTCATGCGTGAAACACCATGTAATTCCTGCGAAGGGCGCAGGCTGAGAAACGAGGCCCTATCAGTACTTGTCGATTCAAAATCAATTATGGATGTCTGTGACCTCTCTATTGATTCGTGCTACGAGTTCTTTACCAACCTGAAACTTACAGAAACCGAGAAATACATAGCAAAATCCATACTAAAGGAGATTCTTTCCCGCCTGGAGTTTCTCAAGAATGTAGGCTTGAACTATCTAACTCTAAACCGGGTTTCCTCCACGCTTTCAGGCGGCGAATCCCAAAGGATAAGACTTGCAACCCAGATAGGTTCGAACCTCACAGGAGTGCTATACGTGCTAGACGAGCCCACAATCGGTCTACACCAGAGAGATAACGCTAAGCTTATCAAGACACTGCTCAAGCTCAGAGATCTCGGAAACACGATTCTCGTGGTAGAGCATGACGAAGAAGTCATGCGCAGTTCTGACTGGATTGTAGACCTAGGACCCGGAGCAGGCATCCATGGTGGAAACGTGGTGTACACAGGTCCGGTAGAAAGCATCCAGAAGAGCAAAGAATCCATTACGGGCAGATATCTGAAAAACCACAACGCCATATCCCTTACACAAAGAACTCGTAGGAGGCAGGGAAGCATGATTGTAAGGAAGGCGGCAGAGAACAACCTGAAGAGTATCGACGTAGAGTTCCCTCTCGGCCTCATGGTTTGTGTCACCGGAGTTTCAGGTTCTGGCAAGTCTACTCTTGTAAACGACATCCTTTTCAAGGCTCTTTCTTCTCATTTTTACAGCTCCATTGAGAGGCCTGGAAAGCACAAGGCCATTGAAGGTCTTGAGAACCTCGACAAAGTAATAGGAATAGACCAATCCCCAATAGGAAGAACCCCACGCTCCAATCCCGCCACATACATCGGTGCCTTTACCCCAATCAGGGAACTCTATGCAAATACCGAGATCTCAAAGGAAAGGGGATACAACCCAGGTCAGTTTTCATTCAACGTCGCCGACGGCCGGTGCTTTGCGTGCGAGGGAGACGGCGTGAAAAAAATAGAGATGCAGTTTCTCTCAGACGTTTATGTGGTGTGTGACGAGTGCAAGGGAAAAAGATACAATTCTGAGACGCTTGCGGTAATGTACAAGGGCAAAAACATCGCTGATGTCCTATCGATGACAGTCGACGAAGCCTTGGAATTTTTTGAGAATATACCCAGCATACAGAGGAAGCTTAAGACAATAGCTGATGTAGGACTCGGATACATTAAACTTGGACAGCCAGCCACAACCCTTTCAGGTGGAGAAGCGCAAAGGGTTAAACTTGCATCCGAGCTGTCAAAGCGAGATACTGGAAGAACCCTTTACATTCTTGATGAACCCACAACGGGTTTGCATTTTGCCGACGTTCAAAAGTTGCTAGAAGTCTTAAACAGGCTTGTCAACCTCGGAAACACCATCATAATAATAGAGCACAATATGGATGTCATTAGAAATTCAGACTGGATAATAGACCTAGGGCCAGAAGGGGGCCATGGCGGGGGAACCGTTGTTGCAACAGGAACCCCGTCCCAAGTTGCACAGAATCCGAAAAGCTACACAGGCCAGTACCTAAAGCCGTTGTTAAGAAATGGTAGTTGACATCACAAAGCTGAGCATACCACCCCATTCTGGGATTTACATAATGAAGGATTCGGGAGACTCGATCCTTTACATAGGAAAGGCAAAAAACCTCAGAAACAGGGTCAGGTCTTATTTTGTCAAGAACCAGAATTACAAGACCCAGAAACTTGTTGAGAAGATAGACGACATAGAATTTGTCTTGACTGACAACGAGGAGGAGGCATTTCTGCTCGAGTCCAACATGATAAAGCGGTACAGGCCGCCCTACAACATAGAACTAAAGGACCAGCAGAGATACACATATCTCCGAATCACAGATGAGGACTTCCCTCGCCTCATGGTGGCGCGAAGGACCAGGACTGGCGAGTTCCTAGGCAAAGGTAAGGTTTACGGACCTTTTACACATGGCAGCTCAAAGATGCTTTCGATTGGACTATTAAGAAAAACATTCAAGATAAGAATTTGCAAGAGACTTCCAAAGGAGGCCTGCCTCGAGTATCACTTGGGAAACTGCGAGGCACCCTGCCAATTTGCCGATGCGCGCAGAAGATACACCGAACACATTTCCGAGCTAGAGTCCATCCTGAAAGGGCGGCAGCGCCTTGAAAATTTTGTGGAAAAACTCGAGATGGAGATGAACGAGGCCTCATCCAAACTACAATATGAAAAAGCAAAGGAAATCCATGAGACAGTTCAGAGGCTGCAAAGCCTTCAGTCTAGACAGAAGATGGAAAGAGTGAGCAATACTGACGAGGAATATTTTGGCATAAGAACCAACGGTCATGAGGCTCATGTAATGAGCTTTAGGCAGACCAAGGGCGTCATAAAGGATAGAAATAAGTTCAGTTTTGACCTTGTTGGCGACAATTCGTTTTCAAACTTTTTGTCCCAATATTACTCTACAAATCCCATACCCAAGACCGTTGTTGTAAGCGAGATGCCTGACAAAAAGGAAATCCTCGAGGAGATATTCTCGCGGTCGGCTGGTTTCAAGGTGACTATCCAGTCCCCCGCGGGCGGCAAGAGAAAGGAAATGATAAGCCTCATTTTAAAAAACATAGACCTTGCCCTTTCAAAGGGGGCCGATCCTGCCGTGGTCGAGCTTCAGGAAAAGCTTAGACTTGAAAGTCTTCCACGAACAATCGAATGCTTTGACATATCGAACCATGGAGCCGACTATGCTGTAGGTGCAATGTCCTGCCTTGTAGACGGCATGCCCTTGAAATCAGGATATCGCAGGTTCCGAATCAAGACGGTGCCGGGAAGGGATGATTTTGCGATGATAAACGAGGTTGTGAAAAGGAGGTATACCAGGTTGCGCACTGAAAATGCGAAATTACCTGATCTTGTCCTAGTAGATGGGGGCCAGGGTCAGCTAAACGCTGCTTTAAATGCCCTCAAGGCTTGCGGAGTTGAGATACCCGTAGTATCACTTGCCAAGGAAGAAGAGGAAATTTACCATCCAAGGATGAAAAGTCCAATATTGCTTCCAAGAAACAGCATCGCGCTTAAGATCTTGCAGCATGCAAGAGACGAGGCCCACAGGTTTGGTGTTGCTTACAATAGGTCGCTTCGGAAGGTTCAGAAATAGTCATCAAGTTGGTTTTCGATTAGCGGCTGGGCGTCATAACCCATTCTTACAAGGTCTGACGCGAATTCCTCTACAAAGCCGTGAACCGTGTAGATCTTTTCAGGGTTGCAGTCCTTTACCAGTCGTAACAGTTCGTTGTAATCACAGTGGTCGCTTAGAGGCATGGAATAGTCATGTTGTCTTGCAAACGCAAATCGCGGGGATTGCGCCCACCCGCTAAACCCCACGGTTATCGCCCCGTACTTGTCCTTCATGTGGTGTACAAATGCATTTTTGCCGCTCAAGTTAGGAGCAATCATCAGCCATGGTTTTTTATCCAAAAGGCCCTTCATTTCGGCCTCCGAGTGACCAAGGGAATCAGGCAGGCCAACCCCGAATTTTCTGTAAACGTCATTTACCTTCTTTACCGAATCATGATAATACGGTTCCCAGTGAGAGAAAAGGTACGACAATATCTGAGCCTTGCCAAGCTCATACCCCAAGAGAATCACAGGCCTGCCCCTTGAGTATGATTCAGATATAATCTCATTTACTCGTTTGACCGTATCCTCAATTTTTGGGAAGACGTATTCAGGCATTCCAAATGTGCACTCTGTTATCAAGGTCTTGCACCGAGGCGCCTTGGCGCCCTTCATAAATGCCCTGTCCCTTATGCTGATATCACCCGTATAAAAAATACCATCTCCAAACAAAAGTCCCTTAGCGCCTAGAATGTGTCCCGAGTCTATCATGGTAAAGTTTTCATATTCTTCGCTATAGTTTTCCATGGTGTACCCACGGAGCCTTGCAATCTCATTTGTCTGCCGTGATGTTAGTACAATTCCCCCCTTCTTCTTGTGCAGGTGATCTATGTGGGCATGCGATACAAAGGCAACTCCCCCCTCCACTCCTCTTTTTGGATCTAGGTGAACGTGCAGTCCACCACATTCAGAAACTATCCCATTTGATGTCATCTTGACGACTTGCTTCAAGGCGAGATTTTGGTAAAAATCCATCGGATATAAGTTGCAAGATTGAATGGGTGTAACGTCGGATCTAACGAGTTTTGCGCGATCCGTAACCATTCTGCAAAGATGTTTATTTATACAATAGTCAAACCAGATACGATGATCAACCTGGCTATCCTAATTTCAGGGCGCGGCTCCAATATGGAGGCCATCCTCCGTGCTATAAAAAAGAAACAGATTCCAGTTAGGCCTGCAATAGTTATTTCAAACAAGCCAGACGCCGCAGGGTTAAGGGTCGCAAAAAGATTAGGTGTGAAGACTGCAGTAGTCGAGCCAGGAGGCCTCATGAGCGGAACTTGGGATTATGACAAGAAGATAGTGAAGGTCTTGCAGGAAAACAGAGTCACGCCCAAAGAAGGGCTTGTTTGCCTTGCAGGATTTATGAGGATAATTAGTCCCGAATTTATCAAGCGTTACAAGGGAAGGATACTAAACATCCATCCTGCCATCCTGCCATCTTTTCCAGGCCTGCATTCACAAAAGCAGGCAGTGGAATATGGCGTAAAATATTCTGGATGCACGGTGCATTTTGTAGACGAGGGGGTAGACACCGGACCCATAATACTTCAGGCGGTAGTTAGGGTCATGGATGGTGACACGGAGGAATCACTCTCGAGGAGAATACTTAGGCAGGAACACAAGATATACCCAGAGGCAGTAAGGCTGTTTGCAGAAGGTAGGATAAAGACAAATGGCAGAAAAACCACAATATCTTACGAATCTGGCCCACTGAAAAAGTAGACCACCACAAGTTCGTCCTTGTTACCATGGAAATAATGTTTTTGGTTTTTTGTGATGAAACACGATATCCCAGGATACACCACAATGTCCTTACCTTCGACGTTTAGGAAGCCGGTTCCCTTCACCACATAATATACTTCATCGTTATGATGTGGTGTTTGTGTGTCCTCCTCTCCAGGGCCAAGCCGCAGGATTCCAGCTGCAATATTTTCCCTGTTCAGAAATGTGTAAAAATAGGACCTGCCCTTGGCAATTTTTTCCAAGTATTCATTTGTGTCAAATACGGTTTTCAATAACCTAACAAAACACACAGCGGTTAATGACTTTAACTGATTCTGTCCGGTTTCTTTATTTTTTCTTCAAACTTTGCAATTAGTCGTGCAATCTTGGAATTTTTTGCATCGTCCTTTCTCAAAAGATAGTATAGTTCCTCCGTTGCAGCATGATAGTCTACTCCCAATGTCTGTGCAAGGTATAGGGAAAGGTAGCTAAGCAGTAATTTTCTAAGCACTACCTCGTGTGTCGCAAAGTTTAGATCAGACGTTAGTTCGTCGAGCACACTTGAAAAATACGTTTCAAGATAACTATCTTTCGATTCCCTTTCCCTTACTGCAAATACTCCACCCATCCCCCTTTCCTTCATGTGAATTTGTTCTACCGCCTCAATGAATTCAGAATTTAGTTTTTGATCATGGGTTAGAATGTCAGAGAGAAGGTCTGCAGCATCCTGTTCAGATCTTCCCGACTTTTGCTTAATGGAAAAAATCACATGACATGCGACGCACCCCTGGCCCAGATCTATTTCATGGCGCATTATTTTGCCAATTGTTTCCCTAATCAGTAGATCTGCTTCCCTGCGGTTCATTAAAACTTCCTTGGATCTTGTAGGATAAAAGTGCCTCCTCGTGCAACGATTTCATAGATTAAATATCGAGTAGACTACTCAACCATGTTTGACCGGGCAGAAGATAGATGGAATAGCGGTTGCAAATTCTGTCAAGGATAGAGTCAGGGCGGCTGTTATGGAATTGAAAACGGATGGGGTTGACCCCTGTCTTGCGACCGTCCTAGTTGGGGATGACCCAGCGTCTGCCTCGTATGTTACCAGCAAGCAAAGAGACTGCGCCGACGTCGGGATAGCCACAAAAGATCACAGACTGCCCGCATCGTTCTCCCAAACGGAACTTGAAAGCCTAATCGAATTGCTAAATAATGAAAGGTCAGTCCACGGGATTTTGTTGCAGCTTCCTCTCCCTAAACAACTTGACGAGTTTTCTGCAATTTCAAAGATTTCCCCCATAAAGGATATCGATGGGTTGACCCCTTACAACATGGGCCTTCTCGCGGCAGGAAGAGCACTCTTGAAGCCCTGCACGCCATTAGGGATCATGGAATTGTTCGACTTTTACAAGATCGAATTGTCTGGAAAGAATGCCGTGATAATAAACCGGAGCAATCTAGTCGGAAAACCACTCTATCATCTCCTGCTGGAAAGGAACGCAACCGTTACCACGTGTCATTCCAAAACGCAGGATCTAATGTCATTCTGTGTAGAGGCCGACATCATAATTTCCGCCGTTGGGAACCGTGCGATATTTACGCTTACGCAAGACATGATAAAAGAGGGCGCCATAGTCATAGATGTCGGCACCAGCAGGTTAAATGGAAAGCTTGCCGGCGATGTAGATTATGAATCTGTAATCAAAAAAGCATCCTTTGCCACACCTGTGCCTGGAGGTGTAGGGCCTATGACCAGAGCGATGCTTTTAAAAAACACCGTGACCGCAGCTTCAATCAGTAGGGGAATTGCAAAACATAGTTGAGAAGGGCCGGCTCCGCAAGCAGCTTTTAGACCAACGAGATAGTCTATCGCCGGATTTCATCAAAATAGCAAGCGCAAAAATTCAGGAGAATCTCAGAAAGGTGGAGTTTTACCGGAATGCAAAGATTCTAGGAGGATATCATGCAGTTGGAAGCGAGGTTCGTACACAAGAAATCCTAAAAGAAATCCTAAATGCAGGCAAAGAACTCGCCCTTCCCAAAGCAGAGAAAAACGACCTGCTGTTCAAGAAAATTACTAGTTTTTCTGACCTCGAGGTAGGGAACTTTTCAGTAATGGAACCCAAGGAAAGATGCGAGACTGTAAAGAAGATTGAGGTAATCCTGGTCCCCGCAATAGCGCTAACCCGGGATGGCTATAGGCTTGGTTATGGATTTGGATACTATGACAGATACCTACACAGTAAGAGGTCGAAAAAGATTGCCCTGTCATACTCAAAGCAGATAGTGAAAACAATCCCACATGACAGCCATGATGTTAAGGTCGACTGCATTGTGACTGAAGATGAAGTCATATATCCCGGAAAATGAACCATTCCTCACACACTGCCAGATCATTTATTGCGGTTTCGTGCCGTATCATTGTTTGAAGAAGATGATGATTCTACCACCAATGGCAGTAGCAATAATTGCAACTGTACTTGTCACATACCTGCCATCTCAGTATTCGTTGTCAGTCGACTCCATTGTCTAAAGTCTGGATTTGGGCAGTAAATTCTTCCCACAGAAAAGATCACGTTCAAAAAAATCCTATCCTGTGCAAGTAATTATCTCGTCATTCCAAAAGGGATTTTTCTAACATGCGCATCTTTTTTATGCATTTTTTGCAATCCGAAATTGGCCTTTCGCATAAAATCCTATAGATAAATACCGGAACTATATTGATCATGTTTTTATCTTATTGTGTTGTAATATTCATCCCAGATAGCAACCAATCGACGAAAACCCCCGCATCAAGTGGAGGCGAGTGTGTTGGCAGTCATAGGATTGTCACGTCGCTTGGATGCCAACTGGGTAAAACCATCCGACCGGCAAAGGTGAAGATACGTTTGTCGAATTTGAAGATGAGGCGAAGGCTTTATTCTTCTGGCCAGACAATCGTCCGCCAGCGCTCAAACACGGGAGACCGAGTGCAAGCTCGGGAATCCTGAAGACTGTTGGCGAGGGCAAACCGAGTGGGGACTGGGATGTAAAACCGTGATGTCACCACAAAGGCAAGCCACATCCCACCGAATGTCGGGTGGAGTTTTTTTCCTCACATTAATTATCGGATAGTTCTCGAAACAAACCAGACTTCTTATGGCTAGTGTGTAATAAACTCCAGAGAGTCTACAAGAAAGGTTCTCGGATTGCAAAAATGTAGAGGTCCTTTCCGAGGTTTCCCTCTGATGAAAGTTTCTGACCCATGGATTGCGATTTATTTCCCGACATAGAGCAGGCCTTTTTTCCCAATGTCCTTCCTGAAGTATTTGCTTGGCCAAGCAATTTTATCAATCCTTGAATAAGCCTTTGAGATCGCATCCTGTAACGTATCACCTATTGCGGTTACGCCAAGGACCCGCCCTCCATTTGTCAGAATTTTCCCTCCTGACTTTTTCGTGCCAGAATGGAATACAAAGGAATCCTCGTCATCGCTGTCAAGGCCCGTTATCTCTTCACCCTTCGGAAAGGAATCCGGATACCCCTTAGATGCAAGAACGACGCATACCGCACTCTTATTCTTCCAGGATATCTTTGGAAGATCCGATAACGTACCATCGATGGATGCCTGAATGTAGTCTACGAGGTCCGATTCCATCCTCACCATTATGGGCTGACATTCTGGATCTCCCATCCTCGCGTTGAATTCCAAGACGTAAGGTTTGCCATCCTTAACCATTATTCCAGCGTATAAGAACCCCTTGAATGTGATTCCCTCTTTTTTCATGCCTAGGATGGTCTTTTCGATCACATTTTTTTGGATCTCGTTTGCCAATTTATCGTCGATCACCCCAGTAGGAGAATAGGCACCCATTCCCCCCGTATTTGGACCCGCATCCCCATCGAAGATCCTTTTGTGGTCCTGGCTAGTAGCCAGTGGATACGCCGCAATTCCATCAGATATAGCTATGTATGATGCCTCTATGCCGTCGATTCTTTCCTCCAGTATTATTTTAGAGCCTGCAGTCCCAAAGTTTTTTCCTACAAGTATTTTATCTATTGCGGCAACAGCCTCTTGAGAATCGGCACACACTATCACGCCTTTTCCGGCAGCAAGCCCGTCGGCCTTGACCACCAGAGGATAGTCGACCGACCTTGCATGTTTTTTTGCGTCGTCGGCATTATCAAACACTTCAAACCTAGCAGTCGGTATGCCATTTCTTTTCATGAAGTTTTTTGCCCAGACCTTGCTTGATTCAAGTCGTGCGGCCTCCTTCGTAGGACCAAAGATTCCAAGCCCCTTTTTTTCAAACTCGTCCACTATTCCTGCTGCAAGAGGTCCCTCTGGACCCACAACAGTGAGGCATCCGTGTTCGGCTGCAAAATCGGCGAGCCTCGATATCTCATCTGCTCCAATGTTCACATTGTTTGGAGTGCCGCCGTTTCCAGGTGCATAAAAAACTTCCCTTACCTTAGGACTAGAACTGAGTTTCCACCCTAGCGCATGTTCCCGCCCTCCCGAACCTACCACCAGAATGTTAACCATCGGTCTTCCTTTTTTGGACTGCTATAAAAGCTAAAAGACCGAGCACCAAAAAATCCCACTTGTAGTAACCTTGATTAGTAATTACAAGACCCCTAAAGACATGAGCAATATTGACAATGCAAGATCGGTTTACCTCTTCACTCATGGTAGGAGAGACTTGGAGCAAAAGGCAGTAGATGCCTTGATTTCTAACGGGTTTTCAAAGGAGAAGATAGTTTCCGCAAGACCTGACTCTGTAGGTGCCGTTGGCGACTACATGGCAATGCTTTGGATGCCCCCGAATCCCGACCATATCAAGATTCAGAAAATAACCAAGGTGGAACAGGTAAAGGCAGAAGGCATGATTGGACTGTGGAAAGGGGTTTCAAAGGAAGACATCTTTACAGTAAAACTTTGAGAACTAAACACAAGTCATTTACTTCAGATACCCAATTGAACATCTGGTGTTAGACCTCCATTACCCTTGCAAGTGTGAAAATTCATTTGCGTCTATTTCTATGTCGCGGTCGAGTTCCTTTGCCAAGTCTTGCCACCACTTCTTTGGCAGGGTCTTCATTTACGCCACAAATACCACATGGTACCTTATAGATCTGTCGATCCTTTTGCATGATAGAAAACTGCCGCCTGACCTTTTGTCATTCCAGTCTCAATAGCCAGCAGTCATACAAAATTAATTTCATATAATGTCCCGTACTAGAGCCGAAACAAAGCTGTCAAACTCGGAATCAAAAAATTTTATGGTCTCAATTTTCCCAAGCTTGGTTGCACCCCTGACTGCTTTTAGATGATAACACTCCCCTCCCGTGCTTAATACGTTATAGTAAAAATCTTCACATGAGCAAAATCCAAGATTTGGATCTAGCCAATGTTCGTTTTCCTTACCAACTACAGTCCAGACAGTCCTCCCACTGGGTTCAAAGAGGTGTAATTTCACCCCCATCGAAAATATTATTGAATCAATATCACCTTTACCTTTCATAAGAATTTAATTCAAAACTAGGTGTATAACCTTTGATGGTGTCGATCAGGATTGTAAGGTTCCAACCCGCCCTAATCTTGGAGGGCAAGAAGCGTTATCTCGTTGTAACCGACCTACACATAGGTTTTGAGGCCAAGCTTGCCGCAAATGACATTTACATAAACCCAAAGCAGATAGTAGAGGAAACCGTAAGGGATCTCGAAAAAATAATAGAGGCTGAGAAACCAGATGTGCTAATCCTGCTTGGTGATGTCAAGTCAGGGATAGAATCAATATCAAAGGTGGAATGGACTGCCGTGCCACTTTTCTTTGAGATTGGAAAAAAGATAGAAACCATACTAGTCCCAGGGAACCACGACGGAAACATCCAAAAACTCGCTCCGGAGTGGATTACGGTCTCAAGCCCTACTGGGATAGTGGTTGAAGACGTTTTGCTGACGCATGGACATGTGATGCCATCAGAAAATCTCTCATCGGTAAACAAAATAATAATGGGCCACGTTCATCCAGTGTACTTTCAAGAAGGTTCAGTCCTTGACGGAGAGCGGGTATGGGTCTCCCTCAAGACTGAGAAAAAAATGGTTTTTCCATCAACCCGAGGTCAACTTGAGATTACGATCATTCCTTCCTTCAACAGATACTTTTATGCCACTTACAAGAAAAGCCGAAAGAAGTCCATCTCACCCATACTGGAAACAGTCAAGAATTTCCACTCTGCCAAGATAGCAACGCTGGATGGATCAATAATTGGCAACGAGGCAATGTTATCAAATGTCCTATAGTCTCTTGTCAATACTGCCTATGGTTTTCCTAGAGATGGCAGCCCAAAGCCGCAGTCGGAATCTCGTTCAACATCTAGTATTTTTTTTACCGAGGCTATTAGCTGCCTGTGCAGGGAGGGCCTGCCAAGAAACCCATCTACCCTGCTAGTTGGCAGAACCTTTGAGAATTCCTCCGGCTTTACCTCAAATGACGTTATGAGTAGGATTTTCGAGGTTGGGTTTTGGGCCTTTATTGCCCTCATGAATTCAAATGCTGACATGCGCGTCATTTTCATGTCAGATATGACTAGGTCAAAGGTGAGAGGAGCCTGCCCGTACTGCTCTAGTGCAGAAACTGGATCAGTGAACATCTCAACCTTAAAGCCGTTGAGTTCCAATTGAAGCCGCATGGACATGGCCACATCAGGGTCTTCTTCCACTAACAGTATGGACTTGTTCTGTTCTGCAACCACCAATACCAACCCCTCATACCCATCAATCTATACACCACCATGCTGCTGCAATCTAATATGCATTTTCTACTAAGTTCCAGTAGATTTTATCCCCCAAAAATGGACAAACGTCAGATTTGGAGACTTGTGTTTTCACAGGTAAGGCGAGCATCCACCGTTACTCAATCTTCTCATATGGTTCTAAGGGTTTTTTCGTAGTTTCGTTGTGGCGCAACCATTCCAGTGTCTTCGCAAAAGAATCGGCAAGCTCGGTCGTTATCAAGACCGGAATCCCAAGCTCCACCGCCTTTCTCCGTATTTGATACTCGTCGTAAAGCATGCCCACGTACTTTTCCAAAGTCGATGTGCTTGGCACGTTGATGATAAAGTCAATTTTGCGCTCATAAAGGAGGTCTGCAATGTTTGGTTTCCTTTCAGGCTCGCTAATCTTGTAAACCACTTGGACGTCTCCAATTCTCTTGTCAGAAAGAAATTCTGCTGTATGTTCCGTTGCCAGTAATTTGTACCCCAAGCTTTTAAGGAGAAGTGCCGTCTGCAGGAGTTTTTCCTTGTTTTCGGTTCCACCGGCAGTTATCAGGACTGATCCCTCCTTTGGAAGCGCATAGCCTGATGACATGAGGCCTTTTGCTAATGCATCGTAAAACGACTCTCCGAAGCATGCTGCCTCTCCCGTGGATTGCATCTCTACCCCGAGTATGATATCCGCGCCCTCAAGTTGCATGAACGAAAATTGCGGTACCTTTATTCCATAGGAGTGGATTTTGCGCCACCTGTCCTTTGGCACCTGCGGTAGTGATTTGCCAAGGACTGCCTTGGCTGCCAAGTTTATGAGATTCATCTTGACGAACTTGGATACAAAAGGCATCGACCTAGAGGCCCTAATGTTGAGTTCTATCACGTAGACCTGGTCGGAATTTATGAGGAATTGGAGGTTGAAAGGCCCCTTTATCCGGAATGCGGTGGCAATCTTGTTCGTATATTCTAGTATCGTCTCAATGACCTTGTTGGAAAGGCTCCACGGAGGTATGCACATCATCGAGTCCCCAGAATGAACTCCAGCGCCTTCTATGTGTTCCAACACTGCCCCTATTATCACGTTTTTTCCGTCAGATACGCCATCCACTTCGGCCTCAAGAGAGTTTAGCATGAACTTGGTAATGACCACCGGATAGTCAGGCGAAACATTGGTCGCCTCTTCCAAAAACTTTTTGAGTTGTTCCTCCGACCATACAACTTTCATCGCTGCTCCGCTGAGCACGTACGAAGGCCTGACAAGTACTGGGTAGCCTACCTTTAGGGCAAACTTTTTGGCGTCACTTAGTTTTGAGAATGCCTGCCACGGAGGCTGCCTTATGTGAAGCTCGTCAAGCACCTTGCTAAAGTTGGACCGATTTTCCGCCCTGTCGATGTCCTCGTACGAGGTACCTATTATTCTAATTCCGTTTTTTGCAAGTTTCGGAGTAAGGTTGTTTGCAGTCTGCCCTCCCACCGCAGTGACTATACCGGTCAGCTTTTCAAATTCAGCAATATCAAGAACCCTTTCCAGAGTTAGCTCTTCAAAATACAGCCTGTCACAGATATCATAGTCAGTTGAGACTGTCTCTGGGTTACAGTTGATAACTGAAACCTCCTTGACTCCATTCTCCTTGAGCCCCCAAACCATGTTTACCGTTCCCCAGTCAAACTCTACGCTACTTCCTATCCTATATGGTCCAGCCCCAAGAACCGCAATCTTTTCCGAATCAGAAACAACCTCAAAGTCATTGGTGGTGCCGCCATACGTCAGGTAGAGATAGTTTGTCTGCGCCGGCCATTCAGCCGCAAGTGTGTCTATTCTCTTAACAACAGGCACGATACCATGATCCTTTCGCATTTTTCGCACTTCCATTTCGTCCTTTCCTACAAGCCTCGCAATCTGTTTGTCAGAGAACCCTAGCACCTTTGCCTCTTGGAGGATTTCCTTGCCCATACCCCCCTCCCTTAGTTCCTTTTCCTTTTTGACTATGTTATCGATTTTCTCTATAAACCATGGATCAATTGCAGAAAGCTTGTAGATCCTTTCTACCGATATTCCCTGACGCAGGGCAGCCGCTACATGATACAGGATTTTGTCATCAGGCTTTTGCAGCCTGTTCTCTATATCCTCGACATCGAAAGTCCCCTCACCAGTCCTGTTCGCTACAAGTCCGTCGTTGCCTATCTCAAGCATCCGGATAGCCTTTTGCAGCGATTCCTCAAAGCACCTGCCAACCGCCATGACCTCCCCGACCGATTTCATGGTAGGACCAAGGTTGCGGTTTGCAAGCTCGAACTTACTAAAATCCCACCTTGGGTGTTTGCATACTATGTAATCAAGCGACGGTTCAAAGCATGCAGTGGTGGTCTTTGTGATCCTATTCACAAGTTCCGATAGCCTGTACCCCATGCCTATCTTCGCAGCCATGTAGGCAATTGGGTACCCGGTCGCCTTGGATGCAAGTGCGGACGAGCGTGAAAGTCTTGGGTTCATTTCAATTGCCACGTATTTGTCGGAATCCATGTCCAGTGCAAACTGTATGTTGCATTCTCCCACTATGCCCACATGTTTTGCTGCTCGCAATGCCGCCGATCTCAGCATCTGATATTCCTGGTTGTCAAGTGTCTGGGATGGCGCTACCACGATGTTATCTCCCGTGTGTACCCTCATTGAAAGGACATTTTCCATGTTACAAATTATGACGTTGTTGCCGTCGTAGTCTGCCATTACCTCGTATTCTATTTGCTTCCAGTGTCCGACGTATTCTTCTATCAAAACCTGCCCCACGAGGCTGGCATTGAGGCCTCGGGTCACAATTTCATGCAGCTCTATCTCGTTGTGAGCCACACCACCTCCCTTTCCTCCAAGCGTGTACGCGACCCTTATTATCACAGGGTATCCGAGTTCTCGTGCAATCTCTTTTGCCTGCTCGAAGTTGTAAACAGTCTTGCTTTTCAAAACCGGTACTCTGCATTCAATCATGGAGTCCTTGAAGAGCTGCCTGTCCTCAGTAGCCTTGATCCCTTCCACCTGGGTTCCAAGAACCCTCACGCCATATTTTTTCAGAACTTCCATTTCGTCCAATTTTACTCCACAATTTAGCGCAGTTTGCCCACCAAAGCCAAGCATCAGACCGTCCGGTCGCTCTGACTCTATGATGGAGGCCACATACTGAGGATTCACCGGAATCGAGTAGACCTTGTCCGCAAACCTCGTGTCGGTCTGGATGGTTGCGATGTTGGGATTTACAAGAATGCTATGGATTCCTTCTTCCTTTATGGCCTTGAGGCATTGTGAACCGGAGTAGTCGAATTGGCGGTCACAATGTGACTTTCGCCTGCTTCTCCGATTTTAATTGCCCCACTGCCAAGGACTAGAATCTTCTTTAACGACTCATCTTTTGGCATTTTCCTCCCCTATCAGTTTCTTGAGTTCTTCAAAAACAAACATGCAATCAAAAGGTCCAGGCGATGCCTCCGGGTGAAATTGTACAGCAATTATTTTCTTTTGTTTGTGTCTTATACCCTCCACAGTTTTGTCATCAGTATTCGAAAACCACAGTTTGAAATCAGTATTTTTGAGAGATTCTGGGTCTATACAATAGCCATGGTTCTGGCTCGTGACATAGACCTGGTGGTTATCAAGATCAATGCAGGATTTGTTCTGACCCCTGTGACCATATTTTAGTTTGTATGTTGTTGCCCCACCTGCCAGACCCAAAATTTGCGCACCAAGGCATATGCCTAGCGTAGGCACATTTTTGTCGATTAATTCCTTGGCAGTTTTCATGGTAGTGGCACACTTGAGGGGGTCGCCCGGACCGTTGGAAAGTACTACCCCTTTTGGGTTGTAACTGAGAATCTTTTCAATCGAATAATTCCATGGAACGCGTACTACTTTGTATCCAAGATTACGCACGTTTCGAAGTATCGCGTTTTTGACCCCTGTATCGACTACCACCACGGATTCGCCGCCCTTGCCATAGACCTGGGGCTCCCTCACAGAAACCTCGTTCATGAATTCCTCGTCGTTGTACTTTTTTGCCAACGATAATTCCCTCTTTACCTGAGCTTCGTCAATTTCCTTATCTGAAACGACCAGTGCGGCCATCATAACGCCGCTTGTACGAAGTTTCGTGGTAAGGGCCCTGGTATCTATTCCAGATATTCCCGGAATCTTCTCATTGTAAAGCCATTCGTCAAGGGTCATTGCAATGTTCCAATGACTTGCAACGAGGCAAAGTTCGTGTACTACGAGGCCCCTTGGCTGAATCAAGTCCGATTCAAAGTATTTTCTAATCCCATCATCGTCTTTGGTGCTTGGGTCTGGTACGCCATAATTGCCAACAAGCGGGTATGTCAGCATGAGGATTTGTCCCCGGTAGGAGGGATCGGTTAGTGCCTCGGTGTAACCCACCATTCCCGTATTGAATACCGCCTCTCCAAAAACTGTGGTAGAATAGCCAAACCCCATTCCGTCAAAAACTGTGCCGTCTTCCAAAACAAGCTTACCAAACTTCCCTACATGTTTGGCTTTCTTTGTTGGAATTTCTGTGACCCTCACCAACTGGAGAAAATAGAGAATTTAAGTTTTATGACTCTTGATCGGTAACCGAAAAATTTCCCCTTAGAGTGCCTTAAATTGATCGCTCCACTTGTAGTAGGCGCGAATCATTTCCATGCTGACACTTGGTTTTCTCCTTGTTATAATCTCCTTAAAGTCTGCCATTGTGATGGGGCGCGGTTGCAGTTTTTCTTCGCCAACTACAGGCTCATGATAACCTTCAGTATGGAAAAGATCATTTACGACCATAAGCTGTGCAGACTGGCAAATATCCTTGATGTCGCTTGCACTATAGCCATCCGCAAGTTTTGCAAGTTCGGAAGACTTGATCTTCTCTTCCTTTTTCAGAGGCGCGGTGTAAAGGTCAAAGAGGTTAACTCTTGCCTCAAGGGATGGGAGTGACACATAGATTCTCTTCGTAAACCTTCTCAGGAACGGCCAGTCCAAGCTCCAAGGCTTGTTTGTTGCACCTATAACATAGAGTTTGAGGTCTTTTCCCTTCCCGTTTATACCGTCCATCTCCGTCAAAAATTGGTTCTTGACGCGGATTTCGCCTCCTATTTCGCTATTTCTGTTTCCCAGCAGTGAGTCCACCTCGTCTACAAACAATATTACTGGAAGCCCCTCTTTTTCTGCAAGGCCTCTTGCCATGTTGAACAATTTTGAAACGTTTTTTTCTGCCTCGCCTAACCACTTGCTCATCATTGATGCGGCGTCAACATTGATGAAATACCCGTCAATTTCACTGGCAGTGGCAGCTGCAAGGATTGTCTTGCCGCATCCCGGAGGCCCATATAGTAACATTCCTCTGGGCCACCCAAGTGGAAACAGGTCAGGCCTCTTGGCAGGATATACAATGGATTCTCTTAAAGCATTTTTTGCATCGTCAAGACCTACAACCTCTTCCCAGCTGATGTTTGGTTTTTCCTTCATTATTAAAGAATCAAGATCATTTTTTGCCAAGGACTGCTTCTGCTCGTCGGGTGTTGCTTTTGGATCGACGGCAGGTTCTACCTCCACATTGGTCATCTGGAGCGCCTTGATGCGATTCTGGTACGCGGCGACCCGTTCCTGATAAACCCGGTTAAGCTTGTTTTCCGGGTACAGGTGAATCAGTTTTGTGAGGGATTCTATAGCACGCTGGTAATTGGAAATGGCCATTCCTCGTGCGCCTTGGGAATCGAGCTTTATTGCCTCTGCGGCAAATTTGCTTGCACTGTTTTCTAATTCTTGCGGGGCTAGACTCATAGTATCACTAACTAGATTTCAACTGCGGTTCTTCCAAGGTAATCATTGGTGTGAATTCGTCTAGAAGGATTTGTTAAATTAATTGGACTTGGGAGGTCTGAAACGGGTTCCGAAACGGGTCCGACCACAGGTTCGTGGGCTGCCTGGCTAATCCTATAGTCATCTATTCTAGTCTGTACCCCCTTACCCAAGGCCAAGTTCTGTGTCACGTCATGGTGCAGTGCCTGAATCTGTTGCAGTGCGACCTCTGCAGATATGAGAAGGTCTTCAAGTTCGCCCTGCATTCCGTTGACCGAGTTTGCAGCCTGCATTATTATCCCTACAAAGTCCTGGAGAAACGCCTTGAGGTCAAGCCTGTCCTTATATTTAGTAAGGAGATATTCTGAAGCCAAAATAACCTGCCTGAGGTCCTTAAGCTCCTCAACGGAGAGGGTTTCTATGAATCCATCCTTACCGCCTTTGTCTTTTTGGCTGATTTTCTGCTCGATTTTCGATGACAGGTCCTTTATCTTTAAGAGAGGGGCAGATAGGTCTGCCTCAGGATCATCCTTTGAAAAATGTAACACGTGTAGGCCTTGCAGGAATTCTAGATTAGGAACCCACTAAAATAAAGTAAATCTGCGCCGTCGTATTTGTTGATATCAATCAAAAGAACCCTCGGCCTCATGTTGAGGCAGAGACGATGTTAGAGTGAGAACTTTTCCCAACCGAGTT
This sequence comes from Nitrosotalea sp., assembly GCA_035252645.1. Taxonomy (GTDB): domain Archaea; phylum Thermoproteota; class Nitrososphaeria; order Nitrososphaerales; family Nitrosopumilaceae; genus Nitrosotalea. The sequence continues at coordinate 56,209 of DATFCV010000008.1, read as the reverse complement.
TATCGCAAAAACTTGGTATTCATACGTCATACCCGGTTGCACTCCCTTGTCTTGGTATGACGTGGTGGTTGTTGCCGTGTCAGCCACTACGGTGGACCAAGTTGCACCACCATCAGTTGATCTCTGTATCATGTAACCAGTAATTGCCGAGCCTCCATTCCATCCGGGAGGATTCCAGGTCAAGTCTACTTCCAATGATGAAACACTCGTTGCGACAAGACCTGTGGGAGACGAAGGGAAGGTTGCAAGTGTTGTTACATTGGCTACATTCGAGGGTAGGCTCGTACCTAAAGAGTTGATGGCAGAGACCCTGTACTCATACGCCTTTCCTGCGGCAAGCCCTGCATCAGAATATGTAGTGCTAGTCAATGCAGTGTCTGGCACTATTAGAGACCAAGTAGAACCTCCATTCGCTGACCTTTCAATCTTGTAACCGGTTATGGGAGATCCTCCGTCTGAGGATGGGGCTGCCCAGGAGAGGTTTATTTCTGATGAAGATGCCGCAGTGGCAACAAGACCTACAGGTGCAAGAGGCGCCGTAACAGAAGTCATGGTCGTGGCACTTGCCTCGTTTGAAGGTGAGGATTCCCCAAACGAGTTTGAGGCAGTCACCCTATAGAAGTAAGTCTGACCTGGGCCGACCGAAGTATCGTTGTATGCAGTCACGTTTCCAATTTGTGCAAGAAGAGTTTCAGTGCCAGAACTTGCGGATCTGTAAATCTTGTAGTTTGTAATTGGCGATCCGCCATTGCTTGATGGCACCTGCCACGAAAGGGACACCATGTTGTTGCGCCCATCAGCCTGCAAATTCGTCGGGGGCACAGGTGTGGCATTTCCAGTAGTGGACACTGAGTAAATGTCGCCCCCGTATATGCTCTCCAAGTTTGATGCGATCAGGTTGTTATTTGAGTCATAGACTTGTATTGTAGAAGAAAGTGGAAATGCGAACTGCCCCACGTGTATAGTTGCAACTCCCCCAGACACAGAACCTGATGCAAGCACCTTTGATCCTTGTGATAGGTCTACTCTTGCGGCATTTCCAGGGAGTTGGGTTACTTGGATTTTTTCATCCGTTGTTACATAATAGTTAGAGTATGTACCTACAAGAAATTCTGACCCGTCTGAGGACTCGGGTTCCAGATAGGCGTTAAATGGAGAAGGCATCTGTAAGTTTCCGTTATCTTCTTCATACACCTTAGAACCGTCCAGATACACCTTAAGTAAGTGATTTCCGTCCGTCACTATTGAGCAATCCCTAGTGAGAGGTTGGTTTGGGCTACGGTCTAGCCATAATACATCATAGCTTGTCACCTGATTTGTGTTCCCGGTTGCGTTTATCACTCCCCACACAGTGGCTTGCGGATTGGTAAATGTAGAACATGTGACATAATTTATGCTGCCGTTAGCAGTCTGCACATACAAGCCATTTTCGTAGAATTCGTTTTGTGTTGTACTCACCGAGTTTGACACAAGGGCGCTCCACAGTTTTGCAGCATGGTTTGGACTTTCCGCAAAAAACCCAGCCCAAGTACCATCAGCAGGAGCTTGCACCCCTATGTGTAGGCCTGTGCCGTCCCTTGAAAATCCGTATGTGGCATTCTCGTTGGGCGCATCCCCATCGTAGTTCCAATATCCTTTGTTTGCCAAAAGCTGTTGTTGAGTCCTCGTCTCGTTTGTTAACATGTCAGAGGCCACAAGTCCTGTCTGCACCTTGTTAATAGTGCTATTAAGAGTAGGATAGGTTTTGCCTGAGGCGGTATTGGATGGATTGCTTGTGCCTGCGCTGTTTATCGCAGATACCCTGTACGAGTACGTTGTACCTGCCTGTAAGCCCTTATCGGAATAGATTGTACTTGTATTCCCAGTGTTTTGTGAAACAGTAGACCAATTTGCACCACCGTCCCCAGATCTTTCCACCTTGTATCCAGTTATTGCAGAACCCCCATTGCTCTGAGGTGCATTCCAGGCTAGATCAATCTGCGATGATGATATCACGTTGGCTGACAGGTTTGAAGGCGGTGTTGGGACAGTTGCAGTCCCCCCTGTCGAATAATAAGCGACAAGCGTCATGGGTTGGGTCGGAGTTATTGACCTAGCGGGGTCATTGCTACCATCATCCCAATGGTCAAAAACAAAGTTTTGATAGTCATTTGCATAAACTATGTAGTTCTTTCCAGAAGTCACTGTGAACTTTGCAGGCGAATAGGCGGTTGAAATGTCACGTCCCTTCGAATTTTGGAGTTCCATATACATTCCCGTGATTTCATTCCCGCCTAGATCATCTGATTTTACTACAAGGGGCGGATCAGTGGCAGTACCTCCGTTGCTTCCACTGTGTACTCCCCGCGGACCCTGAGGGTCGAAAAAGAATGACATCGAAACGCCATTTATCGAGGTGACTAACGTGCCGTTCCCAAAGGCCTGCACGCCAGCCACACTGCTTGAGGCGCTTACTGGGATTGTCAGGTTTGGCAACGGAATGCCCAAAGTGTTTCCTACAGAGACAGAACCGGTCGTATCAGTCACGTTGGTAGACAAAGTCGAATTAACCACGGGCGAGGTCGTCTGGTTTACAACACCCACCGTTCCTGACGTTGTGCCACCTACAGTACTAGTCACGCTCGATACCGTGCTGTTAACAGTGTTGGTCACACTTGATACCGTTCCTCCCACTATCTGGCCATTTGCAATAGAAATGGTTCCTGCATGAATAGCACCTATTAAAAAAAGGACAGCCGCAAAATTCAGAATCATGAACCTGTTCATTCTTACCGCATCATCTTATGTTTTCTCATGCATTATTTGGATATGTTGAGAATATACTATATCCATAATATGTATTAGTGAATTGTACTTTTCATCCAGTCCAATTTTCTTTATTCAAATTATAAATTAAAAAAATAAAAAGATAGTCAGCACAAGTCTAGATTGTGAAACTGCCTGCACATCTTAGAATCGGCGTTGAGTTTCGCTCTTTCAAGGAGTCGTGTTGACTCGCTGTTAGCCCTTTCAAAATCTATGCTCGAACTTGCAAGGTGTGCTGCATCAATAATGACCCCGCTAAGGAGAAGCGAGAGATCGCCCAATTGAAAGTCAAGCACTGGCATCAACGCAAGCATTCTAGACCTTGTCACCCTTACTATAGATATAGCGGGGGATAGAATCGTGGGTACATTGCCCATGCCTACTATGGAATCAAGGCATCGCCTTACCTGCCTTAGCGATTCGATGGCATATGCCATCTCAAGTTCGTGTCTAACTTTTTCCTCAAGTGCTTTTATGGAGTCTTTTGAACCGTCCGACCTTTTGTAAAGGTCAAGGTTTGACCTGTTGAGATCGAGTTTTTTTTGAACCAAAAACTCCAAAATCTCGTCTACGATATCGCAAGCATAGTCAATACGGGGTTTTATCGTACTGGCGCGAACAATCTGGTTTGTGTTATTTTCCAGCACCCATTTTGATTGAGTTGTCATGTTGGTTTTGTTCAAACCTTTGATATATCAAAATCCATGTTACAACAAACCGTGTAACCACGGTAACGCCCAAGGCGGGTACAGCTTAGTATTTTTTCTAGCCTTTGTTCAATGAATTTAGCTATTGAGTTTACCTTACAGATAGCCAAATCCAGCCATGGTGAAAGGCCAGGATTTAGCAGTAAGCTTGGAAGAATTCGGACTGAGCAAATACGAGGCTCAAGCCTATGTTACCCTAATTACAAAGGGGACCATATCCGCAGCCGAGCTTGCGTATTATTCCAATTTACCCAGAACCAAGGTCTATCCCACCCTTCTCAAGCTGGAAAAAAAGAAGATAGCTATCATATCAAAGAGCAAGCCCATCATGTGCACAGCCATTGCGCCAGAAGACGCATTTGACGAGATAATTCAGGAGCAGATAAACAGGGTAAATGCCATGAACAGCCTGATTACCAAGCTGAAAAAAATAAGTGAGGAAAGTAAGAAGGCAAGGGGTTCAGAGGAGAAGAGATATTTCCACCTTGCCCAGAATTATGTTTTCAGACAGGTCCAGTCAATGCTAGAAGGCTCGAAGAGTTCGGTGCACGCTGTCGTAGATTCTTGGGGGCTTGGCCTGCTTTCCCAATGCAAAGAGGAATTGCTCGCTGCGCTCAGAAGAGAAATCGATGTTAAGGTCATAGTCCCCCCGAGCCTTGTCGGAACTGAGGCTTTCCATGCCCTACCTGCGGGAATAAAGCTAAAGACCTCGGAAACCTCGCAAAATGTCATAATGTTTGATGACTCTGAGATAATCATGATAAATGGAAATAATGGAAAGGGCGCTATTTTTCTATCTACTGACGTGCTTGGAATAAATCAAGTAAAATCGTTCGAGCAGGCTTGGAAGGGAGGCATTAAGATAAACAACCTATCCGACATGACAAAATCAGACGCTCAGGAAACCCTCAAGGTCATACAGTTAATGAGCGAGAACGGGCTAGGATTTGTTCTCAATTCCATTCTCAATTCAAAGGCCAAGGGAATCGACATTCTCAACTTCCTTGACAAAAACGGTATGGATTTGGAAGCAAAGACACTTGATGACATAATAGTACTAGTTAATTCGACCCTAGACATCACGTGTTCCGGTCATCTCAAGTACGAGTCACATGGGAACCATTTTGTCATAGAATCCAAAGTAAATAGTGGCCACTCAATTCCGTGGGCTCTACTGCTTGAGGGCTACCTCAACAAGAAGGGAATCAAGACTAAGATGATATACAATGACCATCAGCAAACAGGGGAAAGGATACACATAAAGGTTGATTCCAAACTTGCGCTGAGCTGATAATCCAAATCCAGATTATTCTTCAAATCGGAATTCTCAAGTCTTCCTTCACAGAATTTAGTACGACATGTGTGTTTGTCCTGCTTACCGATGGAAGATTCAAGAGGAATCTAGTAAACTTGCCAAGCTCGTCAGTATCCTTGAACCTGCCTATGATTATCACATCTGGCGAGCCTGTAGTTTCATATACACAATATATATTTTCAAGCTTTGAAAGTTTCTTGCCCATCTCCTCCAGCTTGCCCCCAGACGAGATGATTTCGATTAGTGCAATAATTTGAGTTCCAATCTTCGCATGATCTACAATTACCGAATAGGCCCTGATTATTCCGCTTGATTCCATATCTTTTATCCTCTTAAGAACCGTACCTGGAGCCATTCCAACCACGTTTGCAAGTTGCCTGTAAGACCTTTTGGAGTTTTTCATAAGCTCGTCAAGAATGCGTTTGTCGAGATCATCTATTTGCATAGCTTTCTGAACGTTTGTATAATTATTAAGTTTTTTTTGCACGATTGTACTGCTAAAAGCCTATACTCCTATATGTATGAACACCGTATTAATCACCATGTCATCTTATGACACCACTGGTAGGATCAGACAGAAAAAACGCCATGACGAATACTTGCCTATAGCGGTTGCCATAATGCTGGCGGTCTGCTTCATAACCATTTTTGGTATAAATGCAGAAGCCGGCGGTTATGGCGGAGGAAACAATCCTCTAACCTTTTACGAATCGGCAGGCTTGATGAGCGCTGGCGTTCTCGTGGGCTACCTAGCGTTTGTTTTCAGAGCCACATAAGTAAACCCGGGAAAGGAGCTGGACTTTCCCTCCCTAATTTTGGTTAGGTTCATCAGTTCATTCACGGTGAGTGCCGCGTTTAAAAACTTCAGCCCCCTTTCTGTGAGCCTGTACAGGCCATCTGATCCTCCAAAGTGTAAAAGGTCCGACTCTTTCAAGAGTTCTATGTACGCAGACACCTGATCATGCGACAGATAAGCTTCATACATTATCTTTGTTTTTGTATTGCCTGATCTTGCAGATTCGAGTATTGCCGCAATAATTTCAATCCTACCTCTATATTTCACAACTTGCTAAACCCATCCAAGTTTAAAAGCAAGATAGCAGGAATTGATAGAGAATACGAAAAAACCATATAGGTGAAATTTTTTATTGGCTTCAATTTCCATCCTACTTTCTGCACCGTTAAAGAGAACAGGATGCCTTTGCGCAGGGTGAAGTTTTCCATACCGAATCACATCCAGATGTCGACATTCCCATGTACAAAATTTAGCCGTCCCAAAGATTCTGTAAACTCCTAGTTTTCCAACACAAATTCAAGATTACCAAAAAATGCTGTCGGAATACAGGCTTTAGAAGACAGGCCTATAGATCCTAGAACCTCCCCATGCCAAATAAGCAGCGCGTCAACGCTTGGAATGGTAAAATAGGCCCTAATTTCCATAGGTGATCCTCCAAGAATGGTATCAGAAACCCATCAAAGATTACTAAATTCCCTTGCCAACATGTGGGAATCCCTAGGCATCAAGGTCACACACATTGACATTGCCGGTACGCCCGAATATTTCGATGAAAAATATAGGGATCTTCCACCGCCTAGCGAGAGGGACGGACAGCACCCCGACATGGAAGGGATGAAGGGGGCCTTGCGCCACTTTGGAGAGGCAAAAGTCGAGGTAAAGGAAGATCCTCATATCGATGGCCAATTGCGGGCATTTACAAACAGGGAGATGAACGGCAGGGAAATCCCACTCCACTTGGTGATCCCAAAGGACCTGAAAAAGCAGTTGGAAGCTAAACTGTACAAAATGGGACTTTATGACAAATACAAGAGGGGGATTATCAAGATCTGGTCTTAATTGTAAGGATAGACCCGCCGCCCGCAAAAAACAATCTTTCATCGATGGCCGAATCTACCTTTATAAAATCACCATGTTACCAATCATCTACCAATGCAAATCCCAACCGAGTTTGACCCAAAGAAGATTGAGGAAATTGTAAAGACTCAGCTTGAGGGCACGGATTTAGAGAAATTAGTTTTTGAATCACCAAATAAAACAAAAAGAACTGCTTTCATAGAAGGCCCGCCCACCATGAATGGAACGCCACACGCGGGGCATCTTCGCGGCAGAATAATGAAGGATTTGTGGTACAGATACATGACGCTGCGTGGGTACAAAGTCATCTTCAACGCCGGATGGGATACGCAGGGTTTACCAGTAGAGCTACAAGCAGAAAAAGAGCTTGGCATTTCAGGAGGAAAGTCGCAGGCCATAGAATCTGCAGGAATAGAACGAATTGTTTCAGAATGTAAAAAAATTGTAAACCGCTTCAATGAAAAATGGGTCGAAGCTGACAAGTTACTTGGCATGTCGTTTAACCAAAAAAATGCATACTGGACATACAAAGACGAGTATATCGAACGGGAGTGGAAATACCTCAAGAAGGCACATGAAAGCGGGATTCTCTCCGAGGCGTACAAGGTTGTAGCTTACTGTCCAAGCTGTCAGACGTCGCTGAGCCATGCAGAGGTAAACCAGGGTTATGACACGGTGCAAGACCCATCTTTATTCTACAAGGTAAAGATGCAAGACGAGGATGTCTATCTCATAGTCTGGACCACCATGCCATTTACCCTCGTTACAGACACCATGGTAGGCGTTAACCCCGATGAAACATACATCCACCTCAGGGTTGGTGACGAAGTATGGCTTGTGGGGAAAACGCGCCTTGAAGACTTCACAAAGGAGGCAAAAGTAGAAAGTTATGAGGTCATAAAAGAAATCAAAGGTTCGTCCCTAGAGGGTAGAAAATACATCCATCCTCTATTGGATGACATACCGGGACTAAGAGAGCGATCCTCTCTCCCTAACTTTCACATTGTAGTGTCAGAAGAATTTGTCGACGTCAAAACTGGAAGCGGGCTAGTACACCTTTCCCCTGCTAACGGTGAAGAGGATTTTGAGATCGCCTCAAGAAGGGGCATTCCCATATTCAATCCCATAAACGATGAGGCCAAGTTTACAAGTGATGCAGGCACCTTCGCAGGGCTTTTTGTGCGGGATGCCGACGACAGGATAGTCTTGTCAGTAAAGGAAAAGGGGGCGCTCGTGAAGATTGGAAAGATAAAACATCAATATCCCTTATGTTGGCGATCTCATCACAAGCTGCTCTGGTTGGCAAGAAGGGGTTTCTTTTACTTCCTTGACAGACTCGGAGACAAGGCAGTAAAGGCTGCCGAAGCAGTAGATTATTTCTTTGAGCCTCCAAAAAACAGATTTATCGAAATAATCAAAGACAAACATCCATGGTGCATATCCAGAGAACGAATATGGGGTTGTCCTCTACCCCTATGGACATGCAAGAACTGCGGAAACCGCAGGTGGTTCTTTTCACGGCAGGAAATTGTGGAGTCCGCCTCGGAGTTGCCCGACGGGCCTAATTTTGAGCTCCATAGACCATGGGTAGACAGGGTGTCGATCGAATGTGAAAAATGCAAGGTCAAAATGGAAAGGGAGCAGTTTGTCCTAGATACGTGGCACAACAGTGGTGCAGCACCTTACGCATCCCTGACAGACGAGGAATACAAACAATTCATACCGGCAGGATTTCTAACCGAGGGTATCGACCAGACACGAGGATGGGCGTACACTTTATTGATTGAAAATGTGATATTCAACAATGCACCCATCGCGCCGTTCAAATCTTTCCTTTTCCAGGGCCATGTACTTGACAAAAATGGCAATAAGATGAGTAAAAGCCAAGGGAACGTACTTGACGCAGCAGAACTACTATCCAAATACTCGGTGGACCTAATCCGTCTCTATTTCATGTGGAAATCAAGCCCGATAGAGCCCCTCAATTTTAGCACGGATGAGCTGGTATCAAGGCCTTATCAGATCCTAAGTACCTTGTACCACCTTCACGTTTACCTGAAGCAAAACAGCGAGTATGACAAATATGAGAAAGGCTTCACCGTCCAATGGGCAAAAGGCAAGGATCTTCTAAAGGAGCCTGAAGTATGGATACTTTCCAAGTTGCAAAAACTGGTAGCCTCGGTCATAGACGCCCACGAAAGGTGCAGGTTTCACGAGTCAGCCAGGGCCATAGATGACTTCATCATAAACTCCGTAAGCCAGGTCTACATTCCAATTACGAGAGAGGAATTATGGTCAGAGGACGAGGCTACCAGAGATAGAAGACTAGCAATTTATGCTACTTTGAATGAAATTTTGAGGACTCTTGACGTCTTGTTACATCCCTTGTGCCCCTTTACCACCTCATACCTTTACTCTGCGATGTTTTCAGAAAAAACGAACATACTGCTAGATGATTTTCCCAGTCCCCAGCCCGGGCTTGTCAACGAGAAAATAGAGGAGGCCTTTGACCTCATGAAGGAAGCCGTATCCGTTTCGGCTGCCGCAAGGATGAAGGGAAAACTAAAGAGGAGGTGGCCGCTCAACAAGGCCATAATCTGTGTCGAGCCATCGCAGAAAGACAAGATGGAATCCCTGTCAGACCTCCTGATATCGCAGTTAAATGTTGAGCAATACGAAATAGTGGAGATACCAAAATCAGAAGGTCTTGAGTTTTTGTCTCACCTAATTGGGGCAGGACTCCCCATTTCTGCCAAGGCAGAGTTGGATAGAAAAAGAATCGGCCCTAAGGCAAAACAGGACATGGGAAATCTTGTTTCCAAGTTTTCAGAGACGGATGCCAACACCATAGTAAAGGGACTCCTCAAGGATGGGACTTTCACCTTTGACCTTGGCACCTCCAAGATAGTGCTCGACAAGGAGGACTTTTTGGTTGATTTCGAAGAACTGGAAGGATTTGCCATGGCAAGGCGAGACTCACTCATAGTTTTCATCAGCACCTCAAGAAACCGCGAAATGATGGCCCGAGGCCTTGTTAGAGATATTGCAAGAAGATTGCAAGTCCTACGGAAAGAACGCGGATACAACCCCACCGACGTTCTAGAATCAGCTTATATTCTAGGTCTAGACGAAGAGATGCTTTCCATGGTAAAAGAAAAGCAGTCCGACCTTAGCTTTCTTGTAAGGGCCAAAAAGGTGAGTTTCACCGACAGTGCAAAAACGTACAAGGAAGAGGACTTGGATGGTCAAAAGATCCGAATCTCAATTGAATAGGCTTTGATCCGTTCAATTAAATAATAAAAAAGCAATCCATAATCATGCCAAAGCAAATTACCCTTGACGGCTGGCTTTTATCCCATTTCCAAGTTTTGCTAAAAAGGGGCTCGTCCCATGTTGCCAGAACGAGAGTCCCGCTGGTACTTTATAGAACCTCCATGGAGGAAGAAGGTGAATCTTACCAGGAAACCGTCTGCACTCTCACCGACGGTTTTGTCATCGTTCAGGTGGTAACTTCAGGTGGATCGATACCTCCCAGTTTTCAGCAACAACTCGTCTTTCCCATAGAGGATTTCCCGAGCTGGCTCGTAAAGAAGAGCAGGGACTTGTTGCTCTCATGCGTAGATCTTCTTGAAGAGCAATTTGGCTAAAAACGCATTGAACCTTGTGAGATATGTGGACACAACGATCCTTTGCTACATTTCCAGAATTAAAACACAGCAATATCCAATTATAGTAGTTGTCTTATCTCATTTCGAAGGACAGTAAAAATCCTAAAACTAACATGTTTTGGAGTGTGACCGAGTGCCCCTAAGGATACTCTCTTGCCATGGTCCTTGCTCCAAAACATTCCTACGTTAAAATAGGATGTTTTTAACTTTCCTTATCACAGAATCCTAATCTTATGATACATCTTCCCTGTCTGCTTTCCACATGACAAAAATTTAGCGATAACAAGACTACAGTGTCAAAACCAAATCAAAACTCCAATACAAGCCACATACGAAAAAACTGCCATGATTTTCGGATGGTGGGTGTTGTCAAATATTAGCCAACAGATTATAAAGACCATGAAATCAGCAAATACCAGATTTTAATAAAACTGGCTTTGTAGTAAAGGGGTGGACAAGAGCCTAATAGTTTTTGAGAAGTATTGTAGGTCAGAAGCAACCAAGTTCAATTATCAATATCAGTTTTCCAAGTTTATGGAATGTTTTTAAGGAATTATTGAAATCCCAATTCATTGTCTTTAGCGGATGAATTATGGACTCTTCTAGAAGGTCAACGTGGGACAGCAACTAGAATTGAAGAACGCCATTATAGATTCACACCTAACGATAATGTGTGCACTGTTGACATCACGTTTGATAATGAAGTTATTCGTATTAGTGGCAGAAGCAATGATTTTGATGATGAAGTTAGCGTTAGCATAAGAAATCCTAAGGAAAGACTAATCGAGAGGTTTGATTTGGCACTAAATGCCGTGCTTATACCCATGAGGGACTTGCACAACCTAATGGATCTCTAATATCAGAACCGGAGATTTTAGAGGCTGTTTATTTTTCCTTAATCTCAATGTGACTTCCTTCAGGCGTGACCCAAAGATTGTCATATGGGTAAAACCTACTATCATATTTGTTAGCATCTCCTTCAAAAGTAGCAACTGTAATGGTTTTATTGTATATTTGTTGAAGTTGTGGTCCCCTGTTTATGTCCAGCATGAAATGAGTATCAGCTACTAATACCACTTTGCTCGTTCCTAACGGACTAAAAAGTATGTCAGAATAATCAATTAACACGTTTGATCGATGAAACACATAATTGAAAATCCATGAGTATGTAGGGCTTGCAAGAATAGTAGTATTGTGGTCATCGCTTTTTATGTTTTGTAGTACGTATGAAGCTGCTTCAAACTGAGAATCAGACATGTCAGTTGTAATAATCATCAGTGTACTTACAAATCCAAACGTCCCTATTCCAAAGATTACTGCTAGAGAGAACACTCTTTTGAGCGTACTATGTCTAATCTTTTCTAGCAAGTTTACAATCAATTTTCCTGCCGATATGCAAAAGACTGGCAGTATAGGAATCCAATAGAAATACTGGTCATACCCAATAGCAAAAAGGAAGATTACAAACGGCACAAACCACCACAGAATGAACCAATCTCGTCTAAGTATGGAATACCCAGTTCCTGCAATACCAAGAATGAATAACACAGGGTCCATCTCTAGGAAGAGATGCGATATGAATGGTAATCCAGCACTGAAGCGATGTGTCTGATATATTATGCCTTTTACCCAGAATTCAAATTGTCCTACGTCTACACTGTAAATAGGCCAAAGTGATGGTATGATAAGGACTGGAATAAACCAAAGAATGGCAAGTTTTGTCTTTTTGTTGTTGTAAAAATAAATCAGACCAACAATTAGCGGTATAAAGACAAAGATGAGAACCTTCGTAAAGATGGCAAGACCGAGGCAAGTTCCTGAAAGTAATACTATAATCTCTTGATGTTTCGAGTTTTTTGAATAAAGTGCCAGATAAATTGACATTAACAGGAAAGGCAAGAGAATAGAATCGAGAAGTATCCTTCTTACTATCCAAGTATAAGGCATCACGGCAAAGAGCATGGAAGAAATTAATGCTATTTTTGGACCGTATCGATTTTCGGCAATTTTGTAAATTAGAAAAGTATCGACTATTGCAAGCATCCCCATGATTATTCTGGGTTCGAGATAAAGTGTGGAAATTGATAAGGGGTTTGTGGATGGATGTAATGACGTGGGATATCCTGTCAAGCCCAAAATAGAGGAGAGGAAAATCTGACCAAAGAAGGGATGGTCGTAAAACCAGCCTTCCTGTGGTCCTTGACCAGATAAAATATGCATAGCTCTTCTCATGTACACACCCTCATCGAAGAAAATATCTGGAAATTCTACAGCATTCCAAAGGTGAGTAAATGCAGAAAATGTTAATATGATTATTAATACGAGATATTTCCGGTTCTGTATGGTTCTCAGCAATTTAAGAGGTATTTGTAGAAGTTGAACCTATAAATGATTTAATTTAGTATTCAATTTTTGAGGGGTCTTTCTGATCTTATGCTCTGCTCGTCATTCGTCCCTCATTCCCACACCGCTAATTGATGAAAGACCATATTTTGGGAATAAGGCAGAAAATTAAAGGTTGAAGCGTTGGAAGGAGGTATTATAGTCTGGTTTTATACGGTTATAAAGACCATGAAAATGAAATTGTTCCATGCGATTACTCGAATACCAAGCAAAGTCATTGTTTTCAGATTACACCATTCCCATCCCCCAAGGCCTGACCTCGACTGAAATCGACCAAGGTCGGAAGGATGCTCAAAAGTTAGGTTACCCCTTCGTAATTAAGGCCCAGATGGCAGTAGGTGGAAGAGGCAAGGCAGGAGCTATCCAGAAGTGTCACAACGCGGACGAGTTTGAGCTGAAATATCCAGAAATCATGCAGAAAGTAGTCAAAGGCGAAAAGACCAGGGCGATATTGCTTGAAAAGATGGCAGACATAAAAAAAGAGCTCTATCTCTCCCTGTTCCTAAACCGTAGCAAGAGGTGCTACACCATCATAGCATCAGCAGAAGGGGGCGTAGAAATTGAGTCGGTAAAGAACCAGATAATCCGCGAGGTAGGTCTTGGAGACGTCGATTCAAAAACTGCCGAAGAGGTTGGCAAAGAGATGGGCCTAAAAGACAAGTCCTTGGCACAGTTTGTAACAATACTCCAAAAACTTTCCAAGCTAACAGTAGAGAAGGAGGCAGAGTTGGCAGAAATTAACCCACTTGCAGTACTCAAGGACGACACCCTTGTCGCTCTAGATGGCAAGGTTATAATCGATGACAACGCCATGTTTAGGCACGACGAATTGCGCAAGTTCCAAGAAGTCTCAGAACTCGAGGAGCGTGCCGAGAAAAGCGGCTTTTCGCTTGTGGAGCTTGATGGAAACATAGCAGTTGTAGGAAACGGGGCAGGCCTTGTCATGTCTACACTTGACATGCTTTCTGATCACGGTGGAAAACCAGCCTGTTTTCTCGATGTGGGCGGGGGCGCCACCACGGATACAGTATATGAAGCATTAACTCTCATCAGCAAGATGAAAAAAGTAAGGGGAATACTTGTGAACCTATATGGCGGCATTGTCAAGACGACAACTGTCGCAACTGCATTCATCAAAGCCTACGACAATAAGTTAATCGATGTACCAGTCTTTGCCAGAATGTCTGGGGCAGAAGCTGACAAGTCAAAAGAGATGTTAAAGGGATCAAGGACAAAGATGTTCGATACCATCGAAGAAGCAATAAATGCGGCAGTTATAGAGGTCAATAAAAATGGCTGATTTGTTTGACTTGCTCATCGGAAAGGAAGGAGATAAGGATTACAAAAAGAAACCTGTTATCGTACAGGGGATCACCGGAAAGTTTGGATCCTTTCATACTCAGCAGATGCTTGCCTATGGAACAAACATAGTTGCAGGCGTTACTCCCGGCAAGGGGGGCCAAAAAATCGAAGGAGTTCCCATTTATGAAAACATGAAGGAAGCAGTAAGTGCAACTGGCGCAAAAATTTCAGTGGTTTTTGTCCCTGCAAAATTTTTCCTTGGCGCAGCAACTGAGGCATTGGAAGCAGGAATCAAGCTATTGGTTGCGATTCCGGAGCATGTTCCCGTCAAGGACGCCCTGACTGTGGTAGATTTGGCAAAAAAGAAGGACGCCATAGTGGTTGGCCCCAATACACCAGGTATCATAATACCTGGAATCATAAAAATAGGAATAATGCCAGCTTCTCCCTTTAAAGCAGGGAGGGTAGCCGTGATCTCTAGAAGTGGCACTCTCATGTACGAGGTTTCTCACAACCTTTCCCTTGCAAACTTTGGCCAGAGCATCTGCTTTGGCATAGGAGGAGACCCCATCAATGGTTCTCCCCTCATTCAAGCCTTTGACACAATTCGTAATGGTGCTAACATTGACGGCGTAGTAGTCGTTGGGGAGATTGGCGGCGATGCAGAGGAAATGCTGGCACAGCATATCATAGACACGAAATTTGACAAACCGGTTGTCGCATACATAGCAGGCAGGGCCGCCCCGAAGGAGAAAAGGATGGGTCATGCCGGCGCCATAATATACGGAACATACGGGTCTGCAGAATCCAAGGTATCCATGTACGCCAAGGCAAACGTGCCTGTAGCAAAAAGACCTGCAGAGGTCCCCATGTTACTAGCGGGAAAGCTAGGAAAGGGTAGAAACAAATAGCAGGTAAAATGGAGTAAGAGAAATGCCAATAACAGATCCGTTAAAAAAACAGATCGCTCAGAAAGCAAGACTCTACTTCAAGGTATGTTTTTCCTGCGGTGCTAAAAACTCAATGGCAGCTACTAGGTGCCGCAAGTGCCACAATTCCTACCTCAGGCTGAAGAACAGGACTCTTGGCATCAAAAAGTAGTTAATGATTACCACCGCACGAGCATTCGTTGCCCTCAGAAACTATCCTGAACTTATTACTAGCCTCAAATTTTGATTTCTGATAGTGCGCAATATTCAGCATCCTGTCAAAAACTGATCCTTCTGCGAGCACCGCATTGGTCAAAAACCAGTTTTCCAAGTCTGCCACATTATACGTGTCCCCGCTTTCAAGTATTTTCTTGAAGGTAGACTTTATCAGGTCCTCATCTGATGGTGCAAGAGGGATGGTTTTTGATGCCAGACTCCGTAGGTCTTGTAGAAGTGCCAAAGATTCAGGCTTCACGAGCAACATTTCCTAGCATCCTATAATAATATTGAGGACAAAATAACACAGGTGCGGGTCTTGGAATTTAATATCATGTCCTGTGACTAAGTACCTTTTTTATAGATAACAATTAGGTATTTTTATCAATATCACAATCCCAGAATCCAAATCTAGTGAGTTTATTACCTATAAATTCCACTCACTCGAGCAGTAAGCGCGACTTAATAGTCAAATGTCAGATTAAATTCCAATCTTGAATAAAAAACCAAATTTGAAAATACTTTCCATCATCATTTCGGGTTTCATGATAATCTCCCTCATTTCAGGGATTTCAAACAATGTAAATGCTGATTCATATTGGAATGGAATGGGAAAGATAACTCCTAACAAGAAAGTATCGGTAAAAGAGATACAGGTCAGCAAGGAACCTCACAAAAGGATTAACATACCGATTTACCGACAGAAATCAGAGGTTCAAACCAACAACCAACCCCCGAGCCTGACACTTGCGAATGTTCAAACATCAAAAAACTTTACTGTCCTTGGAACAATGGATGGTCTTGGTTACGACTTTGTTACTCCACCTGATGTTCAGATCGCAGTTGGCCCCACCGAGATAATGGAAATGGATAATCTCCAAGGCGGCGTGTGGACAAAATCTGGGATGCCGGTGGGAGGACCGTTTGACCTGGCAACTTTTTTCGGGACTGGTTCTGATTTCATCTCAGACCCCAAAGTCATGTACGATCCGCTAAGTGGAAGGTGGATAGCATCAATTTTAGATGGATCGCAAGACAGCATCAAGATTGCCGTGTCCGATACTAGCAATGCCACGAGCGGAGTGTTCTGCCTGTACAGCGTTGATACAGCATTCACGGTCTTTCCCGACCAACCGATATTAGGGATAAGCGGAGACAAGATAACCGTCTCATCGAATGACTTTGATTACAAGTTCGAACACAGCCAATTCTGGGTCTTAAACAAGGCAGACATGCTCTCCTGTGAACCTACAAGTTTTGTTACCAAAACCATGTCAGACCAATTTTCCATCCACCCGGCACAATCACTTTCGAATGAAACGACTCAGTACATGGTTGACACAATGCATACCACCAATGGATCATTTGCCAACGTCTTTGTAATAAATGGCGTTCCGCCAAACCCCGTTTCACTTTCCATAACGCCCATCAAGGTGTCATCCATCTTTGACC
Source organism: Nitrosotalea sp. (assembly GCA_035252645.1). Classification (GTDB taxonomy): domain Archaea; phylum Thermoproteota; class Nitrososphaeria; order Nitrososphaerales; family Nitrosopumilaceae; genus Nitrosotalea. Next base: position 39,539 of record DATFCV010000008.1, on the reverse strand, counting down.
CTCCAAGTGCCTACCAAGCGGGCACAAAGTACTTGTTGGATACCGGAGACTCGAGGGTCCAAGATGCGTCTTGGTACAGTGGAGAGTTGCGCCTTGTCTTCACAGATAGCTGTTTCCCTCCAAATGATACCGAAACCAGATCATGCCTACGCTTGGTAGGTGTTGATACCGAAAATATGAGTCTCGTTCAAGACTTTGACTATGGTGTTTCCGGCAAATACCTACTCTACCCTGCCATGCGACAGCTGCCGAGTGGAAATTTGTTTGTCCTATTCGGCTTTTCGTCACCAAGTGATTATCCCAGTATAGGGGCTATCGAACAACCCGCGTATCAACCTCCAGATTCACTAGATGCGCCCACTTTGATTAAAGAGGGCGTTGCACCCGTAGATCTATCATATGGTTGTTTTTCCTCGTGCCGATATGGCGACTACTTTGGCGTAGCCTTGGATCCCTCCACTCCAGGCGAGGTGTGGGGGGCTGGCGAATACGGTTCCGGTACAAAGGATCCTGGAGGCTTTGGAAATGGGTGGGGCACCTCGATAGGACATTTTAGAGGTTAGTTTGTACAGCAAGTTCTCAAATTAGGTAGTGCCCCTAGTCATCCCCATGGAAACTGAAATAGTATTAGGTTCGAATCACCTACAACAGAAAGCTGAATTTCATTCCCGTAATATTCTACACATATCTTTGTAAGCAAATAGCAATACAGAATATTATCCAGAATGACAAGAGATGTAAAAAGTAACATCATTCGGAAAACCGGGGTGCATACAAAAAACTTACTGGGATTAATTCTTCTAGCCACAATAGTTACGCCACTACTTTCCTCCTCTACGAATATTCTTCCTCAGGCCCATGGCTTTAGCCCCGCGACTTGGGTCCAAAACAAGCAGTTCAAGGCACTTACACAGATGCCCTCGACAATAGTTTTCTACAGTAATGTAAAACCAATCGACTGTTCACATTTTGCGACAACCCAAAACCGATGTTCAGGAAGCGATACCACTTACGGGACGTTCTCCTATTCGGTGCCAAAATCATACGGCGTTGTAGATTCGTGCGATTATCCTTGCGAGTCCCAAGACGTTTTTGTAGGCTATCCCCCTACTTTCTCTTACAAAGGTACGGTTTACTACTTCAATAGCGCCATGCAGGACCAGTGCGCACCGGACTTTGGATGCAGTACACAAACTACTTGGACATCTCTAGGCCCTGTCGCGGTACCCTATAGTGGAACTCCTGTTGGTACTCCCATCACAATAGATACACAAATTTTTTATAAAAATATGAGCAACTCGGAAGTAGTCGAGGTAGAATTTACCTACAACCTTGACGACGGTTACGGTTTTGGTTAACATTGTCACGTCTGTTTAGGATAATTCCCTCGCATCCAGACGACCTTGGAAAACCAAGAGTGAGAATAGCCCAGAAACAAATGAAAATGCTAGGAATATCATGCGGGGATATCGTAAGCGTGACAGGAATTAGAAGGACAGTGGCAACCTGCTTGGCTCTAGACGATAGGATTTTTGCTTGCGACCCAGAATTCGAATTTCTGAACGATGATCATGATAGCATACCACTGGCACGTCTAAGCGACATTATTACAAGGAACGTTAGTGGATATAACAGGGCAACTCTTGTACAGATAGAAAGTGCCGATGTCACGGAATCACACCGTGTTGTCCTTGGTGCAAAATACCCCTACAGCAGCAACAAGGACGGCATCGCAGTTCAGGATCTCGCAGGCACAGTACTGACAAAGGGGGACATGGTCAGGATTCCCAACAAAACCAAGAGGACATTCACAGAATTCTTTGTTATTGACATCTCGCCCCCAGCAAGAGCACATGTCATCACGGGTCGGACCAGATTTGAGTTAGTCACATATCTTCCAGAACTTTTTGTCACGTCCAAACATCCCAGCCTAAGAGGAACCATAAACATACAAAGGCAGGCGTTAGACAAGAGACTGGGAATAAAGCTAGAATCCCTTGACCAGTATGAGAAAGGGTACAGAATTTTTTTAAGAATAGATCATATTTTTGACGACCAGACAGAATGGCTTGAAAGCGAAATAAATTTGGCTGCCTTTGCGTCCGATGACCTAGGCAATCTTTACTCGTGTACCGAAATAAGAAAAGACCGTAGCGAATGGAGTAGTGGCGGTCCTCAGTACAGGAGGCTCAGTGTCACCATGGAGCCAGCCCTAGATGAGAATGCATCGAAGCTTATCTTTGTGGTAAATGAAATTAATTGGCAGATTCGAGAGAGAAAAGATTTCCAGTCTCTGGACCACATAGAATCGATTTTGAGGCACGAGTGCACCGTGGTCTCAATATGGCAGATACAAAAATCCTTTCAGATGATAGCCAACGGTCCTTGGAATTTCTCCATAAACCTGAAAAACATCATGGCACCAGACGGCTTGCCAACAATCTCTTGATATATAGGTGAGAACAAAACCATCTGAAAACATTTGTTTATTATTAATTTTAAAAATTACGAAGAGATCGCCGACTCTAATTCCCTTGCTTTAGCAAAAGAGGCCTTCGAGGTTTCCAAAAAATACAAGGTCAGAATCGTCGTTTGTCCTCCCCAACACATGATTTCAGAGGTGGCAAAAATTCCAGTAACCGTTTTTTCCCAGCACGTAGATACTGCAAAAACGGGGAGTACCACCGGTTTTGTTGTTCCCGAACTTTTAAAAAAATCCAATGTCCAGGGCTCACTAATCAACCATAGCGAACACAGGATACCAGCCGATGAAATTGGACAGATAGTTTTGAGGCTCAGAGCCTTGCAAATGACCTCTGTTGTGTGTGTAAAGGATGCAGAGGAGGCTGCAACATATGCCAAGCTAGAACCAGACTACATCGCAGTAGAGCCCCCAGAATTGATCGGCAGCGGCAAGGCAGTCTCAAAAGAAAGGCCCGAGGTGATCACAAATTCCGTCAGGGCAGTCAGGGAAAACAACACTAATGCCAAGTTGTTGTGTGGAGCGGGAATTGTCTCCGGAGAAGACGTATCCCGTGCACTAGAGCTAGGCGCCGATGGGATTTTGGTTGCAAGCGGAATAATCAAGGCTGCCAACTGGAAAAAATCAATAGAAGAGTTTGCAGCCGCATTCAAGCCCAGAGAAATTTGATATTCCACGAAAACTGATTCTTTTTGTGAAATCTGTCTATTTCTTTAACGAAGGCAGCGGCAAGAACAAGCGGCTGTTCGGTGGCAAAGGAGCAGGCCTTATGGAAATGACGAAATTGGGCCTCCCTGTACCTCCAGGATTTACTATTACAACAGAGGTTTGCACGAAATATTATGCGGGAGGCAAGAAACTTCCAAAAAACCTTATGAAAGACGTAATAAGAAACATGGCGAGGATTGAAAGAAGGACTGGCAAGAAGTTTGGTTCTGAGAAAAATCCACTTCTGGTCTCTGTAAGGTCCGGCGCTGCAATATCTATGCCTGGCATGATGGACACAATACTTAATCTTGGCTTGAACGACAAAACCGTCCTAGGTCTTGGTAATTCAAGCAAGAATACTAGGTTTGCGTGGGATTCATACAGAAGGTTTGTTCAGATATTCGGAAAAGTTGTGTTTGGAATCGACGATAAAAAATTTGACGATGTTCTTCAAGATGAAAAGAAAAAACAGCAGGTAAGCCACGATTACCAGTTAGACGAAGAGTCCCTACGCCGGGTGGTATCGGAGTACAAAAGAACTTTTTCTGACAATACAGGATTGAAATTTCCAGAGGATCCCTACCAGCAGTTAGAGTCGGCAATAGCGGCAGTCTTTAAGAGTTGGATGGGCGAACGTGCAGTGGTCTACCGGGAAAAATACAAGATAACGGAAGACATGGCAAATGGAACTGCCGTAAACGTGGTCGCCATGGTATTTGGCAACATGGGAGACGACAGTGTCACTGGAGTGGTATTTACACGTGATCCTTCGAACGGTTCAAAGAAGGTTTTTGGTGAATACCTGAAAAACGCTCAGGGGGAAGACGTCGTAGCTGGAATCAGAACACCGCAGCAGATTAGTCAGATGGCAAAGGAATTGCCGGCAGCATATCGCGAGTTGCTAAAAGTTTGCGACATGCTTGAGAGGAACTTCAAGGAGCCGCAAGACATAGAGTTTACAGTTGAAAGGGGGAAGTTTTACCTGCTTCAGACACGCGCAGCCAAGATGAATGCAAGCGCAATGATAAGCACCTCCGTTTCCATGGCAAGGGAAAAGATGATAACAAAAAAGCAAGCAGTCCTCAGGATTCACCCCGAAGATCTAGATCAGATGCTGCATAAGACGATCGATGAGAACGCTGCAAGAAGGATCACGCCAATTACACGTGGAATCCCTGCCTCTCCCGGAGCCGCTTCTGGCGTTGTTGTTTTCGATGTCAAGAAGGCCGTAGTAGAGGGTGAGGGAGGCATGCAGGTAATTCTTGTCAGAGAGGAAACAAAGCCGGAGGATGTTCCGGGATTTTTTTCTTCGGCTGGCATCCTTACCTGCCGAGGAGGAAAGACTTCACACGCGGCCGTAGTTGCGCGAGGAATGGGAAAACCGTGCATAGTAGGTTGCTCTGACATCAAGATAGACTATGGCGCAAAGAAGATTCTCGTTGATGGCAAGACAGTCAGCGAGGGAGAGACTATAACAATCGATGGCAGTACTGGCAGCGTTTACGTGGGAAAGATTCCAACAATAGACCCGAAACTTACTGGCGATTTTAGGACCATACTGGAATGGGCCGAGAAATTCAAGAATCTAGAGGTACGGGCAAATGTCGATACCCCGTATGCGGCCAAGCTTGCCAGGACATTTGGCGCGAAGGGGGTAGGTTTGTGTAGGACAGAGAGGATGTTCAACGCAAAAGACAGGCTTTCGATTTTTGTGGACATGATAATGGCAAGGGATTCGGAGGCCAGAAAGGGGTTTCTAAAACAACTGCACGAACTGCAAAAACACGATTTCAAAGAAATCCTTTCCATAATGGAGGGGTATCCTGTTACAATAAGACTGCTGGATCCGCCCTTGCACGAATTTCTTCCCAATATTGAGACCCTTCTCAACAGGGCGCATGCCTTAGAAGAGCGTGGAGATCGCTATGAAATCTCACACGTAGAGAAAATCCTTCAAAGGGCAAAGGAATTGGCCGAGACAAACCCCATGATGGGCCATAGGGGCGTCAGGCTTGGCATCACATTCCCGGAGATTTACGAGATGCAGATGAGGGCAATTTGCGAGGCTGCTGCAGAACTTAAAAAATCTGGAGTTTGTGTTTGCCCCCAAATAATGATCCCTCAAGTTGGGAACGTCGCAGAGCTCGAATATGTCAGAAATATTTACAGAACAGTCAAGGCAGAAATAGAAACCAAGTGGAAAGTCAGGCTTCGAATTAGTTTTGGGACAATGATGGAGGTTGTCAGAGCGTGTCTTACGGCAGACGAGATTGCGCAGGTTGCAGAGTTTTTCAGCTTTGGAACAAACGACTTGACGCAGGCAGTCTTTAGCTTCAGCAGGGAAGATGCGGAAGAAAAATTCCTGCCACAGTACTTTGAGAAAAATATCATTGCCGTGAATCCCTTCCAGTCACTTGACATAAACGGCGTTGGAAGCCTAATGAAGATCGCCATCCTAAAAGGGAGAAACACTAGGCCAGATCTTGAGATAGGAGTCTGCGGGGAGCATGGAGGAGACCCACTTTCCATCAAGTTTTGTGACAATGTCGGTCTAAGCTATGTGAGTGCTTCAGCCCACCGGGTTCCAATAGCGATTTTGTCGGCAGCCCAGGCATCCCTTGAATCCAAGAACCCTGCAAATAGATTCAAGCGTGACAGGTAGCTTCCGACGAAGGCTGAAATACCGAACCGTCTTAATTTACAATACGACATGTTACCACGTCTTGAATCAATAAAACAGGCACGTCTGAAAATTGGGTTGACGCAGCAAAAGCTCGCATCCCTTACCGGCGTCAGCACTTCCATGATAAACCAAATCGAGTCAGGTAGATGCCAACCAAGCTATGCCACGGCTAGGAAAATTTTTGAGGTCTTATGGTCGCTTGAAAGCCAATCATCCATGAAGGCCGGGGACATATGTAGCAAGGAGATTGTCAAGCTAAAGACAAGTGACACGTTACATGATGCCATAAAAAAAATGCATGATTTATCGATTAGTCAAGTTCCAGTCTTTGAAGGGAACGAAGCCGTCGGCGTGGTGACAGAGGACGGCATTGTCAAGCACCTCCTGGACAACGACGAAACCCAGAGAAAAAAAATTAAGCTCGCTGAGATAATGGAACCCCGCCCACCCATCGTGGATTATGAGACCCCCGTCAAAACCTTAGTTTCACTCATCAGATATTCAAAGTGCGTCTTGGTATCAAAACAGAGCAGGATAGTCGGCATAATCACTGCGTCGGATACGTTGAAGCTGGTGGAATAGGCGGTACACCGGGGTTTTCCAAGCCACTGATAGAAAATATGCCCTGCTTGCAGACCCTCCCGGCGTTGTTTTTTCCCCTATCTACTATTTCGGTGTACGACCCTAGTGTTGCTCAGGCCCTTCTTTGGTCCACTTTAGAGACCTCGCTTTCTATCATCTCGTCAAGTTCCCTGTATTTCTGCAGATACCTCCTTCCCTTCTCTGTGGTCTTGTATGACTCGCCACCTCTTTCCTGCCTGACCAACCCGCTGGCCTGCAAAAAGGTAAGATAATCTTTCAGTTGGGCAGAGGACAGGTACGCGCTGTACATTATCTTAGTTTTGTTAGTACCCTGGGTGGCCACGTCTAAAATCAAGGCAATTATCTCTCCCCTTCCACGATTCTTCAATGCCAAGATCACCCCTAGTCTACAGGGATCCCCGTACCGGAACTGTAGGCGTCCCTTTTTCCAACCGCGTACATCTGATATCTCGTGATGCACGATTCTATTAATGAGATTTGTAAAATTATTATACAAAAATTTTCTAGAACATTTTACCAAGCGGCCTTACTTGGGATGCGAACAGAGTTCCGTCAGGACCCCGTGGAGTGATTTAGGGTGGATAAACGTGATTTTGGTACCTCTCGATCCTGGCCTTATCTCTCCCAAAAATCTGACCCCATTTCCCCTCATCCTGTCTACCTCACCCTCTATTTCTTCAGTTTCTAGTGCAATGTGGTGCAGGCCTTCCCCCCTTGTTTCCAAGAATTTTTTAATCGGACTGGAATCCTTGGTTGCCTCCATAAGCTCGATTCTGGAGTTGTTTAGGTGAAGTATTGCAACCCTGACACCCTCCGTTTCTACCACCTCAAATTCTACCTCCTTTACTCCTAGGACGTTTTGGTATTCCTTTACCGCATCGTCTAGGTTGTTTACTGCAATTGCAACATGGTCTATCCGCATGCTAGAACGACTCCTTTGGCTGATATACGCCAAAGACTTCTCTAAAGGTATTGCTTATCTCCCCCAGCGTCGCGTAGCTTCGTACCGACTCGAGGATATATGGCATGAGGTTTTCTTCTTTTTCTGCGGCTGCTTTCATCCTGGAAAGCGCGTACTCAGTTTTCTTGTTGTCCCGCGTCCCACGCAATTCCTTAAGGTTTTCTTCTTGCTTTATCTGAATGCTGTCGTCTATCCTCATGATGTCGGGTTTTTCTTCAACCGAGTCTGTGAACCGGTTTACGCCTACGATTATCCTCTCGTTGCTGTCAATCTCTTTTTTCAGCCTATAGGCGTTTTGCCTTATTTCAGACTGGAAGAACCCCTTTTCTATGCCCGCAAGTGATCCCCCCATCCTATCAATCCTCTTCAGATACTTGTTTGCTTCATCTTCAATTTTATCGGTAAGGTATTCTACATAATACGACCCCGCAAGGGGATCCACGGTCTTTGTAATGCCGCTTTCATGTCCCACTATTTGCTGGGTCCTCAGCGCAATCTTGACTGCTGCTTCCGTAGGCAGAGCCAAGGCTTCATCCTTGGAATTGGTATGTAGTGACTGGCATCCTCCCAGTACGGCCGCCATGGACTGTATTGCCACCCTTACAATGTTGTTGTCTGGCTGTTGGGCAGTAAGGGATTCTCCGCTTGTCTGAACGTGGAACTTTAACTGCATCGATTTTTTGTCTTTGGCATGGAATCTTTCCTTGACGATCTTCGCGTAAATCCTCCTTGCGGCCCTGAACTTTGCCACTTCCTCAAGAAATTCACTAGTACAGCAAAAGAAGAAGGAGAGTCTAGGGGCAAAGTCGTCTATCTCGAGTCCTCTGTCTACGCATGTTTCTATATATTCAACCGCATTGGCCAGTGTAAAGGCCACCTCTTGTATTGCGTTACATCCGGCTTCTCTCATATGGTAACCAGAAATTGAGATAGGATACCATTGGGGTACTTTTTTAGAGCAATACTCAATCATGTCCCCAATTAGCCTCATGGAAGGTCTTGGAGGATAAATGTAGGTATTTCTTGCGATGTATTCCTTCAATATGTCGTTTTGAGTGGTGCCTCGCAACTGCTCGCTTTTAACGCCTTGCGATTCCCCCGTGGCAATGTAAAGGGACAATAGTGTAGACGCAGTAGCGTTAATCGTCATGGAAGTGCTAACCTTGTCTAGCGGAATGCCGTCAAAGCAGGTCATCATGTCCTTAAGCGAAGTGATGGAAACTCCCACTTTACCAACCTCTCCTTCGGCATGCGAGTCGTCCGCGTCATATCCAATCTGGGTAGGAAGATCAAATGCCATGCTCAAGCCTGTCTGGCCCCTTTCTAGAAGATATTTGAACCGCTGGTTTGTCTGGGCGGCCGTACCAAATCCAGTGTACTGGCGCATGGTCCAAAGCCTGTCCCTATACATGCCGGGGTGAATACTCCTTGTGAAGGGATGCTTGCCTGGTATTTCCCTGCGGCTTTTTGGCTTTATTTTAGAATCATAGAACTTTTTTACTGGAATGTTCGAGTCGGTCTTTATCTTTTCCATGCTATCACCTCAATAGTTTCGATATCTTGTCAGCTGCCTCAAAAGGATCAAGGGTCTTTTCCTGTACTTTTTTCAAATACTTGGCATAGGCGCCGCTTGAATCAAGCATGTTGCTAACTTTGTTTTTGACATTATTTAAAACAATATCCCTCAGTTCTGCGTCAAGCCGAGATTCCTCGTTCTTTTTCTTTAGTTTTTTCCTTGATTCCATGAGCTCCCCTAACTTTTTTGCAAACTCGGTAACCCCTTTGTTCGTCTTGGTCGAGGTCATCATCACTTGTGGGTTTTTTTCAGACATGCCAATAAAGTCCCTCACGGAATCATATAGTTGGTTTGCGCCTGGAAGATCGCTCTTATTGATAAGGTAAATGTCCCCAATCTCGGTCAGTCCAGCCTTAATGGTCTGAATGTTATCGCCCGTATTTGGGTTGAATACGACTACGGTCAAGTCTACGACCTTCGATATGTCCACCTCGGTTTGGCCTGCTCCAACGCTCTCAATTATTATCAGGTCAAACCCCGCATATTCCAATATCCTAATGCTGTTTCGTAGGGCCGTGGAGACGGCACCTGTCGCTCCCCTTGAGGCCATGCTACGAATATAGGTACCAGAATCAGTCGACTCTGTCATTCTCACACGGTCGCCCAAAATTGCGCCGCCAGTAATATGACTAGTCGGGTCAATCGCCAGCACAGCAGTCTTGTAACCCATCCTATTGAGTTCAATGCTGGTCTTGTTGATCAAGGTGCTCTTTCCAGCACCGGCAGGGCCTGTAATTCCTATCGTTGCTGATTTGCCAGAGTCTTTGAAAATTTTTTTTATTAAATCTCGGGATCCTTTTTCATCGTTTTCAACCATCGATATGGCCCTTGCTATGGCCCGCCTCTTGCCCTGTTTGAGGTCCTTGAGCAAATCCATAAGCAAAATACTGTCAGGTCGACGGCATATATCACAATTACCCTCCGTTTCTGACAATGGAGTCCTGCTAGAGATTTCCATCATCGACCTACAAAAGCCCGGCGTTTTCATGGCCTGTGATTTTCCAAAACGGAGTTTGCTTCCCTTCCCCAATAGCCCAACGATCCGTTAAAGATCACAGATTCTGGAAACTTCGAATAAAGGTTTTAAGACCCGCCTTACAAAGTCAAGATCATGTCGCAGAAGACCCAGACAAAACGGGTCAGGATTCTAGTTTCAAAACTTGGCCTCGATGGTCACGACAGAGGCGCATTGGTCCTGTGCCGAGCATTCAGGGATGCAGGGATGGAAGTCATATATTCTGGACTTTTTGCCACCCCAGAAAGGGTCGCACAGATTGCCGAGGATGAAGATGTCAGTGTGATTGCCCTGAGCCTGCTAAATGGAGCCCATTTGACCCTTTTCCCACGAGTGGTAAAAGCCTTGAAAGAAAAGGGAATCAATGACGTGTTGGTCATAGGCGGCGGCGTAATTCCGGAAGACGACAAACCCGCTCTTGAAAAATCCGGAGTTCTTGGGAATTTCGGACCTGGAACACCCCTTCCAACCATAATTGATTTTATCCAGTCAAACCTGGCTAAGACCAAGAAGGGATAATCATTCAGTAGAATCAGGCCACATCATGCGGCGCATTTTCTTACCCACCTCCTCTATCTGGTGGGATTCTATTACTTTCATGTGCCTATCAAATGCATTTTTTCCGTTCTTCTTGTAATCGCTTGTCCATTCCTGGTTAAATGTTCCATCCTGTATCATTTTTAGTGCCTTTTTCATTTTCTCCTTTACATCCTTGTCCATAACCATAGGACCCCGCGTAAGTCCCCCATATCTTGCCGTCTCGCTTACCCTGCGATACATCCCCGCAATTCCATATCGCTGTATCATATCCACGATAAGCTTGAGTTCGTGTAGAACTTCGAAATAAGCTATTTCTGGCTGGTATCCTGCCTCTACAAGTGTCTCAAAGGCGTTCATTACCATAGATGCAGACCCGCCGCACAGGTCCACCTGTTCTCCAAACCAGTCCGTCTCTACCTCTTCTTTGAATGTCGTCTCTATAACCCCCGCCCTTGTGCTACCTATGCCTTTTGCAATTGCCAGAGTCCTCTCCCAGGCCCTCTTTGTGTGATCTTGATAAACCGCTACAATTGATGGTGTCCCAAATCCCTGCTGATATGTTTCACGAACCTTTGATCCAGGACCTTTTGGTGCAATCATTATTACATCGACGTCCTTTGGTGGAACAATCCACCCCCAATGGATTGCTGCAGCGTGCGAGAATGAAAGTGCTTTTCCTGCCTTTAGGTTGGGACCAATCTCATCCCGGTAAACCTGCGCCTGCACCATATCGGGAATAAGTACGTGTACGATGTCAGCTTTCGAGCATGCCTCCTTTACCGACATTACCTTATGACCATCTGCCTTTGCCTTCTCCCAGCTTGACCCTGATTCGTTCAGGCCTACTATCACATTAAGCCCGGAATCCTTCATGTTGTTTGCCTGCGCACTTCCCTGAATACCATAACCAATTACTGCGATCGTCTCGTTTTTTATAGGATCCAACTTGACGTCGGAATCCTTCCATGTTTTTGCCATGCTTGGCAATTAAAAATGAAGGGAATAAAAACCTAGATTCTTGGGTTACTACCTACCTGTTGCCACGTCAGGTCATCTGCCCTACCAACCCAATACCTCCAAGCGACCTACCCCCGAATCTTGCAATATTATACGGTACAGGCTAGATTCTGGTACCGTACCTAGGGTTGTGGCTACAAGATGGCCATTTTACCTTAAATGGTAATTCCGTGTCAAAAGATACCTTAAATAGCAAAAAGACCATGCTTATACCGATGGGGCACAAGGAAAGGACTTTACGAGTACTCGTGGCTGATGACAATGACGACATACTCGCATTGTTTTGTGAGCTGTTGAAATTAAACAGCTTTGATGTTGTGGGAACTGCAAAGAGCGGCAGGGAGGCGGTGGATTTATACGCGCTCCAGAATCCAGATGTGACTTTTTTGGATGTGGTGATGTCTGATGGAGATGGAATTTACGCCTTGACCAAAATACGCGAAACAAGTCCGGATGCCATAGTAATAATGGTTACATCAGACCTTACACCGACCACTGCACAAAGATTAGAGCGATGCAGGGCATCCGCAGTTGTCTACAAGCCTTTTGACATGACTGACATAATCAAGGCGGTCAGAAAGGCCTCGTCTGTAAAAATGTCCCAGGTCAAATCCCCCATCAGATGACACCCCTGAAGAATAATTAATCATCGTCACGGAAAAATATATGCGGTGCAATACAGCTAAGAGTCGTCGATCAATTGGCTCCGACAAAAATTCCACCTAAAAAAATTCATCGGTATAAGACTCATGGAAAATTTTTAAATATCATTATAATTTTGAGATAGGGAGGAACTTGGCATCTGAAATAACGATTGATGAAATGTGGAGGATGATGGAAGACTCTGGCATTGATAGAAAGATGCTTGAATCCACCAAGCCAAGTAAGGATCTGCTCTTCAGGCTTTACCTCGCAGTCAAGCAAGAGAAGGAAAGTTCGGATTTTTATGACAAGGCAAAAAAAGAGTTCGTCCAGTCCGACCCCATGTCTTAGCGCAACCCCCAAGCCATATCATAATGGCTGACTGAAGGCCACTTGGAAAGATCGCAATAGATTCCTAGATAGAAATCTCTTTGCCGCAGCTCACACATCTAACTACAGTACCTTCGGTTCTCATCCTGTCGAATTTTTTGGACCCGCAAGAGGGACAGATTGGGCACGAGCGAAGTTTTTCCACAGTTGTAATAATGAAACCTCCCATATCAGTCTGCTTGATGGAACGGCTTTTATCAAATATCGCCACATCATCAAGCATGGGTCGGGGAAGGGAGTTTTCAGCGGATGAGAACGAGGATTCTGCGGTGAATACGCTCTACAAAGTTGGTCTCTCCCATGCTAGGCACGGCAAACCAAAGGATGCCATCTATTTCTTTGAAAAGGTTCTTTTGGTCTCTCCAAAGCACTTGCAGGCGCGCTTCAACAAAGCAAACGCCCTGGGCAAACTTGGCAGATATGAAGAGGCAATTGCAGAATATGAGGTGGTTTTAAAGTCAAGGCCTGACCACAAGATATCCCTTTTGAACAAGGGGCTTGCCCTGCATTATCTAAGGCGTTATGAGGAAGCAGCCGCATGCTATCAATGCATCCTGTCAGCAGATCCGAAAAATGCAAGCGCCCTTTATCAGATGGCGTGTACTAGAGCCCTACAAGGCAATCTTTCTGAGTCTCTTGGCCTGTTGGAAATGGCCATTGTTTACGATTCGCAGTTCGCGGCAAAAGCCGCCATAGATCCTGATCTTGCGATTCTCCAGGGCGATAAAAAATTTCGCGCACTCATCTCGTAACAATTACAATAAAGAAAAATAACTCCAAGAAAATCAATATAGCATGAAAGTGGGGATCATCGGGACTGGATTGCTTGGCAGCGCTGTTGCTACTAGGCTTGTCAATACAGGCCATGAGACAACCGTTTATAACCGTACCAAGGAAAAAGCAAGGCCGCTTGAAAAACTAGGTGCAAAGATTGCCAACTCGCCAAGAGATGTAGCCGCAGCATCTGAATTGGTAATCACAATTGTCAAGGATTCAAGTGCCGTAGAATCAGTTTCGTTTGATAATGGAGGGATAGTCGAAGGAATGCACGAAGGCCTAGTGGTTGCAGATATGAGTACGATAAATCCATCATCCTCAAGGATGATATCGGAAAAATTCAAGGCCAGAGGAATAATGATGCTAGACAGCCCTGTCATGGGAGGTCCCTCGCTTGCTGAAAAGGGGAAACTTGTAGTCATGATTGGAGGGGACAAGATGACCTATGAAAAGTGCAAGCCTGTCTTTGATGCGATTGGCGAAAAAACGTTTTACTTAGGTTCCAGTGGTTCTGCTGACGCAATGAAGCTTGCAATGAATCTTCAAATCTCAATTTTGGCCTTGTCTCTATCAGAGGGCATAATCCTTGCAAAAAAATCAGGCCTTGATCCTCATCTTTTTCTCGAGGTGTTAAACTCCACATATTTCAAGACCGGAATGAGCCTACTCAAGGGACCAAAGATGGCAAAGGGGATCTTTGATCCAAGTTTCTATCTAAGTGTCATGCAGAAGGATCTGGACGAGATAAACTACACGGCCAAACAATTCGGTGCAAACCTCCCAGTGGCAAGGCTTGCAAATCAGCTGTACAAGAGTGCTGTCAAAGACGGGCTCGGCTCTATCGATTATACCGGAATCATGGCATACCTTGAGAGAATTTCCGAGTCGGAGGCTTAGAGCTCCTCAGGGGGCTTTATCTTCCTGAAGCTCAAAAATAGGCCTACATCGTATGCGAGTTTTAGGGCCCCGCCTATAACAAATGGTGCTACAAGCAGCTGTCCAAGTATTGCACCGGCAAGAGAAGGGCTTACTGCCTGGGCAATGTTCCTCGAAGTGTTTGTAATTCCTGCTGCGGCGACCCTCTCATTTTCCTTTACCACTGCCATAAGATAGGACTGTCTGGTGGGTACGTCCATCTGCGATATGCTCATCCTTGCAAGGTATAGCCCCATCGCAATTGGAAAGCTTGGTGCAAACGGGACAAGCAACAGAAAAATGTTGGACGGAATGTGGGTCCAAACCATCGTGTTGATTAACCCTATCCTAGCTGCCACCTTGCTTGCCAAAAGGTACGAAACTGCAGTCAATATACCCGCCATGGTAAAAAAGTAGGACAGCGTGTTCAGGTCTGCACCGAATTTCGTGTAAAACCAAAATGACACTATGCTTTGTATCACAAAACCTCCAGCAAATGAATCGGCCGCAAAAAGAGAGGACATTTTTGTTATAATCTTTTTAGACTCTGGCGCTATTCCCCTTACAGACAAGACTGTTGAATGACCCCTCTTACTTGCCTCAATCTTTGGTGAAAGAAGGAGGTAGATTAGCAACGCGGCAAAGGCGCATGCCGCATATGCAAGAAACAAAACCTTCATCGATGCCACCTTGTCCATGCCAAACTGGTGGGAGATTATTTGTGGCAGCCCCGATAGCATAACTCCCGCTGACATGGCAAAAGTGCCTACCATGTTGTATAGTGCAAATACTAGAGTACGCCGCTTATCGTCGCTAATTGTCTGTGGCAGAATTGCTTGTTCCAAGGACAGGAATGCCCCGACCTCGGACCCTGTTACATTAACAGTGCCAATAAGCGCAGCAAATACCAAGGCAAAAAAATTGTTGGTTGAATAAAATATTCCTGCCGAGACTATCATCATCGCAGCATACAAGATCAAAAACCTTCTGCGGCCTAGCCTATCTGCATACATGCTTGAGATAAGGTTGAAAATCACGGCGTTAACCAGGGTCGCTGTTAAAACCAATCCGATTAGGATTTCGGCGTAACCTAGCATATTGAGGTAAATTGCAAGAACCACACTCAGAAATCCGTAGGAAAAAGCCCTCACTACACGGGCGGAAAGTATCAGTTTGCCATCTCTTGAGAGCCAGTCAAGCGACATTATTGACCGAGTTTCGATTTTTGTGCCTGGATTTCCGCAGGTTCTACTCTCTTGAAAAGCGGCGAGGGCTCACCAAGCAGGTGTCCCTGTGAAATCCCCAATACCGACATCGAACTCCATGGTTGTTCAGAAACCTTTCCGTCCAAGTTAAGCTGGAGCCAAATTCTTTGCGATGATTCTGGAAGGAATGGCTGCAGGCAGATTGCAAGAGACCTCACAGCATTCACTGAAATAAATATGCAGTTGGCTGTTCCCGGCCTTCCTTTCCATGGCTCCTTTTTTTGAAAATACTGGTTGAAATGTGCAGAAAATTCCAATATTTTTTTGAGGGCCTTGTCCAGCTGGTTTTCATCCATCAGTGGGGAGAGATCTATTGCCAAATTTTTTATCTTTGCCTGAGCCTCCAGGTCTGCCTGGTCAAAAGCCTCAGGAGCCGGGATTTCTCCCCCTACACTTTTTTTTGTAAAGCCTAGGGCTCGGTTGACGAAATTTCCAACATTTCCAATAAGTTCCGAATTAATTCGGGCTGCAAATTCGTCCCAGTCAAAATTGAGGTCATCCTGACTAAATGGGGTGATCAGCGTAAGGTAAAACCTAAGGTAGTCTGCAGGAAATAATTTCAAGAAGTCCCTAAGCCCTATGTACCAGCTGCGGCTCTTTGAAATTTTCCTTGCTTGGAGCATGAGGTGTCCCCTCGTAGGTATGTAGTCAGGAAGCTTGAATTCCTTGTTCATTCCTATCCTCATGGCAGGCAGGAAAAGATAGTGATGATACACAATATCCTTGCCAATGAAATGATAAACCGTGGACGAGTTCCAGAACTCTTTCCCGTTTATCCCCTTATCACCAAGATACTTGAGGGCCGATGAGATGTATGCAAGATGATTGTCGAACCATCCATAGAATACTTGCCCTTTTGCTTCGTCAAGTGGGATTGGTACACCCCACGATATATCCCTAGTAATATCCCAATCTACAAGACCGTCTTTTATCCAATTTTGAACGTATTTTTTAACATCCTTCTGAAGATGGGAATCGGCCTCTAGCCATTCATTTAGTTCTTTTACAAAATTTGTCAGTTTGAAAAAATAATGCCTTGTTTTTTCTTTTGTGGGAGGATTCTTGCATATCGAGCACTTGGGATCCTCTATTTCCTGAGGCACCCGACCACATTTTTCGCAAAGGTCGGAATACTGGTCCTCTGCCTTGCAGTATGGACACCTTCCTATCACATACCTATCTGGTAGGAACTTTGCGTCATGTTTACAATAAAACTGAATTATTTCCTGTTCGTAAATATGTCCGTTATCCATGAGTTTTTTGAATGCATCTTGGACAAAATGTACATTTTCAGGCGAACTTGTCCTGTAAAAAAAGTCAAACCCTATCCCAAAGGACGTGAAGTCATCATAGTCTCGCTTGTTCCAGATCTTCACGTATTCTTCCGGACTTTTTTTTTCCTTTTCAGCTTGGATGAGAATTGGAGTACCATAGTCATCAGATGCACAAATATAGTAAGCTTCAACGCCTGTCATCTTAAGGAACCGGGTAGTGATATCCGCTGGCAGGTATGTCGACGCAACGTGCCCAAGATGTATCTCGCCGTTAGCATATGGCAAAGCGCTTGTGATAATTGCCCTTTTCATTAGTTTTGTAGAGATTGTGTGTGATTTAAGCTATGCCCAGCTTTTGGCATATTTTATCTGGGTCGGTGTCGGCTTGTCAATTTTCACATCCATTGCTGCAAGGGCATCTACCGCAATCTGTTCGTCTATTTCTGAGGGAACGGTTATCACTCTTTTTCCTATCTTCTTGTGGTTCTTTGCGATGTATATCATCGAGAGAAGTTGGTTTGAAAATGACTGCGCCATCACCTCAGGTGGGTGCCCTTCAGCTGCAACAAGATTTGCAATTCGGCCCTTTCCAATTAGGTACACCCTTTTTCCGTTTTGCAACAAACATTCGTCAAGGTTCGGCCTAACTTCCCTTACAGACTTTGATTCGTTTAAGAGAAATTTGGCATCCACTTCGACGTCAAAGTGTCCGACATTTCCCAAAATCGCCCCCTCCTTCATCTTTAGTATGTGTTCCTTCCGGATTACACCGGTCTGTCCGGTTGCAGTGATAAATACATCGCCAATACCTGCAGCTTCTCTCATGGGTAACACCTCGTAGCCATCCATGTGTGCCTCTAGGGCTCTTATTGGATCCACTTCTGTGACATACACCTTGGCTCCAAGACCATGTGAACGCGAGGCCACGCCTCTTCCCACCCAACCATATCCTGCCACGACGACCCTCTTGCCTGCAAATAAGAGGTTCATAGATCTGAAATATCCGTCAATGGTGCTTTGTCCTGTCCCATATCGGTTATCAAACATATGTTTGGTATACGCATCGTTAACGGCAATTACTGGATACCTGAGTTTTTTCTGCCTTTCAAGGGCCTTGAGCCTAACCACGCCCGTTGTAGTTTCCTCCGTGCCCCCCAAGATCTGCCATGATGAGAATCTTTTGGTTCCATGCACCTTGCTGTGGCAATCTGAACCGTCATCCGTTATGATTTGAGGTTTATGGCTAAGCATTTGTTCTATGCACCAGTCATATTCTTCTGGCGTCTGCCCCGCCCAAGCATATATGTGAATCCCGTTTTCTGCAAGAAATGCCGCAATATCGTCCTGTGTTGATAGAGGATTAGCACCACATGCGCTTACTTCAGCCCCAAGCGCTTTTGCACCCATCATCAACACCGAGGTTTCCTTAGTTATGTGAAGGCAAACCCCGAGTCTCAAGCCTTTCAAGGGCTGCGATTTCTTTAGTCGTTCTACGGTGTTGGTAAGAATTTTCATATGATCCCTTGCCCATTCGTAGGACATTTTTCCCTTTTCGGCTAGAACTGGATCCTTTATCTGGCTCATACGAAAATTGAATTTTCACTGGTATAAAATGTTATCAAAATGGATTATGTAAACGCCTCAAAAAGATCCTATCCATCCAAGTTTTTGTGAGTTCCCATCATAAGACATACCCTTCTAGGAACCTAAATTTTCAAAGTTTTTTGCGAGTCCCATTTTCACGACTGGTATTGCATTTGTAACAGACTGGCCTTGCCGGTTTGTATCGCACACTACGAAAACACAATCTAAATATTGGTTCAACTTTCCGTAAAAAACATGGCATGGAAGAAAGTGGCTGAAAAAAACGAGGTCGCTCCTGGCAAAGGACGAGAATTCGTAGTAGAAGGAAAAAAAATTGCCATATTCAATCAAGGCGGCTTTCATGCACTTGATTCCTTGTGTGTCCACCAAGACGGCTCCCTTGCACCGGGCAAGTTAGATGGGGATGTTGTAGAGTGCCCCCTTCACTTTTGGCACTACAATATCAAAACAGGCGAGCTTCTTGACTACATCAAGGGCGTGAAACTTCAGACATACAAAGTCGAAGTGAGAAGCGACGGCATTTACCTAGATGTGTGATAGGTTTATTTCAATATGCATTACCAGTTTAGCAAGAGATTGAATCCTGCAATATTGGAAGAAATTACAAGGAAAGATTTTAAGGCAATAGAGCAAAGGATCGGCAGTTTTCTGACCGAAGAGATGGAGGCAAGAAAATCTTTCGGGGTAACCTTTGGATTGAGCGGGGGAATAGATTCTGCGGTCATTGCTACTCTTTGTGCCAAATTCGCGAAGGAAAAATCTCTTGCCTTGGTAATGCCAAGCTCCAAGATAACGCCCCCGGCAGATACAGAGGACGCAATTAAAATTGTAGACACGCTCCACCTCGAATACAAGCTAGTCGACATAGGATTCATACACAAGGAATACTCCAAGTACCTAGAGTCAAACCCCATCGCTTTCGGCAATCTTGGCGCAAGGATCCGCTCCAACATATTGTACTATTATGCCAATGCAAGAAACTTTCTCGTTCTAGGGTCGGGTGATAGGAGCGAATACCTGATAGGCTATTTTACAAAGTATGGCGATGGCGCCGCAGACCTCTTGCCAATAGCATCTCTCTATAAAACCCAGATCCGCGAATTTGCAAAATACTTGGGAGTTTCACCAAACATAATTTCCAAACCAAGCAGCCCAAGACTGTGGGAGGGACACACTGCTCAGGGCGAGATTGGGCTTACATATGAGGAAATAGACAGCATATTGCATTGTATTTTTGACAAAGGTCTTTCTGTAGGCGAAACAGCTAAAGTTACGGATATTCCCATTTCAGATGTGGATAAAATTTACCAGATGCATAAAAGAAGCGAGCACAAAAGGATAACACCGAAAATCTGTACTATCTAAGTTGGTAGGCCTTGAAAATTTTCGACACATTTTCTGGTACAGAGAAGGATCTTGACACGTCTGGCGTAGTAAGGATCTACCTCTGCGGCGTGACAGTGTATGATGACAGCCACATAGGCCATGCAAGGACAATAATTGTTTTTGACACGCTTCGAAGATTCCTGGAATCCACTGGGATTAAGGTCAAGTTTGTCCAGAATTTTACCGATGTAGACGACAAGATAATCAACAGGGCAAGGGCAGAACACGTATCGTCTGATAAAATTAGCTCTAGATACATATCGAGTTATTTTGATGGTTTTGACGCCCTTAATGTAAAGCGCGCAGATGTGTATCCAAAGGCAACAGATCACATATCCGACATGATTAATTTGATTCAAGCACTAGTCGATAAAAAAATCGCATATGTTTCTCCCAATGGCGTCTATTTCTCAGTCTCAAAATTCAGCCAATACGGCAGGCTTTCCAAGAAGAAAATCGACGATCTCATATCTGGGGCCAGAGTAGAGATTGACGAGACCAAGAACGATCCTCTTGACTTTGCCTTGTGGAAGTTTGCAGATGATGAACCCCACTGGCAAAGCCCATGGGGGCGTGGAAGGCCGGGATGGCACATCGAGTGTTCTGCCATGAGCTTGAAATACCTAGGAACAGATTTTGAGATACATGGAGGCGGGAGGGATTTGATATTCCCCCATCATGAGAACGAGATTGCCCAGTCCGAGTCTTATTCGGAGAAGAATTTTGCCAAGATATGGATGCATGTTGGCATGGTAACAATCAATGGAGAAAAGATGTCAAAATCCCTAGGCAATACAAAGTCAGTAGATTTTGTCCTAAAAAACTGGGGGCCCAACATAATTCGGCTCTTTTGCCTTTCTGGACACTATTCCAAGCCAATCGATTATTCTGAGGTGCTGCTAAAAGAGACAATAACGAAATGGCGCCAGGTAGAAAACTGCTACTATGAATTGATTTTGTCAGGCGAGGGACAGCCAAGTGCCACGGATTTAGAATTGGTCGAAGAGTCAATCCGAGACTCGAAAAAGGAGTTTACAAGTGCTCTAGAAGATGATTTTAACACACCTCTTGCCATCAATGCTTTTTTCAAGATTGTCAAGACTGCAAACCAAGTTGCTGCCGCAGAAGGAATGGTTCGCCCCCTTGCAGAAAAGATACTACCAACACTTGAGAAGATGCTTGATATTCTAGGCTTGAGAATACCCAAGGTGACCGACGAGGAGAAAAAAACCGTAAACGATTTGATTGAAAAGCGATCCCTTCTTAGAGCTCAGAAAAAGTTTGAAGATGCCGACGCAATTAGAAAGCAGATCTCATCCATGGGCATCGTGCTCATCGACCACAAGAAAAAGACATTATGGATGAGGCAGGAAAGGATCGGAGTCGAAGGCTAGGCCTTTTTTGTCTTAGCGCTTACCAAGGAGACAACATCCCTATCCCTAAGCTGGTAATTCGTTGGAAGCCTAACACCATAACGCACATCCTTTGCATATAAGAGCCCCTTTGTCAGATCAGAATGAATTTCCTTTGCCAGATCCTCCACTGTGGAGCCGTCCTTCATTAGCATTAGATCCGGAAGTATCCTTCCCTTCCTGTCAGACAATTTTTCAGGATCCGCTACTGGGTAAACCGAGTTCATCTTTAACAGCTTGAAGACAGTCACGTTGATTGCAAACTGGACACCAGTCCTCATGTATTCCCCAAGAATCCCCTTGGTGATAAACTCTAGGGCTTCGAGCTGCTTTTTGGCAAGCTCCTCCTTGTGCAGTATCTCAAACTGCTCAGATCCCGGAACATATTTTATCAATCCCTTCTGCTCCGCTCGTCGCAGTGACAGCTCGCTATCTGCACTTGCGGGTATGATTATCGTGTCCACGTATTTTTCACGCAACCTATCAAAGTTCTTGTCAGCCCCAGGGAGGTCAATTTTGTTTGCCACTATTAGCGTAGGCTTGGAGATTTTTCGCAGATGTGAGGCAAATTTTTTGCTGTCCTCCATCCCAAAGTTATCAAAGTGTTTTTCTTCAAGGCTGGTTACCTTGAGTGCCTCCTTGACATGAGCCTCCTTTACTCCGATACCACGGAAAACGTCTGTAATGGCTAAAACTATATCCGTCTCAGAATTGATAAGTTTCGAGATCTTGTCTCTGTTTCCCTCCAGAAGCTTCTGATACCACATGATGAGCTCTTCCTCTATGTCTGAAACGTCCGCAATAGGATCGCCTTGTCCCATTTCTGTAATTCTTCCTGAAGAATCTACACTGCCCGATACGTCTACCACGTGCAACAGGGCATCTGACTGGGTGGCAATAGAGAGGAACTGGTTTCCTAACCCTTTGCCTGCCCATGCGCCTTTTATGAGCCCCGGAAGATCGATGAGTTCTACAGGTATGAACCTCCACCCGTCAACACACTTTGAGTTCTGGGGATTGTCCTTGACATTGAATTCGGTGTGTACGCACGGGGTAATGGCGTTCCCCACCCCACGCTCTGGTTTTTTTGTCGTAAACGGATAAGTGGAAATTTCCCCGGATGACAAGGTCGCAGAGTTAAAAAAAGTGGTTTTCCCCGTGTTTGTCTTACCGATAAGGCCAATCTTAATTGGCATGAACCATCTCCCCTTCCTTACTATTTATTCCTGTTGTAAATCAATGATGGTGCCCTTGTTGGATGTTTGCAATGGAGTCTTTTAGCTTTCCTGCATACCACTTGATTTCCGCGAGTTCATCATCACTAAAATTTTCGTGCCATCTTTCTAGGACGATTTTTAGGATCTGCGAACCATCGTATAATAGATTCCAGTACGGGTGATGCTCTGCCGTATCATATGCGAGTTCAGCAACCTCCTCGAGTGCCTCTTTTGCACGTTCCAGAGTGCTTGCATTTTCGCCGTAGATTTTCACGATGCCATGCTCGACATCAGAGGACACTCTCAGTGCGAGATTTTTTAGCTCAAATGATTTTACTAGCTCTGTCAAGGCTTCTTGGAACTTTTCAAAATCTTCTGACATGCCCTAAAATAATCTCTGGTGTTCAGCAAGCATGCACCTGTTAAAAATGACATCTATTCCTGCATTCCTTGCCTTCTGCTCTGCCTCCGGATTATGTATGCCTTCCTGCAACCAAATCACCTTGGGCTTTATCCTGATTGCCTCTTCTATTACCGGTCCAACTTCCTCAGATGGCCTGAAAATATCTACAATGTCTATTTTGGTCGGTATCTCTGAAAGGTCGCGATAGCACTTTAGTCCAAGTATTTCACTTGCCGTAGGATTTACAGGTACGATACTGTAACCTTTTTCAATGAGGTATTTTGGCACATATTGTGCTGCCTTCTCAGGATTTTTTGACATTCCTACGACCGCAATTTTTTTGTATTCGTATATTTTCCTTATCTGTTCATCAGTATGTAGATCACGTTCCATAACTCTGGTGACGAGTCTCCTCTTAATAGATTCTTTTAGAACGATTTATAGGCTCTATTACACCGTAGTCTATCATGGAAGAGGTTCCTAATGATGTCATAGTACTAAGTGCCATCGAGCAAGGGTCAAAAAAACTCGATAAAATAAAAAAGAAAACTGGATTGCAAAAGGAAGAGTTGGAGGAACTGCTCGCGAGGCTTGAAAAAAACAGTCTTGTCACCACGGTAGAGAAAAAGGGCTTTTTCGGACCAAAAAAAGAGATAGTGCTCACGGAAAGAGGTTTGAAGGAATTAGAGGCCAGAAGGTTCGAGCTACAGCAAAACTGGGACCGAATGGTGACCCTCTGGAAGGGGGGTGACAAGGAGCAGCTTCAACAACAGTTAGACAGCAACCGCTCCATGTTTCCTGCCATGATGTTCATGGGCATAATGGACATGATGATGTTTTCCTCAATGATGTCGTTTATGGGCCTGGCGATGGCAAGCTTCATACCCGACCAGTATATGTACGACTCAAGTCCAACGGACACAGGTACCGATGGCGGCCATGACATGGGTCACGATGCAAGCGGTGGCGATTGGGGACATACCGACGTGGGACATGACATGGGCGGATTTGACGTAAATTTTTGAATTCGAATTAAGAAGATTTATTTTAAAAAAAGAGATTTGAAATACAGTGCTTTTAGCAACCTAGTGCAGACAGTACGCTCTTTGCTACTGCTGGATCTGCATTTGCGCTGGCAAGTGCACTTTTCACCATTGCGCAGGTAATTGAGGGTGCTTCGGTCGATGGTGCCGCAGTAGATGGTGGGGTTATCTGGGTTTTATTGCCAAGCTGGGCAGCATTAATGCCGGCTTGCATTTTATCCCATTCTCCAGGTGCACATATGTGGTCACCACAAACCTTCGTATTTCCTGTTCTCACTGTTAGGTGGTTATCATTTAGGTAGGAGTAGTCTCTTGGTGTCAATGCATTCGATGCAGGAATCGTCGTTACTGCAACAGATGCCACCAGAACTGCTGTCAACAACAGTGCTACCGATAACTTGGACGTCATGTTTTCTGCTATAGGATGCGCATATAAAAGAATTTCGCAAGGCCTCGCCATCCCTTGCAAAGAAATACATAACAAAAAAGATCAGTGTCTACATCAATGGTTGCAAAAGTAGGTGAAAAAGCACCTAACCTTAGCGTCTCCAAGTGGGTACAAGGACTCCCCACTAACATAGACAAAGAAAAGGACAACGTTGTACTGGTAGAGGTTTTCCAAGTTAACTGCCCAGGGTGTTTCCTGTATGGAATCCCACAAGCAATAGACATCTACAACAAGTATCGCAAGGACGGGGTGACCGTACTTGGAGTAGCCACTGCCTTTGAGGATTTTGACAAAAATACGGTCGAAAACCTAGAACTGCTCCTCACCGAAGGGGAAACAATTGGAGAGACTCTCAAGGCGCTGAGCCAATACGGCCAGCTAATCGAGGGCAAGAGGCTTCCATACAAGATACCATTCCCAGTCGGCATGGATCTACTAAAGAAAGCGAATGGCACCATCACCCAAGAAAAAATAAACGAAATTATCGAGGCAAATGTTCCAGGATTTGACTCGTATAGTCCTGCCCAAAAGGCAGAGATAACAGAACGGGTAAAACAATACCTAAAATCGAAGGAATATTCAGCCGAGACATTTGAACAGTATGCGCTCCGAGGAACCCCTTCAACCATCCTCATAGATAAAAAAGGCATGCTCCGAGACGTAGGGTTTGGCCAGAATGAATTTCTGGAAGAACAGATAAAACAGCTCTTGGCAGAATAATCCAAGAGAGCATGTCGCGAAAGAAGCATATTTTTACCTCGCTTGATGACACCTTGGAAAAGATTGTCCGACTACTCAAGTCACACCATGAACAGTTTGTTTCTGGAGAGAATCTTAGCAAGTCCCTAGGACTTTCGAGGGCCGCAGTCTGGAAAAATGTAAAGAAATTAGAATCCCTCGGCTACAAGATAACATCGAAGCAGAAGGCGGGCTACAAGCTTGTTTCAAAGACCCACCTCATGCTACCATGGGAGGTATCCGACGGATTACAAACCGAAACAATAGGAAGAAAAATTTACTATTTTGATACCATAGATTCCACCCAGAACTTCGCACTGGGCCTTGCCGCAAAGCCACACGAAAACGGCTCCATCGTCATAGCAGAACGTCAGTCGCAAGGAAGGGGAAGGCAGAACAGGAAATGGGTTTCTCCAAAGGGAGGAATATGGCTGTCAATCCTCCTCAAACCCAACTTTGAAGTTTACCAAGCCTCACTTTTCCCCATGGCAACTTCTCTTGCACTTTCCATCGCAATAGAGAAGACCCTAGGGCTAAAACCCGGGCTGAGATGGCCAAATGATGTCACGTTGAACAACAAAAAAGTTGCCGGAATATTGGTGGACGGCTCGGTTCAATCCAATAAGATTGATTATCTGGTAATTGGAATAGGCATAAACTTCAGAGTTTCTCCAAAGGAAATTTCTAAAAAGATCAAAGGCCCCAGGTATGGCGTGACCACACTTGTGGGAACAAAGTCTGACGCTGACCCGATTGTGTTGCTTCAGTCATTCCTGGTAGAGATTGAGCAGATATACAACAAGATGATTTCAGGGACCTTACATGGCATCAAGGAAGAATGGGAGAAAAGATCATCCACCCTCGGCAAACGCGTAAAGGTTTCGACCCCGAGCGGAGAAATAAGTGGCAAGGCCATAGGCCTATCGGATGACGGCGCGTTGCGAGTTTTATCAAAAGGCAAGGTGCATAAAGTTCTGGTCGGCGACGTCTCTTTACAATCTAGTTTTGCATGAAGGTTTTTGCCAGTCAGTTTTTTATAAGAACAGCCTCTTAGTAAACGGATGAGGATTTGCTGGGCAAATACAGAAGACTTTGAAGATTCCGATGTTGTTGTATTTGGCATACCTGACGAATCGAAATCTCACGCCCTGCGCAAGGGGAGTTCAGAGGCCCCACACAAAATAAGGGAGATTTCCAACATCAGGGACACATACAAGAGGGGCAAGACGGTTTCAAGAGGACTTCCGCTAGATGGCATTTCTTGCAAGGTATACGACTACGGAAACATAACTAGGGACGATATTGGCAATACCGTAGATAGGATAGTGTCAGGATCAAAAATACCAATTGCAATGGGTGGTGACCACTCAATTTCAACTGAGATAATCAAGTCAATTCACCGCAAGTATGGGATGATTTCTTTGATCTACTTTGACGCCCATCCGGATTTTATAACCTCCGCAGGTAGCTACTACGGTTCGGTTTTGTCCGACATACTGCCCTGCATAGACGTCAAATCAAGCGTCCAGATAGGGATAAGAACTCCCGAGCAGGAGGAGATTGACAACATCAAACGATTTGGCATTCCAGTCGTAACTCCCCTTGAGATATTGAAAAATGGTGTGGCTGCAACCGAGAAGGCCATACTTGACAGACTTGGTAAAAATGTCTACATATCAATCGATATGGATGCCATAGACCCGGCGTTTGCTCCGGGCGTTTCAGTGCCAGTGCCTTTAGGCCTGCAAAGCCTCGAAGTACTATACCTACTCAAGTCGGTTTCAAGCAGAGGTATTGTTGGCCTTGACATGATGGAGGTCTGTCCCAACTACGACATAAAAGATAGGACTGCGCACTTGGCCTCAAGAATGATAGGCGAGACAATCTCGTCGTTGAGAAAATCTTCTTCTTAATGCTTTTAACTGGGCCCTGGAGGTAACATGGCATGTTTTCCCATTTTACAGTAGAAGAGGCAAACGCAGTGCTTCCATCCGTGATCAAAAAGTACAGGGAATTAGTCGACCTCAAAAACCAAATAATAAAGACTCAGACGGAGATGGAGACGGATCCAAAATACATGTCGAGCTTAAAGGAACACATACTAAAAAAGCAAGAATTCAATGTCGTCCTTGCAAACTTTTACAAATCCGTGGCGGAAATCGAGAACACTGGAGTTGTTGTAAAGAGTTTAGAGGAAGGATTGCTCGATTTCCCATCCCTGAGGTTTAATGAAGAAATTTGGCTTTGTTGGAAAGATGGAGAGACAGAGATAAAATTCTGGCATGGCAAAGACGAAGGATTCAATGGTAGAAAGCCTTTGGAAACCTTTGACGCCGAGAAGCTCCGATGACTGACGCCTGAGAATTAGAAGGGAAAACAATATACCGAAATATAGAACGGATAACTGTTACATGTAATGCTGTCAGCGTGGCTGCGTGCGGTCAGGATACGATTCCTCCTTGCTTCAGTAATTGCTACTTTTCTTGGTCTTTCTATAAGTTGGTGGAAAAGCTCTACAATCGACATAGGCTTTGCCCTTCTTACGGTTTTTGGTGTTGTTGCCCTACATGCAAGCGTAGACCTCCTCAATGACTATTGGGATTTCAAGAGGAAGATAGACCTGGAGACGAAACGGACAAAGTTTAGTGGGGGGACTGGAGTCTTACCCGAGGGACTGCTCAGTCCCTCACAGGTATACCGTGCTGGCATGATTTTGCTAATTGCAGGTGCAATAATTGGAGCATTTTTCATCTACGAGCGCGGCATTACTATTGCAATAATCCTTGGCTTTGCAATAATCTCCATTTACTTCTACTCCACCCGAATAGTCGACTCGGGATTGGGCGAGGTCTTTGTTGCAATCAAGGGCGCCATGATAGTTCTTGGAACCTATTTTGTGCAGACCTCTCAGTTAGGTACAGAACCAGTGCTCGGGGGGATTGTCGCAGGTGTACTTTCATCAACCGTTCTATTCGTGAACTCTTTTCCTGACTACGAAGCAGACAAGTCCCATGGAAGGAGGACTCTTGTAATACTGCTTGGCAGGCGAAGGGCGGCTTTGACTGCGTGGGTGTTTCCTGCCGTTTCAAATGCCATTGTTGTGGGATCGTCTATCCTGCACATATTCCCTTTTGTTTCACTGACAGCCCTTGTCACTCTTCCAATTGCCATAAAGTCATGCATTGCCCTACGAAAAAATTTTGAAAGTGAGGAGGGGATGATACCCATTATGAAAAACTTTGTGTCATACAGTAGGTTAACAGGAATTATTCTCGTTGCAAGTTTTGTTGCAGACCACATTATCAGAATGACACATTAGGGTTAAATCGGCCAACCCCGTACCCCCCTCATGATCCAAGGACATGCGACGGCGGAGGGAACTGCCGAGTTTGCACGGGAGCATCCAAATGTTGCACGTAATCACTTCAAGCAATTCAATGGGCTCACACTATCATCCATAGGGATAGGAACCTATCTCGGCAACTCTGATGATTCGACCGACGTGCTTGTCAAGGATGCAGTGGTAAAGTCAGTTACACTTGGGGTAAACGTCATAGACACTGCCATAAACTACAGATCACAGAAGGCAGAAAGGTCGGTAGGCAGAGCTGTATCTCAGATCATCGAGAAGGGGAAGGCAAAAAGGGATCAGTTGTTCATAAGCACTAAAAACGGCTACATTACAAACGACGGTGACGTAAAGGAAGACTTTTGGCAAAACATCCAGAACGCCCTTGTAAAGCCCGGAATAATAAAGTCGGGAGACATTTCATCAGGGTACCATTGCATGACCATACCTTATCTTCAGGATCAGATGGACAGAAGCCTCCGTAACCTCGGCCTTGACTGTATTGATCTTATGTATTTACATAATGCTGCAGAGGGACAACTCTCAGACATTTCCAAGGATGAATTTATGAATAAACTGGGGCAGGTTTTTGAGTTTTACGAGAAACAAAGGAAGAGTGGCAAGATAAGATTTTACGGGATGGCCACATGGGAATGCTTCAGGGTTCCAAAGGAGAACCCTCAGTATCTCTCGATTTTCGAAGTTGCCAAATTAGCCATTGCCGCAGGCGGACCAGAAAACGGATTCAGGTTCATTCAGCTTCCATACAACATGTACTACGATCAGGCATTGACAATGAAAAATCAAGAGCGCGATGGCACTGGGCTAACAATTTTGGAGGCAGCATCTAGCCTTGGCATCGGAGTGTTTACAAGCATACCACTGATGCAAGCAAAGCTTCTTGGGCCAAATGTCCTTCCGGAATTTGGAGAACTTGCAAAACCGTCGCACAGGGCAATCCAGTTCGTCCGATCCACACCGGGCGTAATTGCACCTCTTGTGGGTCAAAAAACGCCGTCACATATTGATGAGAATCTGGAGATTGTAAAGACCCCCGTCATGGCTGAGAACGAGTTTTCTGAGCTTGTTCGCAAATTGTCAAGATAACTGCAAGTTTTAAATATTAATTAGAGACGAACCAAGACATGGCAGTAGTAGATCCAGTCTGTGGCATAGAGCTAGACGAAAAGCTGGCCCTTGAACATGACTACAAAGGTAAGAAGTATTACTTTTGCTGCCACGGCTGCAAGCGAATATTTGTAAAGAAACCCAACAAGTGGAAAAAGAACTAGATCGGGTAGCTTCCACACATCCTGCAAAAATGGGAGTCTTGGTTTACTGAATAATTACAATTTGGGCACTTGTTTTTAGACAGACCCGAATCGGACGGCGGATCGTAATATTTCCTGTAAATTTCATAATAATAAAGCGACTCCTTGGAATGAAGCCTGACGTGGTCTTTTTCCAAGAAATTTTTAGCCTTATCCGAAAAGGTTGCGTCGGCAACCATGTTGTCAAAGAAACCTACAAGGCCCACCGTTCCAGACCCATCCTGCATCGCAACCTTGTCCCTCCATACGACGGTTCCTGGCAACGATCCCTCAAATGTCAACCTTAGGATCCACTTGCCGTATTTCTTACCCTCCTTTTCTCTGACCTTTAGTTCAGGAGGGATGGATTTGGCAATATCAACCACCTTTGGGTCAAGAAACGGAGTGTGCAGTTCAACGCCTAGCGACTTTGCAATAGATCTTGACGGAAAGTGCATGACTTGCCATATTCTCTCAAGATCCTTTTTCAGCTCAGTGTCTGACATGCGCTGGAAAAATCGATATCCTGCGAAGAGTTCGTCTGCGCCGTCTCCTGTCATCATGGACCTGAACCCGTCTTCCTTTGCCCGTTTCATGGTCAGGTAAACCACTATGTTGTTCCTAATCTCAATAGGATTGAAGATTCGCAGAATTATGATCGTGTGTTCGACTGCTTCTAGAAGAACAGGTATTGGCACAGAGAGGATCCTGAGGTTTAGATCAAATATCTTGGCCACAAGTTGGGCGTTGACGAGATCTGCTGATGCAAAATCTTTTGCCACCATGGAATATGCGATTGTTCCTCTCTCAAGAAACGACGCCAGAATCGACGAGTCAAGCCCGCCAGACAAAGAGATGGTTTCGGTCCTGCACCTTGCTACCGCCTCGGATAAGGCTGACCTAATCTCATAGGAAAAACCTTGCAATAAACCGAAGACGACCGCCTCACAATTAAGTCATGGCGCCAATAAAGATTAGCTTTAAATATTTTACAAAGGCAAAATTTCTTATGCTTTTGCCCGCGGAAATCGAAACAAAGACACTCATACCCGCATTACGTGCAATTTTGGCCAAGAAGCTAATTGAGGACCACAAGATACGGGAAGAAGAAGTATCAAAAATGCTTGGTGTCACACAGGCGGCAATCAGCAACTATGTGAGAGGAACCAGGGGAGATCCCGAACTTATCAACAAACTCCTTGCGGTAAAGGAGGTTTCAGAAATGATAAATGATATTTGTAGTAATCTCGCTTCAAATATGGCATACACCCCCTCAAGCCTCTCGAAATTCATAGGATTATGCAACTACATCAAGTCAAGCCTTTTGATCTGCGACATACACCACAAGCTAGAGTCAAACA
This sequence comes from Nitrosotalea sp., assembly GCA_035252645.1. Lineage (GTDB taxonomy): Archaea > Thermoproteota > Nitrososphaeria > Nitrososphaerales > Nitrosopumilaceae > Nitrosotalea. The sequence goes on along the minus strand of DATFCV010000008.1, from coordinate 8,419 downwards.
TAGACGAGGCAATATGCAAAGAGTGTGAAAACATGTTGCTCAAAGGCCCAGGCAGCGTATTTTAGTTAGTCTTCCTAATAGTAATTTCAATTACCGACACTAATGGACCGTTGATTCCCTGGCTTTCACTATCTACCACAATATCCAATATCTTCGAATTTCCCTTTAGCATGTTTTCTGTGACTACATTAGCTACGGCTACAGCAACTGGAATTGACTCTCCCTTTGCCCTAAGTGTTACGGTTTTATGCCTTACAAGCTCCGTCAAAATGTCAAGGGAGCATTCCATAACAGGTTGTTGATTTATGACAATCAGTTTTCCACTGGAAGGGGTCGGCTTATCACCCAGCTGTACGTTTTCTTCGATCCCACTCAACAAACTCTATCACACACCAAACTCTGCATTCTATTAAAGTCTTATCGACAAATCATCCATCAATCAAAAAGATCAATCGGTATATTCTGGAAATCACCGTTTGGCAGGACCCGCCTTATAGTTATTGGTATTACACGCTTTTCAAGTTCAGTATAGGCAAGGTCAAGCGATGTTGCCACTTCTTTTGGCACTTGGATAAACGGTGGGGCTCCTAGTGACAATTGCAAAGCACGTGCGCCAAGTATTCTGGCCTTTTCAAAACGCGTAAGTGTTGGAGGCCCTATCATTATCTTTCCCTTCCCCTCAGTTTCATATTCCACCGGAGTATGAACAGGGTCCACTTCTATTACCTCCCTTGCAGCTATGATCTTTTGAAGTCTTTCCTGTTCAGCAATTTCCTCAGCAGAGAGCTCCTTTTTACCTCGTTTGGTCGATGGCTTTTCTTCCTCTTCAGATACCGGCTCTACAGTTTCCGTCTCCGGCGGTAAGATGGATTCTACTACTGGTTCTTCCTCTGCCTGAACCTCTTCGGTCTCGACACTAGTCTCCTCAGGCTCATCAGACATCAGGGTCTAGGAGAAACAAACGTTATATAATTCATCAGACGCTCTCTCAAAAATGAGTGCCGGATCGGTGTCAAGTGTTGAGCTGGTATTGTCCCTGAAAGGAAAAGGCCAAGCCACGGTGGAGTTGAAGCGCCACCTTGCACCAAAGACTGTCGGTTCTATCATCAGGTCATTGCCGCTAGAAGGCAATGCGCACATGTTAGGAAAATCAATGGCCTTCATGGACACGTCCCTGAATGCAGGCGGCGAAAAACTTCGTACCCAGTTCAAGAAGGGCGACGTCGGATTCATGGCTTCAAACGGGTCACTGTGGTTTTTCTTGGAAGATATTACACAGACAAAGCCCATGACATTCGTCGGCAGGATAATTTCAAACCTTCATGTAGCAGGCGAAGTAAAACCCGGAGATATATTTTCCCTGACTTATGCAGGAACGTAAATGTGGTGTCCGCTAAAACCGCCAATTCTTTTTACTGTGCCTTGTTTTAGAAGATTTAGCAAGAATGCGTTTGCTGCTGAAACCTTGACGTTGGTTTGCCTTGACAATTCCTGAACGGTGAAGACCTTCGCACCTTTTATGAAATTCATTGCTTGTTGTTCGTCAACAATTACCGAGATTGTATTTTTTGATTTCTGCTCCTTCTTGTCCTTCTTCTGCCCTCCTTCTTTCTTGGCGGCTTCCGCTGTCTGAGCCTTCTCTGCCTGTGCAGGTGACTTTTTCTTTGCTCCACCCATAGCAAAATTCGTCCAATTCCTACTTATAAACGAACAAGAGATTCACAAGTTCTAAATACAAGCAAAATCGCGGCACTTCCATGGGCCTTGATATCATAGAAGAAAAAAATCTCAACGACATCATAGAATATGCTCTAGAGTATCCCAAGATGGTACTTGCCGAGGCGAGGAATCTTTCAATAACATCCAATCTGGAAGATTTTGCATACGGCATCTATGTTGGCTACATCTGCGGGGTTTTCTTTGACGGCTTCTTGCAAAGGAACAAGCGCTACCTTGACCTGGAGGAATCGTCAGATTTTCACGGAATAATCTTGAAGAGGACTCCTGAGATTAGGCTTAGAATCAAGTCTCACTTGAGGCTTTAACTCAACCTTTATTCCTCAGGCAGTAAAAATTGTCCATATGCAGTTCTCGCTGGTTGCCGACACCCTAGGGTTCATGGAAAGCACCACGAAGAGACTTGAACTGACAAAGCACCTTGTGGACTTGTTCAAGATTACCCCTCCCGATATAATCTCAAAGGTGGTTTATTTGCTCCAAGGAAAACTGCGGCCAGACCACGAAGGTGTGGAGGTAGGAGTGGCTGAAAAAATCGCAGTAAGGGCCTTGTCAAAATCTACCGGCGTTCCCGTTTCTAAGATAGAATCTGAATATAAGAAAGCCGGCGATTTTGGACAGGCAACCGCAATTGTATTGGGACAGAAAACCCAGACTACCTTTGTCAAAGAAGACATTACTGTCGAAAGGGTGTACGACACTCTCTTCAAGATAGCAGAATTGAAGGGCAATAGATCACAGGATATGAAGATGAAGTACATTTCAAGCCTGCTAAACGATTCGAGTCCAACCGAGGGCAGATTTATTGCAAAGATTATCACCGCCAACCTACGCCTTGGCATAGCAGACTATACAATTCTCGACGCGCTTGCAATTGCATTTACGGGCTCAAAGGAAAACCGGCCCGTGCTTGAACATGCATACAACGTATGCAGCGACCTTGGCAGAGTAGCCGTGTCAGTGGCAAAAGAAGGCACGGAGTCTTTGAAACACTTCCAGGTGTCAGTCTTCAGTCCCGTCAGGCCCATGCTTGCAGAAAGGGTCAAGAGCCCGGAAGAGGCCCGGGAAAAAATGGGAGCTCCCTTTGCGGCAGAGTACAAACTTGACGGCGAACGTGTCCAGATACACATCCAAAAGGAGGCCGTCGTACTCTATTCGAGAAGCTTGGAGAACATCACACATTACTATCCAGATATTGTTGAAAGAGTTGCAAAGGCAGTAAAGGCCGAAAAGGCAATACTTGAAGCCGAGGCAGTCGCGATAAACGAGGATACCGGAGAATTCCTTCCCTTTCAGGAACTCATGCACCGCAGGAGAAAGTACAACATTGCAAAGGCAGTTCAGGATTACCCGATAACGGTAAACCTTTTTGATGTGATGTATGTTGATGGCAGGAGCTGCCTTGACATGCCTTATACCGACCGTCGCAAACTCCTAGAGTCAATCGTAGCAGAAGATTCCTTTGCCCGGGTGATGCCCATGACCATGGTAAGAACAGACGACGAGACAGAGGACTTTTTGGAGAACGCAATCAATGCAGGATGCGAGGGGCTCATGCTCAAGCAACTTGACTCTCCCTACAGAGCAGGCGCCCGGGCAAGCAACTGGCTCAAGTTAAAAAGAGAGTATCGAAACGAGCTTGGCGATTCGCTTGACCTAGTAGTCGTGGGCGCATTCTATGGGAGAGGAAGGAGGACGGGCAGATACGGTGCGTTGCTTCTTTCTGCATATGACGAGGACACCGACAGCTATCCTAGTGTATGCAAGGTTGGCACTGGGTTTACAGACGAGAGTCTGGACCAGTTCTACCAGATTTTGTCAGACAAGATAGTAGTCAAAAGAGACCCAAGAGTTGAAACCGGACTTGAAGCAGATGTATGGTTCGAGCCTGAGGTTGTGATTGAGATAATCGCCTCCGAAATTACGCTAAGCCCCATCCACAAGGTTGCAATGGACAGCGTAAGGAAGGGAAGCGGTCTTGCACTGCGGTTTCCCAAGTTCACCGGAAAGATACGTTTTGAAAAGACTCCCGAAAATGCCACTTCCGTGAAGGAAGTTCTCACGATGTATGGCAACCAGAAAAAAGTCGTCCAAAGCGAAAAACAATTTGGGCCGAGTTTTTAGCAATCTACCTACGTAAGGATTATTAGATGCTGGCATCAAGTAAAACGCCTAGATGTACAGCGGGGAACTTGAAGTTCAGGCAAAGAGAAAGGCACTTGCCGTTTTGCAGGACGAAATCAACCGGATACTCAACGCAGTTAGAGACCTCTCATCCCTCCCAGAACTTATCATCAAGTCCGACAAGTCAGAGGTAAAGCAAGTACTAGAAAGAATAAAGAACACAGAGGACGAGGTCGAGGCACTACGCAGAAAGATTACCCGTGAGATTGCAGACGTCGGAGGTCTCATGATGAACAGGGAAAACCTGTTGAATACGGCATATACCATGGATGAGATTGCAGGCTACATTACAGGCATAGCCTTCAAGTTATCCAACATCAAGGGAGTCACCCTCAAAAAGGAAAAAATCGAAAAGGATTTGGGCGAGCTCATAGAGCAGGCAGTGGACCAGATTTACAAGATCAACGAGATTGTCAGGGCCCTTGGCGGAAATGCCACAGTTGCAATAGACTTGGCACATGAGGCCCAGAAGATGGAAAGACTAGTAGACGAAAAATACAGGGCATTGACAATAAAGGTCTTGGACGAGGTCACCGGCACAAAGGAACTCATGCTCCTAAAGGATGTGGTGGAAGGAATCGAGGAAATGTCCGACAAATGCCTCCAGGTATCAGATTCGTTCATTTTGCTGGCATTGAGCCTATAAGGCAAGATTATCTTTTTTCTCTTTTTTGACACGTAAACACTAAAATCGATTAATTTGCTGAAGAATACCGCATTGAAAGGAGAACTAATAGAGAACAGGATTATCGTGTGGGATATTGCAGAATCAAGATCTCTTTTTGTTGAAGGCTACTACGGAAAACCTATCGGAATAACAAAGCCCAAGCCAGAGGACATCAATGTGCCGCTCATTTTGGACCTGATTGAGGGTTACTACCTGCTTGAAAAGTCAAAACTCAAGGTGTACAAGGCAAAAAAGCAAGTTCCCTCAAGCGAGCTGCTCGAAATCTGCAGACGGGAGCACCACAACTTTGACAGGAAATACCAAGTCTACAAGGATTTCCGGGAAAAGGGATACATTGTGAATCCAGGAATAAAGTTTGGATGCGACTTTGCGGTATACCAGAAAGGCCCCGGGATTGACCATGCGCCCTATTTGGTTCAGGTATACAACTCATCAGATACAATATCTGCGACTGGAGTTGTCTTGGCTGGAAGATTAGCAACTACGGTAAGAAAGCAATTCATCCTTGCAATTCCTCGAGGGAACAAAATCGATTGCCTTGCACTTGACTGGTGGAGAGCCTAGAGAATCTTTTTGATGTGAGAGGCAACTTGGTTGTAGACCTCGAATAGTTCCTTCGTTACGCCAAGTTCCTGGCTGCTCTTCCATTTCCCGTGGATTCTCATACCATTTTTGGTAGGTTCAATCCAGATGAATGAGTCTTTTAATGGAAGTTTGAGAATCATGGACTTGAGTTCAGTGTCGGAGTTGAGCAAGCTGGCAAGGTTACCGCCGACCCACTCGATGTCTACTGCTTTTTTTGCCGCAAAGTGTCCGCTTGTCTTTACCTTTGTTCGTGCTAAAAAATCGTCAAAGTTTACAGGATTTTGAGCCCTAACTATGAAGTGTGCCTGATACCTGTCTTGAGCGCCCCAAGGGAGAGGATTTAGATCTTGTGACATTTTCAACCCTTCTGGATTATCTGTATGACATCAATGTTGCTTCCCTTGACGGTAATGCATCCGTGGTTTGTAACCATGGAAGGCGTGTGTGAGAAATACTTTGAGTAATAGTCGCTTTTTTCGACATCGTCAGACTCGAGTTGTTTGGGTTCGGCGTCAACACCTATTTTTTCTAGCTGCTCACAATACTCTAATCTCTTGTTTTTCTTTGAAAATGTGTCAGGCTCGGAATCGTGCATGCCGGTGGATGAAATTGACCCACAATTAAATATTATTCTATAAATTCTGACTTGCCGACCTGTGAGTCTGATCCCCCTTTGTGACAATTTATGCTAGGATTCCCCCACAGACAAAGCGGTTTGACCTTTTGTTACCTGTACCTAGAGATTATTGGAATTCCGAAACAAGAGCATGAACAGATTTCCCAGCCATGCTTCAAGCCCGACAAGTGAGTATCAAACAAATGTTTCAGTGGGAGCCCCCACACGTGTCCCCCCATCTTTTAACCATTAAATGGCAAAAGATAGTCTAGACTGGCCCCTCCCTATGACCTGTCATCGGCCTAGCAAAACCGGAATAATTTGGTTCTTCCCAAGCATTCTAGATTTCAAGGTCTCCTCAAATTGTTGTCAACTGATAGTCAAAGGGTTGGAATTACGCATCCTGGATTTGCACTTTACGCGGATACTAATAGACCATTTAGCCATGGGGAATAGTTTTTCTTGAGTTCTAGGTATTCTAGTGGCTTTTACGCCTCAGTTCTTTTCCAATAACAGAGATTTCCCCCTAGAGACACAAGTAAGCCTCACCATTCTTACCATAAATGACCCTTTCCTCAAGGTTCAGACTGCAGAATCATGATGGTTTTTCCGCTTGAGTGGATTACCTAATAACTTTCAATCATCAAATGCTCACAATAGACCATCGGATAGAATATTTTTAATTTCGGACTTTTAGATACCAACATCTAATTCGAAGATCGAGTATACGCGCCAACCGATATCAATGAATTTCTTCTACGAAAGCACTAACGGTCATACTGGTTGAAAGTTCCGACCGAGGCACTATGATTAAGGCAGAGTTGGAATCAGCATTCTTGCAAATTCCCTCATGAGATTCCGGCCTAATCTCGTGGCATCCCGTTTCACTGTGATAGGCCGCATTTTCTGCCATCATATTTCGGGGTTGGGTGTCTGATTTTACAAAATAAACATCAAACAGATCACCTTTGGAAGAGGAAACCTTGTAATGAAATGACGGGTTAGTAGAAAAAGTACAAGCTGTGACCACAATGGACTTGTTGGGTTTGACGGTGAGGGTCTGGTTTAGGGGTTTGTATGATGCATTCGAGACAAAAGGATACATCACACTTGATGGATTTCTGCTATGTCCATGACCGATAGCGTGTCCTACCTCGTGTTCGAGCAAGGATAAGACAAACTTGGAGTCATATTCGTGCCAGACCCCTCCGCACCTGCTGTCACCCAACCCCACCTCTATTTCCCGCCCATTTATTGTATAGGCCGAATACGGACCATCGGATTCCATTATGCCCCGCACCGTGAACGAAGGGGCCTGTGACTCGCTGACATATCTGAAGGATACATTGTCAGACTTTTCCCAAAACGCGAGAGCTCCTGCAAGAGAACTGTTGAGATTTGAATATTCAAATGAAGAAGGTTCGAGGTATACTTGATATTTCCTAATGGGCGGTTGGTGTGAATTTACATTGTCAGTATTTTTGCCATATGCCTGTGACGTTAACAACATTGCAGATGTAAGAAGTGCAATCGCAAACAGAATCGCAAGAACGTGGCCCATTGAGCAGAGTAGGTAATTTTTTCATGATAAATGAATCGATGAAAATCAGGATTTTGTCAAGATCCGTGGTTTCATATATAAAGGCCATGTTCAGGTGTGATTTTCACCTTTGATATTCTTCTGGGGTATAATATCTCAGAAATTTGCAAGTTTTAGTTGTTGAACAAGAACAAATTGGGAAGAATAGGCATCCTAGGTGGCACTCTAACCCTAGTCTTGACTCTGGTCATCAGTTTTAGTCCTTATCTAGAACAAGCGTTTTCCCAAGAGGCCGTGTCCTCCCCCGCAGACACAGTAAAAGAATTGATGACTTGGCAGTTTTACAATTGGAATCCTGACGAACTTAGCCTTGTTAATACTTGGAGGGTAATGAACGGACCGACGGGTCATTCCCTTGTTTTTGATGGAAGAGAAAGCTATGCGGATATAAAAAGTACAACTATGGGAAAATTTCCGGGTCTAGTTGTATCGGCATGGATCAAACCAGACTACAATATCACGTCAGGCAATTTTGCAATATTAAGTAAAGACAACTCGTTTTCCATGTCGTTAAAAAAATTTAATTCAGATTATTATGCCAATTTTGAATTTTATGACGGCTCCAATTGGCACCAAGTTGAATCAAAAACAGCAATCAGTCCCCAGTGGACACACATAGCTGGAATTTATGACGGCACGTCACTTGTAATTTATATAAATGACAACATTGACACAACCATATTTGTATCAGAACCAGGATTGTTCAATGTCACATCGCCAGAATTTTTATTTTCGTCGTCAGACATCCTAGTTGGTGCATCCCAAACAAGTTTCGGAGTGGGCAATTTCTTTTCAGGGCAAATAGACGATGTAAAAGTATTACCAATCAATTATACCACATCGAATGGCATCAGTTTGGGATCAAGTAATGCTACAAACCTGTCCAATGTTACGGTTCCGTCCAATGTTACGGTTCCGTCCAATGTTACGGTTCCGTCCAATGTTACGGTTCCGTCCAATGTTACGGTTCCGTCCAATGTTACGGTTCCGTCCAATGTTACGGTTCCGT
>DATFCV010000007.1:0-5995 GCA_035252645.1 Nitrosotalea sp. | reverse complement strand
GAGCCGTTGAAATTCGATCTTATGGATGCCTATGGATATGCAGACTCGGCAGGAAACTATGAACTGGATCATCTCATTCCTCTTGAGATCGGAGGATCCCCCACTGATGTAAGGAACCTTTGGCCTGAGCCGCATTACACTACTCCAAATTCATACGATAAGGACGGATTTGAAAACTATCTGCACGATCAGGTGTGTTCAGGAGCAATGGATCTAAAAACGGCGCAAAATGAGATTGCCACCAACTGGGTAAAGTACTGGAACGAGGCTGGAAGCCCGTGAGATTTGTAATGAGAACGCCACAGAGGAAGGAGAACTATGTTTCTGAACTTTGTTTCTTTATTCTAAAATATGCAACATTCCAAAGTCCTCTTTGTGCAAAGCTTTCCTGATACAATGATTTCCAAAACAATTCTGCTAACATTGACTCTTGCATTGGTCTTCGCTAGCGTGGGATACGGCCCCATCTCTGTATGGGCCCAGGAGAATGTGGCCGGAACGGGCATGCCCACGCAAGGACCAAACGGGACAAACTCCATGATGCACAATCCATGCTTTCCAAATGGTTTGCACGGCCACGGGATATATGGCAGGCACCACCATGGAAACCAAACAAATTACATGGCGCATCCATTTGGTCAAAATGCCACATGGATGAGAAATGGTACGCACTACTCGCAGTACGGAAATCATACAGGATTTAGGATGATCCCATGCATGTATCAGAAGCCAGCATCTACGAATTACGAAAGTGCGAATTCCACAATGATGTTTCCAGCTATGTCTCAAAACTCGTCTGCGACAAACCACATACCGGGCTGGGTGCGAAATAACGCCAAGTGGTGGTCCCAAGGCCAGATGGGGGATTCTGATTTTGTTACAGGAATGCAATATCTGGTCCAGCAAAGGATAATGAAAATACCGCCGACTGGAGTAAACCAGACCTCTCAGACACAATCCATTCCGGGCTGGGTCAAGACAAACGCCAAGTGGTGGTCCCAAGGCCAGATTTCTGACGATGATTTCATAAAGGGCATCCAGTATCTAGTATCAAGCGGTATAGTCAAAGTCAGGTAAAAAACCAAATGCCAACACACAAAAAACATTTCCCAAACAGTTTGACTTTAACAGCATGCCTCTTGCTTTCATCCTTTGCTGGTCTTTCCATGCTTTCTGCATATGCTGACAACGGTAACCTGGTATTCACAAGCAGCAATTCCACCTCGGCATCCATCCCGGACCCCACAACCCTTGCGATCTCACCTAGCTCCTTGACGGTAAATCCGGGAGCATCAAATACGTTTACCATTACTGTTACCGATTCCTCTGCCTCGCCCACGACTCCAACGGGAACCATTCAGTTGAGTGACAACGGAGCAGGAGGTACCTTCAATCCGTCATCGTGTACGCTTTCCTCGGGCTCCTGTGAAGTGTCATATGCTTTGCCTGCAAATCCACCAAGTACAATAACCATAACTGCAAGCTACGGCGGTGACTCTGCCCACAGCGTCAGCGCCGGTACGTCAACACTGACGATAAACCAGCTTGATCACACAAGCACAACCATTTCCCCTACTTCTGCGGTCCTTCCCTCCAACAATACCATGACATTTTCAGTCCAAGTAACGGATACATCAAGTTCCCCAAAGACACTTGCTGGCACGATCACGTTTAACGACGGCCATAATGGTGGTACCTTCAACCCAGCATCATGCGCATTGCCGGTACCGACATGCGTGACGACCTATACCTCTCCTGCAAACCCACTCAATGTAATTACTGTCAACGCCACTTATTCGGGGGACAGTACACACTCTGCAAGCTTTGCAACATCTCAAATCTCTACGACCACAAATTCCACGACTGTCCATGGTCCAAACGGCCCTGACCCAACGGTCACTGCAGTCAGGGCAAACCCTTCCACCCTTGCCCCTGGAAGCAAGGTCGACATTACTGCCACAGTCACTGACGGTTCCAATCCATCCAGTTCCATGATTGGTATAATGTCGTGGAGTGATGGCGGGGCAGGCGGGGTCTTTACGCCAAACAACTGCCTGCTTGTAAGCAACCAATGTGCTTTAACCTACACGGCACCTTCCAATCCTGCAGGCAGCATAACAATAACTGCAACATATGGCGGAGATTCCGGCCATCTGGGCAGCTCTGGACCGGCATTATTGTCTGCGGCAACGGCCAGTTCGTCGGCCGCAACTTCTCCCGCCACGACCCCTCAACCTTCAACCACCCAACCTTCCACAACCCAACCTTCCACAACCCAACCATCCACATCCGCCACTCCGTCGACGTCCACGAACCCCGTAACTACCCAGACGCCTACACCTTCCACAACCCAACCATCCACATCCACCACCCCATCCACTACCAAAAATCCCGTAACTACCCAGACACCTCAACCTTCTACCACGCAGTCCTCAACTGCTCAACCATCCACATCGACCACCCCATCAACTACAAGCCCAGCAACATCCGAAGTCAAGCCTTCACCAATACCTATTCATCAAGTGATAAATGCTCCAGAGTCTATCTTTGACAAAATAATCTCTATGATAGAGAGTATTCTCAAGAAAATCTAGATTAACTCAAACACTGGGTAAAATTTAGGCAGTAAATTATGCTACAAGGCTCCAAATTCCTTGGTCCGCTTGTTGTACTTTTCCAGCATCTAGATTTTGATGCCGGGGTTCTCCTTGCAACTACGTCCTCGAAATCCTTCATAGGTATCTACCTTGGCTGTCCAACCCTGCCAGCATGTACTACCGCAGGAAAGACCGCAAGGTGAGGATACTACTGCATTTTTCCGCAAGGCGGCAATTCAAGATTACAATTCCAAAATGCCATTAAGCTCGACCTTTGTTACTTTGTTGTGCCACTGCCTAAACTGATCTTCATGAACCGTGTGTATTGGAACTAGATTTCTTGCCTTGGATTCCTGCACTACGTGCCTTATCTGGTCTCTTGAACCGTGGCCTGAAACGTGTGTTACAGTCCAGTTCTCTTCCTTTTTTAAGAGACCAAAATGCATCAGCCATCTCTTGATCCTTTCATGGTCCAGCCGCATCTCAGTATCAAACGGTTCTGTAGATGATCTAATGTAGCTGGAGTCCTCCTTGGGCCTAACATCGATTAGTTCTTGCATCTTGTAGTCGCTGCAATAAAACATGCATTCGTTCTGCTCTGATGAAATGTCTCGATAATCCACGGCATTCTCCATGCTGATGAAATCCCTTTCCCAGATATCATAATCACCAAGCAGCTGCTTCTCAGTCCAGTACCCTTCGTCCTTATCTATCAAGCCCCATGACTTGCGAGGCACGTAGATTTTGATGGTATCGTCTTCGATCTTGGGATACATGTTCTTGCAGGTCTCTGAATCCTCAAACAGCCTCAAGAGATATGCCTGTTTCAAGTCAATTACGAGATTTCTACCAGTCTCCTTTGCAGCATTATAAAATGAAAGCATCCTATCGAGGTCTCTTGTAGGATATGATATGACAACCAGATTTTTAGTGGAATTTACCACCTCTTTGATATCCTTTTCGACTTCAAACTCAGTCGTAGAGGTTGGCTGGTCAATTCTGGTTCCCTCGCACAACATGTGATCAAGATCGGACGACGTACATTTTTCCACAAACTTTTCGCTTTCCTCTCTCCTCCTTCCATGGAACCTCAAATCCGCGGTATATCCGATGGACCCCTTTGAAGTGTGTATGATAAACCCGCTGACGCCTGGAAGCGAGTGATCTACAGGTACCGGCTCTACCTGGATCGAATCAATGTTGAATTTTTTGAATGGTGTTATGGTTCTGATATCGCGCCTTGTGGTTTCCCGGTTCTTTTCATCCCTTGCCCTGCTCATCTCGCCATTCTTGTTTTCGTAAATTTTGAAATTCTCCTTGTAGGTTATGTACTCGTCATCACTGCCAGTATCTTGGAATGCTTGCATGATCAGTCTTGTAGCTTCTGTACAATATACCGGGATTTCTGGCCTGATATAATGGAGATAGGCGCAATGGTCTATGTGCGCATGGGTCAGTAAGATGCCGTCATATGCGGTTTCCTTCTTGTGGTCGTCATCAAAGTTCATGTGTTTTGCGTAATCCTTTCGATACAAGCCATGCAGCCTGGGGAGGAGGCCGAACTCGAACAGATCCCCCATCCCATTCAACGTTCGCGGTTGCAAAAACTCTGCAAAGTAACTGTTAGCCTTTCCCATCTGCATGCCAAAGTCTAGGAAAATCTTGGTTCCTCTGTCTTCGACTAGAAACTTGTTGCCTCCTATCTCATTGATGCCGCCGTAAAAGGTAAGACTGGTCAAGACTCTTTTCTTACATGGTTGTAGTTTAAAGGCAGATCCTTTTTCTAGATGAATTTTATAGTATATAATTATGAATTTTGAAAGCTTACAGGATTTTATTTTACACAAAATGCGAATGCAGCACATATACCAGCCAGTCATGATCAAAACTCTCTTAGAATCAGACAACAAGGCCTCGGTCAGAACCATTGCAAGAACGTTTCTGGAAAAAGACGAGAGTCAGATTGAGTATTATGAACAAATCACAAAGGCGATGCCAGGTAAGGTACTCAGGCGGCACGGCATTGTAAATTATGATTCGGGTAATTTTTCCCTTAATGTTTCAGATCTTACTCCCTCTCAGCGCTCAGAACTGATCTCGCTTTGTGACCTGAAGATAAAAGAGTATGAGGATTGGCGTGGCAAGCTAATCTGGAAACACAGATCCAGGGACACGAGGCTTGTTCCGGGGTCTTTGAGATATCTGGTCCTTACGAGGGCCAGATACAGGTGTGAGTTGTGCGGGATATCTGCAGAAGCGAAGGCGCTTGACGTTGACCACATTGTTCCAATAAACAAGGGTGGGAAAACTGTAATTGAAAACTTGCAGGCACTATGCTATACGTGCAATTCCCAGAAAAGGGACCTTGATGACACAGATTTTCGGTCTTGGAAAAACATCTACCAAAACACTGATCCCAAATGCATATTTTGCAAGCTAAAGAAAGAGTCAAAGAAACACAACGAACTGTCTTTTGTCATGGAAGACAAGTATCCGGTAACAAAATTTCATACCCTCATAATGCCAAAAAGGCACGTTGCCTCGTTCTTTGAATTAAGCTCGGCAGAGCAGAAATCATGCTTGTTGTTGCTTGACTCGGAGAAGGAAAGGATAGTGAAGAAAGACTCCAGCGTGACTGGTTTCAATGTCGGAATTAACGACGGGCAGGATGCAGGCCAGACCATATCTCATTGTCATATACACCTGATTCCACGCAGAAGCGGAGATGTACAGGATCCCCGGGGTGGGATAAGGCATGTGATTTCTGGAAAAGGCTTCTACAATGCAAAGTAGCTAGAAAGAGTTTGAACGAGTTTGTTACGGTCGCATGAGGAAAATTCGAAATTGGTAAGACTGATTGTACTCTCTACCGCAAACAGCACCCAAACTAACGGATCTCCTCTGCAATGAAATTTGAAAGGCTTATATTGAAAAATCCAAGTTTTACCAAATATTGCACTCTCAAGGTAAATCGGCCTCAGGAATGAACCTCGCAGGCCTCATGGTGGTACAAGATGGCTAAGCTCCTAGAGAAGGCCATCAAGGATGCAATCGACGACAGCAAGGCAGTCTTTGGCGCAAAAGAGGTCCTTGGAAACATGAAGAGCTCCAAGCTTGTAGTACTGTCACACTCTATTCCGTTTGAGGAGTTGCAAAAGATAACAGAAGCTGCGAAATCCGCAAAAGTGCAGACCATGAACTACAAGGGCTCGTCAGTCGAGCTTGGAAGGCTTTGTGGAGCACAGTTCCGCATTTCCGCAGTATCACTCAAGACCTTGAGCGAGACAAACCTCAAGGCAATAATCAAGGACGCGGAACAAGAGTAGTCGGAATAAATGTCTTTTTTCACCAATTTCACCCATCAAGATTTAAATGTCCCACGACTGGATCGAGTTTAA
>DATFCV010000006.1:0-49790 GCA_035252645.1 Nitrosotalea sp. | reverse complement strand
CTCCTTACCTTTGTGAAAAGTTTCTGCTTGAGCAAGTCCTTGTCGCCTTGGATTCCGAAGTACTTCTGGAACTTTTCTGTGGTGTTGTAAATTTTCAGCCTTCCGACATTCTGGTGCTCTATGTATGCAAGCTGTTCGAGAAGCTTTAGGTGCATGTAAACTCCCGAGCCCCTTACCTCGACCAGCCTCTTTGAGGAAATTGGCTGCATGTATGCAATGTAGGAAAGCGTCTTCAAAGTAGCGGTGGGAAGCAGAGGCTTTGAGGCATATTTCCTAATCACGGTATTATACTCGGGCTTTAACTGGAAGACGTAGGAACCGTCAGGAAGCGCTGCAACCTCGATTGCCCTGAATGCAGACTTGGTCTTTCTCACAATGGCCGTCATCAGGGCTAGGGTCTTGGTTCGGGATTCCGTACCGGAGGCCTTTATCAACTCCTCTATTGAGAGGGGCCTTCCTGCAGAATAGAGTGCGGCCTCTAGCCTTGCGACTGCCTCGTCGTCTTCAACCTTTCCCATCAGTACAAAAAGAAGGGTGGAACATACATAAATTAAATTCCCTCTTACAGTTGATCTGCTTGTGAACCTATTTTACGATGGAAACGATGATGTCATCTTCCGTCTGCTCCAGGTCCACCTTGAGGTCCCTTGCCAAAAAGAGGATTGCAAAGAAGCACCTTATGAGGTCTATAAGCTCAAGCCCTGAGGTGATGTTCTTGAAGGAGCCCGACCCTGTGGGCCTTATCTTGTTCATAATAAGCTCCTCGTACTGCCCGATTATCTTCTCAAGGGATATGAAATAGTCGTCAAAGTTGGGGACTTGGACGGGTTCAAACTCCATCTGCCTGCGGCTTGAACGCGGGTTTGCTATTGTTCCAATAAGGTTTTCAAGTACTGAAAGCAACTCGTCCAAGGTAACGGGATATGTGGATTCATGCCTATAGGGCATGTTTATTATCTGGATGTCGACGTCCTCCCTCTGGCTTAGGGGCTTTTTCTCCATTGCCGCCTTTTGCAGCGCAAAAATGCTTTCCACCTTCATCCTGTGGATCATGGCAGAAGAGAGTGCGGCGATTCCAGCCACCCTGAGGTCCTTCTTGTCGGACTGGTTTAGTATCGATATCAGCAACTGGAGGATCCTTGTAATGTCTATGCTCCAGACATCCTTCTTTGAGATGTCAAGTGGAGTAAACAGGATGTTTACTGGGGGCTGTGCAAGCCCGCTACCGCTATTTTCCTCGCTCACTAGGAAAAGATTGGTCTTTCTTTATAATATGTGTTTGATTTGCTCTTTTGGCTGCACAAGTCAAGATTTTTTCCATATAGCCAACTCAAAAATTATAATCTTGTACTTTGATACCAATGCGTTGGACGCCGATCTAGAAAAATTCGACCTTGCATGTACCTACATGAAGAATGACCAGAACCTTTCAGCATACAACCTCTTCATGGACCTTGCCCAAAAGGAGCTTAAAAATGAGAACCTGAAGGCTGGAGTCTACCTTATTCTGGCCTCGGAATGCAAATCAAAACAGGGCAAGGACGGGAAGGAGGAGTATGACATGGCCGCAAAATACTACCTCAAGATTGCAAAAAAGAACAATGCAGAATCGCCATACGCCTACCGGTGTGCGGCAAAATGCTTCCTCAAGTCTGGCCAGGTAGACAAGGCCATGAAGATATCAGAGGAGGCAAAAAAGTACATGCCAAAGACGATGGAAGAGAGAAGGACCATAGTGGTAGTTGACGATAGTCCGGCAATCACACTCCGGCTTAAGAGCTACCTTGAACGGCTTGGATATGACGACATCAGGACTGCGGGCGATGGAAAAAGCGCACTTGCTCTTATCACAAAACTAATCGACGATTCGCAAAACCCAGTCATATTACTTGACATGGAGATGCCAGGGATGACGGGCGACTCGGTTGCCAAGAAACTTCTCGAAAAAAAACCGGACCTTTCCATAATACTGATAACGGCAGATGAAAAAAGCGAGCCGAGGGTCCGCAAGACAATCGGCTTTGGCTCCACCGCGTTTATTCAAAAGCCCTTCACCATAAACGAATTGAAAAACGCACTTGACGTAACTGAGAGCAACAGGATCAGGTAAGTAGAACAAGAGACATGTTAAGGCGGTTTACGTCCTTCATCTGTATGTTGCTTATCCTGTAATCTGAAATCTGATCAGAGAATTTTTCCACTATCTTCGAGGTGGGATTTTTTTCCGACCCTTCAAGCCTCATCACAATGAGCATGTTCCAGTCCCCGTCGAGGGTTGCAACAAAGAGGTAGTTTGGGAAAGTATTTGCAAAGGCCCTTATGGAGTCCACCTGTGTGTTAAGGGACCGGACTATCTTCAATTTCAAAAACAATGCCTCAAAACCGTCCGAGACACTCACCCCGCTGAGGACTGCCTTGTAACCCTTTATGATGCCGCTTTTTTCCAGCCTTTCTATCCTCTTTCTGATGGTCCTGTCGGAGACGTCCACGCCAGAATTCCTAAGTTCGGAGGCGATCTCCTTTGATGGGGTCCTTGCGTTCTTGTTTAGGATGGCAATGATCTTCTGGTCTACCTCATCTAGCCCAGACCAGCCCGAATCTTCTGACACGGCTTGTATAGAACCGGCATTATTTTTGAATATTATGATAAGGTCCCACGCGCAGGATTTGAACTTGCGACACTCCGGTTTCTGTTAGCCTGATAGGCTGATGACGGTCAGCCAAGAGCCGACCACTACAGCCGGAAGCTCTACCAGGCTGAGCTAGCGTGGGACCGACTTTCATCCAGATTGTTCGTATTAAATAATTATCGCTGGGAAAAATTCGCCGAATTTCCCAATTATTGAAACAAATCCGTGCGGCCCGAATGCCAACCAAACTACATATAAGCTACCGCGAGGATCCCGATCACGTGTCTGGTTCGGGGGTTGCGGAAGGGGGATACGTATGCGCACCATATTTGCACAACGAGCATTCACTAAAACTCAAGGAATCGCTTCACAAGTCAGACCATGTAAAAGGCATGTACTTTGCCACTGCCACCTTCTCAGAAGACGGCAACGCCTACTTTCCATCTCACTCCAACACATACCTCCTTGCAAGGTTCAGCGATGCGGGGCATGTCTTGGAGGAAGTGCGAAAGTACAAGCAGGAAAGGCCGACCTTCGTCTTTTCAAGGTATGACGAGTTCTTTGAGAGGTTCACCGACTTGAAACTGAACCTTATTTCAGTCTATTATCTCGACTATGGGCATTCCGAGTCGGACCTATACGATCTTGCAATGATTGTGGCAAAGCGAAACCGGGTGAGGCGAGCAGAGTGTGGCAGCTTGCACATGTCATCAACAGAAACACCCAAGTTTACCTTCCCATACTGCGATAATCTTGTTGTCTTTGAAGTTTCAAGCGACAACACCCACCAGAGCGACAACAAGTATTGCGAGAAGACAAGGAAAGAGGTTGCAAGAAAAGGGATCCGGCTTACCAACTTGGTGAACCTTTCCGTGATAGAAAAAATAAAATAAAAAAGTTATATACTCTACCAATTTCTGTTTGTGTGATGAGCAAGCCTTCCGAACTTGGTTCTCTTAAGATAGGATCTTACATCCTGCTACCTGTCGACAGCCCGAACCAAGAGCCTTGCAAGATAGTGGAATACGACACTAGCAAGCCTGGAAAGCACGGTGCTGCAAAGGCAAGGATTGTGGCCGTAGGTATATTTGACAAGAAAAAATACCCGCATGTCTCACCAGTCAGTGCGCAAGTGCAGGTACCGCTCATAGACAAAAGGGTAGGCTCCGTAATATCAAAAACTGACTCGATTGTCCAGGTGATGGATTCTGAGTCCTTTGAGGTCTTTGACGTTTCCCAGATAGAGGATGAAGTAAAGGACAAGATAACCCAGGGCCAAGACGTAGAGTACTGGAAGGTAATGGATAGAACTATTATAGTCCGAATCAAGAGCTAGATTCGGACGCTGATGATGACGAGAAAAGCCATCTGAATTTTGATGAAGATTATGAGTACATGAGGCGTCCAAGGCTTTCTCCCACGAATAAGTTATACGCGATGACCCCGTTATGGAACTTATGAAGGGCCTGTGCCACGTCTGCCTAGCTTCAAATGTGGACATAACCATAAAGGATCACCTAACCTTGTGCAATGTGTGCCTCAAGAAAGTAGCAGAGCTGGAAAAAAATTAATTGAAACCCGCATCTCCAGAGTGCGACTTGAAACTTGCCGCACTATTCTCCGGGGGAAAAGACAGTACCTATGCCATCTTCAAGTCAAAGTCTGACGGCCATACGATATCCTGCCTTGTCACGATATTTCCAAAATCCGACGAGAGCCACCTGTTGCATCATCCCAACATCGAGATGACAAGAGTCCAGGCAAAATTGATGCACATTCCTCAGATCACAGCCAGCGCGGCCTCAGACGAGACCGATGCCGAGCTGGTTGAGATTAAAAATGCCCTAACACTTGCCAAGAGGCAATATGGGATTGAGGGTGTTGTACACGGTGGAATACGCAGCATGTTTCAGAAGAGGCGCTTTGAAGAGGTCTGCTCCAATCTGGGGCTTGAAGTACTATCTCCGCTATGGGGGATACACGAGGCAAGTTACCTCCGTGACCTTGTGAATTCAGGGTTTCAATTTATTATGACCAGTGTCACGGCAGGAGGACTTGACGACTCGTGGCTTGGAAGGGAGATCTCAATGCAGGATGTGGAAAGACTCATCTCGATATCTTCTAAACATGGACTGAATGCGTCGTTTGAAGGAGGCGAGGCCGAAACGTTTGTGCTAGGATGCCCTCTTTTTTCTGGTCGTATTAGAATTGTCAAGTCAAGTAAGACTTGGGACGGATACAGAGGAAGGTTTGAAATAACCGAAGCGGCCTTGGAAGAACAATGCTAGACGGACTCAAGACGGGACTCAGGGCAGCGCTAAAAAAAATTGTCAACTCGTCAGCGATAGACGAAGCTCTCATCAAGGAACTCTCAAAAGATATCCAGAGGGCCTTATTGCAGTCCGACGTGAACGTAAAGCTTGTTTTCCAAATTACAAAAAATCTGGAGGAGCGCTCTCTCAAGGAAACGCCGCCTCCCGGCCTATCAAGGAAGGACCACATTGTCAAGATTTTGTATGACGAACTCTCCAAGTTGCTGGGGACGGAGAACGAATACTCTTTCCAACCAGGAAGGCTGAACCGCGCCCTAATGCTTGGAATACAAGGTAGCGGAAAAACCACCATCACCTCAAAACTCGCAAAGTACCTTACAAAGCAAGGGTACCGGGTCTGCGTTGTTGGAGCCGACACGTACAGGCCTGGGGCCCTAACCCAGCTCAAAACGATGTGTGAAAAGGCAAACGTGGAAGTCTATGGGGAGGAAGGAAACAAGGACTCGCCCGCAATTGTAAAAAATGGCCTTGAGCACTTTGAAGGCAAGAATTTCGACATAGTTCTCATCGATACGGCGGGCCGTCACAAGGAGGAGAAGGACCTCCTTGACGAAATGACCCGGATAAGCAAGGTGGCAAACCCTGATCTTGCATTGCTTGTGATTGATGGGACCATAGGGCAGCAGTGCTACAATCAGGCAGAGGCATTTCACAAGACCGTTCCAGTTGGCGGGATAATCATAACAAAGCTTGACTCGAGTGCCAAGGGAGGTGGGGCCCTTGCGGCAGCGGCAGCCACCGGGGCTAGAATCATGTACATAGGAACCGGAGAGAGAATTGACGACTTGGAGAAGTTTTCTCCTACCAGGTTCGTTGGAAGGCTCCTTGGAATGGGTGACATACAAGCCCTTCTTGACATGGCAAAGAGGCTCGAGACCGAGGGAAACGAGGAGCGGCTCAAAAGAATTTCACACGGAAAGATGAACATGGAAGATTTTTACTTCCAAATTGAGGAGGCGACAAAGGCGGGCGGTCTGAGGAGCATAATGGAAAACATGCCTGGATTTTCCGGAATGGTAAAGGAAGACCAGTTGGACCAGCAGGAGCAGAGGATGGAGAGGTGGAGATATGTCATTCAGTCCATGACAAAGGAAGAAAAGGCGGATCCCGACCTGATAAACGCGTCACGCATAAAGAGAATAGCAAGGGGCTCTGGATGGCCAGAACACGAGGTTAAGGAACTATTGAAGGCATACAAGAACTCAAAGACCATGATGAAAGCATCAAAGGGGAGACAAATGCAGGGAATGCTTCGCAAGATGGGCCTTGGTTAAACCTGCATGAAAGGGGAGCCCAACCTAGACATGCTCAATGGCGCTGTAACTTAGGATCTTTCCAGTAGAATAGTCCACTGCCACATCAAACGTCTGCACGTTGACCAACCCGACATTGACGCGGACCACATAGTACTTGTCCTCCATCATTACTGATTTTACCGTAACAGGTGACCTGTACTGTTCAAAGAACTTTACCGCGATTTCTTTTGCCCTTGCAAGTTCTTCCTCCATTGAGGTAATTATCGGTCGGAATTTTATAAGCAAGGCAGTAAAATCTTCTATGTTTGGGTTTTGCCCCTGCCAGACGTCCGTTATGGTTTTTTTGAAAAAACAATCTCCAAGACGGAGTTGTTTAACGTTGTAGACCTTACTGAAATCTGGTCCGGCCTTGCGTTGCAAGGTATCTCCTTCCTGTACACGCAATCCTTGACTATTTCCAGTTCGAGATAGCCCTCCTTCACGGTGTACCTTACATCTTCCCCTCTGATGCCGGGAAGCAGTGCAATCACGCGTATTGTTTCCATGTCCTCGATTACATCTATGAGTGGCTCAATTTCACCCCTCACCCGCTGGCGGATTACGGCATCATCCGACCTACCTCCAGAGAGGTCAAGGGGGCTTATCTTTAACGAGACATCTAGGCCAATGATTCCTACTCTTCTGTCGGCAGACCTCGAGGTGCCGTTCCCAGAGGATACGGAAAGTATGAACCCATCAAGACCCCTTATGAGGTCATCTATGTCCAGCATACCTGCAAAGAATTCCGCGCTAAATGCTATAAGGGTGATGTCTCTTTCTTCTGTATTGTTCTATCACCTGAAAACTGTTCTGAACTTCTGTAGTGTTGTAAAGTATCTTCAAAATAGAAAATTCTTCCACACTCCTTTAAAATAAATTTTTAATATGTAAATCATGGTCTTGGCAAGAAGCTCTGCAGAAAAGACTGAAATTCTCTTTGGCCAGCATGATGTCTTGGAGAAATGGAAACAATGTGCCTTCAACACACGAACAGAGATAGACATCTATGCCGACTCGGGAAGCTCACTTAACACTCTAGGATTCAAAAACTACCTTGAGATTCTTAATTACCTCAAAAAGAAAGGGGTAAGGATAAGGTACATCACCGAGATCTCAAAAGCAAACATGCAATTTTGCAAGTCTCTAATGGGCGTAATCCAGGAATTCAGGCACCTTGATGGTATCAGGGGGGCATTCGGGGTTACTGATGACGAGTTTCTGGCAACCGCAACGCTTCAGGAGATAAAGCCAGTCTCCCATGCTATCTACAGCAATGCAAAACAGCTGGTCCAAGTCCAGAAGCACATCTTTGAAACTCTGTGGAACAGGTCGATTCTTGCCGAGCGAAAACTTAAGGAACTTGAGCAGGGGATGGAGCCAGAGTTCTTTGAGGTCATAAATGACCAGCAACAATCGACCGAGTTGATTGCAACTCTTGCCAACTCTGCAAAGACCGAGGTTCTACTGGTACTTCCAAGAAGCAGGACAATGGTGAGCCTATACAAGCTTGGGATATTTGACCAGCTGATGGAGGCGTCCAAGAAGAAGATCAAGATCCGAATCATCTGTCCCATAAACAACGAAAACGGAGACCTTGTAAAATTCCTCCACTCTAACTATCCCCACATCAATATCCTAAACGGAACAGAGGGAGAAATGGGTCTATTTCTAGTGGACAACTCAAAATTTTTCATTTCCGAGGTTAGGGAGGAAATGGCAAAGGAGTTTTCAAAGACTCTGGGCTTTGGCCTGTTTTCCAACAGCATATCACTCATTCAATCAATAAGGCTGTTTTTCGAGCTTTTATGGAAGTCAGACGAACTAAACGAGAAACTCAAGGATCACGAGAGACTTCAGGCCGAGTTCATAAACATAGCAAGCCATGAGATAAAGACCCCTATCCAGTCCATCCTGACCTATTCTGAACTTCTCCAGTCTGAGCCAGAAAAAAACCAGAACAACGTCGATGCAATCCAGAGAAATGCTCTAAGGCTCAAACTACTCTCAAACAATCTGCTTGATATGACAAGAATCCAGAGCAAAACATTGGTCATAAGAAAGGAAAGGTTCGACTTGACCCACCTCGTGTCTTCGATAGTGGAAGACTTCAGATACCAGTTAAAGAACATGCCACCGGATTCGCCAGTTGACATGTCGTTTTCAAATCCCGGCCAAGTTTTCGTTGATGCCGACAAGGAAAGGATAACCCAGATTGTAACTAATCTGATTCATAACGCCCTGAAATTTACACGAGAAGGAACCATCTCTATCACGCTAAAAAACGGTAAAGAGGAGGTGACAGTTTCGATAAGGGATACCGGTATGGGTATAGACCCCGACATAATGTCTAGTCTCTTCACAAAATTTGCCACAAAACACCATAGCGGAACAGGGGTTGGGCTCTATATCTCCAAAAGTATCGTAGAGGCACATGGCGGCCGAATCTGGGGAAGAAACAACCAAGACGGCAAGGGGGCCACATTCGCCTTTACACTGCCTTCTGCAAAAGGATGAGTTTGGCACGGCTTGGAATCACGTAAAAACTGTTTTAAAACAGTTCCACGAATAGGATGTGTTGAACAGCTACCAGTGTTATCAGGTACTGGGCCTCAGTGATGGTGCCACAATGAAGGATGTCAAGACCGCATACCGGAAACTCGCATTAGAGCATCACCCCGACAAAAACAAAGACCAAGATGCCAAAAAATTCAAAATGATCTCAGAGGCATATCAAACCCTGCGGGCAGATTACAAGAGAAATATTGGTACAGGCTCAACCCGAACAAAAAATGAAACAGGGGACAGAAGAGGAGACTTTAGATCAAAAAAACCACAGTGGGGGGCGAGAGACTCGGACAAAAGCACTTACGAAGACTGGAGGAGATATACAAAATATGCTGAGGATGCATATCAGGACTTTTGGAAGCAGTACGAACAAGCATTCTGGGAATACTACGAACGTGTGAGGTCTGAGGTAAAGGCTGATACGGAGCCTATTGAGTTGGAAGATGAAATTCCTGTGGGGGTAGAGGTAGATCCGGAAAGATGCATAGCTTGTTGCAGCTGTGAAACTATCGCGCCTAAGGTATTCCGAGTGGAAAAAAATGTCAGGGTAAACCCAAAATCAAAAGTGATCAACGAAGAGGGCGCCAAACCCCAACGTATCCTTGATGCTGCGCACACGTGTCCCACCAAGGCTATAAGCGTCACGAACAAAGAAACACGACAAAAAATGTATCCGTACTAGGCATTTTCTCCCGGCGCCTGATACGATCCTTTTTGGATGTAAAAATTAGGAATTAAATTTTAAGCCAACTGCAGGAATAAGACACGGACGATTTCTTGATTAGGCATAATACATGCCTAGGCTTACGAAAAAGTGATGGACAAGAAGAAACTATCTGCAGTAGTTGAGCGTACGAGACAGATTCTCAAGGAGCATCCTCTCTGCGACAACTGCCTTGGAAGGATGTTTGCAGGCAATCTGGGGGTAAAATCGCACGAGCGCCTAGGGAAGGAAATCCGACGCAGGATTGGCCAGAAATCTCCACAAACCTGCTATATATGCAAAAACCTAATGGCAACTATCGACCTGCATGCAAAAAAAATGATAGAGGCGTCAAAAGGGTACCAGTTTTCCACCTTTCTAATTGGCGCCATATTGCAGCCGTCCATACATGACAGGGACGATACCATACGGTCAAAATTCAGACTTCGAGGAATTACAAGCATAAAAAGCGACATCACGCGAGAACTGGGAAAAAAATTTTCCCGTAGAACAAAATCATCAGTGGATTACCAAAATCCAGACATGGTGTTTACAATTGATTTTAAACGAGACTACTGTGAGATAAAGCCAAAGGCATTGTTGCTGCAAGGACGATACATAAAAGACGTCAGGGGATTTCCGCAAAAACAAAAGCCGTGTGATGAGTGTCAAGGCAGGGGATGCTTTGTATGCGACTTTCATGGGATAAAAGAATTTGACAGCGTGGAAGGTAAGATTGCGAGGTTTTTCATCGAGAAGTACGGGGCGATGCAAGCAAAAATCACATGGATCGGCGGCGAGGACGAATCTAGTCTTGTTCTTGGAAATGGAAGGCCGTTTTTTGCAAAATTGATTAGTCCACACAAACGTGAGACTGGTCCAAACCGGAAGGTTGATCTGGACGGAATATCGATTTTGGGGCTTAGGATAATCAACAAAATCCCATCGGAGCCGATAAAGTTTAGAACAGTTGTGGTCATGGATATCGAATCCGAAAATGAGATTGAGCCAAAACAGCTAGAAAACCTTAGAAAACTTAGGGCACAGCAAATAATCCTATACGAGAATTCACATCATAACAAAAAAAGGGTCTACGACGTACACTATAAGCCACTTTCGAGCAATTCCATTAGAGTGAAAATAGAATCCGACGGAGGCATGCCGATCAAGAGGCTTGTTGCAGGACATCAGGTGGAACCAAACATTTCTGGATTGCTTGAAACAAATTGTCGGTGTACAAGGTTTGATTTTAACAGGATTACTGTTACGAGATAATTTTTTATCCTAGTATGCCGATCCCATTCCATTCATCACTGTGTATAATGTTTATAGAAAAATTATGCGCAATTCTTTTAAACAATTAGTCGAAAACCTCGATCCTCAATTGAACGTATCAATATCCCTACCGGAAAGTCTTAAATATGAAACGGACGACGATACCAGAGCTAATCATATCTTTTTTATGTGTACGGTACTGGAAGGTGAATTGAGACAATGAACAAGACCTTTATCGCAGCCCTGATTGGCGTCTTTTCAATACTGACCTTTTTCACAACATATGACGCTGCAGCAGCAGATTTTATAATATCAAACGATTCTGGTGGGAAGGCAACATGCGGCGACTTGGGAGGAATCTGGAGCCAACTAAATGGCAAGACAGAGTGCACGATTGCCAAAAACCTCTTGCTAAACCGGACGGACTCGGTTACGATAGACACTGACATTACTATGGTAAATAATGCTACTCTGACGGCCTACGCCGCAATGATCAACATGGGAACAATTGTGAATAATGGCCAATTTACTATATCTGGCAGCAGCTCTGGAACTAGTCAAGGAGGAACAGTGACTAATTTTGGAACAATTGACAACAAAAATTATTTTTCATTTTCCGGATCCTCAAGTAGCATTTCAAATGAGGACTCTGGGTTAATCACTAATGAAGGCAGCTTGAGGACAGACGGGTTCTTTGAAAACAACGGAGGGACTGTATTGAATCAGCAAGGGGCAAACCTTGTAAATAATGGGATGATGGAAATAGACGGAGGCACCATTGACAATGCGGGAGTATTCACAAATCCCGGCATGGTTTCTCTTCCTCCAGAAATATCAAACTATACAGCCCTTGACAATATGGGCAAAATCTCGCTTGTCTCAAGTACAATAATTCATCACGGGGCTACTCTCTATATCGGCACCGGTACAAATCTCGATGTAAGCCCTAACGTTAATGTGACAAATTCTGGAAATATTACTAATACAAACGTAATCTCGAATTTTGGAATATTTGACAACAAAAACGTCCTCAAAAACTTGGGCTCGATAAGTAACAACTGCGGATCCCAATTTGAATCAGATGGAACATTGGAAGGAAATTCACCACACCCACTGTGCGATACCTCTATGTCCTTGGCACTTAATACCGCGCAGGCTTCACTGAAATCCCCAGTTACATTGACTGCAACGGTTTCATCCGCAGGAGGCTCAGCAGGAGGTCCTTCTGGGACGGTGTTATTTGGGGATTCAAATGGGGGAGGCTCCTTTGGTTCTACATCGTGCAGTACGCAGAAGAATGGCTCGCTGTCATGTGTGGCAGATTATGTCACTCCGTCCACACCAAAGACTCTGACAATTTACGCTAACTATACGGGGGACTTTGTTCATGTAACCACGAACGGCCAAACCGGACTGGTCGTAAAGTCATCTACCAACACCACTATTGCAGCATCTGCAAACCCATCCGTTTACGGACAGTATGTTATCTACACTGCCCAAGTTCTTCCCGCCGCAGGAGGCTCTGTCCAATTCCAAGTTGACGGGTCAAACGCAGGTCCGCCAATCGTGCTATCAGGTGGGAAAGCCATTTGGGGCACCTCATCCCTTCAGGTTGGGTTGCATGTCATAACAGCAGTTTATTCTGGGGACACAAACTCTTTCCAAAGTACAGGTATCCTAAGCCAGACAGTCAACCAAGCAAAGGTTGTCACCATGCTTTCATCATCCAAAAGCCCATCGCTTCCTGGGCAGCCTGTAGAAATAACTGCTAGGATAAGCGCAGCATATCCGGGTTCTGGAAATCCTACAGGTAATGTCGCATTCTTTGAGGATGGGTTAGACATAGGCACTGAGACACTTTCCGGAAACTCTGCCTCCGTCAACATCTATCCCTCTGGAGGTTCTCATTACATAACGGCAACATATTCCGGTGACTCTAATTTTGAGGCGGGCTATTCAGGGCAACTAATTCAGACCGTGAGTCAGGGAAGCACTGTCGTTGTTTCTTCATCGGTGAATCCCTCCCCAATCGACCAGCAAATTACAATAACCGCTGTTGTTTCTCCGCAATCGCAAACGCTTTCGGTCCCCAGCGGGAATGTCCAATTCGTTATTGATGGATCAAACTTTGACCAACCCGTAACCTTAACAAATGGAGTTGCATCCATCAACGCAACTTTATCTCGAGGTAACCATGCCATAACTGCGACTTATCCTGGAGATGGTACGTTCCTTGGGAGTGCCTCTGTCGCCATTAACCAGTTGGTGGCTGAACCAAGCTCAGTCTCCTTGACATCATCACAAAACCCATCAACTGTAGGCCAGCAGATCTCATTTATGGCCACCATCTCTACTCCAGACAGCACCGGACCCACGGGAACAGTCGCGTTTTATGATGGTTCAACTGAACTTGGAACAAGCAATGTATCAGGAGGGCAGGCAAACTATGATACGTCATCATTACCTGAGGGATATCATACTATAACTGCCCAGTATTTGGGTGACAATACCTACGCTTCTAGCATCTCGGATTCTGTAGACCAGCTAGTCAACCCGAACCTTTTGTTACCACAAAACTCTACCTCTCTCCCACAAAACTCTACCAGTCTCCCACCGCCTCCAACGGACCAAAATTCGACTTCACCTCAGCCGACAGCCACATCTGGAACCAATTCAACGGCTGATCCTCCACCCTTGGAGCCAACAACACCTGGAACAAATTCAACAACACCTGGAACTAACCCCACAACACCTGGAACAAACCCCACAACACCTGGAACAAACCCCACAACACCTGGAACAAACCCTACAACACCGGGAACCGACCCAACAACAGATCCTCCTGCCACACAGCCGACCACGGATCCTCAACCTGGTGACAACCAACAGACCCAGGATCCTAACCCTGACCACTTTGACAGACACCACGGACATGGAAAACCGTTTGCACATGATGGGGGAAGGGACCATGGCTGGACAACTGATCTTAATTCACAAATTCAACAACAACAATGGTCGACTTGGGGACATGGATATGAGGAATCCTACCTACGACAAGCCCCATCGGGTGCACAGGGCCAGAATCAAGGACAACAGTCAGAGCAGCAAATACAACAGCAGAGCCTGCAAGAACAGCAGAATCAGCAACAAAACCAGCTAGAGCAGCAGAACAAGCAATTACAGCAATCCGATCAGCAAAGTCAACAATCAGGCCAGCAATTGCAACAACAGGATCAAAAAGTTAGCCAGCTTCAGGAACAGAAACAATATCAACAAGAATTCCAAAGGTCCTTGCGCGACTATGGAAAGCATCATACAACAGAAAAGCAATGGCAGCAAGACATGCAACAAATGAAACAACACGATCAGCAGGACATCTCACAACAAGAGCAACAACAGATTCAGCAAACTGAACAGTTGCAAAAGGTGCAAGAAGATTTGCAAGGAAAACAGGCAGTAGTACAGCAACAGCAGCAACAGCAGCAGCAACAGCAACAGCAACAACAACAACAGCAGCAGCAGCAACAGCAGCAGCAACAGCAACAACAACAGCAGCAGCAGCAACAGCAGCAGCAACAGCAACAGCAGCAGCAGCAACAGCAGCAGCAACAGCAACAGCAACAGCAACAGCAGCAACAGCAGGAATCACAATCACAATACTCTTGGGGCGGGGATAGTCACGGCAATTGGGATCACGGCGAACATGGACATGGCCATGGCAGGAATTGAGGCCACGAACAAGAGATTTATCCACCCTTGGGTGATTTGAAATAATGAAAAAACCAGCAAGCCTGTTCATTCTAGTGATATTTGCCACTGCAGCTTCTCTTCTTCCGGTGGTCTACGGTTTTACCTACCAAGGACAGGCAATACCCGATCCCGTAAGGAAGGAATTCAAGTCTTGGGCAGGGGGACAAATAACTGACCAGGATTTCCTAGCCGCACTCCAGAAGCTTATTGACAACGGAACGCTTGCCTTGCAGATACCGCAGAGTCATCTTCCAATGTCGATGGCTAGCACGAATCCAAACTGTACCAGTGCCGCCTCCCCGGGGATTGACTGGAGCGGGTGCGACCTATCTGGCAGAAACCTTTCAAATGTGAATCTCAGCGGAGCTGATCTATCTGGGGCAATTCTCAAGGGAGTCAATCTGTCTAAATCCAATCTCAGCGGAGCTGACCTTTCAGGAGCAAACCTGTATGGCGCAACCTTGACCGGAACAAACCTTCAAGGAACCAAGTTTTACGGGACAAACTTCGAGAACGCAAATCTAAGCGGCGCCCTTCTCTCCGACGCTAAATTTGCAGGGGCTAACCTCGATAATGCAAACCTTTCAGGAGCAAACCTAGCCTTTGAAAGCTTGGTGGATGTAAAACTTCAAAATACAAATCTTAGCGGCTCCGACCTTTCTGGCGCTGACCTTAGCAGAGCAAACATTGAGGGAGCTAAACTTGCCAACGGAAGATACTATGGGACAAATTTCTTTGGTGCCAACCTGAAGGGAACTGACCTTTCAAACTCGGAGCTTGCAGGAGCCAACTTCTTCAATGCAAATATGGCGGGGGCAAACCTCTCATCTTCCGAGCTTTCTGACGTAAATCTGTCCTTTGCAGACCTTACCGGTTCCAACCTTTCAGGAGCATCCCTTGTAGATTCCAAGATGACTTGGGCAAAGCTAGGGCAGGCAAAACTGGAAACAGCAGATATGTCCGGGGCGGACCTGAGCAATGCAGACCTTACGGGGGCTGACTTGAAAAATACCGACATGTCAGGCGTCAATTTTAACAACGCCAAACTTTTCAATGCAATCAGGCTATGCCTGAACAATCCCATATGCCTTCACTAGTGGTACTAAACTGAAAAAGGATTAGTTCATCGCGAAAAAAGTTTAATGCGAATCAGTGGAAAGTGGACATGTGGAGTCCATAACAGAGACATGTGTAGTCCCAGTTCCAATGAAAGAAGTTTTCGGGTTTCTGTCGCGCATAGAAAACCTACCGGAGTGGAGCACGCAATTTGTACGGCAGCTTCTTGTGGTGGAAGGAAAATACAAGGCACTCACTCCGCTGGGTGAGGTCTTTATACGGTTAGAGACCAACCCAGACGCAGGACTGATCAACATCTATGCGGGGCCGACGGAAGAAAAAATGAGCCCGGCATACATGCGGGTAATCCCTATCTCTGAGTCTTCGACAGGTGTGATGTTTACCTTCTTCAAGTGGGCAGGGACGGATGAGGCAGAATGGGAGGCTTACTGCAAGTCGATTAAAATCGAGGTCGGCAACATATACGACCGGTTTTCTTAGTTTTTTGAGGGCTATATTACACACAAATAAATATTTGGATGGGTACGGTACCATGTAGTTCAATGATAGTAATTTGCCCAGACTGTAAAAAGACGCTGATTGAGTTTGATGTAGGGTCAGGAAACTATCACTGCTCAAACCCTTCCTGCAACTTTCAGTATATCGAGATAATGACTGGAAGGCAGCACCGCAAGAACTCCACAGTGGAAACAGACGTCGGCGAGACTGACAACCTCGACAAGAAACCAAAGCGTATACTGGTGGGGCTTGCGATAGAAAGCACCCTGCTTAACATGGGCCACTCGATATTTGACAAGGTAACAACGAAGCTAAGGGAAGATTATGACGCAAGTGTATTTGACTGCCTCGAAAGCCCGCAATACCTAAAAAAAATCCTTGAGAAAAATTTTGACAGGAGTGTCAGTGAGGTCGCCGTAAAGTCAATCAAGACGGTTCTAGGCGAGTTTGCATATTATGAATCCGTCCGAGAGTTTTTAGACGAACTTGCAGCAAAAAACTGAATTTCCAAAATCAGGCGAAAAAATGCCTTTATTGACCTATAACGGGTGCGGTACAAATTTTTTTATACAAACCGGCTGTGGATGATGTGCCATGCTTTTAGAAAGCAAACAACTGGTAAAAGATGCCAAGTTGATTGCCAGCTCCGCCAGCGATCCGCTCAGGTTCCGGGAGGAGGCATCTGTTACCAGCCTGATCCCGGTCCTTTTCGAGATGACAAAGACCGTCATGAGGATACGATGCAGTATGGCAAGGGGAGAAAAGGCATACAAGGTACAGGATCTGGTCTCCGTGCTAGAGTCATCCATATTGAGGATGGCAGTAGACATAGAGTACTTGCGAAAAAGGGACTGCTAGCCCAAACCTGCATCGGTTTTTGCTCCAATTTCCATACTAGTGAAAATTCTACATCGAATTTCTATAAAATTTCTACGAAGAACTTATGAAATGGAGCCGATTCAGTATATACCAGTGCCGCGCAAAGAATACAAAACAATAACGGTGAAACAGCAAACCTTCACAAGGTTTCTAAAGGCTGTACGTGACGCAAAAAAGTCAAACCCAGACCTTGACAACAGCTCCTTTCTTGAAAAACTGTTGGAATCCCACCGGAAGAGGGGCTAACGGGCCCAACTGTAACTCCAGAATAATCGCCCTCGCCGATCCGACAAAAGCAGGCTTTGAAGGGGATATCAAGGTTTTATTATAGTCGGATTCAAGTTTTTTTTAATTGGATCCACTGTTAAAGGTACACGAGGCCATGAAAAACGGAATTTTGCCCGACAAGGTCCACTCCCTGATAGTGGAGAGGTTCTCAATAGTGCTTGAGGGTATTGGCAGGATAGAAAAGGCGTCTGGGATAAACTTCCCTCTTGCCTACGTGGAGCCCTCGATAGTCATCTCGCAGCCTCCGGGGTCGTTTGACTACGGGATTTTTTTTGCAAGGACCATCCCTGTGATATCTGACCAGAAGGTCGAAATAATAATCCAGATAACCGCGCCTCTTGTAGCCTATGGCCTCAAGGGGACCATCCACGCAATTCTTGCACATGAATTCCTCCACTATCTGGAACTCATGAAGAGGATGTCAAAGATGGAGATCGTCTCCGACGAGATCTCAGGCAACCTCTTTGAAAGCATGTATGCGGACACTACCCGCCTGTTCGAACCAAGGGCCGTTTTCAATGACAAAACCCTCCTCCTACACATAACAAAAAAGTTCCCAGAAGGTTTCAGGGACTACAAACTGGAAGACAAGGCGATAAAAAACTGGATCAACAAGAAACTGCCAGCCATCAACATCGCCCTTGACAGCAACATAGTGAAGATCCCTGCAGAGGTTCTGGCCAAGACACGGATAGACCCGGCACTAGTGCAAAAACTGGAACAAATAGAACAGCGGGCATCCAAACTTCGAAGAAAACGATTGTACTGACTATTTCGTGAATTCAGTATAGCCGCACTTGCCACAGGTTCGCCTGTCCTTGTGCTCAGACATGAATACTCCCTTTCCGCACCTTGAGCATTCCTTTTTTGCCTTTTCCGCCTTCTCGCCCTTAACCTTGTAGTATTTGTATACTGAGGGGCTGGAGCCTTTCTTCCCTGCCATTACTTTGCCTCTTCCTTCTTCTCTTCAGCGGGTTTTTCCTCTGCTGCTGCGGCCTCGCCTTCGGCCTTTGCAGCCGCAGCCTTTACCTTTTCAATCCTCTTGAAGATTGCCGCCTTTAGATGCTCTTTTGCAAGTTTCTCGTCGTCATAAACATAGAATGTCCCTGACAGCAAAGGCCTGCCGGTGTCATTTTTGAGGTTTATTGGAATCACGGTCTTGCCTTCTAGGCCAAATTGCTTTGATATCATCTCGGCAGCTTCCATCCTCTTGAGTTTGCCAGCCAGTCCCTTGAACGTACACGTAATCTCCCTTCTTGAGAGAAGAGGGTTCTTTACGTCTCGTGTTACCTCGATCATGGACATGTATTTTGAATCCTCTTAACTGTTCATATAAATCTTAACGGTAAAACAGCTAACATTTTAAGAAATTACCATCTTCGGTATAACGTGGATCGTTTCATGGTTCATCTCAAAAACCCCGGCTACCTGCCAAGGGATGCCCCAGTGCTACTGAAAAAGGCCGATGACTTGACATCTGATCTGGACGCTCTCATCCGTGACATGCGGGTCTCAAAAAAATACCTCGAATTTGACGTCTCGACCCCGATAGCGAACTTGGACAGGCTGGTAGAAAAACTGGAACCCATAGGAAATCTTGATCATGCAAGGCATCTTGTTGAAGAAAAGATAGAAAAGGAAAAGGCACTGGATGACGCAGTTTTCTATTTCAACAACGAAAGGTTTTGGGAGTGTCACGAGGTGCTTGAAAGTGTCTGGAAGGCTACCTATGAGGGAGAGAAAGATCTCGTACAGGGGATAATTCTTGTCGCTGCAGCGCTGGTGCATTACCAAAAAGACGAAAGCGATATCTGCATTTCAATCCTGGGGCGTGCAATGGAGAAGCTTGCTGCCGCTAATGGCAAGTACCACGGGATAGACATCGACGCGTTCAAGAAAAAAGTCTCTGAGATGATTCGGTCTGGAAGGATTGGAACGTTTCCTATTTGATGAGGCTTATTGAAGTCTTGATCACGTCTGCACCCGCAAGAAGTCCGACCCTTCCTTTCTTTGCCTGGTCTTCGGTAAACCTAGTGGTGCCGTCCTTTTTCACAGAGTCGCCTGATATCAGAACGGGAACAGGGTCGTCACTATGCCCCTTGTTAATGCAGGGAGTAGAATGGTCCCCTGAAATTACGACAGCCACCTTCGAGGTGTCTATCATCCCAAGCAAGGTGCCAAAGAATCTCCTATCTATTTCCTCTATGTTGTTCATCTTGCCTATGGCGTCACCGTCGTGGCCAAACTCGTCAGGGCCCTTAATGTGCACGTATATGGCATTCTGTGATTCCATGGCCTTTGCAGCTACCTTTGCCTTTTCCTCGTAGTCCGTCAAGCCCCCTGCGTTAAACGTCTTCATCTTCAGCACGTTTGCAATTCCGATCTCTACAGGCATGTCAACTATGCAGGAAAACTTCATTCCGTGCAGCTGGTTTATGGGAACAACGTCGGGAAACCTGTTTCCAGCATCCCGCAATAAAATTGAGTTTAATAGCTTCTTTCCCTGAGCCGCCCTCCTCTTGTTAACCTCGCTATTTTTCATGATTGCAAGAGACTGGTCAGTGAACTCATTTATGAGGGACGCAGAAAGTCTTGCCTCGGGTGATTCATTCAGGGGCAGGCACCTTTCAATCTTAAGATAATCGCCCACCGCCTTGGCTACTCCCATGCCGTCAACCCTTGCGTATGCAGGATCTGTGTTGCTTACGTCCGGGGAGAGAAACTGTCCTTCGCACCTTATCCTGACTATCACCCTGTGGCCAATGGTTGGAGATACGGCAACAGACGCCTTTGGGTCTGAGAACTTGACCTTCTGCTCGATTTCCCTGGAAATTGCAACGGCATCTTCCCTCTCTATCTTCCTTCCAGCCCTCCTGTCAGTTATGACCCTGTCATCGTCGACGGTGGAAAAGTTTCCCCTGAGGGCAAGGTCGCCGTTTTTGAAATCGATACCTATTCCTATTGACTCGATTACGCCCCGTCCCACATATTCCGAATTTGCAAACCTGTATCCCAGCATGTTAAAGACAGCAATGTCAGACTGGGGCGCAATTCCCTTGCCTACTGAAATGACCTCTCCTATGGTGCCGTTCCTTGCCAGCCTGTCTAGGTTTGGGGTCTTGGCATAGCTTAAGGGGGTCATTCCCTTCAAGTCGGGATGGGGAAGGTCGCCAATTCCGTCTAGGAGGACGTAAATCATGTGTACCTTTGAATTATCAGGATTTTCCAACAGGCCTCATTTTTCGAGTTTTTTCTATCTTACATAAATGTTGATTTTCAAGACGATCAAAATCTTTCCCCTGCGTCCACGTGTGGTCTACTGCAGACAAGCTAGGTGGGATTTACTATCTCCCTTAGCTTTATCCTGAAGTTAAGAGACTTGCCCGCTAAGGGGTGATTCAAGTCCACCGTTACCGAGTCTCCGCTCACCTCGGAAATCATTGCGGGTACCCTCTCGCCAGTCGGAAGGCCTGCCTCAAAGAGTAATCCGGGAGCAAGTTCTGCATCCTTTGGAAAAATCTCCCTTGGGACCTTCTGCACAAGGCCGGGGTCGTGGTGGCCATAGGCGTCCTGTGGGAGTATCCTGAATTCTTTTTCATCTCCCGCACTCATTCCCAAAACCGCGTCATCAAATCCCCTTATCACCTGCCCTGATCCAACTTGGAATTCCAGAGGTTTTCCATGATTATCAGAACTGTCAAAAACCGAGCCGTCGTCCAGTTTGCCAGTGTATTCCACCTTGACGGTGTCCCCGCCCTTTACTGCCATATGAAATCCTCCGCCTTTAACCTAAAGACTGATACGATATGAGCCTGCATCGATTTCAGATTACCGGGGTATGAGGGTGGTAAAAAGCATGTTGATGTGGTTTGTAGGGGGCCTCATCCTTCGGGCAAGGGAAACTGGCTTGATAGATCGTCGGCGAGTTTCTCATATGCCTCCCTTGTCTTGCCAATTTCCTTGAGCTTGTCAGACTCTGTCTTTGCAAGTTCCTGATTGACCCTATCTACATCGTTTCGCAGCGCCATCTCTGCCATCTCAAAAAGCCGGTTATTCTCCTTCCAGATGTGCTGCACCACGTGGTTGATGTATTCCTGCATGTCGGTGACAAGCTGCTTTGCATCTCCTGTCTTCAGATATTCCTTGGATGACTCTTCCATTCTTGATGCAAGTTTGCGAGTGGTGGCATGCTCCATAAGCATGACTGCGATTGGGCCACTCTCCTTTGGCATGCCTTTCTTTTCCAGTTCAGGGAAGAGCGAGTTTTCCTCCTTCCCATGGTGGCAAACATCGGTAAAGTTTTTGGTAAAGTCTATGACTTGGGATATTATAGGCTCTGGGATGGTCTTTCCCTCCTGTAGCATGGGTATTGTTGCCCACATTGCCTTGAGTACTTTCTCAATCAAGGCATGGTCTCTCCTCAAAGACTCTGTAGACATGATGAATCGGAAATCCCTTTCCAATTTAAGGGTAATTTTGATTTGCATGGTGGCTCCGCATAGGAGGCATCCAATTCAGGCTGCACGGCTTGAAAAAATACGCAGGACTAGTGCATGACAAGTTCAAACAATTCTTGAAAATGCACACAAAGCGGGCCTGGCAACCGCTTTTTCACCCGACCAGATTATTTTTCCGATCGTTGAGGTTTTCGGGTGTTTTTCCCTCTAAAAAGTTAAATTAACACATCAGGCACTTAGCAGTATGGGGGACTTGCGCAAGGATTATGTCGTTGATAGGTTTGTAATAGTCTCTCAAAATGACAAACATGCCGCTGATTCGAAGAAATGCCCCTACTGCCCTGGTAACGAAGCCATGACAAATCCATCATCGCTTTCTCTTGTTGCAAAGGATGGCATGCTGCAAAGGTTGCAAGACACGGAGGACTACTACGTTGAAGACTGGTCAGTCCGGGTCTTTGAAAGCAAGAACCCAGTAGTTGCCACCACATCTGAGAATTCTTATAGTGACAGACCGCTGTATAGCGAACCTGCATATGGATATCACTATGTGGTAGTGGCCTCTGAAAAACACAAGGAAACGCTCGCAACCATCCCAGTTGAGCAATGGTCAAATGTTCTAGTCGTCATCCAAGACCGGCTCAGGTGGCTTTACACTCAAAGGGGTGTAACCTACGTTTCAATCTATGTAAACTACGGCAAAGAGGCAGGAAGCCCGGTAATGCATCCGCATCTCAACGTGGTGACATTCTCAACCATACCTCCAGTAATAGAGCAGGAGGCGGACGCCGCGCACAAAATACTCAACGAGAAGGGTATATGCCCTATGTGCCAAACTGTTGCCACAGAAACGGGAGGACCCCGGCAGATACTTCAGACCGAGGGGTTCATAGCATTTTGTCCTTGGGCTCCTTCACACCCGTACGAATTCTGGATTTATCCAAAAAAACACACAACGAGCTTTTCAAAAATCACCCAGAAGGAGATAAACGACCTTTCACTCATTTTGCGTGCCACGCTTGGAGGCTTATCAAACACCATGAAGAGCACATCATATAACATGGTATTCCACCTGTCTCCTGAAAAGAAGAACAACAGGCAAATACACTGGCACATTGAAGTCTATCCGCAGTCCGACTCTTGGTCCGGACTTGAGAGAGGATATGGGGTCTTTTTGAATAAGGTGACTCCTGAGAAAGCTGCGGAAGAACTGGGCTCGGCTTGCAGGAAAGAGCTTGCTGGACTTGTGGGAATAGTATAGCGACACGATGGTTTATTTATTGAAGCAGATCAACTACAAACGTGGCAGTTGAACAGTGGGTAGCTGCAGCAAGTTTAGCTATGTTTGTTTTGTTTTCAGCCCAGGTGGTCGGAATGGAAAATTTCTTGAAAAACCCCTCCTATGACATTGACCCCTCATCGATGATGAGGGAGTTCCTCTCGATAAGTGGAGGCCCTGCACTGATACTTGCTGGTTCCTCATTTTTGTTGGCGAGAAGGTACGGTTCCAGGCTCTGCGGCTCATTCATCATTGCTGGAGGTATTGCAACACTCCTTAGCATGAATTATGCCATGACAATAACTCCACACATTCCTCCGGCATTTGTAACTCAGGAGATTCAGCTTGTACCTCCAATTTTTATGGGCGTGTCAATACCGGTGATGATAGTGGGTGGCCTGCTGTTCCGCCTCAAGCCCAAGCCTAAAAGAGACTACGTCTTTGACAGGTGATCAAACCTCATGGCCACGGAATACTTTTTGAATCCGAGCTTTTCATAGAACGGAATCAGGTCCTCTGAGCAGTCAAGAATTGTCTTGTAGCACCCCTTCTTCCGAGCATGGTCAAGCAATGCCTGAACCACTTTCTGACCAACTCCCTTTCCCTGCATCTCTTTTGCAACAGCTACGTCCTCGACGTGACCTGCCTTGCCCCCGCCGTGGATGAATTTTTGTTCAATAATTATGGTTGCGGCTCCAACCACCTTGGAACCAATGACCGCAACGTAAATTGCCGTGTTTGGGTCAGACGAGACCTTGTCATAGATGGACTGTGCCTTTCGCGTGCCAAGGTCGCTGGCCTTTCTAAGGGAGTCAAGAGAATGCAGGAATCCGTTTGCTAGGTCCTGTTTCCGGAGCCTTCGTACCTTGATTTCAGTCATATCCAAGGGCTAGATCTGGCCGAGTTTTTCAAGATAGTACTGGTACGCACGCCTATACGATGTCTTGTCGCCAATATCCAAAAAGCCCTTCTTTATTGGGTATCCCGTTACCTTGTTTTTCTTGGCAAGGGCACTACGGATTACCAGGTCCATGCCATACGGCTTTCCTTCCGGTATAAGGTTTAGGACCTCAGGCTCCATGACGTAGCATCCTATGTTGATGTTGCCCTTAATTTCCGGCTTCTCCTGCCAGACCTTGACCCTGTTTGTCCTGTCCATCTCTATGAATCCGTAGGGAAGCTTCGTCTTGTATTCGTAAAGGCCCATAGTGACAAAGGCCTTCTTCTTTCTGTGATAGTCAACCATGTTCTTGAGGCTGAATTCAAAAATCGAATCTCCATAAACACAAACAAAAGTTTCATCTAGGAACTCCTGAGCTGTCTTAAGCTGACCTGCAGTTGCCAGCGGCCTGTTTGCCACGGCATATTCTATCTTAACCCCGAATCTGCTTCCATCCTCAAAGTAATCCTGGATGGTCTTGCGAAGATAACTAACACACAGTACAAACGAATCGACGCCGTTGTTCTTTATCCATTCGATCAGATGTTCCAAGAGCGGCTTGTCTCCAAGTGGAAGCATGGCTTTTGGGAGGAATGTAGTATATGGTTGGAGTCTTGTTCCAAGGCCCCCTGCCAGAATCACTGCCTTCATAGTCTCTAGTCTAAGAATGTAGTATTTATTCTGAAGGATGTAATCATTCTATGCAATCCTACAAATCTTTGCGATGACGTCGTCCGGGTTTTTTCCAAACAACAATATCATCGGTTCCTTCCCTGGACCCCCCATGTGGTAAACCAAGTCTGGCGGTGTCTTCAGTTTTGAGATGGCGGTTCGCATGCCCCAAGATGTGGTCATCCCTTCCTCATCTCTCAACCTTTTGGGTTCCAGCCTGCGGTCATATCGAGAAATGCGGAGGCCCTCCACTGCAGCCCTGTCTAACGTCTCCCTGTCATAGCGTATGTTGATGGCAGACCTGATGCGGGGAAATTTTTTTGAGACCTCCAGTACGGCCGCAGCCACATGCCTTGAGCCTCCATACTTCAGGGCTCCCGCCATTGCGACCTTGGTGCCCGTCCTGACTATCCTTCCCTCAATACCGAGAATGTCTGAGGTGTCGGAAGGCCTTGGCCTTGAATATACGAAGTTAGTCTGCACCTCTGGAATGTGCTTGTAAATGCCCTCCAGTTCGGCAAACTGTCCTATCGCCCGAGAAAGATCTCTTTCCATGATATCGATGGTTTTTGGGATTACTATTGGCAGGCCAATGCCTGCCTTTGCCGCGCTCTTGATTGACTCAAATGACGCCCCCTGAGCCAGCCTGACAGACTCCTGCAAACCATTTCCCTTTGCTATGTTTGCACACAGGGCGGCTGAGAAGAGGCACCCTCCTCCATGGCTTTCCCTCGC
This sequence comes from Nitrosotalea sp., assembly GCA_035252645.1. GTDB lineage: Archaea > Thermoproteota > Nitrososphaeria > Nitrososphaerales > Nitrosopumilaceae > Nitrosotalea. The sequence continues at coordinate 24,414 of DATFCV010000006.1, read as the reverse complement.
TATCCTCTTCAGGGAAAATTGGTAGAACTTCCCGTTCTCGAGAAGTAGGTCCGTCACATTCCCCTCCCGCATGTGTCCTCCCTTTATCACGACGTTTTTTGCCCCAATCTTGTTTATCTTCAAGGCTGCCTCCCTCACATCCTGCATCGAGCGTATCATGATGCCGGAAATCCTTTCAGCCTCGGGAACGTTCGGAGTAATCACGTATGAGCGCGGTATCAGGAGGTCCCTGAATCTAGGAAAAGCACTCTTCCTCAACAATGTTCCACCGGTACTGGACTTGAAAACAGGGTCAAGGACAATTGGCACCCTGACCTTTTTCAGCTCTTCATGTATTACCTCTATGGACTTTTCATCATAGACCATCCCGATCTTTATTGCACTTACCTTGAATCCGGAAATGACGGATCTTATCTGACTCCTTATCGATTCAGGAGATGCAGCCTCCGCCCTGAAAAACCTTGATGAATTCTGGCTTGTGAGTGCAGTTACTACTCCAAGCCCATAAACTCCAAGAGACATGAATGTCTTTATGTCTCCCTGCACTCCAGCGCCAGATGAAGGGTCAGACCCTGCTATGGTTAAAACGTTCAATGACTGGTTTTCGGCACTCCCGGCTATAAGATATGTTTTTTCCCTGACTTGGAACTCGAAAAGAGATTCATACAATCTCTACCGCATTCCAATATGTAAAATTCATAGCATAATGGCTTAACCAATCCCTCCGATGGAGGCTCGTGAAAAGAAATTTCAAGACATGTCTCTCGTTAGGAATGCTCATCGCGCTGGCTTTCTTGCCTTTTTCAAACCTACAGGCTGCACACGCCTCTCTTGCCTCATCCGTTGACGGGATTTCAGCAGTGGCATACAATCCGGCAAACCACGATATTTACGTCGCCGACGGAAGCTCAGGAGGAGTCAAGGTCATAAGCGGGGCAAGCAACGCCGTAATCAAGACCATTCGCGTGGGCTTGCTGCCTTCAGCCATCTCTATAGATCCAATTGATAATGACGTCTATGTTGCAAATGCGGGCTCTAACACAATCAGCATAATCAACCATACAACAAACAAGGTGTCCTCCACACTGCCTGCAGGCAATCTTCCTATAGCATTGGCAATCGACCCGCTAGACAAGAGAATCTATGTTGCAAATGCAGGATATGGCACAATTCGTGTAATTGACCGCCTGACGGGTGCGTTTTATGGAACTGTCCGAGTGGGAAACATGCCTGATGCTCTGGCGTTTGACCCTCGTAGCGGTGATATCTACGTCGCAAATGCTGCTTCGAGCAACATTAAAGTCATTAACGGCAGCAACACCGTGGTAACCACTGTGCAGGTGGGAAGGTTTCCCAGCTCACTTGTTTTTGGATACTCAAACAGCACCTCTGATCCTGGGTACTTGGGTACAGCCTACGAATCCAACGCCGCATCAAACAACATCTATGTGTTAAACGGAACAAATGCTGTCATTTCTACAATTCCCATAGGCTCTCAGTCTGCCCCTGATTCGATGGCATATGATCCTGTAAACAAGAACGTATACGTCACAAATGCAGGTCTGGGTACGGTGAGCGTGATTGATACCAAATCAAACACCGTGGTAGGGATGATACCCGTTGGAACGCTGCCTGATTCCATAACGTATGATTCAGCCAACAAGAGCCTCTATGTAGCAAATGCGGGCTCTGGCACCATCAGCGTAATCAACGGCACCACCAATACCATAATTGCAACAATAGGAAAACTGTAAAAGCGAATATCATAAGAATTCTCAAGTCATTACCTGAGACCGCCTGCAACTGATCTTTCTCTGCCCTCTCAATAATGCTCACGTTTAAATTCAATTGAATAGTAAAAAGAGCAATTTGGTAACACAGATGAGCGCAGCCCGCAGGGGCGTCGCTACTGACGAGATGAAAACAGTAGCCAAAGACGAGGACGTGAGTATAGACTGGCTAATCCCGAAGATTGCAACTGGTTCTATCATTATACCTCATAACAACTCCCGCAAGCAACAAATCCACGTGGTAGGAATCGGCCGAGGGATGAAGACCAAGGTCAACGTCAACATAGGGAATTCCACGCTAAACCAAAACTTGGACGAAGAAGTTAGGAAGGCAAAGGTTGCCGTAAAATATCATTCCGACACGATAATGGATTTAAGTGATGGCGGGGACGTGGGCCTCTTTAGGAGGACATTGCTTGAGGCCGCACCGATAACATTTGGAACGGTTCCGGTTTACGAAGCCTATAACTACGGGGTTGAAAAACACAAGAACCCGCTAGACATAACCGAAGACGACTTTCTCAAGGCATTTGAGCGCAATGTAAAGGACGGTGTGGATTATACAACAATACACTCGGGGATAACAAAGGATATAGCAAAACGGATACTGACAGTAAAAAGGCACGGGGGAATCGTAAGCAAAGGTGGAACGATTACCGCTGCATGGATGTTAAAATATGAGAAGGAGAACCCGTATTACGAGCACTTTGACTATCTAATCGAACTTGCAAGGGAATATGACGTCACCTTCAGCCTTGGAGATGCACTGAGGCCTGGCTCAATACTTGATTCCCATGACGAACTTCAGGTGCAGGAAATGATAAACATCTCCAGGCTGACCAAAAGGGCCCACGAGAAGGATGTACAAGTGATGGTGGAGGGACCAGGGCACGTTCCGCTAAACGAAGTTGCGGCAAACGTCAGGCTTGCAAAGTCTTTGATAGGCGATGTTCCCTATTACGTTCTTGGGCCGCTTGTTACCGACGTAGCATCAGGCCATGACCATATCGCAAGCGCGATAGGCGCAGCAATATCTGCAAGCGAGGGGGTAGACCTACTGTGCTACCTTACTCCGGCGGAACATCTCGCACTTCCAAACGCAGACGAGGTAAAGGCCGGTCTTATAGCATACAGAATTGCTGCACACGCTGCCGACCTTGTCAAGCTCCGAGACAAGGCAATCAAGTGGGACATGGAAATGACGGAGGCTCGACGCACCCTTAACTGGGAAAAACAGATTGCCCTTTCAATCGATCCCGAGGAGGCGGCAAGAATTCACGCAAGAACAGGTCAGCTAAAAGGAAATACCGTTCCATGCACCATGTGCGGGGGAGCATGCGTCTACATAATGCTGCCACAGCAACGCTATGTCGGACAGGAAACAAAAAAAGAAGAAAACCTACAGCAGGCTCGATAAGACCCTGTCAAGGCTGGGGACTGTCTGGTACCGGACAAGTTCTGACTGTGTTATCCATTTATAATCCTGGTTCTCCCAGTTCAAGGTGATGGATGGGGTGTCCACGGAAAAGAGGAAGGGGTGGATCTGCCATTCATGATTTGCATATTGTGACTCCACTCGCATTGGCTGGCCTTCCTTGAGTAGTGTCAGTCTGTCCTCCGTGATACCTGCCTCCTCGAATATTTCTTTTTTTGCCCTAACAAGGGGATCCTCGTCGCCCTCTATAATCCCGGATATGCCAGCCCACAAACCCTTCATGGACTTTACTCTCCCACTCCGCTTTAGGATGAGGAATTTCCCTCCATGAACCAAAAAGCAAGTTACAATGTTTGTAGAATTCAATTATTTTTCAACGGAGTTTACCATTGACACCAACTTCTTATATGCTTCATCCATGTCAATGTTTTTTGCAAGCCTCTCTTTTGCACTCCCGACATATTTGAGAATCTCCTCGGTCCTGTTCTCTTGGACCAAGATTAGCATCCTTCCTATGTCCTTCCAAAACTCCTCAGCATACTTCCTTATCTCGGGATTTGCGATGATTGTCTCGATGAGTTCCGGCGATTCCGTCATGATGCCTGCAGTGAGGAACTTCTGAGCCTTGAAAGTGGTGCCGGCCATCTTCTCTACGAGTGAAAAGTTCTCCTCCTTGGCTAGTATATTTGCAAGCGCGAGGTTGACAAGGTGCGTCATCCCTAGGACTATTGCAATCTTCTTGTCGTGTTCCGCGGCGTCGATCTGAACAAAGCTTGCTTCTGGGAATAGCGATTTTGCAACTGCGAGCTCCTTCTTTGCATCCCTTATGGGTATGGATATTACGTTCTGACCCTTGAGCTTCTTTGTGCCAGGTCCAAACATTGGGTGGATACAAATGGGGATGACTTTGTCCGGAATTTTTGATAGTGCGGCGGCGGTCTTGAGCTTCAGAGACGAAATGTCAATCAAATAGGATTCCCGTTTCATCTCCTTTGCGATCAGCCTGATGGTCTCAGGGGTGCGCTTCACTGGAATGCAAAGGATGACATAGTCTGCGGTTAGTATGGCGCCCACAAGGGATTGTGCCTTTGTAATTACCTTGCTTTGGATCTCCTTTTCAGCATCGTAACCGATCACCTCAAACCCCTTTTCAAGGAAGTATTTCGTGAACCACTTGCCCATTTGACCTTCCGAGCCTATGATTGCTATCTTCTTTTTCATTTTTCCCCCTTCACTGCCTCTTCTATTATCTTCATTCCTTGGTTAAGTGTTTCCTCTGGCTGACATGCCGATATCCTGATGAATCCCTGATAGTTTCCAAAACCCTCACCAGGTGCTATGGCAACACCATAATCTAAAAGCTTGGTTGCAAACTCGACCGAATCAAACTGGGGCCTTCCCACCTTGGCAAAAACATACATCGCCCCGTCGGGTTCTATAAATTCCAATCCTATCTCCCTTGACCTTCTTGCCACGAGATCTAATCTGGACTTGGTGGTTTTAGTATTATCGGTCGTGTCAGATTCGAGGGCCTTCATGGCCACATACTGGATTGGCTCAGATACATTTGTGAGTGCAAGTGACTGCAATTTCGCCATTTTTTCCACTATCTCGGGGCTTGAAACGGCATACCCTATCCTAAACCCTGTCATTGCGTGGGATTTTGAAAATGACTGCGTGACAACGGATCTGCTGTATTCGTAGGAAAGGACAGATTTCCATTTTTTGAATGCATATGACGAATAGATCTCGTCACTAAGAACATAGAGCCTATTTTTCATTGCTATCTCCATTATCTGGTCGAGGAGTTTTTCAGGGAGTATCTTTCCTGTGGGGTTGTTCGGATAGTTTAGCACAAGCATCTTAGTATTTTGGTTTACAGCGTCCTCAATATCCGACAGATTGGGTTCCCACCTTCCCTCCATGGTGGTATGGATTGTTCTTACCTTTATCCCTGAGTTTAGCGCATTGTCCTTGTAGGCGGGCCACGCAGGCTCGATTATCACAACCTCATTTCCCGGACTGATTAGGGTGGATATGGCAAGGAAGACCGAAAACCTCGCCCCTGGTGATACTAGGATATTTTGGGGTGAAGCTTTTGCCCTAAAAGTTTTGGTGACATGCCCCGCAAGCGCAATCCGGAAGTCTGCCATGCCCATCGAGTCGCCGTACTTTGTGTATCCCTTGTCGTATACCTCTGAGAGTGCATTCTTGACTGATTTTGGGGGTAAAAAGTCGGGCTCTCCCACCTCCATGTGGATTATCTTCTTTCCCTCTCTCTCCATCTCCTTTGCCTTCAGAAATATCGCTAGGTGCGTCTTCTTGCCTGAAGACTGGATCTTTATTGATTCATTAAGGAGAAAATTCAATGCGGCAAGACCAGTTCTTTCATCAAGACCAATTTCCTTGCATAGGGAGGCAACCTTTATCCTAAGTTGGCTTTCTCGCTGCTCGTTTGTAATTCCGAGACCAAGGTTATTTTTGAGTTCGCCTATCTCCCTGGCTGTCTCGTTTCTCTCCTTTAGCAACCTCAGTATGTCAAATGTGATCCTGTCCATTTTATCGCGGAGCTTGTCAATGTCCGACATTTCTCATCGAATCACTGCTGGAATAAATCCTGCCCTCAGCGCATGGTCGGCAAGTACCACAGAAACCAGCGAGTCCACCACTGGAGGAGCTCTCGGGACGACACATGGGTCATGCCTGCCCTGAACCACGAGCAAGGCTGGCTTTTTTGTCCTTACATCAACCGTTTGCTGCTTCTTTGCTATGGATGATGCAGGCTTGAAGGCCACCCGTAATACCAGAGGCATGCCTGTAGATATGCCCCCAAGTATGCCACCTGCATTATTTGTCTTGGTTACAACCCTTCCTTTTTTTACTGTAAACTGGTCGTTGTTTTGCGAACCGTGCAAAGTGGATCCGTAGAACCCAGAGCCGAACTCGACTCCTTTTACGGCAGGTATTGAAAACAGGGCCCTGCTGAGGTCTGACTCGAGTGATCCAAAGATGGGTTCTCCCAACCCAACGGGAACATTGGTCGTGATGGACTCTACAACTCCTCCTATCGAGTCACCACTTCTTCTTGCTGCAAGTATGGCAGCCCGCATTCTTTCAGCCATTTTCGGATCGGGGCATCTGACCTCGTTCTTGTAAATCGAACCCTTCATTTTTTCGACCCCTTTTCTTGCCATGCTAACATTTCCAACCTGACATGTATAAGAAAAGGTATCAATCTTGAGGGTTTGGGAAAGCAATTTCCTTGCAATTGCTCCTGCCATCACAAATGTGGCTGTGAGCCTTCCTGAGAACCTACCACCGCCCCTGAAGTCGTTAAAGCCTTTGTACTTGACATAGGCGGGATAATCAGAGTGGCCGGGCCTCGGCTTGAGGGATAAATTCTCATAATCACGTGAGCGCTGATCCTGATTCCAAATTATCATGGCGATGGGCGCACCTGTTGTATAACCGCGGAAAACACCTGAAAGGATCTCTACCTTATCCTCCTCCTTTCTTTGAGTGGTTATTATCGACTGACCGGGCTTGCGCAGGTCGAGCATTTCCTGTATGTCTTTTTCTTCCAGCTCCAGACCTGCTGGGCATCCATCCACCACTGCTCCGATGCACCTCCCATGACTTTCTCCAAAACTCGTAAAAACATAACGCTGTCCTATAGAACTTGAAGACATGATGAAATTCTCCTTTAGATGCTTATAATCTTTAGAGTCAGACTGGGATTCACAGGGGAAACAGGCATGACAAAGTTAGATAACTGGTAAACGTGTAGATTTATAGTGGAAATTCGCAAAGCTCGGGAGGCTGACAAGGCCCCTGCCTTGGAATTTTGCAAGAAAACTTTTTCATGGGGAGACTATATCGCGGAGGTTTGGGACAGGTGGAAGTCAACTGGAGGGCTGTATGTATGTGAGGTTGATGGAATGGTTGTAGGGATGTATCATGTCGCCTTCCTAAAAAATGAATCTTGGCTTGAGGGGATGAGGGTTCACCCCAAACATCGCAAAAAGGGGTTAGGTACTTTGATGATGTCTCATGCCGAGGCGGTAATAAAACGAGGTACAGTAAGACTCGTAATAGAAAGCGAGAATGCCGCATCGTTCCGAATGGTCACAGGTATGGGATACAATCTTGAGGAAAAGTGGAGGCTTTATTCCACTGTCCCTGAAAAAAGGGGGTCAGGTGCTGAGATCGCTAAAGATATGGCACAGCTTGGCGGTCTCGTAATGTCATCAACATATGCGGACTCTTGGAGATGGCTTCCTATTGACAATGACGAACTCCAAAAACTAGTGCGGCAAGGAAGAGCTGTCGTCTTTTCACGGAACGCCCGAACTTTGGCAGTAGGCATATGGAACAAATCTTCCGATTTCCCAGATATCTTCCAGCTTGGATACGTAAATGGTGCGCAGGAGGGTGTTGAGGAAATCTTCCAGTTTGCAAAAAATAAGGCCTGCGAAATTAACTGCCAGAGAATCCAAATCTTTGTACCAGAAGGGTTCTCTCTCAAATCAACACAATTGGAAAAAAGGTCCCTTTTTTACTTGATGAAAAAAGAATTAGGGAAAAATCTATAATCCATACCAATGGCCTATGAGCATGAACTACTGGCTGTTAAAGCAGGAGCCTACGTCTTACAGTTATGACAATCTTGAAAGGGACAAAAAGACTGTCTGGGATGGAGTCCACAACAACCTTGCACTAAAACACATCAGCCAAATGAAAAAGGGAGACAAGGCACTTTTCTATCATACTGGTGAGGAAAAGCAAGCTGTTGGCATAATGGAGGTCGTCAGCAATCCTTACCCTAACCCGCAGGAAGAGAATGCGAGATTCCTCGTGGTGGACGTCAAGCCACTATCGAGACTAAAAAGGCCTGTAACGCTTGGTGAGATTAAAAAAGATCCAAAGTTCAAAAACTGGGAGCTCCTAAGGATCTCAAGACTCTCCGTTATGCCAGTTAAGATGGAACTATGGGCTGAGATCTTAAAAAAATCCAAAAGTTGAGGGAGGATCTACATGTCGCACTTTCCTGTTCGCCTTACAGGTTGATGCCTTTCTTCCTACGATGCGTCTTGATATTTTCTATGAATTTCCTGGACTTCATTTCAGCTTGAAAAACAGCCAGTTCTTTTGATTTGGCTTGAAATGCAGCAAGCAGTATCTGCCCTTCAACCTATCCCCAATAATGTTGACAACCAATTTTTTTGATTCTCTTTCCAGCACCTCAAAAGTACCGCGGTCCCAAACCTTGACCGTGCCCGCGCCATAGTTTCCAGCAGGTATTTCCCCCTCGAACAACGCATATTCTATCGGGTGATCATCCACCTCCACCGCCAGCCTTTTCTCTCCTTCCCTCTCGGGCGGGCTCTTTGGCAGTGCCCAGCTCTTAAGGGTCCCTTCTATCTCAAACCTCAGATCCCAGTGTAGTCTCTTTGCATGGTGCTCCTGTATCACGTAAATCGGTCTTTTCAAAACCTTACTGTCATAATTCTTTGTTATCTCCTCGCAAAAGTCCTGCCCTATCTCACGCGTCATTCCTATACGCCTCTTTCCTATGCCTATTGATTAATCAGATGTTGGCTAGGGCCTGATTTCTTTGAAAATCACTCGGTAGACTCTTCAAATTTCTCATCCTGCTCATAACCTTCCTCCAGCTCGGCCTGGTGTAATTGCTCTTTTGCAGCCTCATGCTCCAAATCCAATTTTTCATCTTCGACTTTCTTGGCTTTTTTTCTTGCCATGTTCTCAATTCGGGAGCCATTTGATATTAGGACATTCTAGATTATCAAGACTGAAAATCGTCGATAACGGGTGTATTTCCCCCTTGAGGAGCCCTTCATGCAAGGGACACACCGGATATTTTCTAAAGCGAGATTTTCCCGCCTATCCTGTTCATCTCGCTGATAAAACCGGGGTAGGAAACATCCACGGATTCGGGATCAGTCACGGTGCAGTTTCCCACAAACATTCCTGCTATGCAAAAGGCCATGAACAGCCTGTGATCATCCGCGGAATCAAGTTCCGCGCCTGAGGTGGACGTGGGAGCCTCAAGCACCATGCCATCTTCCTTTTCCCTTACGGCTACCCCAATCTTCGAAAGCTCCCTTGAAAGTATGGCGATCCTGTCCGTTTCCTTGAACCTCGCATGCCTTACATTGTAAATCTCTATTGGGCTTGACGCCTTTAACGCCAGGATTGCTAATGGTGGGAGAAGGTCCGGCGTGTTTGCCAGGTCGAACCTGCCTCCTTGAAGCACTGATGGGACAGATATCCGCACCGTTTCTCCCAAAGATATCTTTACTCCCATCCTTTCAAGATGGGATATCATTTCTCTGTCTCCCTGTGGCAGGTCCCCTATCGGCGCCGAAATCTCCAACTCGTCTCCTGCCAGTACTGCAGCAGATAGGAGCAAGGCCATGCTGGAAAAATCTGCAGGAACCGTGAAGTCAGTCGGTACATATTCCTGGCTCTGCACACTGTATTTCTTGTATGGTATCATCACATCAACCGAGACCCCGAACTTTTTCATTGTAGCAATTGTGGCATCAAGGTATGGCTTTGAAACTAGGTCACCCTCGATTTCCAAGGTTATTCCAAGTTCCGTCTTCGGACCTGCAATAAGAAGTGCAGATATGAACTGACTTGATACGGCACCTGAGATTGAAGTGCTGCCTCCGCGGATCCTGCCTAGGATTCCAAGTGGAGGGGTGCCGTTACTTGAAGTGCACTCTGCACCTAGTTTTGAGAGGGCGTCCAGCAGAGGCTGCATGGGTCTCTTTCTAAGGCTGGAATCGCCCGTGAGTGTTATTCTGGTATCCGCAAGAGATGCTATGGCAGCGGCAATTCTTATGGTAGTTCCGGAGTTTGAGGCATCAATCTCAGTAGATACGGGAGTTATGGCTCCAACCCCTTCGATTGCAAGGGTTGAGCCATCAATTGTAACTTTTGCTCCCAAGGCTCTGCAGGCATTGATTGTCGCGAGGGTATCGCGTGAAAGAAGGACATTTCGGATGGTGCTTTTTCCCCTTGCGAGCGATGCCAGAAAGACCGCCCTGTGCGTGTAACTCTTGTTTGGTGGACAGGATATTGTGCCTGATAGTCTCGACTTTTCAACCTTACACTTCATGGGCTTCAGCCTTTTTGTTACTGATTGGAGATACGATTGTCCTGCCCTCGAGAGGACTGAACACTTTTTTTACAAATGATATCTTGTCATTTTTAGCAACCGCTGCAATTGCAGGCCCGTTTCCTGAAACAGATGCCCCAAGGGCGCCATTTTCCATAAGATTTGTAAGGATTCTGGGGTCGGAGCCCAATATCGACGATGTTGCAAGGCCGTTGAGAGTCATGGCATCCCAGTAATCAGACTTGTTTGCAAGGTCCCACGCCTGGGCGAAAACGTTTTGCAAAATCTTGAGCTTTTTCACATTTCCCCTCTTGCGGGATCTCGGTATGAATATTATTGCGGAAATGTCTTCCGGGGCCTTTTCTGACTTTAACAGTCTTAGGTTGGTGTTGTCGGTGACCACAAACCCTCCAAAATAGCATCCACAGGCATCGTCGAAAGCTCCAGTTATGCTTACCTTTGACTTTATGGACGCCTGAACACCATCTCTTAGAATTTCACTGTCCGTTGCCCTGGGCTTGAAAATCTTTGCACACGCAAGCGAGATCGCCGATGAAATCGCACTTGAACTCTTTAACCCATATCCGGAAGGTATCTCGGTGTCTATCGAGACCCTTATCTTATTTCTTTCAAGGTCGGCTTTTGGTACTGATGTTTCTATGACTGTCCGAATGAGGCGCGCGCTTAGGTTTGCATCTTTGTTTTCATAAATTATGCCTCTTCCCGGAACAGATTCTACCCTGGCCTCTATGCCGAGGGATATGCCCAGGGTTGACCCCTTACCAGTTGCGATTGCATTCACAATTGAAACTGCACCATGCATCCGAGCTTGTACCTCGACCATCTTAGAACCTCCCAAGAAGCGTCAATTTCATTGCTTCGTATGGAGCCGGCCTTCCTATCCAGATCTCAAAGGATCTCATTGCCTGCGAAAGGAGCATCTCCCAGCCAAATATTATGGTGGCCTTCTTTTCCTTTGCTTGCTGTATGAAGGGCGTCTCAACAGGCATGTATACTATGTCATATACTATGGAATCTTTGGTGATGTTCTTCGTCGACATTGGAAGCCCGATTCCCTTGAGGCCTACTGAGGTCGCGTTTATGATGAACTTATAATTGGAGGCCGTGTCACCGGCTGTAGCAATATCTGCAGTATCTGACTCTACACCAAGCTGTTTTGCAAATCTTGCAAGATTCTCTGCATTCTGGAGGGTTCTGTTTGCAATGGTAATCCTTCTGACTCCTTCTCTTGCAAGGCCTGCCACGATTGCCCTTGCTGCTCCTCCTGCACCCACCACCAGTGCATCCGTACCAGTACAGTCTATCTTCCGATTTTTTATAGGGTCAAGGAAACCGCCAACGTCTGTATTGTACCCCTTGAGATGCCCATCGGAATTGACAACAGTGTTCGTCGCGCCCACCGTCCTGCACTCTTCATCCGCCTCATCGAGCAGCCTCATCATCTCCACCTTGTGTGGTATTGTAACGTTAAAACCGGCAATTCCTATCTTTTTCAGGTCAGCGATGCCGGCATCAAGATCCCCCTTTGGTATTCTGTAGGCGATGTATGTGCAGTCCAGGCCAAGAAACGCAAATGATGCGTTGTGAAGTGCAGGTGACAATGAATGATCAATCGGGTCGCCTATTACCGCAAAAGTTCTAGTCATCGGAAACTAGTTCCAACATATCGTGATTTAAGGATAGGGTATCCGAAAAGATTCGAAATTAGACCCCGAAACTGTTAGTCTTCGAGTATAGTTTTTTGAGCTTGGATCCGCACTTGGGGCAGGAGTTCTGGCTGTGCATCGTGGCACATTCCAGGCAGACAAAGCTTGAACCGGAGGCTTTGGAGGCCCTGTATTGATACAGGATGATGTAGGTCAGGGCTACGACCCAGACAAGTATCAGCAACGGGATTAGCCGAAAGATGCCAAGTACAATGGTGACAGCCAATGCTAGGATGGTGACATTCCTTGGCACATTGCCAGAAAACCGGGCCCGTTTCATAAGGTAGAGTTCGCGTACCTCTTATAATAACATGGCTAGGGGGATATCTCGCATCGGGCGGATCAGTTAATTAGTCCAAAGGGGCACACAGGATTGGATGGAGCCAGACGACTTCAAGGACATTGTAGAAGAGTGCAGTAAGATACTTGATGAAAGTATGGATATCCTCTCAGACGTTGAGTTCGAACTTGATTCTGCAAAGGAAGACATTGTAGAAACCGAAATGACAAAAAGCAAACTTGTGGACATGGCTCATGAGGTCGCAGACTCGGTCCGGATCAAAAAGGCCGAATCGTCGTTTGTCAAGAGGCATTTCGATACTAGTTCTGGATGAATTTCTCCCCTAGGACTAATTTTGTAACTGGAAAATTGCCCGCATTTCTTCGAGGCTGAACTGACCGGGGGCAATAGGCCTCCCAAGCGATACGTACGTAAACGGACTGCCTAGTTTGGTGCAGAGAATTCTCGACATTCGGCCGTAATCGCCCATGGCAAAAGCTATTAGATTTTCTTTGCGGCCATTCCGGTAGAGATTCAAGACCCTCAGCGTATCTTTGATTGATTTCGCAGTAGTAACTATTTTGATGTTTTTGGAGAACTTTGCCATCTTTTTCTTCATGGACCTCAGGGTTTGCTGGGTTGGCGTTTTCCCAAAATCATGCCACGAAACCAATATGCCAGTACGGGTTTTTTTGAGGTATTGGTACAACCTCTTGTTTTTCCTCAGCGTGTTGTATTCGACATCCATCAGGAACGGGTTGTACTCCGCTATGAGCTTCAAAATTGATATCCTTTCTGCCTCGGTTCCAGAAAATTTCCCGCCTTCCGGCCTTGGACGGAGTGTACAAATGCACCTGCCAAGGTATGGCTTGACGCGGTTGAGGCAGTCTGGAATCTGGGTCTTGTCTAAAAAATCCAGTCGCAGTTCGGCGTAGTCAGATCTGCGAAGCGCCCTTTTCGCCTCTGCAACGAGCTTTGCTACGCTAAACACGCCAATTGATACGCAAGTTTTGCTGGCCAATTTTTATTTCGAGGTTCTATCTGGTTTTTCTAACCTGACTTGGTTTGGCTTGGCACGCATGCTTCCCATTGCTTCAATGCGGCGCATTCACTGGGGTTGCGCTGGGCGTTCCCTAGTGCCTGCTTCATTGCTGACCATTCCTGAGGTGTACAAAGGTGGTCTCCGCATACATGCTGTCCGCCTGGAAACCTGTCGGTTTTGTGGTTGTCTTGTAGGTACTGGAAGTTCCTTGGCTCTAACGCGCTAGCAGATGGTATTGCAACTGCAAGGACGACTAGGGCTGACAACACTACTGCGGCCAATCCAAATCGTAGTTTTTGATTTAGCATCTGACGAGCTTAATATCTAACTAGTATATGTACATTAGGATACAACATTCCTTGATTTCAAGATCTAAATTTATGTGACTTTTCCCATTCAGCCCTTTGGCCTTCCTTTAGGGAGCAAGGAAACTTTTATGAAACGAAGGGGTATTGAAAGGACATGAGCACGGAAAACAGACCAGACGCCAAGGACACTGTCTTCATCGGAAAAAAGCCTTTGATGGCATATGTGACATCGGCGCTCATACAGCTTGCTAACAATCCTCGGGTTTTGATAAAGGCAAGGGGACTTAGCATCGGTCGGGCTGTGGATGTGGCACAGATTATAGCCAGAAGGACAGAAGGCTCCGGATATTCCATAGGTGGGATAAAGATTAGTTCCGAACAGCTTCAATCAAATGATGGCAGGTCGAGGAACGTTTCCACAATAGAAATAGAAGTAAAGAAAAACGCCTAACTCTAAAACATGTTTTCGAACAAGACATGTTTTAGCGGATTTTCTTTTAACCTGTGGACTCTTACAACTTTCTTACAAATAATAAATACTGAAACAATTTAGGAAAATGGTGTGGAAACCAAACTCCATCGTAGTCAGTGATTCAAAAGACCTGTCCAAAATTGCAGCCAACTCCGTATCGCTTACTGTTACCTCTCCACCGTATCATAACGCGATAAATTACGAGGATCACCAATCTAGCCGGAAATGGTACAGGGGGACAGTTGGTGCCCCACTTGAGAATTGGGTAGATGAGATGAGGCAGGTCTTCTCCGAGGTTTACCGCGTGACAAAACCAGGAGGTTTCTGCTGCATCGTGATAGGGAACGAAATCATCGAAGAAAAAATCAAACTCCCACTTCCCGCCATTCTTTCGGTGGAACTGACGAAAAAGGAGATAGGATGGCTATTCTTCGAGGAGATAATTTGGAACAAGGTTACGGGGGGGAAGAAGAGATTCCGGGTTACGGTGCAGCATCCATATCCCACCTATTACTATCCTAACATCATGCATGAGCAGATCATCATCCTAAGAAAGGCCCCATTCCATAACGTAAAGGATAGCAAGAGTAGGCTGCAGATAGGAAATGTCATGAAAAAAGAGATAGCAAACTCTGTATGGCATATAGCCCCGGTTCCCCCCAGCTACAGGCGCTACCACCCGGCAGCCTTCCCAGAGGAAATACCGTATCGCCTCATCCAACTCTACAGTAACGCGGGCGATCTCGTCTTGGACCCATTTGTGGGCAGCGGACAGACCACGAAGATGGCACGCTTTCTCAAGCGCAGGTATATTGGAGTGGACAAGTCGGAAAAATATGCCAAGGTGGCAAGGAGGAGAACACTGGAGCACCCCCTGCTCCGCAAGTTGCAGCTTGTGCCAAACTGGAAATTTCCGGAGCAGCTTGATTCTTGATACAAAACAAATGATCGTAAAGGTTATCTAGCAAGTTTAGCCAATCAATCCATGGTCACCACTAACAGCAAGTCGTATTTCCGCGAGGTGGAAAAAAGCCACAGGAAATACAATGCGGCGCTGAGGAGAGCCAGGTCACGCCAGGCCGTAATGAACCTCTATTGGAGGCACAAAAAACAACACGAGGCTCTACTACAAAGGCATCTCAGAGAAGAGATGGTCGACGTAGTTCAAATAAAAAAGAAATTCAAATAATTTCTTCTTTTTATTTAAGTTTCCTGAAGCCTTACTCTATCCATCCCGGAGGGAGTTCATCCATACTTTTACCACGCTGACTTCAGACCCCGTTTCATTCTTCCTCGCTAATTTTTCCTTGCCTTCCTTATGCTCCTTGGTTGCGACATGGGTGTCAACTTCCTTTTCTTCTAGTTCCTTTGAACATATGTTACAGCGGACGACCAACGCATTTCCCAGGCAAAATTCTCTATAATAACTTGATGGGCTGGTTTTGCCATTATGGGGGCGCAATTGTCGTGGGTTTCTTCTCTCCTCGTGTCACTGATCATGTTTCCCTCCTCCCAGAAATGCGACATATTGAAAATTACGCGCACTTTTTTGTGCAACTACCAAAGTGCTTCAAATTATTTTGTTGGGGGTGTTTCTTGAAATTAAATGGGATGACATCAGCTGCGATCATCGTTGTAAAAACATGTTGTTGTTTTTTTCGAAAAATTAAAGCGGTAATGTTATATCCGTGTTGTTTGATGGTATTGATAATTAATTGCCAAGGGGACATGGAACTGATTTTCCACGCAAACGGGGAGTACGCGTGAGCCCCCTTGGCATTGCGATCTTGATCGGACTAACATATTTAGATTTATCTTCACTTTCGTTCGTGCTGGTGCGCCTTTGAGGCGCAGAACGGGGTAAGTTGAAGGGCTATTTTTCTACTATGTATTCGTCATCCACTTCCATGCCAAAGTGCCTTCCGGTGGCAGGTTTGGCATATGCAAGTACCAAATCCCCTTTCTTGACATGTGTAACAGACACTAGGTGGCCGTTTGGTCGGACAAATCTGATGGTTTCTGCATTTTGTGCTATTATGCCACCAACCTCGTCTCCCACCTGTGCCTTGATCATCAGCATTGGCCTGCTCTCTATTTTTGAGCGGCCCACGGTGGCCCTTCTGGCCCTCCCATGAGAGTCGGTGACAAGCACTTCTGATCCTGTTTCTAACTCGGATAGATACTTCGTCGTGCCATCTGGTGATAATGTGTAACAGTGAACGGCACCAGCGTTTACCCTGAATGGTCGGGGGGAAGTGAAGGAAGAACCAACGGACTCGTTGTGAACCAAAAACAAAAAGTTTGATCTGCTTCCTATCAACATGCCCTCGCCGCGGCCTAGCATTGATGCCGTATCCACGCAGACCCTTTCGCCATTTCCAACCTCCTTTATTTCCAGGATTTTTGCAGGCCTGAGGTCAAAGGTCCTGGTCCCAAGGTAAACCAACGCCTCCCTTACCTCTCCAAGTGAACCTGTGGCAAAAATAACACCATCCACACCAATCTCAAGGATGGAGAACATCTTCCTTACCTCTTCGGGCGAATTGGCTATTGCAAATATCTTTGTGTGTATCTTGTGTAGCTTGGCAATGATGTTTTCGAGGGGGATTATCTTCCAGTCCTTCACCTCTATCACCACAAAGTCGAGGCCCTCCTTTGATAGCTGCAAAATCTTCTCAATGTCATCGTTAGAGAGCACTTTGAACCTCATCCCCGTCTTCTTCCCTCTGACCCTTGTTGCCTTGTCCGCAATCACATAGTCGGCATTCTGCGATGGGTGTATTGTGGTTAGTTTGGTCCTCGTTCCCTTTAGGTAGGACGGGTCTACATTTACAATCTTGATGCCCTCCCTTTCTAAATCGGACAAAAATTTGCCAAGCTGGCCCCTTGACACCTTGGGGGATATTATCAGTTCTCTACTTTTTGCCAAGGTACTTTGCAGCTTCCTTTGCGGTCTCTTTTCTGAAAATTATTGCGGCTAGCGCCTCTGTCATCTTGGCAGGATCAGCATGCTCGAAGATGTTTCTACCGTATGTAACTCCCTTGGCTCCGGCCTGCATGGCTTCTTCCGTCATCTGCAAAACATCCTTATCTGTCTTGGCCTTGGGGCCTCCGGCTATTACGACTGGAACTGGGGTGCTCTTTACAATCTTTGAAAAAGAGTCCACATCTCCCGTGTAAAGTGTCTTAACTATGTCGGCGCCACATTCGGCACCGATTCGTGCAACATGGCCCACAATCGTCGGGTCATGAGGGTTCTTCACGTTCTCCCCCCTTGGGTACATCATTGCAAGGAGAGGCATGCTCCACTTGTGGCAATCGTCAGCCACCTTTCCAAGTTGCTCGAGCATTTCTGGCTCCTCCTTTCCTCCTATGTTGATGTGCAGGGAAACCCCATCTGCGCCTAGGCGGAGAGCTTCCTCTACCGAACCTGTAAGCATCTTTCTATTCGGCGACATGGAAAGAGAAGTACTCGCAGAATAATGCACAAGCAGGCCAATTTTTGCAGGCTTGGGCAAGTTCTTGAAAATTCCCTTGTTAATTATCACTGAGGTTAAACCAAAGTTCTGGCATTTGTATATCAAGGGATAAGGATCCTCGATTCCCTTGATGGGACCGCTCGATATCCCATGGTCCATCGGAATGCACAGCATCTTTCCGTTTCGCAGGATCCTGCTCATCCTTATCTGAAAACCACTAACCATTGGAGTTAATCCTTGGCGTGCCCTACTTAAAAATAGCGGGTGCTTACACTCGGAGTACCAATCGGGCCTGTTGCAAACCAGAGATGAATTTAATCCCTGTTGGCGCGAACTAGTTTTGCATTCGAGGAGAAGGGGAACTTGGAATTCTCAGAAAAACACTCATCATCTTGCAGAGGGGATTTGTTCCGGTCATCCTGCTCGCAATCTCCTCAAACTGGAGGTGGTCATGGACTACATTTGCAAAATTGTAACGTATTTGTCCTAATGCTGCATAAGGCACAATAAACTGGCAAGCCGCTTTGCACGAAAAGGTTGAATCTCAACCCAATAAAGAATCTGCACATCTCTTGAATTTTACAAATGGTATGGACTTGCAAGGACTGGGGCGCAATGAACGTAACATCTAGCGGAAGCACCTGTCCGTTTAACGCTGGCGTTGTAGGCAACTTCAAGCCCGTAAGTGAATCAACTGAGGACCGAAAATGCAAATGCCTTTTCAGCAATTCTGACGGCAATCGGTGCTGCGATCCCGTTCAGCAATCCCGTGAAGGTACTTTCAGCCGATGCCACCCTTGGCTAGTCAGACGGCCCATTTGCTGTGGTTTGGCACCGATCTTAAACCCACGCTTCCTGACGGTTTCATCAGACCTGGAGGGGACATTTCTCACATGTTCGATACGGACTTCAACATGCTCTTCAGTTCCAAGAACGCGGAGTTCCGCGATTGAACAGGGCCTATTTGTATGGGAAGACATGCCGCCATACCATTAAATACAATATGAAAAGATCAAAAAACAATTGAGCCAACTTACTCAGCAGCTACACCACTCAGAAATTGGTGACATACTTGAGAATTCCCTTGCTGGGGCTAGGCCAGGCCATGATGAGTGCCTAAGGCTCTTGGATTCAGACGACGTGCACCTCATGGGCCTAGTGGGAGGACACCTCACACGCAAAAGGTTCGGCAGGACGGCCTCGTTTGTTAACAACATGATTCTCAATTACACCAACGTATGCATAACGGATTGCAAGTTCTGCGCATTTTACAGGCCGCCTGGACACGAGGAGTCTTATACGGTTCCACTTGAGCAGATAGAGGCTAGGCTAAAAGCTGCATCCGAAATGTTCGGAATCACCCAAGTGATGTTTCAAGGAGGCCATAACCCAAAGTTATCAATAGAGTACTATGAGGACGCGTTTAGGCTGATTAGGAAAAAGTTCCCAACTGTAGGAGTACACGGCCTGTCCGCCTCTGAGATTGACATGATATCAAAGGTCGAGCACACTAGCACGGTGGAGGTCCTTCAAAGGCTAAAGGAAGCTGGGCTCCAGTCCGTCCCTGGTGCTGGAGCGGAAATCCTAGTTGACAGCGTAAAAAAGATAATCAGCCCTAAAAAGATCTCAAGTGATACTTGGATTAGGATAATGGATGAAGCACATGGCCTCGGAATCCCATCTTCTGCCACCATGATGTACGGACACGTTGAAACAAAAAATGACATTGCGGAGCACTTTGTAAAAATAGGCAAGCTGCAGGAAAAGACGGGTGGATTTATGGCGTTTATCCCATGGTCATTTGAGCCCAACAACACCCAGATGCAAAGGGAAGAGACAGTAAAATACTCGGCTGGCGGGACCGAACTTTTGAAGATGATTGCAATTTCGCGAATTATGTATGACGGACTGATACCCCATATCCAGTCGTCGTGGCTAACAAACGGCATAGCCATGGCCCAGATGGCCCTACAATATGGAGCAGACGACTTTGGTGGTACTCTGCTGGGAGAGGAGGTGGTTTCCTGCACTGGGGCACGGTCGACCGAACTCACCGCACAGAAAATTATAGAATCTGTGAGACAAATAGGCTATGCGGTAGAAGAGAGGGACAACTTTTACAACGTCATAAAGACCTACTAGACTCCATAGCTTGACCATTTTGAATCCACTAGTTTCCTGGTGGCCTCGTCCGACCTTACGGCTTCTTGGACCTCTCTTTGAAATCCCTCCTCCCTAGTCTTCTGGGTTGCATCAATGCCTAGCTTCGAGCCCAGGTTCACAAGAGGCGAGGCGGGGTCAAGGGTGTCGGTTGGTGTGTTGTCTACGATTACAACGTCCCTCGCAGCGTCCGATCTTGTAGTGACTGCCCAGATTACGTCGTTGAGGTCATGTACGTTTATGTCCTCGTCCACAACCACGAAGATCTTTGTGAGCGAAAGCTGCCCCATGCCCCAAAGGCCCATCATGACTTTTTTCGCCTGTCCCGGATATCTCTTCTTGATTGATATCACTGCCATCCCTTGGAACCATCCAGCCGGGGGCATGGCAAAGTCTACAACTTCAGGATGGAACATCCTGATTAGCGGTAGGAACGAACGCTCAATCACCTTTCCGATGTAAGCATCTTCCAGGACTGGCTTGCCAACAATCGTGGTCAAATAAATCGGCTTTTGCCTGCGCATGATTCCAGTAAGGGTGAAAGTAGGGTAAGGCTCCGGAGGGGTGTAGTACCCAGTATGATCCCCGAACGGGCCCTCTGTCCTAATGTCGGAAGGATCTACGTATCCTTCCAGCACAATTTCCGCATTTGCTGGCACCTCGAGGTCAACGGTCCTGCATTTGACCGTCTTTATTCCGGTTTTTCGTGTGATTCCGGCAAAGACGTACTTGTCCAAACCTTCTGGTACTGGTGCAACCGCAGAAAACGCCGTGGCGGGGTCCGCCCCGATTATTACCGCCACCTCTATCTTGCCGCCTGTCTCCTTTTTTATGTCGTAATGATGCGCCCCTCTCTTGTGTTTCTGCCAATGCATCAAAGCATGGGTCTTGTCGATTACCTGCATCCTGTAAACGCCGAGGTTTCGTACGCCGGTATCTGGATGCCTCGTTGCCACCATGCCGAAGGTGATGAACCTTCCTGCATCCTTTGGCCATGTCTTCAGAATCGGAATGCTATCCAATGACGGCTCGTCTTCGAAAACCTCGGTAACGGGCCCGCTCTTCTGTTGTTTTGGTGCAATATCCGTCATCTTTGAGAGTTCGGGCAACTTGCGCAATTTGTCGAAGATGCTAGTAGGAATTTCCATGCGCGTCATGTCCACAATCCTCTGACCAATCTCTGTAAAATCGGAAATCTCAAGGCCAATCTCAAGCCGCTTCATGGAGCCAAATGCATTGCCCAAGACGGGTGTCTGGAAATTTTTTACGTTCTCAAAAAGTACCGCGGGTCCTTTTGAATACATGACCCTGCTCAGGATTTCGGAAATCTCCAAGTTGGAATCTACTTCCGTCTTTACCTTCTTCAGCTCACCTGCTTTTTCCAGCTTGTCCACAAATTCTTGGAGATCTTCAATCGGCACACGTCTACTCTTTCTGCATCCAGTATAAGCTTAACTGGATAGTGCTGAGGCAGTCAAACGAACTTTTAATTATGCTACGCCGAAAATTGGTCTAGTTGTCGGGCCAAAAATGCGCCGTCTGTGGAGGAGGTGGCAAAATAGTCCTTCTGGACACCGTATGTTCATTTTGCAACGGGACGGGCGAATTCAGCAAGACTGCGGACAGCTACATGAAGTCGCATATCTGCCAATGTATTTTCCTTGATAGGATGACCTGTCCGCTCTGCGGAAAAAAATGCCACCATGATACTCCAAACAAACCGAAAATTCTGATTGGTCCGGTCTAGATTATGGGAGGAAGCTCGTTCTTTCGGTCATGTCCTCCAGAGCCAAACTTGCAGTAGAAGCACTGGTCTGACTGCATGTATTTGAGTTCCTCGACCTTGATTGCGCCCATTTTTAGTGCAATCTTTGTAAGCATTCTGTATTTGAAAGGCATGGATGGTATGACCTCCTTCAGATAAACGCGATAGTGGTCCGGGCAGAACTTCAAGGTGATATTGCTTGGTTCTTTCGAAGCCTCGCTAACGGTCCTTGCCACCCCTATCTGCTCCCTTATGTATTCGTGCTTTGGACATGGGCAATTCCTTCCCCCCGGGTGCTTGTAGGCAGGCGTGTTTTTCCAGTCAAACCCGGGGTATTCCTTCTCAAAATCGTCCAATGGACAAGATCGGGCTTTGTATCTTAAAAACTTAAGGTGGCCAAGCGTTCCTGATCAAAATCTAAATAAACTAGCTTGTCCAGACATTTAGCACATGTCTAAAGAAATCAAACCCAAAAGAACGCGTTCTACTAAAAAAGTTTCAGAGGAGTCACCTCATACCGCCGAATTGGAGGCGAAAATAGCGGACCTTGAAGCCAAACTTGCAAACTTGTCTTCGCAGGTACAACCTACCGAGACAAGACCTGCTGCAAAACCATCCGAGCCACAAGCTCAGCGAGGGACTTTGCCAGCCGGTATGAAGCCAGCTGAAGCTCCAAAACCAGCACCGGCGCCAAGACCGAGACCTGCGGCAAGTGGTCCAACTCATGGCACGCTGCCTGCAGGAATGAAGCCAGCTGCTGCGCCGCCAGCCCAAGAAGAGGAATCAAGACCGAGCTATGCAGCCCCAGAACCTGGCGAGGTTGCACCAGCATATGCACAACTTAGCTCAAGCGGATATACCGGAAACAAATACTATGCAACTCGGGCCAGATTATCGTATCATCCTCCAAATAAGCAATTCAAAGGACAGGTATCTGCGACGACAGGTTATGCTGAACCACCGGCCCCGCAGCCGGCCCCAGAGCCAAAACCACAGCGTGGCACGCTGCCGGCAGGAATGAAGCCAGCAGAGCAGGAAAAAAAATCGATGTGGAAGGCAAAGGGTTCCGAATATGAAAATTATGTTCCGGAGGAAGAGACACACAAGGCACCTCCTCCGCCTCCAGCACCCGAGCCAAAAGCTCAGCGTGGAACTTTGCCGGCTGGATTCAAACCAACAACCCCGCCTCCATCTCCGAAGGAGGAGCCAAAGCCAGCGCCGGAGCCAGCTAAGCCGAGGCCAGCAGCTTCTGGTCCAACACACGGCACGCTGCCAGCAGGAATGAAACCTACTCCGCCTCCCGCTCCAAAAGAGGAGGCAAGAGGAGAGGGTCGTCCAGCCCCAGAACCTAGCGAGGTTGCACCAGCATACGCACAGCTTAGCTCTAGCGGATACACTGGAAACAGATACTTTGCAACAAGGCGAAGACTCTCGTACCACCCGCCAAACAAACAGTTTACGGGCTCGGCATCATCAGGTACGACAGAGGCACCGCCAGCTCCTGCACCAGCACCAAAGAAATCCCGCGGAACTCTTCCAGCAGGCTTCAAACCCTAGTTCTTGAAAGCATCAAGAACTTCTTGAGCATGTCCTGCAGGTTTTACTTTTTCAAAAACCTTCAACACTTTGCCTTTTTCATTGACTAGGAATGTTGTCCTGTTTACGCCCATGTACTCCCGTCCCATGAATTGTTTCTTTCCCCACACGCCAAATTTCTTTGCGACTTCTTTCTCGGTATCTGCAAGGAGTATGAATGGAACGCTCATCTTTTCACCAAACTTTTTGTGCGATTCCTCGTCATCCGGGCTGATGCCGACAATCTCGATTCCAGCGCCCTTGAATTTCTTGTAGTCATTTGCAAATTCCGCAGCCTCGGTTGTGCATCCCGGAGTGAAATCCTTTGGATAAAAATAAACAACATATTTTTTTCCCTTGAAATCAGACTTTTTCACCATCCTTCCCTCTGAATCCTTGAGCTCAAAATCTGGCACGGCATCGCCTTCAGCTAACATGAATGAAAGAGAGATTACATTACTTTTATTTTTTGTCACGAAAAATCGAACCTTTATATGGCATCCGTCAGGGTGAGAATTTTGTAATGGTAAATCCCCGCGCATGGTTTGCGGAATCTATAGGTACGTTCTGCCTAGTCTTCTTTGGACCTGTTGCCATAACGCTTTCAGTTGTAGTATTCGGAAACGGAAACCTAACTCCGGAATCCTTGCTTGTCATAGCCTTCGCGCACGGCGCAGCAATAGGCCTGATGGTGTATACCTTTGGCCACGTATCGGGAGGTCATTTTAATCCTGCAGTCACATTGTCTTTCCTTGCTACAAAGAGGATTAATGTCAAGGATGCCATTGCGTACATTGGATTCCAATTAATCGGAGCTGTAGTTGCCGCAGCTGCAAACAAAGTCATTCTGCCAGCTAGTGAGAAAGTAAAGTTCGGAGTCCAAACTGGCCCAAGCGCCCTGATAGGAAACAGCGCTACTGCCGGACTTGCGGTCGAGATCATACTGACCTTCTTCCTCGTTACAACGATATTCATGACCGTGCTGCACAAAAAAGCGGCCGCTGGTCTCTATGGGTTTGCGATAGGTGGCATGATTTTCCTTGATCACATCGTAGGAGTGCCATTGACCGGTGCAAGCATGAATCCAGCAAGGACATTTGGACCAGCCCTAATTTCTGGATACTGGGACTACCACTGGATTTACTGGGTGGGACCAATAGTTGGCGGAGTAATTGCAGGTCTGATAATGAACTATGTGTTCATAAAGAAATCAGAACAAGAAGCTCGATCCTAAGAA
>DATFCV010000005.1:0-38850 GCA_035252645.1 Nitrosotalea sp. | reverse complement strand
TTTGACGCAGTTTGACGCAGTCTGGATCTAAAGCAATAAAACGATGGGCACGATCTCACGATCTGGAAATTAGAAATGAAACAAATCGACACTGAAATGCAAATCGGCGTCTTCTCCGCTGGGGAGGACTCCACCCTGTACGAATACAAGATAAAGCTCGAAAAAGTACAAAACGAGCTCGTTAAATTTGGTTTGACAAACAACCAAGCTAAAGTATACATCTACCTCGGCAAATACGGCCCAAAGTCAGCACCAGAGGTAGTCAAATCACTTGGGATGCCAAGGACTGAAACCTACTTCATCCTCAATACGCTACAAAACAAAGGAATAGTATCAGCCGAGTTTTCTTTCCCCACCAGGTATGCGGCACTCCCAATCGAGAAAGCCATTGCAACTCTCATCAATACCGAGAAGGAGAACCTGAACATCCTTGCAAAGGAGGAGAAAAATATCACAGAACTGTGGCGAGGCGTACCGACCTTTGCAATAGAAACGTCAGAGTCGAGACAGGACAGGCTACAGACAATGGAGGGAACCGGACAAATCTACTCCAAGATAAAGGAAATGATCAAATCTGCAAGGGAGCAGATAGTAATCTTTGGCAGCGAGAAGGACATCTCCAGGTTTTACCACTCAGAAATAATGGAGATGTCGTTTGAGTCCTTGGCAGAAACAAGAACCATACTTTCAGATTCCCTGAGAATGCCAGAAGTGCTTAACGAGTTTGACAAGGGCAAAATCAGGCTGATGCCGGATGGCGAGAACAACAATCAGTGCTTTGTGATAAAGGACAGCGACGAGATAATGCTGTTCCTGAGAAACGCCATGCATCCATCTCACAACGTCTTTGCCATGTGGTCAAACTCGAAATCACTTATAGACCCAATCCGAAAGCTGTTCGAATATTCCTGGGAAAGGTCGCAGGTCTGCTACTGAAGAGGAGACATTGTCGGTGTTGAGCGAAAAACCGACGAGGCAATACCCCACAATGCTTGAAAGATGGTTCCCCTGGACTTGGGAAAATACAGAAACTGAGGCACATTTACAAGACCACAAAAATCCCTCCCTAGCCATTCAAAAACAGGGGACGGACAAACAAGTACAGACCAAATCCCAGCCATCTCAAAGAGATACGTCAGAAAAACAAGTGCCCGAGATAGGAATCCCTACTAGTACAAGTGCGCAATTACCAGTGGACCCTGCAAAAGTTAGTAGTTCAAACCTTGACGAGATGGAAAAGCAGCTCGAGTTTGTGCACGAAATACTTGCAGAGATTAGCCAGACTCACTCCCCCCACTCTAGAAACGAAAGGGAGTTGAAGGCAATAAACCAGAAAGATATCAACGCAGTGCATGAAAAGATACATGGAAGAGATGCTTGGGTTACCTTTGTAACGGCACCATACCAACTAAGAATAAACGGCTCGAGCCATTCCATCAACTACAAGACCACGACTGGCAGACTTGACGGAATCATGGTCAGCGAAAGCGACAAATCATTGACGGCCCATATAGTAGACTCCACCAAGGTGGGACAGATAACACTGGAACTTCCAAGGAAAATCATCGATTCAAAGTCCAATACGGATGAGGACTTGCCATTTGATGTAAGGGTGGTCTATCGGGAGTTTACCCACAAGGCAATCTTTGCAGAACTTTACAGGAATGGCGAGTCTAGGATCTTGCAGGTGGACCTGCCTCACGACCCGGTTGCCTTTATTCCACACGACCTGTACATCAGAATCACGGGAACCAGGACAATACAGGCCCCAAGACCCTAGTACTGCCTCCAGTCAACACGGTAATACCCTACGTCTGAAAATATTTCCCCGATAATTGACACCTACCAGACAAGTCTCTAGCCGGCACTTTTGAAGAGTTTCTGTTTTTCCAGTATGGCAAGGTATAGGTTCCTGATTTCCTGAATGGTAGGCTTGCTCAGTTCGTAAGTTTCGCGCCTTATGCCAAACCTCTCGATTACATTCCACATCTCATCCAAAGATACCTCTATACCGGCTTTCCTCTCCATGCCATCGTCTGTGAGGGCGTGTTAAATAGACGTGTGTCTGTCCAAAAAATATACATCCTCTAGGCAGCGTTTTTTAATGCTTTAATGCCAAGCAGATAAGGTATGCAGAGTCGAGTCTGGCACCCATATACCCAGATGAAAGACTGGCTACAGTTTGACGTCATAGTAAGAGGCAAGGGGATGTGGCTTTACAGTTCAGGCGGCGAGCGCCTGCTTGACGGTGTCGCAAGCATGTGGTGCAACGTATGGGGGCATTCAAAAACCGAAATTATCGATAAAATGGTATTGCAGACAAGGCAATTGCAGCACTCGTCCCTTTTCAACCTTACAAACGACAAGGCGGAGGAACTTGCAAGGAGGCTTGTAAGAATCTGCCCCGGGATGCACAGTGTGTTTTATTCCGACGACGGTTCCACCGCAATGGAAGCTTCGGCAAAGATGGCCATACAATATTGGCAAAACGTTAGAGAGAAGAAAAAAACAAGGTTCGTGGTACTTGAAAACAGCTACCATGGAGACACGCTTGGCGCAATTTCACTTGGATACGTCCCTGCCTTTTTCTCCCGGTACAAATCAATGGTCTTTCCAGTAACCAGGGTACCATCTCCCCTGTCGTACAGGATTCCAAAAGGTATGACGCCTGTGGACCACGAGAACCTTTGCCTTGAAAAGATTGAGAGTTTGCTCTCAAGGCATGACAACATTGCAGCACTTGTGATGGAAAGCGGGGCACAGGTGGCAGGGGGCGTGAACATATATCCCGAAGGCTTTCAGCGAAAAGCGGCAAGGCTGGCCAAGAAACACGGTGCATTGTTCGTACTTGATGAGATTGCCACGGGGTTTGGAAGGATGGGGTCCATGGTGGAATACCAAAGTCAAGGTAGCATGCCCGATATCGTATCTTTTGGCAAAATGCTGACTGCAGGATACCTTCCCCTCGCGGCTACACTTGCAACTCGGAAGGTTTACGACGCATTTCTTGGCCCTTTCGAAGAAATGAGGCACTTTTTCCACGGCCACACTTTTACTGGCAACCCACTTGCGTGCGCAACTGCTATTGCAAACATGGAACTGTACAAAAAGAACAAACTCATCTCGAAGATAAAGAAGACCTCCTCGCGGCTCCAAAGCCGTGTCAAGGAGATTGCCTCACTAGAGTTGGTAGGTGATGTAAGATCAAAGGGGATGCTCATGGGCATCGAGCTTGTATCAAACAAGGCAACCAAATCCAGGATACCCCATGAGACTAGGATTCACCAAAGAGTATTCCAAGAAGCAAGGAAGCACAAGATATACCTCAGGACACTTGGTAGCATTGTAATGATAGTGCCTCCACTTGCAATTTCAGAAACCGAGCTTGACTTTCTGATTGACGGTACCATCAAGACAATAAAAAACGTTACAGCACATGTAAAGAAATAAAATTCCTCACCGCTTGTTCAGGCTTGCACTGGTTTCCTAGAAAACTTGCTAGGAAGTAGACTTGGGTTTGGACTGGCCAAACTCGTCTTTCTTTATCTTCTCGATGTATGCCTTGAGTCGCATGATCATGTCCTGTTCCCTCTGGTAGTGTATCCTCTTCTCGATGACGCGGTAAAGCTCCATGACCGATTCATCAGTAGTAAATATTTTCTCCACTGCCTCCCTTTTTATACCGACACTTTCTATGAGGTTCCACATTTCCAGGACTGATACCCGCTTTTTTGGGACATCTGACATTGCTGCCTGCAAATCGCTGTCTTTTACTGTCATTTTTTCGCCAAGGGGCCTTGGCTCTTCAAGCGGTTTTTGCTTCAATTCCACATCCCTTTCCATAAGCCTTTCTTGTGTGTTAATAGGTGGATGGGGTATATTTCCATTCCCAGTCTGGGTGACTGGACTCTCATGCTTTATATCCTTAGTACTGTCAATCGGCACCTTGTTTTGCGTCCAAGGAAGAATTTTGCCTAAAACCGACGTATCATCGTCGTGGTTTGTCGTCGAGGGAGTCTTGTCTGTCAACTAAAGCCTCACGAGCCCATCAATAGCACACTTCAGATGCGTCCCAAGAATAGTCAAACAGTTGCTGGATGGAATCTATCAGTGACTTGGAGTCAGACCAGATCGCAAAGACGTTGTGGGACGGATGCGTCGCATTCCTTAGGA
This sequence comes from Nitrosotalea sp., assembly GCA_035252645.1. Lineage (GTDB taxonomy): Archaea > Thermoproteota > Nitrososphaeria > Nitrososphaerales > Nitrosopumilaceae > Nitrosotalea. The sequence goes on along the minus strand of DATFCV010000005.1, from coordinate 34,677 downwards.
AAAGGACCACTTCGTCGTTGTCCTTTATCACAAAGCACCTGTTGTCGTTCTTCTCCTTGGGTGTAACCCTTATCTTGTTTTTAGCAACCAACTCTTCCATAAAGTCAGGCACGTTCATTGCCGGGGAAAGTATGAACCGTACCTCGGTCAGCGAGTTTGAGATCATTTCGATTATTTCCGAGTGGTAAAACCTGGAGATGTCCTTCTCGCTTCCAAATACTATGATTTGTTCCCTTGCAGATTTGATCATTTCCTTTATCTTTGAATAAATTTGTCCCGCACCCTCCATCATTTGGAGTCTCTCCGCCTTGGCCTCATTGGTCTCTATTGCAAAGGCAGGTACGGTTTTCCAGAGCTGTGCCAGGTCTTTTTCCTGGTTAGCAAGAAGGTCGATTTTTTCCTTCTCCGTGTTGATAAGTGTGGACACCGCCTCCTCGATTGGCAAGGCCATGTACCTTGTAGGGAACGAAAATTCAGCAGTTACAATACCACGGCTCTGCAAGATGCTTAGAATGTAATAGGTCTCGGTCCTTGGAAGTCCGAGGGATTTGAAAATTTCTGGCGCAGATTTCGGCCCATATTTCCCAAGATAAATGTAGACCTTTGCCTGGTTTGGCGTCAGTCCGAATTTCACAAGCTCGCTTTTTATTTTCTCCAATCGAACCTTGTACTCATACAGATTGGAGCCTTCGCTTGCTGAAAATACTCCAATTTGAATTTCGTTGTCAGATTTCTTCATGCAACCCCATCTCCAAGAAAGATTTTCCATCTTCTCTGCTTACGGTACAGCCACCTAAAATCGAAAGTGTGTTGATTCCAAATTTTGCCTTACAAGTAGTGATATCAGTATTTTTTCCCATACGTGTCAAATTGTTTCCCAAGTTCATTGCGTAGAAGATCTACGTAACATATTACCATATAACCAGTTTGGTGCAATCTTCTAGTAGATTGTTCTAGTGGATTGTTCCATATTCACATCATGAGAGGAGGGACATCAAAATCAAGCCCCCACAGAGGCCTGATTCTCCTCACCATGATTGTAAGCATGCCCTTCGTGTTCTTTGACCTTGTCGTACAATTCTCCTACTTGCTCTTGTGACAAATCTCCCTTTGGGTCTGCAAGTTTCCTGTTGATGCCAAATCTTTCTATTGCATTCCACATCTCTTCAAGAGAAGCGCGCTCCATCGCGTGCGATTCACATAATTTGATAAAAGAATTTTGTAAGTTTATTCTTGTCGATTTTTCTAGAATTATCCTCTATATTTCCTTGGAGGGATGAGCATCTATGCTTTCACGTCTGTTTTATTTCAGACCCATTAAAATTAATCACGCGAAATGGTCTGCTTCCTGTCCTTTCTTAGATAGGCAAGCCAGTTTGCAAGACCGATTAATACAGACCCTCCCACTATATTTCCGAGCGTTACGGGAATCAGATTGCCTGCCATGCCAGCCAAGGTAATATGAGACATGTCGATGCTTGTCCCCATCTTCTGCAATGCTGCAAGAAATGTCGGGTCGGTTTTTATCACGTATGCAAATGAAAGGAAATACATGTTTGCAACACAGTGCTCAAACCCCAGGGCTACAAACGCCGAGACCGGGAAGACAATAGCCAATACCTTGTCGCTAATCTTCTTGCCTCCAGCCGCCAGCCATACGGCCAGGCAGACAAGGCAGTTACAAAGAATTCCGAGGAAAAAGGCCTCTATTGGCCCAAGGCTGGTCTTGTGGCTTGCAATCATCAGCGCTTTCACAGCAAACTGATAGTTGTTTGTAGTCCAGGCCTTGCTCATATAGAGGATGCCCACCGTAGCAAGTGTGCCTACTATGTTTCCAGCATAGACAATTGACCAGTTCTTTACCAGCTTTGCGACCGATATTTTCCTGCTTGCAAGGCTCACTATGGAAAGTGTGCTGCTGGTGAACATCTCGGCGCCTATGATTACCACAAAGATAAGGCCCATGCTGAACATCAGTCCTCCAAGTATCTGGGTAAAGGCGGTGGTGACTATGGTCTGGGTTGTGGTAAATGTAAAGTAAATACCGCCAAGCGATATGAAGGCCCCAGCCATCATGGCAAGGACGAACACGGAAAAGGGGTTCATCCCTACCTTCTGGACACCCAATTTTTCCATCTTTTCGGCTATCTGGCTTGGCAAAAGCGAAGAATCTGACTCCCCATTCGAAGAATCATGCCTGACTGCTCCCCCGTTAGGCCTTACCTCTATGGCACGCGCAAGATCCCGTGCGTACTTTTTTATCGTTTTTTCATCAAGAGCAATGCTTGCATCCCCAGAACCTGCCCTTGAAATGGCCTGTTCATCAAGAAGGGAACCCAATGCCTTGTTCTCCGGATAAAGCGATTTTGCGAGAGTATGTATCTCTGAAAGCGACTTTAGGAGCGAGTTTGCGTCCTCTGCCCCTCTCATGGACTCGCCGTCCCGTAGAAGGTCCTCGATTTTTGCGCTTAGGGCCCTTTCGCCCTCTATGTCACGTTGCACCATTTTCCCTAGTGGCATATAATATTTAGTGTAGGGTTGTATTATTCCGGATATCCTTCATCAATATATCAAAAACTAGTCATAACTTGACTATGAATCAAACCTCGGTCGGTTTTGCCTGTGCCGCAAAACCAGCAGAAGACAGCGACCGCACACAGGTCATTATTTTACAAAACGGATGTGGGGTAGCGCAGAAATGAGAATTTTGGGAATTGATGACAACTCTGACATCAACAAGCTGCTTGAGACAGTTCTGACTGCCTCCGGTCACGAGTTTTCCTCCGTGACAGATGGTAGGGAAGGAATCAAGCTCATAAAGCAAAAGCCGTATGACGTGGTCCTGCTGGACCTGGCCATGCCGGAGTTTAGTGGCTTTGACGTATTGTCATCCCTAAAAAGCGATGGAACCATCGAGAGACAGAAGATCATCCTGCTCACCGCATCGTCAATTACCGACCAGGAAATAAATGACCTGTTGAAGACTGGCGTCCACTCATACATCAGAAAGCCACTTGATATCGACGTGCTTGTGGAAAGAATCGAGCAAATCCACGACAACAAGTGAGATTGCGGAAAATGGTAAGTACCATGGAAGGGGACTACAGAGAGGAGCTTAGGAAAGCACACCAGGAAATCTCAAACCTGAAAAAAAGGCACCAGTTATTTTATGACGACCTCCCAGACCTCTTGCGCACGATAGATACCGATGGTATCATAATAAACTGCAACAAGGCATATGCGGAGGCTTTTGGATATTCAAAGGACGAGCTTATTGGCAAATCAGTTTTTAATTTTATAGCAGAGGAAGGACGTGACTCATATTCCAGTTCATTCAAAACATGGATAGAAACAGGCGAGGTTAGAAATAGACCAGTTTGGTTCAGTAGGAAGGACGGAACAAAGTTCCTTGCCCTTGTCAGCGCAAGCAACCTTTACGACGAGAACAACCAGCTGATCGGAAGCAACACCGTGATAAAGGACATTTCCGATTTGAATCTGGCCAAAAAACAGATTGAGAAAAACGAGAAGCGTTTGAAACAGCAGCTAAAAAAACTAAAAAAATCAAACGAGCGCCTCACGATTGCAGAAAAAAGATACAGGAACCTATATGATAAGACCCCGATACTGCTGCGCACAATCACGCTTGAAGGCATCCTCACGGATTGCAACGATGCATATGCAAAGTCACTAGGCTATACAAAGGAGGAGATGATCGGCTCATCCCTTTTCGATCACACAGCCGAGAGGAGCATGAAGGAGATGGAAGCCAACATTGCCAAGTGGAAAGAGACCCATGAGACCGAACCTGTCGAGATCTGGCTCAAGAGAAAGGACGGAAGCATATTTCCTGCAATGCTGACTGGCTCCAGCCTGTACGACGAGTATGGCAACATGGTTGGCAGGACGCTTTCCCTTGTAGACATGACCGAGATATACAGTACCAGGAAAAGGATGGAGGAAAACGGAAAGCAGCTACAGTCACAGCTTGTCCAGCTCAGAAGAACAAACCTCAGCCTTGCAGCCACAGAACAGCGGTACAGAGGCCTGTATGAAAAATCCCCAGGACTTCTCAGGACAATTTCCAAGGACGGCATAGTCATAGACTGCAATGAGGCCTATGCAAAGTCACTAGGCTATACAAAGGAGGAGGCAATCGGCGCGTCATTTTTCAAGCACACCGCCGAAAAAAGCCTTCCCGACCTAAATGACGATTATCAAAACTGGCAGAACACCCACGAAATTACTCACAAGGAAATCTGGATGAAGAGAAAGGATGGAAGCATGTTTCCATGCCTCATGAGCGGTACAAGCCTCTATGATGAAAACAAGGAATTGATCGGAAGAACGGTAGTACTGACCGACCTTACCGAGATTTTCGAAGTAAGGAAAAAGCTAGAAGAGGACGAGGCCAGGATCAGGGAGCAGTATGACGAGCTCAAAAGGACGCATGATTACCTAAGTTCCACCGAAAAGAAGTACAGAACGCTTTATGAGACAACACCAATAATGATGAGAACCATTTCCTCAGATGGAACAATCAAGGACTGTAACGATACCTATGCCAAGTCTCTTGGATACACAAAGGAAGAGATCGTCGGTAGCTCTCTATTCAACCACACCGCAGAGAGAAGCTTAAATGAAATGAAAGCGAACCTCGAAAAATGGAACCAGACCCACGACGTCACATCCAACGAAATCTGGATGAAGAGAAAGGACGGAAGCATATTTCCAGTAATTCTTAGCGGAGCAAGCATATACGACGAGCAAGGAAATGTCATTGGAAGAACGGTAGCTCTAACGGACATGTCAGAGAGCTACGAAATAAAGAGGAAGCTTGAGGAGAAGGAGGCAAGAATCAGGGAACAATACGAAGACCTCAAGAAACTTGACGTAGCCAAGGAGGAGTTTACCTCCATGATATCGCACGAGTTGAAGACCCCGCTCACCCCCATAATGGGATGGTGCCAAGCGCTCAAGAGCCCCAAGATACTTGGCAGCCTCAATCCAAAGCAACTTGAGGCCATAGAAGCTATCCAGTCTAACGCAGGCAAGCTCAGGGACCTTGTAGGAGAAATGCTTGACAGCCAAAAGCTCGACATGAAGAAGATGAAGTTCGACTGCAAGTTCATTGATGTCAACGAGATGATGAGTTTCATCACGAAGAACGTCCAGAGCGCAGTCGAGCCAAAACACATAGAATTCCTCAACCTTACAACCGAAAACCTAGTCCTAAAAAGCGACAGGAATAGAATCGAGCAGATCCTAAACAACATGATCTTCAACTCCATAGACTTTGTCCCTGAAAGAGGCAGGATCGAGGTCAAGGCAACGAAGAAGGACGACCGAGTTCTTTTCATAGTCAAAGACAACGGGATAGGAATACCCAAGGACAAGCAAACCAACCTCTTCAAACAGTTCTATCAGCTTGATACCTCGGCGACGAGGAAACATGGAGGTTCCGGACTTGGGCTTTCAATATGCAAAGGGATTGTAGAGGCGCTGGGTGGGGAAATTTGGCTTGAAAGCGACCAAGGAAAAGGCGCGACCTTCTACTTTACCATCCCAAATGAGATAAAGACGGATGGTATAGAAATTGAGCACCAAAATCCCTCCACAACTCGTTAAAAAGATCAAGGATTCGCGCCAGAAGCGCGATGAGGAACCTCCCATCTTCCCCATACCTGGCAATGGCAAGTCCAGAGAGAGGTACATAGACAAAAAACAGCTGGAGCAGACCCGTGCCGAGATAATCGCTCTATTCTCACACGAGTTGAAAACCCCCATGACGCTGATAATAGGATGGAGTCAAGTTTTGAGAGACTATGGGATAATAGGCAAGTTGAACAAGAACCAAGTCCAGGCGGTAAATACAGTGTACTCCAACGCAATCAAGTTAAAGAGTGCAATCGAAGACATTTTGGATACGGAAAAACTGATGCACGGTACGATGCTCTTCACATTTGAAACCATAGAGCTGGACAAGTTCATAAAACGAATCATCAGGAGATTGAAGCCGATGGCTGACGAAAGAGGTATCAGGCTTGTAAACATGGGCACAAAAAAGATAGTCCTCAGGACAGACGAGAGCAGGCTTGAGCAGGTCATAACAGGCCTGATAATAAATGCCATAGACTTTGTACCAAAGAATACAGGAGTGATCAAGATTGGAAGTATGGAGTACGGCAGTCATGTGGGATTTTTTGTCATGGATAACGGAAAAGGAATGTCCAAGGAAGTGCAGACAAGAGTCTTTGAGAAACTTTACCAGGAGGATACGTCATATAGGAGAAAACACAGTGGCCTTGGCCTTGGATTGTTCTTGTGCAAAGGAATTGTGGAATCCCTCGGAGGAATCATATCTGTGGAAAGCAAGATGAAAAAAGGCACTACGTTCTATTTTACCCATCCCAAGGACGCCCAAACCGAGAGGTTCTCGCTTTACCGTGGAAAGAACTTTGTAAAATCCTGAGATCTTCCACTTATAGCCCTCATGCTAATGTAGGCAGTGAAATTAAAAACACATTGTAAGACCCTGGTTTAGGCTAAGGTAACTGTAAACCAATGCAAATCTCCCGGTTTACCTTTATGACAATATTAATTAATAGATTGAAAAGAAATCCAACCTGTGAATACAGATATCGATTTTATCGATAATTGCAAGGACAAGGTTTTGTCTGGCGGGATAATCACTTCCCAGGAAGCGGAAAGGCTTGTCAACATTCCTGACGAATCATTACAGTTCCTATCCGACGCGGCAAACGAGATAACACGCAAATTCTGTGGAAACCTAGTCGACGTGGAGTCTCTTATCAATGCAAAGAAGGGAAAATGCCAAGAAGACTGCTCGTTCTGCTCCCAGTCTGCATTTTACAAAAGCGGCATCGACACTTACAAGCTCTTGCCCGCGGATGTGATTGTACAGAATGCAATGGCATCCAAAGAAGACGGCGTGAAGAGCTTCTGCCTAGTTTGCGCCTGGCGAGGGCCGACAAAAAATGATTTTGAGCAAATCTGCGACATAATCAGGGAAATAAATGACAAGGTAGGCATCGAGGTAAACTGCTCCCTTGGGTTTATTGACGAAAGCATGGCCCAAAAGCTCAAGGAACTGAGGGTGAAGCGATACAACCACAACCTTGAGGCTTCGAGAAGTTTCTTTTCCAAAATATGCAGCACCCACACGTTTGATGAAAGGATGAACACAAACATTATCGTAAAAAAGGTAGGCCTTGAGCTGTGCTGTGGGGGGATAATCGGAATGGGCGAGACACGGATGCAGAGACTAGAGCTTGGACTTGACCTTGCAAAGCTGAGCCCAGAGGAATGCCCAATCAACATACTTGTCCCACAGAAGGGAACACCGCTTCAAACGCAAGACAGGCTACCCCTTCAAGAGATCCTCAGGACAATTGCAATATTCCGGTTCCTCATGCCAAGGACAATCTTGAAGATTGCCGGAGGTCGTGAGGTTTATCTCTCAAGCGAGCAGGAGAAAGCCCTGCTTGGTGGCGCAAATGGCATCATAACAGGCGGATACTTGACAATCGGCGGAAACGTTCCATCAAATGACTTTGAAATGATATCAAAGATAGGCCTTGAAGCCTAAATTCGAATTCATACACTCGAGGCTGCAGGAAATAAAAAAGCGCGACCTGTATAGAAGGCTCCATCCAAACAAAGTATCAGGTGAGAACATATTTTTTGGAAAAAGAAAACTCGTCAACTTTTCCTCAAATGACTACCTAGGCCTCGGCCTTACCGCCCTGCCGCGTTCCCAGCTCCAATCAAGCTCAAGGCTTGTATCCGGAAACGACGTGGTTTTTGAAAAACTCGAGTCCCGGCTTGCCCGGCACAAATATCAGGAAGCGTCTCTTGTATTTCCCACCGGCTATATGGCAAACTTGGGTATGATCTCCGCAATTCCGCAGAAGGGAGACATGGTCCTTAGCGACGAACTTAACCACGCAAGCATCATAGATTCGTGCCGACTTGGCCACTCGAAAAAAATCATCTATCACCACAATGACATGCGCGACCTCGAAAGGAAGATCAGGAAAAAATCACGCCGCAAGTTCGTCGTTACAGAGGGGATTTTCTCCATGAACGGGGATTTTTCAAAGCTTGATCAGATAACAGAACTGTGCAAAAAGCATGGTGCCTTTCTCATACTTGACGACGCCCATGGTGACTTTGTTGCAGGGCCAGACGGGCGCGGCTCTGGCGCCCACTTTGGCGTTGCCCGAATGGTCGACATATACATAAGCAGCCTAAGCAAGGGCCTCGGGGCGTTTGGCGGCTATGCTGCCTCTACAAAAGAAGTCATAGACCTTGCGGTGAACACCTCAAGGTCCTTCATCTACACCTCCGCCCTGCCAAATTTCCTTGTACAGGTAGCGCTTGACAAATTCAATTCAGAGCGGGAACGGCAAAGAACCAAGCTGTGGAAAAACACAGGCCTTGTCAAACGAGGGCTCGAATCAGCAGGGTATGCCATAGACTCTGAAACCCACATAATCCCAATTGTAATAGGAGACGAGAAAAAGGCGATGGGTTTTGGAAGATATCTTTTCGACAACGGCATATTTGCCCAGCCAATTAGATATCCCACTGTAGGACGTGGAAAGGCAAGAATCCGGATTTCAGTCACTGCGTGGCTTTCATCAGACAGCATTGCAAGGTCAATCGAGGTTTTCGGAAAAGCCGGGAAAAAGTTCGGAGTCACATGATTCCGATTTGGAGCAGATTTGGAACAAGATATTAATAAAAAAAGAGACCTAATTACGTCATGGTTGAGCTAAGCGTAGGCATTGCAGTCGTAGCGGGCCTAGGTTCCTTTCTAGCACCCTGCATCTTGCCCATGATTCCAGCCTTTCTTGCCTACATTTCCGGCACTACGCTTACAGAACTTCAGAAAAACAACGGCACGGTAAACCTAGTCACAAGCAGGCTCAACATAATGCTCAACACAATCTTTTTCGTCGCAGGGTTTACCGTAGTTTTTTCAATACTTGGAGTGGTGTTAAACAGCGTCCTGTCAAGTTCAACTGGCAAGGTCTTTTCAGACTTTAACCATGTCGGCGGGGTCATAATTATCGCATTCGGAGCCTTCATGCTGCTCTCTTCCAGAATTTCCCGCCTCAACTTTGAAAAAAAGATAATCCCGACCAGGGCAAATACAAGCTACCCCCTCTCGTTTGTCTTTGGTCTTGCCTTTGCCACGGGCTGGACTCCGTGCATTGGTCCCATCCTTGGAAGTATTTTGACGCTGGCTGCGACTTCACCAGGCCATGCGTTTGTACTGCTGCTTGCCTACTCGCTTGGTCTTGGAGTGCCCTTTATTCTAATGGGCGTGTTCTTTTCCAGATTCACCAGATTTATCAAATCAATGAGCAGGCACCTAAAGTATTATGCAATCATAATGGGCTCCCTCATAGTAGTGCTTGGGATACTAGTCTACACAAACCAACTGGCCGCCATAGCAAGCTTTCCACTTCTAAACAACGCGCTTCTTGGGTGATATCATGAGAAAAGAGATCAGAAATGCAGCGATTGCAGGTGTGATAGTGGTGGTTGCAATTGCAGGAATCGCGGCATACTTTATGTCCCTTGACAAGCCCGGGGCTTCTGACACCTCCGTCCTGACCCAGTCAGTTTCAACCAACGCTAGTTCACAGGACGAAAGCAAGTATCCTGTTGCGCCAGATTTGGTAGGAATCGCAGGTTATGTTAACACGAGTCCTACAGAGCTCAAGGATGCAATGAAAAACAAAGTGGTGCTTTATGATTTCTGGACATACAGCTGCATCAATTGTTTGCGCACCCTGCCATATCTTGAGGACTGGAACGCAAAATATGCCGACAAGGGTCTGCTGATAGTAGGGATCCATTCCCCAGAGTTTGAGTTTGAAAAAAACATAGACAATGTAAGAATGGCAGTACAAAAGTACAACGTCACATATCCCGTGGTACTGGATAGCGACCATGCAACGTGGGATGCGTTTGGCAACAGGTACTGGCCCGCAGAATACATCACGGATTATGCCGGACACATAAGGCACGTGCACTTTGGGGAGGGAGATTATGATCAGACAGAAAAAACGATACAGACACTCTTGGACCAGCGCTCCAAGGCACTTGGGCTTGGAATTGATGCCAACACGTCGCTTGTTGACCTTCAACCCCACCAGTTTTCAGACCAGCAGACCCCTGAGCTCTATTTCGGCTACGATTTTGCAGCAGGCAGAAACTACCTTGGAAACCAAGAAGGCTTTCATCCCAACCTTACAGTCTCTTATTCTCTGCCCACAAGCATGCAACAGGATCATTTTTACCTCGGGGGGGATTGGATGAATCTTTCCGACAGCATGAAGTTGTCGTCGGAGACAGGCAAGATTGTACTTCCCTACTTTGCAAAAGATGTCCATATTGTTGCAACTGGGCCCGGGGTGGACGTCCAGGTACTGCTTGATGGGCAGCCAATCAGTCAGAATGATTCAGGCCTTGACACACAAAACGGGACTGCCCACATTTCTGATAACAGGCTATACAACTTGGTATCCTCTACCGAGGCAGGACAGCACACGCTTACACTGATTGCAAAGCAAGGCTTTCAGATATTCACCTTCACCTTTGGCTAGGCATGTCGATATCTAATGTTTCTAAATTCGAATTTTGAAACATTGAACATCAACTCCATGTGACAATTTCTGTAACCCCATACCCCTGTAACTGCAGTTACAACAAATCACAGAACACGAGTGTTTAAAACCCATATTCAGATCAGGGTTCAGTCAACTATGAACTTTGCAGCCAGGTGGAATACACAGAAGGAAAGCATCTCCCAAAAGGTAATAGACAAGGTAAAGCCAGATGCCCCACTGAGGCCAAAGATTGACGAGGCACAGAAACGACTGCAGCTTCAGATCTCAAAACTTGACTCCATAGCACGAAAACTTAAGGAAAAGGACGACTTTATCTTCAAAAAAGTTGTAGAGGCCGTACGAAGCCAGAACAAACCATATTCCAACGCCTACGCTACTGAGCTTCACGAGATTAGAAAGATGACCAACATGGTCGTGGGGGCCAAATTGGCCATGGAGCAGATTCAGCTCAGACTCAACACAATCTCAGAGCTTGGAGACGTCGTAGTGACGCTGAGCCCATGCATGTCCATAATCAAGGGATTGGGCTCTGGGCTAAACGGACTCATGCCGGAGGCAAACTCCTCGATGCAAGACCTATCTAACATCCTTGGCGAGATAATGGCCGGAGCATCCATGAATTCCGACAATGCCTTCACCGTAGAGACCTCGAGTTCAGAAACGAACCAGATTCTGGAGGAGGCACATGCCGTACTTGAAGGCCAGGTAAGGCAATCCATTCCGGACCTTCCTACAACACTAGCTACGACGACCAAAAGGCCCGAAGTCATCTAGACTTCTTTTTGCTAAGCTCCAACAATAATTTCTTAATCCTAGAAATGGTAGGATAGCTGTACCCAAGCCTTCTATAGTTGGCAATCATCATCTTCCAGTTTTTGAGCCTCCACTGCGCCTGCTCGGAGGTTATGGAGTGGACTTCCTTTTTTATGATGCTCTTCCTGCCCACCTTGAGGACGCCCGCATCCTTTGCTTCCCACCTGTTTTTGGCAAAATATAGTCCGCCCAAGATCTCCTCCAGGGGCATTTCTGCAAAGTAATCCTGAAGCTTCCTGATTTGTGCCTCGGTAGGCCTCTTGCTCATGGGAATCCTGAGTTCAAACTTTTCCATCGTGAATTTTTAAGAAATCCATCTATTTAATGTGGGGATCAACTCATCTACACAACCGCAGGAAAATTCAATTCCTGGGGCAAAATGACTCCTTTTCACACATTCTCCCAACGTTCTCCCCTTGGAAACCCAGAAGGTGCCACGATGCCATTTCCGCGCATAGTTCTGAGACATCTAGAGATAAGAATGGACGCCTACTTGACGTGCTAGTAAATGCAACAGGCCCATTTGCAGGGTCGCCGGCATTCAAGGCCTGAGAGAAAGCCAAACATGAAAAGAAAAACTTGCCTAATAGTTCTGTATCCATAGTTTTACTGCAAATCAGGATTTGAACTGCTGAACTTTCTTCAGGACTGAATTCACCATGAACTTTTAAGAGAAAGATACCACATACAGTCAATGACGACTGGTGCTTCGCTTGTAATAGATGAGGCTCATGCCAAGTACATAGCTGCACAGTTCCTCTCGATGCAGGGTTTTGAAATAATGAAAGAAGTGGCCTTGCAAAAGTCAGATTTCTGGGTAGTTGCAGTGACCACAGGCCATGACATTCTTGATACCAAATATGTCAAGATAGACGGGATTACTGGGAAGATAATCACCCACGCATGACCTGAACTATAACATACTTCGAGTCGTGGAATACTCCGGGTTTGCGTGAACAAATGCCAAGGGTTACGAAAGGGTTAAGGTCAGATTTTTGCAGGGATCAAGATTCAGGCTTTGCCGCCACAATGGCTGCAGTCGCAATCAAACATCCCTGCTTTTCCCATGCATTCCCCATGTTTTTCCTCAGAACATTTGTGACAAAGGACCATTTTACCCAGATCTTCTTGCCCCTTGGGGCTATTTTTACCCCCCTTTTTTCGCCAAAATATCCCGAAAACCCGAAACAGTTTTGCCCTCCAGCCCCCAAAATGCCAGTGTTACTTGAAAATTTGCGCTTTTTTCAATCCATGCCTGATGGTTAAACCCCTCTGCATTTGCGCCATTTTACGAGGAAGGTGATTTTTTCAAAAACCGCGATTTTTAGGGGGGGTTTAACACTTGTGCGTACCATTAGCAGCCAAGGGTCAAAACACCCCCATTGCCCGGCAAGGGTTCCCAGATTACAAAATACCATGCATGAAAGCTAAACCCCGTGTTTTTGGCCCTTTTTTACCGAAAAAATGGTCAATTTCTGGCCCTAGTTTTAGCCGGTTGTCAGAAAATTAGCCTACAAGAAACTTAGACCTCGGAGTGTCCGACCACCCTACAAAAAGACAAAAAATGACAAAAAGCCCCAATTAGCTAGGGTTCATCGTGCCATATTGATGGCAGTCTTTCAATCTGCTCCAGAATCTCCAAGGCAGCAGTGCTGTCCCTCCTCTTTACTGCGTTGGCAAAGTCAAAGCCCAGTTTTATGGCCTCTGGATTGAGGTCCTTTACCCTCTCAAGGTCCCTTCCCTCCCGTCTTATTCTCTCCCCAAGCGCACAATATTTCCAATTGTCTGAAAGCGATTGCTCGTTGTAGGTAAGTGGTTCTCGGAGTCTTTGCCTCCAGTCCGTTAACTCTATGGTTTCGAGCAGGTTCTCAAGCTTCTGGGTGTAAAATACTCGCATCTTATCTAGACTCCCCCCAAGTCATACTTGGGTTTTTTGCTAGTTTTTTCAGGTGGATTTTATGGTCTCTGGGATCTTTTCTCTTGCCTGAACTATCTCTATCTCCACGGTCTCGATTGGTTCTTCTACCACGTTTCTCCGAATGGAAAACATCTTTGGCTTGTCAAAATCTTTAGTGCAGTCGGGGCATGCATAAACCAGGACCCTGTATTCGTTTGGGGCCTTTGGGTTCGAAAGACGTGGATAGTACACCAGTCTTCCCCCACAATCCACGCAATACCTATTTGCGCGTCTTGTTCTGGCCAATGCGGACCTCCTGCATGTGTGGTTATGCAGCGATCGGTATTAGATCTATACAGTCTAATAGAATGAACCAAAATGTGATCGGATAACAATATTTCTAAACTCGAATTTAGAAATATGTGCCTGACGACGGGTACTGTTCATGGGTGCTGACCTACGATGTGCAAAAACTAATGTTTCAGAATTCGAATTTAGAAATATAAAAAGCGCCACCCGTCAGACTTGAACTGACGACCCGCTGATTAACAGTCAGCTGCTCTACCACGCTGAGCTAGGGCGGCAACAGACTTGTTCGTAGGATAAGCCGATTTAATCCTTGCTGAGGTTATTTTTCGATTCCGTCGTGTTTTTCAAAAAGATAAATTCCATCCAGAAAAACCCTCGAGTCCTTGTTTTTCACCTTGGTATTCTGTTGGAGGCTTGCAGCTGTTTGTGAGACATCAGTCAGTACCGGCCCGGTGATGAGGATGTCGTCTCCCTTTGGAACAACCTTTGTGCTTCCAAAAATTTTTGATACTCGCGGTGCACGCTCTCCCTGAAAGTTCTCAACATGGATGTTGTCGTCCTTGACTTTAACCGTGATTGGAAAGTGCGCATATACTATTTTCATCTTGAAAGTATAGCCAGTCTGGACTCCTTTGATGAGAGTATTGACAAGAGACTCGGCTGTCTTGAAAATGGCGTAGTCCTTTTTGCGCGTGCCTTGGGACTTTATCGTTATGCTTTTACCGTCTATCTTTAATTCCACGGGGATTTTCTTGAAGTTCTTCCTTGTCTTGCCAAGAGGACCTTCTACGCTCAGGATCCTGTGACTCTCGCTTACCTTTACCTTGTCAGGGACCTCAATCTTGGCCTCGTGTATCTCAACTTGCTCAGTAGACATATCCTATCAATAGACCTCCAATTCCCTTCTGGACTGCTTCATGGTGAGACATTACTCCCTGGTTCGTCGTTACTATCAGCATTCCCCTAGAGTAGGATGGCAGGTATTGCTGCTCCCACTTGGCGTAGCCTCCCTTGCTTACCTTGAACCTGGGCGTGATTGCACCACACTTTGTTATCTTTGCCAATAGTTGTATCTTGAACTTGCCGCCCTTCTTGTCGTCAACGTGCTCAAATTCTCCAATGTAGCTGTGGTTCTGAAGTGTTTTGAGAACTTCTGTTGCAAGCGTGGAAGTAGGCAGAACTACACATTCTCCCTTTCTTCGCGCCTCGCTGTTGTACAGCGTCACGAACATGTTTGCTAGTATGTTTGTTGCCGGCATCTTTCTCACCTAAACTTGTTGAACCCCAATGAAGTAGCCACTTCTCTAAAGCATCGCCTACATAGTATTAAATCATATTTTTGTATGACAGCATTGTAATCACCGCATCTTTTGCACCATCTGGAGCCCTTGCCAAACTTGTGTTCCTTCCTGCCAGTAATCTTGTAATCCCTATTTTTTGCCATATTATACCACTTGTATTCCAAACTCACGGGTAAGAAATTCCTTTGCGTCAACCGAGGTTATCCTGTGCCCATATCCTACGCTTGCCTTGTGCTTGCTTCTCACCCGTATGTTAAAGCCAGGCCTTGTCAGTGATATTGAAATGTTAAGACCCACAATTCCTATGTTTGGATCGTATTTTACTCCCGGGATGTCTATGTGCTCCTTTATGCCAAAGGATACATTGCCGAATTCATCAAACGACGAACCCTTGATCTGGTTTCCTTTTGCAGCAAACAGTCTTTTCATGAGATCAATGGCAGGCTGCTTCCTCAACGTTACTGCAACACCGATTGGTTCACCCTTGTGGACTCCCCAGTCTCTTTGCGTCGCTTTTGCATTTCGTGTAGACGGCTTTTGTCCTGCAATCTGTTCCAGTGCGCGCTTTGCTCTTTCTATAGGCTCTCCTGACTTGCCCACACCCATATTCAGCACTACCTTTGCAACTGAAATCTTTTTCATTGCGGATTCTATTTTTTGCGACATATCTATCACTGAATTTGTATTACCGGTTTGTCCTTTCCTACGGCCATTATTGATTCGGATGGAACCTCAATCTGCCTGTCATCGATGTCGATTAGCGCACGCTTGGGCAATACGAATGTTCCTTCCCTCATCTCTGCCACCCTTCCCATCTTGCCTGCGTTTACACCGCTTGTTACTATAACCTGTGTCCCCTTCTCCAGTTTGACAATGTCGAGAATCTTTGTTTCTGGTACTTGTACCACGCATGTATCCCCAACGCTCACTTTAGCATCCGATATCAGATTTCTGCCGTCATGGAATCCTATCTGGGTCTTCTTGCCTTTGATTGTGACCTTTTTTGTAACCTTTAGCAGTTTCTTTGTTTTTTCAGATGCGTTTATCGCAATTGGCTTGAGCACGGTAAGATCCTTTGGTACAAGCCTGTAAATTTCGGGTACGCCTTGCATCTCGACAACATCCATGAGCCCTATGCCATGGTGAAGCGACTTTCGGGTTACGCCGTCTACCTTGATCTTCCCTCCATATATGACAGACTTTGCCTCTCGGAGTGTGTTTGCGAGTTTGATGGTATCACGCACAAAAACTGCAGTAGGGATAGAATGGTCTTTTTTGTGCCCGCCTGGCTTGACCGTTACTACGAACCTCTTGTCCTTTCTTGTAATTCCCCAGAACAGCGGGGCCATCTGTCTTTTTAGTTTCTTGCTTCCTGAAATGCTAACCATTATTTATCACTCTTTGTTGTTTTTTGAGATTTTTTCTCTGCCTTGTCAGTTTTTTCAGCTGCTTTTGTTTCTTTTTGTTTCGGCTTTTGCTCCTTCTTCTCCTTCTGTTCCTTGGGCTTTGGTGCCTCCTGTGGGGCTTCTGCCTGCTTTGGCTTCTCGGCCTTTGGCTTTTGTCCCTCAAGACGGCTCTGCCTCCACTTGTCTTCCAGATTTAGTGCAGTAATCATTACTTTTGAAGGATGGATGTAAATGTCCACGTTTCCTCCCTTGAGCTTCTCGCGCTTGATTCCCTCAATTGCCACGCCGCGTTTCTCAGTGGAGACGCTTGTTACTTTGCCCTCTATCCCTTTGAATTCGCCCCGGAGTACTTTTACGCTGTCTCCTTCAACTACTCTTGCGCTGCTCTGGTGATATTTCTCTTGTAGTTCCTCAGAGAGTGGAGCTGCAAGTTGCTTGCTTACAAAGTGCAATGGAGCAAGGTAAACCATCCTATTTCTCATATTTGACGGCTTCATGCTATACCACCATCGATGCCAAGTTTGCAATCCTTGGCCATTTTTCAGAGGCTTCTACGGCTACAGGTCCCTTTATCTCAGTACCTTTGATCTCCCCTTCTGGAGTAACTAGGACTGCAGCATTGTCTTCGAATGTTATTCTAACACCGCTTAATCTGTGAACTGGATATTTTTGCCTGATAATTACTGCGCCAAAAATCTGGCCCCTCAGCTCTCCTGGCCCCTTCTTTACCACTACATTTACAAAATCACCCACGGCTGCAGACGGGTATCTAGATACCCTAGTCTTTGTCTTTTGTACCATTACTATCTCCAATATCTTAGCACCCGTGTTGTCAGCACAGACTACTTGAGCGCCAAGCGGCAGGGCCCTTGTTACATATGGTCGGAATTCCTGGACTCCTTTTGCAGATACTGCACGGCTCTTTGTTGCCGCCATTATGATACGACCTCAACTACAACAAAAGACACGCTTTTTGAAAGCGGCCTGCATTCCGCGGTAAGAACGATATCGCCTTCTTTAACATCAATGCAAAGTGGCCTATGTGCATGAATCTTGCTTTGGCTACGCGCGTACCTTTTGTATTTTGGCACAAATTTTGGCGCCTCCTGTTGGACTACGACCATTTTCGGTGCCTTTGCACTCACGACTTTTCCCTGGATCAACTTGCCTCGGATGCTGAGCGTTCCGTGGAACGGGCAGTCTTCGTCCTTGCACTCGCTTTTTGGAGATTGGACCTGAAGGCCAATGTTTCTTGTCATGCTCTTACTCCCATCCTTTCATAGGATCTCTTGGTTAATTTAGTCCCATCTATTTCTGCCTCGCCATTTACGAAGGAGAATTTCCAGACCGAGATCCCTTTTGGGAATCTCTTGATTGCTTTGCCAGTGTCAAGGGCGAACATGAATTTTGTCTCGTCAACGATTTTGCCCGTAATGCCTACAATCTCTTGATTGGTTGATTGTACTATCTGAGCACGTGTGCCAATGAGCTCGTGTGAAGATATGTTTTCTCTCGTAATCATTTGTTTTTCAACTCGTTTAGCCTAGTTAGAACCCTCGCGATATCCCTTCGCAGCGGTTTTACCTTTCCACTATCTTTTCTCAACGTTCCCTTGGATGATTCTATTCGAAGTTTTGTAAGTTCAGAGCGGAGTTGGTCAAGCCTATCTTTTAGGTCGGTCTCGTTGAGCTCGCGCACGGTCTTCATCTTCAGGCGAGTCATTACTTGAGTTCCTCCTCTACCTCTTCGAAGGTTTCGACCTTCTCGATCAGTTCTTCCTCTCTTGCTACTTCCTCGCTTTCTGTTCGTGGTTTAGTGTGATCAATCTTTGACTCGTCGAGTTCCTCAGGCGCAATTTCTTTCCCTTCGCCAGCTGCTGCACGCCTTGCGGCCATCTCCTTTGCCGTTCTAAGTTCGAATTCAGGCACGTGTCGTTCCTTCCTTGCAATTCTTATCCTGACCCCGATAAGGCCCATCTTTGTTTCTACGTGCGCAATGTCTTCTGCAACTACCACTCCTGCCTGGTATCCCGCACGTGGCAGTATCCCTTTGCTGTGTTTTTCAAAAGATGAGCGTTCTCCTCTAAGCTTGCCAGAAATCGTAATTTGTACCCCCATTGCCCCTGCATCCATTATCGTCTGCAGCGTCCACATTACTGCCCTTCTAAACGCCGTTCCTCTTGCTAGGTGTTGCGACATTCTATTGCACATTACGCTAGGTTCAAGCTCCGGGCGCGGAATCTCGATTACTGAAATCTGAGGACTCTTGAGTCCAAAGTCCTTTTCCAAAACTTTTGTAAGATCACGTATGCCACTTCCTTTCCTACCTATCACGATTCCCGGCCTTGTGACATGGAGTCCGACCCGCGTACCTGTCGGAGTCTTCTGTATGTCAACTGCCGAGAAGCCAGCTTCTTTTATGGCGCTTCTTAGATAGTCCTTCAGAAGCATGAGTTTGTAGCTGTCTTGAATTACGTTTTTTACAGATGACATTTCAAATCTCCTGAGCAACTAGCTCCACGTGTGTCAGAATGTCTACCTTCGGGGTCGCTCTTCCCTGAGCACGAGGAGTAAACCGCTCAATCTTTCTCCCCTTGTGTACTGTCGCATTGACAATCTTCAGCCTGTCGAGGTCCATGCCCCTATATTCCGCGTTTGATTCAAGATTATCCAAAAGGCGTGAGAATTCAGTAGCCGCTTTCTTCGGATACCTTCCAGACATCACTCCGGTGTCTGCCTTGTGTCCTACCTCGTTGTTATATCTCCTGAATGGCACTGCCCTTTCTAAGTTGACCACCGCCTGGAGGTAATTTCTTGCCTTTTCTATGGACATTCCCTTTATTGTTACGGCAATTTCCCTTGCGTGCTTGTGGGAGATGGTTTTTTCCCTCAAGGATGCACGGACGTGTTTTGTCTTGTCATAGTTTTGAAAAGAATATCCAAAATGCATAATGATCACTTTAATGGCACATACAAACTGGACCTCGATGCTCCCACACCGGGTGCTCCGTGTACGACGCGCTTGTTTGTCATAGCAAATTCGCCAAGATAGTGCCCTACCATCTCCGGCTTGACATCCACTGGCTTGAATTCTTTACCTGAATATACGTTGATGTTCAACCCTACCATATAGGGCAGAATTATTACGTCACGAAGGTGTGTTTTGATTGGCGTCTTAAGCTTGCCTGCCTTTGCAAGTTTGGTCTCTTCCAGAAGCTTCCTTTTGTCGTCGGTGATACCCCTAGTAAGTGACCTTCTTGCCCGTGCCGGAAGCAGCTTGAAGAGATTCTCAAGCGACAGGCTTTGCAGCTCCTCGACTGAAATTCCGCGATATTTGAATTCTTTAACCAAATACATTCACCTTTATCTGAGTGGGTTCACGAATGACCATATTATAGCATTCCTATCTTGGTAGCAAGATCTCTTGCCTTTTCTATGGTTTCAAACTTCACAAACGCCTTCTTGCCGTAAACTGTCCTGCATACGTTTACTCCCATCGGGGTTTCGTTGTAAAGCACCTTTATTGCTTCGGCAATCTTTGGCTTTGAGCTGTTCTCCCTAACCAAGAAGCATATCCTGCTTTCGTTTTCAACCAAGGCAAATGTCTTTTCAGTCACATATGGCTTGAGTATGATGTGAGTTGCTTCTTCCACATTCATTGGATAGTCACCATTAGTTCTAGATGGGACGAGTTCAGCTTCCCAATTTCTTCTAACGCCCCTTTTGAAAATGCTGTCAGCCTAGCAGGCCTGGCACCAGGTGCCAAATCAAGTACACTCAGGTTCTTTGCCTCCACTACATCCACTCCCGGTATCGAGCCGCATGCCTTGGAGAGGCTTTTTGAGTCTTTTACCACAAGTAAGACGCTCTTGCCAACCTTTGTACTCCTCCCACGCAACTGTGGCTTTCCGGAACGGCGCTTGAGCCTATTTTCAAGCCTTGCAAGGTCGTCTGATACGTGCAAGGAATCGAAAATCTTGGAAAGTTCCTTTGATTTTGAAACTGACTCTATCTGGTCAGACACAACTATTGGGAATGATTCGATTTTTCCAACGTTGTGACCCCTAAGTTTTACAAACATTGCAGATGATGTGGCTGCTATTGCAGAGCACAATGCAAGCCTGTTTTCTTTCTTGTTGAGTAGCTTGTAAACGATTTTTTCAACCACCGGAGGGTGCGCTTGTCTTCCTTTTCTTACCATTGCGACTCCTCCACCTTGGCCTTGTCTTCCACCTCCCCCTCCACGCATACGAGCAACTCTTGCAGCATGGTGTCCCGTAGGAGGATTGTTTGATTCTGCAACGACATCCATGCCTGCGTTTGGATACCTTCCCTGTCTCTGGAATCCATGCGATTCAAGATGAATGTACGCTTTGTGAATCAGGTCGGTCCTTACTGGAGTGTTGAAAACAAGTGGAAGTTCAACCTCGCCTTCCTTTGTACCGGAAACTGAAAGAACTGGTGCTTTCATATCATTACCTCTAGAATCTTTGGCTGGGCTACCTTTGCCAGCTTGGGCCTCACCGGTGCTCTGAGCTTTACAAGTCTGCTGTATGTGCCTGGGACTGATCCGCGCAGAATCACATAGTCGCCTTTTACTACTCCGAAATGCTTGTACCCTCCGGGCTGATTAACCTTGAATTCCTCGTTCTCGGAATTTCCCATTATCATTATCCTGTTGTTGTACTGTATTCTTTGATGAAAGCCTCGCTGTCCTGCTCTTGGCACCGTATACATGATTGTTGCAGGACTGATTGGTCCAAGAGTACCAAGTGCCCTTACGCTTTTTCTTGACTTGTGTTGCTTCTTTTTAACGCCCCACCTTGCGATTGGGCCCTCGAATCCCTTTCCTTTGCTGATTGCTGCGACATCTACCTCTGCTCCCTTTTGGAAGACTTGGTCGATTTTTACTTCCTTGCCCAAAAGTTCCTTGAGGAACGCAAATTGTTTTGAAATGTCTCCTCCTTTTACTGCCACTTCAAAGACAAACGGACGCTTCTGTTCAAGCCCTGCATGTCTTGGCGTCACACATGCGATAGCATAGAGTTCCTCGATGTGTCCAAGAGATTTTTCTGCTCTCTCTAGACTTTTTTCGTCATGCTTTGTCTTGAAAAGTCTTGATACCTCCTTTGGCAAGTCCTTTGCATAAACGTCAAAACTTGAATCATACCCATACCTGTCCTTCGAATATCCCCTAATCCCAATTATGACCATGGGAGGGGTAACTATCACGGTTCCAAGGCTTACAAGCTGTTTTCCAAAGTTGGGGGTTTTTTCGCGATCATCAATGCTTGCGATGCGCATGCATGCCGCCTTGAATCCGGCATGCCCCAGTAGTTTTGGTTCAGGGGACTTTGCATCTGGCCAAGTGCGTATCCTTGCCTCCATGCTCTTCGCTCTTGCCCTTGGCAAATATGCAAGGCTTCCCCGCCTTGGCTGACTATGCTTCCTATGGCCCATTGATAAACGCTAAATGTCGAGTACCCCATTATAAGTCTATTATTAGAAAATAGAACTTCCGAATATTTTTTTGTAAAACTTTAAGTTTTTATAAAAAATGCACAAGTTGAGTTATGATAACAAGACTTCCAATAACAATTCCCGCCAATCCAGCCATAATTGCAAACTTCAAAAATCTTTTGTTATTCAATACCCTGTGAAACCCGGTTCCACTATTTAGTTACGCGAAAGTAAGTTTATGATCGCGAGTGTTCCCAGTATGGCCTCCTCCAGCCTGACGGTTTCAGTCGCCTGGTCTGGGAAGAAGTTGAGGACTTGTGAATGCGGGACATTGCCAAGTGCCTTGCCCATGATTTCATGTACGCCTCTTTTTGGCGATCCGAACACAACAAGGACTTCGGAATCAGAGATGTCGTGGAAGAGTCTCTGTCCCTTGTGGACAGGTTTGCCCTTCCGCGAGGTGAAGATTACTGCAGACTTCCAATTCGAAAGCAGGTTGGCAAGGCTTGATGATTCGCGTACTTCATACCCCCAGTATTGTTTGATCTCCTCTCTTCGAATAGATTTTAGGGAAAAATTCGGAAATCCTTCCTTGAACTGGACTGTTACCCTCTTTCCCTCCTCCTCCTGCCCATGGAATGGAACCAACTGCTCAAATCCCAGATCGAGATATTTGTTTCCACGTGCATACACCACTACGCCGTCGCGTATATCCCCAGCCCGTATCTTTTTTGGATCAGGGGTCTGTACATGTGATGGAATCCTGAGTGGGCTTAGGGTTCCTGCAAACTTGAGCTCCTCTGACTTCCTGTACATTGTCCTACGCAGATATTGCGGAGTTTCAATGTAGCGCAACAAAGTTCGCAAAAGCGACCTGTCCCTATCCCTCCCATCTGCTTCATGATACAGATATACCGTCCCTACTCGAAATATTGCGCAGGCACGGGCTATCTGTGATATCTTTAGAGACTTGTCAAGGGCAGAAGGCTCTTCCATCAGCGACGAATCTGGGATTGCAATCGAAATTTTCAATGATGAAAACAACCCCCCGGATTATAAAACACTAGTTCTCGCAGCTATTTCTGCTGTCGTTTGGTAAAGTTTTCCTTGGCCTTGGCAGCGTATTTTTCTATGTCCTTCTCCTGAGTCCTTGTCATTACTTTGGTTTCATTGAGGATCTGCGCCATCTTGATATGTTTTATACCGTCTTTTTCCTCGCTTACAAGATAGATGGATTCTATTGCCAATGCGGCTGCGTCTTCAAATGAAAGGTCCTTCTTGTAGTATTTCTCAAGATATTCTGTTACTTGGTCAGAGCCTGCACCTATAGCAACGGCATCGTAGGAGATGTATGTTCCGCTTGGGTCCGTTAGGAAAATGGTGCTGCCGCTCTTGTCAATTCCCGCAATTATCAATGCTACGCCAAATGGTCTAACGCCTGCATATTGAGTGAACTGCTGACACTGATCGGCAAGGTGTTTTGCTACCGATTCCACCTCGATTGGCTCGTCATATATCATACGGTTGCTCTGCGAGAAGAATCTTGCGTTATCTACCTGCGATCTGGCATCCGGTATGTATCCTGCGGCGGCTACTCCTATGTGATCATCAACCTGAAATATTTTTTGCGTAATCTCAGAATTCTGTAGTTTTCTTGGCTTTTCCTCTACTGCCAGAACAATGCCGTCTTTGCTCTTTACTCCTATTGCCAGAGTACCGCGTCTTACGGTTTCAATGGCATATTCAACTTGGTAAAGTCTTCCGTCAGGAGAAAATACAGTAATCGCTCTATCATAACCTGCAGCTGCTGGAAGCATTTCAGAATTCCTCCTTTGAAGGTTTAATTTAAGTTTATACAACTAGCTGATCATGCATTTTGAGATCCCATTCTATGGTCATGAAAACGTCAGATCACTACATCCCAAAACAATCGAAATAACAACAGAATCACACCTTACCACAAATGGTGACTGCATAGTCGGAGTAAGAGCAAGCGCTGGGTGCAACGACCTTCCCGAAAAAATGAAGGCATTGCTGCAAAATTCAAAAGCCACCGTCAGGTGCACAATCAAGGTTATGGACTATTCGTTTACTATCACAGGCAGGGGGGACGAAAGGCTCAGCCTGACCAATCCCCACGATATCGTGATTAGAAAGAGTGCTTTTACCTGCCCAAGAACACTCGCAACAAATTGCGATGCCGCCTCTGACGCACTGCCAAGGGAAATGATCCGGTTGTTGAGAGATCCAGACGTCCAAGCAATTTTTGTAATTGACGTTACCTGATTATTTCTGTAGTTGTAGGTTGTTTCCTTCAAACACCCTCGTCATCGCCCTATTCATTATTTCCACTAGCAGATATTCTTCATAACCTGGCTCCGCCATATTTTTTGCATTATTTTTTTTCTTAATCTTAGGTCCTGTCGTTTGAGCTATGTTTTTTATGACTTTTTCAAGTTTCACCGAAGCGTCAGTTATTGCTTTTGAAAACTCGTTTTCAAAATTTGGAGGCAGTTTGTGTCCCAATACTTTTACCGTGGTTCCATAGTATTTTTGTACCGCCCCTCGGATTTCCTCCATTTTGACGATTTCAATCAATCCAGCTTCTTTTAGGACGTCAAGGTGGTGTCGAATCGTAGTCGTTGCCTTCTTGTATCCCTCCTTGTGCAGCTCACCCACAATCTGTTCTGTGGAAAGCTGTTTATGGTATAGAATTTGGAGGATCCTAATTCTTGCATAGTCATCAAGTGCTTTTGCTTGCTCTATGTTGGTAGCGAGTGTTTTGTTTACTTTGATTTCTTTTTGTAGTAAAGTGGACATTTCTTATTTTCAGTTTCGATTGGACCTAAAAGATCACGAGATCATAATTTGTTGTTTCGATACATAATTTTTTTTCACGATACAAACCTCATCCGACCGTTCCTAATTCCCACAATTTACTACTAGCCACATACCTATGCTATGATAGATATTACATTGTAACAATAATTTTAGTATCAGTACTATGCATTTGGTAACGGTATGATAAAACTAGAAAATACTAAAAAAAGCATTTTTGGGGAAATAGTTCCCCTAGCAATGGTCAAAATGAGCCGCAGGTAATGGTTATGACGGTTGATCCCAGAATAGAATTCGAGTTAAAGATGGGTTCCGGCTATTCGCTCGAATGAGGTCACGTATCTAGATGACAATTCCGCGCAAAGTTCCGCGGGCAACTGTGGTGCCACAGGCTCCTTGCCCAGATTCCTTTCTTCCTCAAACTTTTTTTGTATGCCATGTGCAGAAAGCCAGTCACGCAGCAACTGCTTGTCATAGCTTTCCTGTATCTTACCCACCTCATAGGATTCCTTTGGCCACATCCTATACTCATCCGGGCCAATCGAGTCGCCCAAAACAATCTCCCCATTGAGATTTCCAAATTCCAGCTTTAGGTCAGCTAGAATGAAGCCAGCCTTGTCGGCGATTTCATACATTTTTTGGTAAATGAAAACAGATGTTTTTTCAAGCCAGTCATACTCTTCAGGCCTGGCAAGGTTCATCCTCAGGGCATCCTCCCTTGTTATGGGGATGTCATGTGACTCGGATTTTGTAGTAGGGTCAAAAAATGGCCTTGGGAGCTTTGCGGCAAGCCTGGCATCAGATCCTTCAGGCAGCCGCACCTGTCCGTCTTTCCATCTTTGTACTAGGCTTCCATAAAAGTAACCGCGTACCACGCATTCTATAGGAATCATTTGCATCTTTTTTACAACAATTTTGTCCTTTGACTCTGTCCTTACATAGTGATTCTTGACAGGAAGTTTGTTGAACCAAAACTCTGCAAACCTGCACAAAACCTCGCCTTTCCTAGGTATTGGGGTGGGAAATTTCACGTCAAATGCCGAAACCCTATCCGTAAAATGGAACAAGACATGCTCGTTGTCAATCTCGTAAATGTCTTTTACCTTCCCTGAGCGTAAAAACTTCAACCAGCCGTCCTTCGACTACCTAGGATTTAAGTTGATAGAAATTTTGTGCCTAGGGGATTTCCCCAGGAGATAGAGCGGCAGGATTATTTTTTCCCCTGCCCCGGGATTACCGGCAGGGTTGTAGTCGATATTACGTTTGGTATTTTGCGTATCTCATGAGTGATGATCCTTTCAACTTCTTTCCTCGTGGGAACCTGAACTTTGACGAAAACATCATACTGCCCATAGGTGCCCATCGCCTCTTTTACTCCATCAATATTTAGAAGATCATGCATTACTTCCATTTCGTGTCCCATCTTAGATTTTACAAGGACAAAGGCAAGTTCCAAACTCATTCACCCTTGATTTCGGCCCTACTCTTGAAGGTAGGCTTTATTCCCAGAGTAGAATAGTCCCCGGAGTAGCAAGTGAAGCACATGGAGTTATGATCCATTCCTACCGCGTCTGCCAGGTTCTTTGAATCATTATACCCAAGAAAGTCTGCCCCCACAAGCTGCCTTACCCTCTCTGTGATCTCCTCCTCGGTGTAGTCTTTTCCATCTCCAAGAAATGTCACAAGTTCATCTTGTGATGGAAAGTCTATTCCCGCATAACATGGGAACTTGATAGGCGGAAACGTAATCACCATGCTTATTTTTCTTGCACCTGCCCTCCTTAGGGCCTTGATTATTGCCTTTGAGCTTGTGCCCCTTACTAGGCTGTCGTCAACCACCACAACATGTTTGCCGCTGATTACTTGGGTTATTGGGATTATCCACCTGTTGATTTCAACACGGTCACTCTGATGTGGTTCAATGAAGCTTCGGAGAGGACCTTTCCTGCTGTACCTGTCCTTTAGCAGTCCCTCCTCGAACGGTATGCCAAGTTCTTGGGCGTAGCCTAATGCCGCGGGCCTTGCCGAATCTGGAACAGGAACCACGATTTCCGCGTCCTTTATCGGAAACTTGCGTGCAAGAAACTGTCCTATCCTTTTTCTAGCCAGATAGATATTGGAGCCTTCCATCACGCTTGAGGGATGAGCAAAGTAGGTAAACTCAAAGGAGCAGTGGGCGGGCTTTTTTTCATCAGAAAACATCTCGGACTCGAGTCCCGCATTGCTTATTTTTATCAGCTCTCCGGGTTTGACATCTCTGACAAGCTGTGCCCCCACCGCAGAAAGGGCGACTGATTCGGAAGCCACGATGTAGGAGTTGTTATCCTTCCTGTACCCTATTACCATGGGTCTAAACCCTCGCGGGTCCCTTGCAGCATATACCGCATTGTCATCTGACACGAAAGTGAAGCAAAATGATCCTATCATCTCATTTTTGAGAATGGAAAGAGCACTCCCAAGTTTCCCGTTATCGGCCATGAGTGAAACAAGCCTCTGTGCGGCAACTAGCGTGTCACTTGCGTTTTGCGGGGTAAAAGTGCACCCGCCCACCATTCCTGCAAGTTCTTCCACGTTGGAAATTGTTCCGTTGTGGGCAATGCATAGGTCTCGCACTTTCAATGGTTGCGCGTTTTCCAGATTACTCTTTCCCATAGTTGAGTATCTTACATGCCCTATAGCTGCAGGTGAATTATAATCCCGCGTAATCTTGTCAAATTCCGAAACTGCCGAGGAAACTAGGCCTAGTTGCTTGTATGGTTGCTTTTTCGGTACTGCCACACCCCAGGCTTCCTGACCTCGGTGCTGAAGCGCCCGCAAAGCATCTATTACCATTGGAATAACGTTAGTACCGTCAAGGCTGAAGACTCCAACTACCCCACAATTTTCCTTAACCATGGCTTACCAACGACCCCAACGAGTTTATCCATTTTTCTTGTGCCTTATCAACCCTTACGCTAGCAACTGTCCTATTTTTTATCCTAAATGAAATTTTGCTGCCCGAAAACTTTCCTATAAAGGAATGAACCGTCCCGTGTTTTTCAAGGATTGATTCTACCTTTTTTACCCCAGATGGATCTACAACTAGCAAGAACCTAGAATGGGTTTCAGAGAATAACAGATCGTCCTCTGCAAGACCTGCTGACTGTACCTTGTCGAGTGAAACGGTGCAGCCTATACCGCTTGTAATGCTGACTTCGGAAACCGCAACTCCAAGCCCGCCCTTTGAACAGTCGTGAACGGATTTTGTCAGTCCTTGACCAATTATTTCTAGTACGGCCTCTTGGTTTGCCTTTGATGATTTCAAATCAACCGTGGGACATTTGCCGCCAACAATTCCGTGTATGTATTCATAATATTCAGAACCTCCCATCTCATCCTTTGTCACACCCACCAAGAGGAGCAGGTCTCCGCCTTGTGCTTTTTCAGGCATGAGGGGTTTTCCTTCGATGAGGCCAAGTACCCCTATAAGCGGCGTGGGTTTGATAGGACCGATGTCGGTCTCATTGTACAGGCTTACCTTCCCTCCCACACATGGGATTTCAAAGAATTTCGCATATTCAGTAATGCCCTCAACCGATTCTTTGAATGCCCAGAATATCTCGGGATCCTCAGGATTCCCAAATTGAAGATGGTCCACCATCCCGATAGGTGTAGCGCCAGTGCAGACGACATTCCTACATGCCTCGTCAAAGCATCCAATAACCCCCTGCCTCGGATTCAAGTAACAATGTTTTGAATTCCCATCTATCTTCATGGCAAGGAATTTCCCATTGTCAAGCCTCAGAACAGGGGCGTCCTGTCCGGGCTTTATCACGGTTCTTATTCCGACCTCATGATCATATTGTGTGTAAACCCAGTTCCTGCTAGCAATGTTTGGATTTGATAGCATTTTTAGTAAAATTTGGGACAGGTTTCTTGCCTTTGGCTTTTTTATCGAGGCTATCTCTGAGAGATATTTTGGCATGGTAAAAGGCCTGTCAAGGAGCGGGGCATGCGCAACAACGCTGCTTGGAAGTTTGGCCTCGAGGCCCTTGTCCGAGCTAACCTGCATCAGCCTGTCTTCGGTAACCTTACCTACGACAGAAAGAGGCACGCGGAATTTATCACAAATCTTTTTTAGTGTATCGAGTTTTTCAGGATGAGTTATCACCAGCATTCTCTCTTGAGACTCTGAAACCATGAGTTCGATGGAAGACATGTCTGGCTCCCTTTTGTGTACAGCCGATAAGTCGAGGTCTATTCCTACTGACAAGGCATCGGCAGTCTCAGAAATAGCACATGAAAGTCCTCCCCCGCCCAAATCCTTCATGGCCTTTATGCATCCCTGGTTTCTTGCCTCCAGTACGGCCTCGATTACTAGTTTCTCGATGAATGGGTCAGGTATTTGGACCGCAGAGCGGTTTTCGGACTCGAGTTTGTCGGATGCAAATTGCGACCCTCCGATTCCATCCCTACCCGTCGCGCCGCCAAGCAGGGCTACAATGTCCCCCATGTCGGCCCTATTTTGTATCAGCTTTTCCTTTTTACCAAATCCAACACATGCTACATCTACCAAGGCATAGTTCGTAAAGCTCCTGTCAAACTCCACCTCTCCGCCCACAGTGGGAATCCCAAGGCAATTGCCATAATCAGCAATCCCCCTAACCGCATTCTTGAAGAGCCATCTTGCCTGGGTATCTTTTTCTATATCACCAAACCTAAGGCCGTCAAGTATCGCAATAGGTCTCGTACCTGCAGACAGAATGTCCCGTATTACACCGCCCACGCCTGTCGCGGCTCCACCGTACGGCTCTACTGCTGAAGGGTGGTTATGACTCTCGATGTGGACTGTTACCACGTACCCATTCCCTACATCTAGGACACCAGAGTCATAGCCCGGTCCAGAGATTACGCGTTTTCCCTCCTTTGGAAGCGTTTTCAGGTATTTCTTTGAGGATTTGTAAGAGCAGTGCTCGGACCACTCCGCAGCGACTATTTGAAGTTCAAGAGGGTTGGGTTTTCGACCTATCTTTTTTTCTAGATATTCAGACTCCTGTGGCGTGAGGCTCATGCTGTTACACCCAAGGTACTGAGGAGAGACTCGAATATCATGGATGCAGGTTTGGAGCTTTTCGGGTTAAGGATTTGTTCTGCGGATCTTTCAGGGTGGGGCATCATGCCTACGACGTTTCCCTCCTTGTTGCACACTCCGGCAATCCTCATCGTAGCGCCGTTTACATCCTCACCATAGGTGAAAACGATTTGGTTGTGTTTCTTTAAAAGGTGCAGTGTTTCCTTGTCAGCATAATAACGCCCTTCGCCATTAGCAATAGCGATTGGAATCCTCTGGTTTAGTTTGAATTTGTTTGTAAATGGAGTCTTGTTGTTTTTTACTATAATTTCAGTCCACTTACACATATAGCTCAGGGAAGGGTTTCGCAAAAGCGCTCCCGGAAGGAGACCAGACTCTGTCAATATTTGGAATCCGTTGCAAACGCCCAAGATTGGCATTCCTTTTTCCGCCATTTTTTTTACCTGTGCTACGATTGGGCTATGCGCTGCAATGACTCCGGCCCTGAGCCTGTCCCCATAGGAAAAGCCACCTGGTAGTACTATGGCGTCTATGTTTTTTGGAAGCTCGTCGGTGTGCCATACAAGCTGGGAATCGAGCTTGAAAACGTCTGTCAACACATGATACATGTCACGATCGCAATTGCTACCTGGGAAAACGATTACTGCAACCCTCACACTTACCCTTACTTACAGGAGATATTAAATCGAATCGCGGTTTTTGAGCAAGTGTTTTTGGGAAATTGCGATCGCTTCTTGCCCGATTGGAATCCAGTACAATACGTGTCAAAAGGAAAATCTATCATTTATTATACTGTTGCCCCTTCATGAGCAGATGCTGAGGTTCTTAGGTCAGCCCCCTCCAGCTACCATAGTTTTGGTAGTGATAAATGCCCTAGTCTTTGCTTACGGCATGGCGAGCAACGAGCAGCATCAAATTATAGCTCACTATGGGTTCATTCCCGATGAACTCTTTCATTCAAACGGCTCGCTCTTGCAAGACAGCCTTTTACGGCTTTTTACCTCCATGTTCATTCATGCGAACATAGCACACATTTCTTTCAACCTTTTTGCACTCATTTACATGGGAGGGGTTGCAGAAAGATCCATCGGAATTCCCAGGTTCTTGTTGCTTTACCTTTTAGCTGGCTTGGGTGGGGGATTGCTGCATGGAATCGTCGCATCGTATATCCTCTCAAGCGGTGATATCATCCTCATAGGAGCATCAGGTGCAATCTCTGGCATCCTAGGGGTATCCGCGGCGCTGGGGGATGTGCGCGGATACTATTGGCTGGCAATCCAAGTACTGTATGTCTTCATCGGATCATTTACATCGCTCTCAATAGCGTTCATGGCTCATGTTGGCGGATTTATCACAGGTCTTGTACTCACAAAAGCCATGGTAGCCTTGGAAAGGAGAAGAAGAAACTGGCGCTCCAATACCTATTCAACCTAGCCTTTTCCAGCAGCCTAAAAAGTTAGGAAACTGCGGAATTCTTTTTGGTAGGAAGAGGTCTTCCGCAGTCTCTTAACAAAGGTTACGGGTCCAGATAATTAAGAACGGCGTACACTAAGCAAATAACTGCAAACTCGCAATTTTTATCTTCCGTGTAGAGTTTTTCAATTTTTTACAAGAAAGTTTTGGTTTCCGGATCAATTGAGCAAATCGTTTTTATTCTAATACTCTTTGGTACTGGCTATGGGCCTAGTCCGTGATATCATGGTGCACAATGTTATCACAATAGAGCACGACAAGACCGCAAAGGACGTGGCATTACTCATGACAGAAAAATGCATAAGTTCACTAGTAGTAGTAAAGGACGGCACCCCCATAGGCCTTGTTACAGAAAGGGACCTTGCACGCAAGGTCTCCACTACGGATAGAAAGAGCTCAGAGGTCCCATTGTCAGAAATAATGTCCCCCAACTTTAGGTGGGTAGAACCCATGACGTCTATCGAGGATGCAGTCCAAAAGATGACAAACAAGAACATTCGAAGACTCCTTGTTCTGGACAACGGCAAGCTGGTAGGAGTCATAACCGAGACAGATCTGGCAAGATACCTACGGAGTAAATTGCTTATAGATGGGGCCCTTGATGATGTGACCGCGTTGAACCGAAAGGTCGTAAAAAACGGCTAGACGTTCAGTGTTTCTACGGAAACCTTGCTTACAAGGGGATTATATATCCTAAATTCATTGCAAAGGTCCATCACCGTCTTTTGTGCAGTTTCTTTATTCTTTGCCTCTATTTGGAATTTCAGCATCTTTGCGGACCTGACTTTCTTAATGGGTGTTTTTTTGTACTTGAGTATAAGGTCGTTTAATATGGTGTCACCCTCGGGG
This sequence comes from Nitrosotalea sp., assembly GCA_035252645.1. Classification (GTDB taxonomy): domain Archaea; phylum Thermoproteota; class Nitrososphaeria; order Nitrososphaerales; family Nitrosopumilaceae; genus Nitrosotalea. The sequence goes on along the minus strand of DATFCV010000005.1, from coordinate 2,597 downwards.
TCAACCAGCCCTGGTTTGTTCTCAATTGTCACATTAACCAAGAAGGAGGGCATGAATTCGATACAAAATACAATAAATTTAAGCTTTGAGAAGCCTTATAGATCATGCCGAATTTTGATCCCACTGAGTACAAGCTTAGTTCAAAATCCAATTGGAATGTCGTAGCTCCGGATTACCACCACAACTGGGCAAACGGATGTGTAGGGCCATTCGGATCCACAGCGGAATTGATAAGAATCGCAGAAATTAGGCCTTCAGACAAGGTTTTGGATTTGGCGTGTGGGACAGGTGCGGTTTCAAAACATGCGGCCGAAATACTTGGCAAGGAAGGTTACATTTTTGGAGTGGATTTCTCGAGGACTGCTCTGTCAATAGCAAGAGGATTTGTAAGTTCAAAGAACGCAAATTTTTTTGAAATGGATGCGGAAAACTTGGGATTCCAGTACAGGTTTGACAGAGTATTGTGTCAATATGGCATAATGTTTTTCCCAAACGTGAACAAGGTGCTAAAGACCGTAAAAAACATGCTAAAGCCAGAAGGTAAGATGGTGCTTGCAGTACACGGCAATGCCGAGGAGGTCCCCTATTTTAGCTCAATAATGAAACCAATCCTAAGGCACATGCCGGACATACGCCCCGAGGGTGCCCCCACCGTCCATAGGTTTGGCAATCCATCAGACTTGGCAAGGGAATTAAGATCAGCTGGTTTTGTAGATGTCGTCATAAAAAGTTTCAAATTCACATACGAACCTGGAACCTTTGCCGAATACTGGAATGACTACATGCACTCAACTGCCAATTCGATACGCCCAAAAATCGAGAGCATGGGAAGAGAGATCATCTCTTCCATAAGAGATGATTCTGAGAGAAATGTCTCACCATACATTCGCGAAGGAATCGTCGTATTCCCATGGATTGTCCACATCCTTTCCGCATGTTAAGAGGTCACCGCTCATGAAATTTTACTTGCAACGGATTTGAAATCAGACTCGTACCAGAATGTTTCCGCTTCCCTTCCTTTTGAAGAAAACCCGTTGAATGCTATATGAATAAGACCTTTCCCTGCTAGAGCGCCGTGCCAATGAAGTCTGTTTTTCGGTATGTAAACCACATCCCCGGGGTTCAAAAGTACTTTTTCTTCCTGCTTTATCTTGATTTGTTTCGAGGTTAGGTTTGCCTTTTTGTATAGAACCAGAATGCCGTTACCCTTTGTAACGACCAGGATTTGACTTCCCTCGTGGTAGTGTACCTTGGTTCTTGCTCCGTTTTTGAACTGTGCATAGTATATCTTCTGGTCACTAACCGCGAGATTGTCAGAAACATCACGAAGACCTGACTTGCCGAGAAAGTATCTTCCCTTTTTTTTCAAGAGTTTTTTGTCTGAGGTCATCTGGAAAAAATTTTCTTTTTTCACTTTTTTGGTTTTGATCCCATTATAATTAGCCGTTTCTTTTTCAAATTCAAGACATTTGATTTGGTGGGTTAGTGCAATACCCTAAAAAATACACAGGTCACTAACTTGGATCCAAACATTGACGACAGAGATGCCGCGTGATAACATTTTAAACCACCCTACAAATGCCTAAACCTAATGCCAATGTAGCTCAGCCTGGCTAGAGCATCTGACTTGTAATCAGAAGGTCGGGGGTCCAAATCCCCTCATTGGCTTAACTAAAATAGTATAAATCCCAACACGGCAATTCTAAGTAACTTGAAGCAGCAGACAAGCAACAAGATAAAGGCAGACATACACAACTTCGATAGGCGCTTGGCCAGTGTTTTCACCAGGCTCAAGGCCGAGCTTTCGCCTGAAAACATGCAGCTTGTCAACCGCTATTACAATGCCATAATAATCGACGGGGCAGGCAAGGCAGTCCAGGAGAAGCACCTGCAGTCAATCTTGGTAATGTCAAGGATGTACCAAAAGAACTGGGCTGACGTCAAGCGTGAAGACGTGGATGGTTTGGTACTAGAGATATCAAAAAAGTATTCTGATGCCAAAGGGCAGGAAACTCATACTAGCTTTGATTACAAAAAGATACTCAAGATCTATGTCAGATGGATAAAGACCGGCAACAGGCGTAAAGACCCAGACGTTCCAGACCCTATAGAAATCAAGGGCATCAAGCTAAGACGTGTAAAGGACAGGCTGTCAAGAGAAGATCTCATCACCAACACCGATCTCAACAAGCTTATTCATGCATGTGGTGAGAATTTGCGTGACAAAGCTCTCATATCAGTACATTCAGAAGCTGGGACCAGGATAGGGGAGACCCTTACCCTGCAGATTAAACACGTCAGCATAGACACGTATGGAGCCATCATCAAGGTCGATGGCAAGACTAATGCCAGGCCCATCAGACTGGTCAAATCACTTTCACATCTTGCTGCATGGCTTAATTCTCATCCTTTTAGAGGCAATCCAGATGCACCACTATGGATTAATCTGAGCCACCGTGGATATGGCGACCAGATAAGCTATGAAGGTGTCAAACGCATTTTAGAAAACCGCAGAAACCTTGCGGGACTTGAAAAAAGGATTTTTACACATCTTTTCAGACACAGCGAGATAACGGAGACGGCCAACTTCCTAACGG
>DATFCV010000004.1:0-12775 GCA_035252645.1 Nitrosotalea sp. | reverse complement strand
CAACCTCTCTAAGTTTGTCATATGAAGCAGCAAATCGTTCTGCCGTCATTCGGTTTTCCATATTGTCTCTTCCAAAAGACTTTACTACATCGATCTTTGTCTTACCTTCAGCAGTTTTTACATATTCTACCACCTGCAAGTATGGAATTCCGTTTATGGTTGTGGTCCTGACTGATGCCATATTGTCAAATAGATCGATCAATGTTATTAGCATTTTAGTATCAGCGATCATGGAATTAGTATGTATAACAGTGTAATATCATACTAAACTTAATAAGCTACCATGCCTCTTAGTATGTAAGGCATGAATCAAAATCAGGAAGATCCATACCATTGCAACTGTTTTGCAATAGAACTTGGATATTCTGAACAACTAAAGAACCAACTTCTTCAGAATGGCTTCTTTGATCCCATTCAGGAAAACCATGGTCAATTGTATGGACTTGCAACTAACATAGATGATGTATTGCAATTCCACATGAAGACCATGCCTGATGGGCAAATTGAAGCCGAAGTAGAACCACAAACACAATTTATGGAACATCTAAATCAGGAATATAGTTCTCCTGCACACTTTCAAGTAAAACAAGTGTTAGATGCACTACACATTCCATATAGACAACTTTCCAGTTCGGTCCATTGTATGCTAAGACAAATCAAGAGACCGTCTAAAACAACCAAAGTGGTTGGAGTTATTGTGGGAGCTATCGCATTAGTTGGATTATTGGCAGTATTATTATCGGACAGATAGTAGAACAGGTCATTCTGGATAATACTCCATACTCTCTTTTTTTAAAAAAAATAAAGGTCTTCACGCAGATTGGTTTTATCTCGATTATCTTTTTTTAAAGAAAGTCGAGAAAAAACTGCCCTGCGCTAAGAATCATTCCAATACGACCTGAATTCATCGGACAAGAGCCATTGGTAGAATTCCTTCAGCCTTATCACAATTGTTGGCTTGGTAATCGTGCTTTGGGAATCCCTTTCTACTAGCCCTATGAGTTCAAGCTCCTTCATGTACTTTAGCGCTGTATCGCGGCCGACCTTGAATTTCTCCATTACCTGGTCCGTGGTCTGGCTTCCGCCTTTCTCAATGAGAAACTGGAATAGCCCAACTCTCTCGCGGGATGCGCTTGAAAGAGCTATCTTGACTACAGGTCTCAAATCGTCTGGCATGATGTAGTTTCTCCCATAGAGTAATGCATGACCTTTTGCCAGATTGATCAGAGAGTCGGTTGCTCTGGTGGGGTCTTCAATCACAGGTGGCTCAAAGTTGTAATTTGAACCTCCATGGTATGGGACGTCTTCAGTACTCATTGATGCGCGAAGCTTTCCAAGAAGCATTGCAAGCATCGTGATCTTTGAGATGGTGTCCTTGTCGTTTCTAGAGTCATCCCATTTGACCTTGCCGGATTTGAGCATGGTTGCTATCAACTCTTTCCAAAAATCAAGGAGTCTTGCCTTTGCTTGTTCTAGCTTGTCGTTGTATGGGATATCCCTCAGATTTTCGAGTATTGCTTTCTGTTTTTCCTCATCTGTTACCTGTTTCACATAGAGGACTGCAAAGTACATCTTTGGGCCAAGGTCTGATATCACCTTCCAGAGCCTGCGGGGTATCTTTACTGCTGCGCCAAGCCAAGTAAAGTAATAGTCTCCCACGTATCCCCTCTTACCGCGCGCACCTGACTCGGAGGTATACCCCTTACCATCAAGGATTCTGGTCAGTATTCCTATTATCTCCTGAAGCTTGTCATCCTTTGTTGAAAATAGGGGACCAAGTTCTGGCGTAATCAGGGTCTTGTCCTTTATTTTTGGCAAGAGGTCACGTTGTTTCAGATCTTCTTCGGTGGCATTTGCCATATGGCTTACGAAGGCCTTTGCAGTAAAGGAGTCAACCCTGTAGGTATTCTCCAATACCGAGACAATACTCAGTATTGTGGTCTTGAAGCTTGAGGGAGGGCCTACCAGTATCAAAAAGAATGGTAAGGTCATTCCCTCTATGAACATCTGGGTTACTACTGAAAGGCATAGCTCCAGAATCTCATATCTGCCATCAAAGTACTTGTTGATGGTATCCTTGAGTGCTTCCCTGAGAGACTTGAGCCTGTCTTCGTTGTTTTCAGCGCTCATTCCTTAATCGTCTCCCTGCTTACAAGGCAAAGATGTCCTTCGTCATCTACGAAAACATCCAGTGTTGGGACTGCATTGAATTTCTGTATCCAATCTTGGTGCAACACCATCACCAAGTATCCCTCGAAAGGGAAAGGTTGGGTGGTAGTTAATTTTTTCATGCCCGCTTTTCGAGTCCGAGTATAATAGGAATGAAGTCCACGACAGAATGGTGCGTTTTCAAGCAACGTAGTTATGCTACATTTTTTCATTTGTTACACAGTTCAACCATTTTTTCTTTACTTGGTTGCAACGGTTGATTCTTCGCTATATGCATCCAGAGTTGTTTGTTTCATAGTATCATGGGCTTTTTTCTCCATTTCTTGTTTCTCCTTTTCTTGTTTCTCCTCGAGTCTTTCTTCCCTCTTTTTATCCCTGATTCGCTTATGTGCAAGACGATTCTTTTCTAGTTTGTATTCATAGTAGTCTAGCCATGTGTTGTTTATGTACGGTGCCATGTTTAATCAACTCGTTATTGTTGTGTGGTAGCCTGTAGTAGCTACCACGGTATCCCCATCGGGCGTAGGACAAAATATATGCAAAATTCCCTAAATAATCTTTGTATAGTTAATTTCAGGACTACTAGTGCTTCTTGTACTGCTTGATCAATTCTGCTAGGAGGTCTTCCATCTTCATCTTCTTTCCCCTTTTTGCCTGTACCTCAAGAAGCAGTTTGTTTAATTCCTCATGGATGTCTATGTTGTCAATTCTTATCGTTTTTGGCACGCTAATTGACAATTTCTGTATACCTTGTATATCTGGTTTGCTAATTTTGGGCACGCCAACCAAAATCATGTAAGTTCTTGCAAAAAGAAGTCACCCTCTTCAAAATATGACAGATTTTTGAAGTCCTAAGGGCCTGAGAGAGAGGTTCTAGAATAAGGTGCTATTGGTTAACGTGCTTTTTTTCGCAGGTAAAGATAGTTTTGTGACTGGTGCAAATTCTTGCAAGGATCGAAAATTCTTTGGTAAGATGGTTTCAGGATCTGAAACCAAAACCCCACCGGCCCGGCGGGATTTCATCCCTGACAATTACCCTTAAGTTTATTTATACCAAAAAAATACTCGCAGATATGAAATTTAGAATGTGGTATGTTTCCATGGGAATCACTGCAGCAGTGATCTTCTACAGCATGATGTACCTCGGCCACGTACTGTGCGTCCCGATGGAAAACGCGCCATGCGTATCATTCCTGAATTCCACGTAAATTTTAATAAAACCAAGTAGTAGGTCTGCCATGAGCTGCTCTGGTGAAACTATCGAGGCAAACGACGAGTTCATCCAGATCAAGCCAATGATTCTGGGCCAGTTGAAGAAGGCCAAGTACGGCGTGGCAGACCACGGAACGGTCGAGCTCTGCCACTGGACCAAAAAGTCCTTCCGAAACGAGGGCGACTGCTACAAGCACAAGTTTTACGGAATTTCCACCCACAGGTGCATGGAGTTTTCCCCCGCCGGGATGTTCTGCGAGAACAGGTGCGTCTACTGCTGGAGGCCTATGGAGTTCTACAGTGCCATGAAGATGCCAGAGGACAGGGTCGCACCACCAGAGATAATACTTTCAAAACTTATGGAGGAGCGCGAGAAGCTGATAATGGGCCACTACGGCGACGCAAAAAGCGACAAAAAGAAGATTGACGAGTCCCTCCTCCCAAGCCATTACGCAATATCGCTCTCAGGCGAGCCCACCATGTATCCCCAGCTTCCCGAGATGATAAGATACCTCAAGGGGCTTGCTGCAACCAAGTCCGTCTTCCTTGTAACAAACGGCCAAGAGCCCGAGATGCTTGAAAGGCTGCGGGACGAGGATGCGCTGCCGACACAGCTTTATCTTTCCACCAACGCCCCAAACGAGCAGGTCTTCCAGGCAGTGAACAGACCAAAGTACAGCGACGCATGGGAAAGGTGGAACAGGAGCCTTGACATACTTTCAAGGCTGGAGGGCACAAGGTCGGTCCTGCGCGTTACTCTGATTCGCGGCTACAACGACGGCGAGGATCTCATTCCCGAGTATGCAAAGATGTTTGACAGGGGCAACGCCCATTTCATAGAGCTCAAGTCATACATGCATGTAGGCCGCTCTACCAACAGGCTGGAATACTCAAACTGCCTTGAAATCTCGCAGGTGAGGAATTTTGCATCAATGCTTACCTCCAAGACCGCCACCTATGCCGTGATGGACGAGAGCGAGGTCTCAAGGATTGTGGTGCTTCAGAACCAGAGGCGGCCAATCAACCGGTGGATTGCAGCCTACGCAGATACCAACTAGCAAACTTTTCAAGCGCACGGAACCTGTGAGAAACCGAGTTCTTGTCTGAGATCTGCGAGTACGTCTTGCTCCTCCCCTCCGGGATGAATATCGGATCAAACCCCCACCTCCTACCCTGCAGTTTTCTTGATATCTTCCCCTTCACCCGTGCCTCGAAAACCATGACGTCGTGATTCTTTTCACAGTATGCAATGATTGACCGGAACGTGGCGGCGCGCTTGGAAGAAACAAGTTTCAAGATTCCGCGGTTGCCTATCGTATCGAAGACAAACGAAGAGTACGGCCCTGGAAAGCCGTTTAGCGAGTCTATGAAAAGGCCGGCGTCCTCGACAATGACAGGCCCCGGACATTGCATGCAGGCCTGGAGTGCCTTGTGCCTTGCAATCTCTGAGAGGTCTTCTGACTGGATCTCCTCAAGGGAGTACCTGAAAAACCTGAGCCGCAGGCCAAACTGGGCAAGGATCTCCCTTGCCTCCTCGAACTTGTGCCTGTTTGACGAGGCAAAGAAAAGGTCAGACAACGTTTGCGTACCTCCCCCTCTTTTCAATCACCTGCACCTGCGATATGACGTGCTCCCTCCTTTGGCGCCCCACGGCCCTGCCATACCCCTTGAGGAACGACGCCCATGCCCTGTCAACTATTGCCACGTGGGCGCTGTTGAGGACCTCCCTGAACAGCCTCAGGTCGATTGCATGGTCCTCTATCCTCTCGGTCCTCTGCGCGAGCCCAAAATCAAGAACCACTAGCCGCCTTCCTGCAAGTATAAAGTTGGAGGTGGTCAGGTCGCCGTGCATCACACCGTTCTTGTGCAGCGTACCCACGATTGCCCCAATTTTTTCGCACAATTTTACAATTTGCCCCTTTGGAAGGTCCCGTACAACCTTGCCCTCGACAAACTGCATGTAGATCTCAAACTTTTTCGGGTCAACAAAGTAGACAAGTGGGGTGCTCGTGCCAAAGGACTTTACCTCTGAAATCATCTTTGCCTCCCTGACTGTCCTGTTTGAGCGGATCCTGTTGTCAAGGATTTCGTTTCTGTACTCCTTCCTCTTCCGGATTTTGAGGATAGATTTTTTTCCATCCCACATGGTCAGATAGATGTCTGCCTCGGCGCCTTTTTTTATCAGCTTCAACATCAATGAAAAAGTTGCCACTCATACTTTAAGTTACGATTATAACGTAGTACGCAAAAGAGAGCACAATGCTTCCAAACGAAAAGAAGATCATGCAAGAGGACTGCTCCGAGGACAAGTTCGGACCTGGCGTCCTCACCCTTACAAACATGAGGATTGCATTTGACAAGACCGAAGGCAGGATAATTGATTTTACAAAAAGGTTTGGCGAGACCGTCATGGAAGCAAGACTAAACCAGATAGCCGAGGCCGCAAAGGAAGGGAGGTTCATCAAGAAGCTCCGCATCAAGATAAAGACCGACGAGGGAGAGAAGGTCTTCAAGTTCGGGGTCTTCAGCAACGGCAAGTGGGAAAAGACCGTACGCGAGGCAATGGCAAACTACAAGGATCAGTAAGGGACTTCCACAGAGTCTATTCTCCACGACTGCCTGACAAATGTGTCCTCAAGTCTTGCGCTTTCCTTCTTTGATGACTCGAGAAGCCCCACCCATGAAATCTGCGAGCCGCAGTCTCCGGCGTATTCCTTTGGCGAGGCGTAGAACCTGCACCCGTGCCTTGTACATATGCTCTGCAGTATCTCCGAAAGCCTCCTGTTTGCAGCAACGCCGCCAACCACCAGGAACTCCTTCTTTCCCGTAAACGAAAGCGCCCTCTCCACCGCCTCCCCAACCATTGAGAACGCAGTCTCCTGCAGCGAAAAGCACGCAGCCTCAAGGCCCCTTGGCATTATCCTCTTTGTGGCAGAAAAGAGCCCGGAAAAGGAGACGTCGTTTCCCTTTACCACGTAGGGCAGTGGCTCGTATGTCTTGGACCGTGATGCAAGCTCCTCTATCTTCGGGCCGCATGGGGACGCAAACCCCGCAGCCCTCCCTATCTGGTCCAAAAGCTGGCCAAGGGTTATGTCGAGGGTCTCGCCAAAAACGCGCCACTTTTTCCCAAGGAATGCAAGTATCATCGTGTGCCCCCCGGACACAAGCAGCACTAGCGGGTCCCGGGCCCCTGTAAGCATCTTGCCAAGCTCGATGTGGCCAAGCGCGTGGTTTACCGGATAAATCGGAAGCCCATAGTATGACGCAAGCGACCTTGCCACAACCGCGCCTATCCTCAGGCACGGCCCAAGCCCCGGCCCTGCCGCATATGAAACCATGTCAAGGTCCCCGATGCCAAGCCCTGCCTTTGCAAGGCATTCTGACAAAACCTGTGGCGAATACTCCGCATGGTGGCGAGAGGCCTCCCTTGGGTGTATGCCCTCGCCTTCAGGGGGCCTGTAGATCTTTCTTACATCGGACAAAATTTTTCCGCCCCTTCCCTTCTTCTCGATGACTGCACACGAAAAGGTGTGGGCTGTACTTTCGATTCCAAGGCAGAGCAAACTATCCCCTACTGAGAGCTGACACTATCTTGATTACGTCTCCGTTTTTTAACTGATGCTCGGCCCCGACCCTCTGCTTTGTCTTGGCATCCACCGCATAAAGGAACCCCTTGGCAAGGTCCTCGTGGACCGTCCTTGCAAGGTCCCTTGCTGTAGACCCCGGGAGAAGAAGCCTGGCGTCTGGCAGCACCTCCCCGTTCCTGTTTGTAAGCTTTGACTCGTCCTCGACTGGATATACAACGATTAGCTTCAAGAGCGAAAAGCACGCAGAATCAAGCACGGACTGCACCCCCGTGCCGCCAAACTTTTCGGTGACCTTGCGCGCAAGGTCAAGCGCCTTTTGCTGCTGTGGGTTTAGCGACACGCCGTCCTTTACCTTGAAGGTCTTGTCTCCGGGAAGGTATTCTATGAGCCCCGCCTTGGCTGCCTTGCGCAAAAGCAGCTCAGTCTCTGCGCTGCACGCGATGGTCTCGTGGACCTTCTTTAGCTCGTCGAGCACCCCAAGGTCGTGGCAGAGGTCTGCCTTGTTTGCCGCAATTATGATGGGCTTGGTCCTCCTCCTCAGTTCCTTTACAAACGCAAGCATGTCTTCCTCGCCCCATTCAAGCGCCTTTTTGGTCTGAAGGTTCAGGTGGTGCAGCACGTACTCGACGTCGTACTCTACCACCCCGAGCCCCGAGAACCTCTGAGTGATGGCCTGGATCATCTTGCCGCTCTTGCTCTCAAGCTCGCGCGAGAGCTTGTGCCACTCCCTGTGAAGTATTTGCTTCATCCACTGGTCAAACTCCTCCTCGACAAACCTAACGTCCTCCAGGGGGTTGTGCGTCGAAGGCGGCACGGGCTGGCCCTGTATGTCGGTCGAGCCGGACGCGTCGACGACATGTATTAGGACCTCGGCCTGCCTTGCGTCGTCAAGGAACTTGTTGCCAAGCCCCTTGCCTTGGTGCGCTCCTGGGACCAGGCCTGCCACGTCTATCAGCTTGATGGGGATGTACCTGGTCCCGTTTACGCAAAGGTCGTGCAAGTGCGGTATGCCAAAGTGCCTGCACGCGCATTCGGCCTTTACATAGACGATTCCAACGTTTGGCTCAATTGTGGTAAATGGATAATTTCCAATCTGGGCAGTGGTCTGCGTGGCTGCCGAGAAAAATGTAGACTTGCCCACGTTTGTCTTTCCAAGCAATCCAATCTGCATGCAGTTTGAGCCTATGGTGCGCTCTTATTAGTATCTTCCAGAAGTCTTTAATTGAATTCCGGCCGCAACCCATTCGTTGAAAGTAATAACGGGCAACCCCGGAACAGGCAAGCACACCGTTGCAGCAAGGCTTGCACGCGAGCTGGGCCTTGAGCTTGTCGACATCAACAAGATGGCAATATCAGAAGGGCTCGCGGAAAAGGCCAAGGGCGCGCTGGACGTCGACGTTGCAAAACTCAAAAAAGTAATAGAGAAAAAGGTCCCAAAGGGCGCGCTTGTCGTGGGCCACCTTGCCCCATATGTCGTGCCAAGAAGACGGGTGGAGGTAGCGGTGGTGCTCAGGCGCAGCCCGTACGAACTTGAGAGGGTGTACAAGAAAAGAAAATACGACAGAAAAAAAATGATTGAAAACCTCGGCTCGGAGATCCTTGGGGTCACGTATTATGACACAGTCAAGGGCGTTGGAAGAAAAAAGACGTTCCAGATTGACACGACAGGAAGGTCTGTCGCAGATACTGCAAGAAGGATCAAGTCCCTCTTTGCAAAGAAGAGATTGCGCCAGGACAGCGTAGACTGGCTTGCAGTAGTAACCAAGAGGAAAGACCTTGCAAAGTTCTTCGCTTACTAGGTTCAAATTACCTTGAAGAAAACAATGTATGAAATTGTTTGAGATAAAAAAATCCGACCTTGCCGCAAGGATAGGAATACTCCACACCAACCACGGGAAGGTCGAGACGCCTGCATATGTCCCGGTAATCCACCCCGTGAGGCAGTCCATCCCTGCAAAAAAATTGAGGGAGATGGGCTTTGATCTTGTCATAACAAACGCGTACATTACGCTCAAGCAGCACGGCGAAGAGGCCACAAGGAAGGGAATCCACGGCATCATCGACTACGACGGGGCTGTAATGACGGACTCGGGAGGCTACCAGGTTCTCGAGTATGGAGACATTGATGTCGATTACAAAAAAATGTCAGACTTTGAAAAGGGAATTGCAACAGACTTTGCCATCCCCCTTGACAGGCCGACGGGCTTTGGCCTGCCAAAGAAAAAGGCCGCAGACTATGTTGCCCACACGCTCAAGGTCTCAAAGGAGACCCTTGACGCAAGGGCCGACAACGGGCAGATATGGATAGGCCCGATTCAGGGCAGCGAGTACTCGGACCTTGTCAAGCGGTCCACAAGGGCGCTTGTAAGCTACGGCTTTCCGATGCTTGCGCTTGGAAGCCCAGTGGAATTCATGGAGTCGTACGAGTACAGGCTCCTTGCAAGGATGATAATCACCGCAAAAAAGGAGATTCCGGACTCGGTACCCCTGCACCTCTTTGGCGCGGGCCACCCCCTCACCATCCCCCTTGCAGTAGCCCTCGGGTGCGACACCTTCGACTCCGCCTCGTACATGCTGTATGCCAAGCACGACAGGTACATAACGGAGGACGGGACGTCCCACCTGGGCGAGATTGCATACTTTTCGTGCACCTGCGAGGTATGCACAAGGTTCAAGCCAGGCGAGCTGCTCGCCCTGCCAAGGGAGGACAAGATAAACAAGGTGGCGCTGCACAACCTCTATTCCATCAAGGCAGAGGTGGACAGGGTAAAGCAGGCAATTCACGAGGGAAGGCTGTGGGAGTATGCGATGAAAAAGGCAAGGGCCCACCCAAAGCTGCATGAAACCATCCCAGTCCTTGCCGCAAACACCCAGTTCCTTGCAGACGGAACCCCGCGCTTTAAGGAGAGCGCAATCTTTCTCTTCTCCCCGGAGGACCAGTTCAGGCCGGAGGTCGCGCGGTTCCACGAGACCGTGCGCAAGTTCAGAACCGCCAAGAAGAACCTCGTCATCATCCCGGACGGCGCGATGAAGCCCTTCTACCTGTCGTCGGAATACAGCACGGTGAAAAAGATGTTTGCAAAAATTCTGGAAGACACCCAGTTCTGCCAGTTCAACCCGTACCTCGGAATAATACCCCTTGAGATTTCAGACGTCTATCCCGCAGCGCACTACGTCGCGTCCGACTCGGCGCACGCCCCAGAGGAATTCACCGAGTTTGCAAAAACATGGAACCTCTTCCTCAAGAACAACAAGTTCAGGGCCATCCACGCCGCCGACGGCGACTTTATCAGGCATCATGCCAAGGCGTCAAGGAAGAAGGTCAAGTTCTTCAAGTTCACCGCGCGCAGCTCCGGGCGGGCAAGACCCAACGGCCGGAAAAAGCAGCAGCGCCGGCGCAAAACGAATTAGAACGGAAAATTTCTAATTAACTGATTTTATAAAAAAGAAGAAAAAGTGGAAGAACGGTTTCTCGCTTAAAGTGCGGCGTCTTCTGCCCAGCCTTTTACGAAGATACCATTCTTGTGGAGAGGTACTGGTTGACCAGGTGTGTATGTCATTGGTCTCATCCAGAAGATTGCCTTTGTTGGGCAAACACCGATGCATGCTCCGTCTGAGATGCATCTCTCTGGGTAGAAGACAAATGCTTTACCTCTCTTCCAGCCTTCAACAGGCTTTACACGAAGAACGTCTGGGCCAAGAGAAGTACAGATCTCTACGCAAAGCGCACAGCCTATACATCTTTGTTCATCGACGTCTGGAAGTATTGCTATTGGCATTTCCGATTCTGATCAATCCCGTTTGCTATTTAAACCATCTGCAAAATCCATAACAGGGTTATAGAATTTTTCGTGAGAGGAATAAAAGAAAAACAAAAAGAAAGTATAATTTGAAATTTTTACTTCTTTGTCTGGCGCATTGCTTCGATCTGGCCTGAAGTAACCCAGTCTAACAACTCTGCCGATGTAGGATTTAGATCGCCTTTCTGATTCATCATATTATGAACCCAAATCCAGTTTATCTGATTCAATAATGGTTTGTTTCCCTCATCGCCTCTTCGGACTTTGTCTCGAAGATCTTTTGGGATAGTACTCCACCATTGTTCAAAGGTTCTACCCATGCTCTGATCAATTTTGGAACGTGTAATTAAGTCTTTTGTAAATTAAACGGTCAGTATAACAGGTCGGCGTCCCCCCACCACTAAACGTTTAAAGGTGCTCTGAAAAGATTTTCAGTTCTTGCAGGTTAAAGTTTTGGGCGCGGCGCGGGAAGTCGGCCGATCAGCCTTTCAGGTTAATTGCGACGGGGTAAGCTTCCTCCTCGATTACGGCGTCGAGCTTGGAAAAGAGCCCAGCTACCCCCTCAAGGTCATGCCGCAGGAGATAACAGCGGCCATCATAACGCATGCCCACCTGGACCACTCCGGGTACATGCCTTCGCTTTTTTCGCACGGGAGCACGGACGTCTACGCGACCCCTCCCACCTTTGATCTTTCCAGGCTTTTGATAGAGGACATGGTGAGGCTGGAGAAGGGTCACCTTCCATATGCCCTTCCCGAGGTCTCAAAGATGATGATGCACTCAAGGGAGATAGGATACAAGGAAAAGATAACGCGGGGCAATGCATCCTTTGAGCTGCGCGAGTCAGGCCACGTGCTTGGAGGAGCCTCCGTGCTTGTGGAGCACCAGAACAAGAAACTGTTCTATACGGCAGACATCAACCCACGGGGCTCCCGAATGCTGAGGGAGGCAGATCTTGACCTCGGCGAGATTGACATGCTTATCACCGAGAGCACCTACGCACAGACCGACCAGATGGACCGAAGGGAGTCCGAACAAAAGTTCATGGATTTTGCCTACGAGGTCCTCGACAGGAAGGGAACGCTCTTTGTGCCGGCATTCTCAGTCGAGAGGTCGCAGGAGATTGCAGTGGTGCTCAAGAACGCAGGCTTTAAGCACAAGGTGGTAATGGACGGCATGGCAGTAAAGGTAAACGAGATCATGCTTAGGTATCCCGAATACCTCCGCGACGCCAAAGTTTTTGCAGATTCCGTCAACCATGCGGTCTGGGTCCACGGCGAAAACGAGAGGAAGAAGATGCTCTCCGAGCCGGCAGTGATAATTTCACCGGCGGGGATGCTGGTCGGAGGATCCGCCGTGTTCTACCTACAAAACCTTGCACTTGACAAGAAAAACGGAATCGCCCTCGTATCCTACCAGGGAGAGGGTACTCCTGGAAGAAAACTGCTGGAGACAGGAAGGGTGAGCGTCAGGGGAAAGGAGTTCAAGGCCGAGTCCGAGGTAAGGCAGTTCGAGTTTTCAGGCCACGCCGACAGGGCGTCGCTCTTTGAGCTTATGAAAAAGATCAGGGGCAACCCCAAGGTTCTTACCATACACGGAGACAACGAGTCCTGCACAAAGTTTGCAGAAGAGATTCACGAAAAGTTCGGCTTTGATGCGCATGCCCCAGAGGCAGGCGAAGTCGTAACCGTGTGACATGCAGCGCGCCGAAATAAACCTCGATTATACAATAAACAGCGGGCAGGTCTTCCTCTGGGACAAGGCAGGCAGCACCTGGTACGGCATAGACGGACCCGAGCTAGTAGTTGTAAGGGAGCCATTTGAGATAGTTTCAGACAAGAAGCACGCGGCGCGCTTTTTCAGGTCGGACGACAACCTGCCCAAGATACTTGCCGAAATAGGCAGGGACCGCCTAGTCGGGAGGGCGGCAAGGCAGTTCAAAGGCCTCAGGCTTGCAAGGCAGGACCCCTTCCAGTGCTACGTGTCTTTCATCTGCTCCTCAAACTC
>DATFCV010000003.1:0-21823 GCA_035252645.1 Nitrosotalea sp. | reverse complement strand
AGTTCGTTTTGCGCCATATTCTTAATTAAATTCAAACTGTCTCGATCTATTGTACAATGTTTGATAACATCATCAATATTCATTTTGCTAGTTTTTTCTATTGTGTCAATTCCTAATGATTTTAGTTCATTAAAATACTTATTATGCAAAACCATAGTCCGAAGGGTTTCTGGAGACGGAGTAATTGTTTTCATGTGTTTTAATGGTACTTCTTCACCGTACAGATCTTTACGCATGACATTCCATAGGTGTTTCATTATGTTATCCGCATTTTCTGAATCTGGACTATTATCTGACAATAATTCATTAGTTTTCTCTATTACTTCCTTAGTGCCTATTAACATGATTTCATCATATACATATCTAACAATTTTCCAATTGACTGGAGAGCCCAAAAATCTAGAATGATCTTCTGTTTTTTAAAGCACTTTTAGTAGATCTCTATACGCTTTCTGTTTTCGATCAAATAGTTCATTCTCTCTATGTATTTTCATTTCTTGTTTTACCTTCCAGTGATGAATGATCAGAAGAAATATTCCAGAAACAAATGAAGCTCCAACTATGCTAAGTGCAGAAATTATTGTTACAGCAAAATCGTTTTGTGCCACAATTAGATGATCTTTTACTTAATTCTAAAGTTTTACGACAGCTAGCATGTTTCCCTTCGTAAAAAGGGGGGATTCCATTTTTATCGACAAAGAGTAAAAATTGTAAACCCCCCGTTTAGGCGTGGAAACTGAAGCTAACTAGATTATAACTGAGGTTATGCTTTGTTGGAAAAAGTATTGACCAAATTCTTTGTCAGATTGGAGTTTGCACCTTAACAAGAAAATAATAGATTAACAGCAATGAAAAAAATCCATATTGCAGGAATGATAACGGGGGCGGGAATTGCAATCATGGCTGCTCTCATAAGCATGGAAATTCAAATAATTCTGATGACAAGCGCGCTATAGCCATTTTACAGGAATTTAACAAATCGGTATCGAGACTTGATTGATGCGATAAACTATTTTGTAATATTTGAAGATTGGAGATTTTTTGCATTTAAGGAAAATCGATAGATGGCACTATCCATTGAAGACTTTATCTGATCATCAGACACCATAGAAAGAGCTACCGAGGTTAACCAAGACGGAGCCTCTAACGACAAGGAGGTTTTTACTAAGGTGCCTCCGTTTGGCGTGCCGTCAAAACCCCATGTGCTAACAAACGTACTTGTAATTTTTGTTCCTTGCAGTTCTCCTGAAACGACATCTATCTCATAACTGCCATTGGGTAGGGTGGTGGGTGTAACAAGTTCCTTAAATGAAAATAACCCCACCGCTCCTTGAATCTGTACTGTGTTGTTGGATACCAGCGAGGCAGAATTTATCGTACCTCGAAAAATGTTAGGATAATTGGTATAATTAGTCATAGACTCAATAAGGTATGCCCTTTTTACATCAACGGTTTTTTCAAAATCGATTGAACGGTCTCCCAAAACGGGAGCAATAGTTCCTCCAAGCAGTGACACTATGATGCAAGCTCTTGTCAAGTTACGTGTGTATCTCACGTAACTTTATCTCTGAGTTGGAATTATTTCAACCCAGCTTTTCTGCCAAATTTTGCTATCATGAATATTACGAATGATATTATGGCAAAATCAACCATGACGTTCACAAAATCCCCAATTCCAAAATTCATGCCATTCCCTATTGGTATTGTGAAAACTGCTTTTTGCCAATCCCCATTTGGTAGAAATGCTCCAGGTATTGGCATTATGAGATCTGCCACCAGCGCACTAACCACCTTGCCAATCACGGTTCCCATTATGAAACCTATGGCAAGTCCGAGCACTCCTGCTTTGCCGATAAAGTCTTTGAATTCGGCCCAAAGTCCTTTTGGAGGTTGAGGAATTGGTGCAGGTTTTGGAGTCACAGCTTCTCTTATCTTTTTTAACTCTTCCAAGATCTCATCTTCAAGAACCATGATCTTGTTTCTCGCTTTCTGATATAAAGACGGGATTCAATTATCACAGGTGGTAAGATCTCGTCTACAATAAAATGATGAGAGACTCCAGATTGATTGCGCCATGAACCCAACGTTTTCAAGAAATTTCTAATACGGTAAAAAACTCCTAACACCAATTTAGAATAGTCTTATTGCAGAATCTCGAGCTAACCACTTAACCTGTCAGAAATATGAACGGACTCCGTTTTTCACGATCAAGTACAGAAAAACTACCCCCGCATTGGGCTTGGGAATGTATCCTAGTTGTAGCAAACTTTTAGGTCAAGTTATGGCCATCTCCATCCATGGGCGATGATAAAAAGGAATTCAAGTGCAAGGAATGCGGCATGGTATTTGCCGATGTCATGCATTTGGAAAGACACGCTAAATTTGCGCACAAGTCAAAGCATGACGGATTTGTCCAAAAATGGTACTGGGACAGCTGACCGGACAGAAAAACTGGTATCGTTACTTGCTTCTTGTGGAAATCATCTTCTGGGTTAAATAAAAGCCGTCCGGGACGCATCCATTACACATGGTTAAAAAATGCCCGGATTGTTGCCAGCCGCTTGTAGAGTATGACACGGGATCAAACACCCTTCATTGTCCAAACCCGGACTGCGTGTTCCAATATGTTGACTGCAGGACTGGAAAGGAACACAGAAAAGACAGCCCCTGATTTGCCATGTCGTGGCAAATCCGGCAATTGACAGTAGGCCGTCGTACTCCACCTAGGACATGATGCTAAAAAAGAAGCCCAAAAGACAGTAAATCCATGACTGGGCATGGTAGGAATTCAGAACATGGCATTTACAGGATTTGGTAATCACTCGTAAATTTATAACGGGACCAGTAGGGCGCTCCTTGTATGGTGGACTTGCCCTCATTGGAAGAAATGTGGAAAGTAATAGAGGGTTTTGGCATCAGCCGTAAGATGATTGACCCCAACAACTCGATGGCGAGTGATGAAGTCCAAGCCTTGTATCTCACAATAATCGACAAAAATAAGGATTGAGAAAAGTATTTGGAGTGTTATATGTGCCTAGTTTCCTGCAGCCGACGGTATTGGGGGATTTAGCTCCGAGTTTATGCGGCTTACAAGCTCGGCTATTCCGATTGGCTTTTGGATGAAAAGCCTCACGCCTGATTCGGGGAACAAGTCGTTGAATTCCTTGTAGTACTTGTCATATCCGGACAGGAAGCATATCCTCACGTCGCCGTCCCTTCTGCGTATCTCCTGAAACACGTCTATGCCGTCCATCTTTGGCATGTCAAAGTCCAAAAGAACCATGTCGTATTTACTTGCCTTGAACTGGGACAGGACTAGTTCTGGGTCATTATAGGTCTCTACCTCAAAGCCGTAGGCCTCTAGGCCAGACTTGATGGTAGCCGAAAAGTCCGCCTCATCGTCTATAGCTAGGATTCTTGCCAACCCGTCGTACATACCAACCTCAAAATATTAAGATGCAAGCATTGTTTTGGCTTACAAACCAATCAACAATTTTCACAGCCAGTCAGGGTTGTCTGTAAGGCAAGATCTGTAAACCCATGGCCGTAAGAGGGGAAATCATAATGACTGCATTGGAACCAGTCGCATTAGAAACGGTTGCATGTGCCATGTGCAGTACAATCTTAAATACAGTACCAAGGACAGGATTTTGGGGTTGGAGATAGATGTACTGCCACACGAGTACGTGGCCAATTTATCGGAGAACAAGCACATGATGCTTTTGTATGATGACCCAGAATATGCACGGGAAATAGAGACAATCTTTATCGCAAAAGGGCTTCAAAAAGGGGAATGCTGCATATACGTTTCCCATGACGGGTATTCGTTTGAAACGTCTGCACTTGGGCAATTTGGCATTGATGGCAAGCGTTGCATCAGGGACGGTACACTCCACATCGTAAACTCTGAAGACTTTGCCGACCGGGCCAACAGCAAATCGGCCTTGGAAAAACTGCTTTGCGTCCCAACTGCAAAGGTCAGGATGGTGGGAAGATGGATTCCGGACGTCGGCACGGTGAAAGGAATCGCGTCAGAGCTGGAACTTGAAAAAGATGTGCACTCGCACTTCGATGAATTCCCAGGTTCTATCCTGTGCACCTATAAAATAGACAACATTTGCAAAACCGATCATGCTGGCTGGACAATCAAGATCATGAACAACCACCACTCTGTAATGCTGCTTACTGGGGAGAGGAAGGGTACGGTACACGAGTTCTAGCCTTTGCTAGGACTTTTCGGATATGTTCCCTTGGGTTCGGGGTGTCATTTTATCAGCTAATCTTATGAAAAATAAGCTATGATGTTGAATTTGAGTAATAAGCGGTTTTTACGGAAGATAGCCTTATGCTCAAGACGCCAGAACTTCTAGACTCGCTCCAAACTGCATTTGTAATGATAAACTGCGAGGCAGGGCATGAAAATGACGTGGTAGAGCACATTAGATCAGTCAGGGGCGTAAAGGAAGCCCTGAGGACACATGGCCCTCACGACATACTGAGCAGCATAGAGGCTCCTACGGTCGAGTCTCTAATAGCTATAATAGAAAAGGATATTCGCAAGACCCCTCATGTCAAGTCTACTACGACGCTTGTCAAGTCATACTAAATTCTGTCCCTGCCACTGCAGCAAATTTTTTTGCCTTGTACATCTGACCTAGCGTTTCAGCATTGGGGGTATCTTCTCAAAAACGACTTCAAGTACGGAGTTGCGCACCGATGACTTCTTCATCTTGATGAGGTCTCCCCCGATGTTGACGCGTGACCTTTTTCGGAAGACCTCTCCGTACTTTGATACCTCGACTGTCAGGTAGCCATCTCTGAAGCTAAACCACACGTCCTCTTCTATTATGCGGGGCAGCACTACCACTACCGTTACCGTGTCCTTTCGCTCTATGACGTCTATCATGGGGTCCCTTTCGGGCCACGGGTAGAGCTTCTTCTGGGAGATGTTAGTCATGGGATTTGCCTCCCGGGCTCTTGCATCCTTTTTGCCATGTTGTACAGTACCACGGCATTTCATAAAGCGTTTAGGTACACTTTGTGTACGTCTCACTGGAAGGAAAACGCGAATTCTGGGAGGGAAACAGATGCAAAATGTTATCTTTGCTGGCATGAACTTGTGACCTGATGGGTGGCTTGGGAAGTGTGCAAGGGGTGGGGCTGTTCTGCCTTGTGGCAGTGGTTGCAGGCGCGGGGCTTGTCCCGGCCTCCTTTGGAGACGGGTTCCAGCCGCCGCTCTTCAAGTGGTCCTACAAGCCAGCAATCTGCATCTTTGAGCCTTCCGACCCAAATTTTCCGGGCCTTGGGCAGGAGATGGTTGCAAAGGTGCAGGATGCGCTGATAGAGTGGCAGACCAAGCTTAACAGCGGAAACGCAAACGGTCCTTGGAACCTAAAGGCAGAAGACATTTCTTACCAAAGCGCCCAGAACTTTGATTCGTCGGGTTGCGACATCTCGGTCAACTTCAAGCCCTCTCCTGACGATCCCAATGAAAAGTTCGTCGAGGCGGGCGTCACTTCGTACAGGGACTTTCCAAAGGTCACGGTAACGATATACTACCTTGGCGTAGGGCTCAAGGAACAGTACCAGACCTTCTGGCAGAACGGCACACTGTACTATGCCTACCAGCCAATCCCGTACTTTACTGGCTACCTTGCAAGCAGCCCTCAGCTTGACATGACAATAAGGCACGAGCTTGGCCATGCACTGGGGCTAGGGCACTACATCGTGCGAGACGATGAACTGGTCAAGATTGTTCAGGGAACGGAGGACATGCCTTCAATCATGGTTACAACCGTCTTTGCCTATGGCGTAACACACTTTGACATTACTCCCCTTGACGTCCAGGAGGTCAGATCCATCTATGGCCAAGGCGGAATCCAGGAAAAGCCACCTCAAAGCCCCGGAGTGGGACAGGGCTCAATCCCATTGCCTGCCACGAACAATGCTACTGTCACGCAAAACGCCACCGCCCCTTCAAGCCGGGTGCAGGAAATCAAGTCGCAGCTGCCACAATGGATAAAGACAGTTGCCCGCTGGTGGTCTGAAGGAAAAGTTTCAGACGGAGATTTTGCGGGCTCGATGGGATATCTTGTAGGGCAGGGGATACTGAAGGTTCCAAAAGTGCAGGCAGTCTTGCCTTCGGGCCAGATTCCACCATGGGTGGTGCAAAACGCAGGGCAGTGGGCTGACGGCAAGATTTCAGATTACGAGTTTTTGAGGGGAATCCAGTACATGGTCGGTTCCGGAATTATCCGGCCCTAGGTCCTTTGCACCTTTGGCTTTCTTGCCCTGTCAATTGCCGTGACAAACCCACCGATTACAAGGATGATTATGCCCCACTGGCTTATCGTTGAGAGTTGGTTGCTCCAGTCAAGCATGTGGTACTGGGCGTCTGACATCATGGACGAATGCGAGGGGTTTATGGTGGGAATGCTGTCAAGTATCCACTGGGAGGCAAAGTGGCCGACCAAAAGCATGCATGCCCCAGAAATCATTATCCATATCCCGCGCTTCATTGCAATCGCACTAGGATTGATGTCGTTTAGGAACCCTTTATCTCGATTTCCTTTAACGCGGCGGACAAGGTCCTTATCTGCTCCTGGGTGGCCTTTTCTGCCTTTTCAAAGTCCGCCGTGTCTATGGTAATCGAGAGAATCTTGTCGGTATAATCATACTTGGGAAATATGTCAAACTGGATCATGGTTCCTGCTAAAAGCTTCACAAGGTAGATTGACCACTTGAGTCCAAGGTCATGAAGCAGGACAAACTTGTGCACCGTGCCCTCGACATCGTACGAGTAGGGAAAGCCGGTCATCTGGAGCCAGCCCTCGAAGGTCTTTATTGTGGCAACAAGGTCGAACTGGCTTGAGAGCCTAAGGACGGTATCCTTGTTTTGCGTCAGGGCCATGCCTCTTGCAATGTCGTCTATTTCCTCGGTCGTAAACTTGTCAAGGAGTTTTGCCAGCAGGGCCTTTCTGACCGGTATGAACTCTGGCTTGTGCGTGTCCCATATGGCAAAATTTTCAAGGGTCCTTCCTATGAAGGCGTTTACTGATATGCTCTCCTTCTTTGCCGCAGCCCTGATGCTTTCTAGCACTTCCTTTGAAAGCGATACGCTGAACTTTTCTTTCCTTTTCAACTGTGGTACGATAATAATCAAGATTAATAAGCAAACTGGAATACTCATTCGGGACAGACAAGCCACTCTGGAATTTTGCCAAGGCATTTATGGCACTCCTTGGAACGGTACGCGATCTTGAGGCGATCTACCGCAGTCATAATCTCTGCAGTCTCGGTCCTTGCGGCCTCTGCGTTTGTACTACTACATCACTCTGATTGGGGCTTGGAGCTTGGCGAGGTCTCGATAGGGGAGATTGGGGCGTCCGGGATGACCGTGTCGGTTCTTGCCTGCAACCCATCCCTTCTGCCTGTCACGGTGGAAGGCGTGGAGGCAGACCTTGGCTCGAGCCAGGGGGCATCCGGGTCGCTTGACCTGGGGGGAGCAAGCCTCGCGCCTCTCTCCTCTGGCACCCTGCAGGGAAGCCTCCAGTTTTCAGACTTTGGGTCGATGAAATCATTTGTGGGGGCGGCCCTTGGCAGCGCGCCCGACCCAGATTTTTATGCGACAGTAAAAGTCGACGAGAGGGTTCTTGGGGTCTTTCCATACTTGCAAGAGAAGAAATATTCGATGGACGAGTTTGCGCCCATGATTTTCGGCCAGGGGCAGTGGTCATGCAACAAGCAGAGCCTTCCGGGAGATGCAAGGGGGGACCTCTCACTTGCATGGGCAAGGATGTCGGCTGCGGGGCTGCTATATTCTGACAAGGGCGGGCTCAACTCGACCAACTCCACCTCTGGAAATACTCCCTGATTCAGTCTGTAGGTATCTGGTGTTTTTTTGCGTACTGGACAACATCGGCCCTGTCAAAAAACCTTGCAACATGTGGTATGAACCTCTTCTTGACCAGCTCGGCGTCGGTCTCGCCTAGGACTACTGTGTCCAGATAGTCCTGATGGCGCATCCCTCTCTTGTACTCGCGGCACAGGTCGTGCAGCTGATCAAGGGTGAACCTTTCAAGCAGCGCCTTGGTCGCATCTTGTGCCCTCATCACCCCACCTTATTCCGGGGATGCTTTAATTTCTTGTTGGCACTAGTCGTCATCGTCGGAGGAAACCCACTCGAAGGCGTAGAGAACAAACGACTTTTTGAAGAGAGCCCGCTTTCTTACGAGGAGAACAAAGCTCACAGTGTAATACTGGCCTTTGTCACTTTTGGGCGTTACTGTAAGAAGAAGAAAGGCGTTCCTTGCTTGTGTGGGTAGGGATCATTCAGGTCACGGTGGTAGGCCTGAGTTCCGTTCTTTTCACAAACAAGGGAGGTCCGCCACCTCAAGAAACCTGTTTTTATTTATTAGTCGTAGGACGGATTTATGAACAAAATTTTTATCTGATAGAGGCAAAGTTCAGTTTTGTCAAATATCTGATCGCTGCAATAAAAAAAGAAAGGAGGAAAGAGATCTAAAACTCGATCTTTTCCTTCTCGTTTAGCAAAAACTTTTTAGACTTTTTTGCACCCTTGAGATCAAACCAGCTTATCTTCAGGGTGACCTTTTTGCCTTTAATCTCGTCTATGACTATCTTATCTGCCATCTTGACAAGTTCGCTTATTGTTTGATTTGCCATTTCAAGTCGCTAATTTAATTTTCAATTTATTCCTTGGGAAGGAATTTTTTGACACTGCGGCTAAAACAATCTTCAACCCGCTTGGTGTGCGTGAAAAATTGATAATTGCGGCGCAAAAGTGGAGTTTTTACTTTTATACACCACTAAAACAGAATATTGTTGGAACTAGATGGTTTACTCGGCAAGTTTTTGCGAAAATCAGGTGGGGAAATAATTTGGAAGTCTCAAAGTGCTACGAGATACTCGGACTCAGGCCCGGCGCATCGATGCGGGAGGTGAGGCAGGCCTACAGGAAGCTTGCGCTAAGGCACCATCCAGACAAGAGCGGGCAGGCACAAAGCGACACCTTCAGGCTGATAACGGATGCGTACAACACACTTCGCAGCAAGCAGGAGGTCGGGGTGGAACCTGCGCAAAAGTTTTCAGACCTGTATCCTGAGGAGGCGGTCGAACTTTTCGAAAAGGCGGAGACACTCTATGCGTCTAGCAAGTATGGTGAGGCACTGGCACTTTACGAGCAGGTGGTTGCAAGGCTCCCAAGACATGAAAGGGCATGGAAGAGAAAGGGAGACTGCCTTTCGAACCTCAAAAGACACGGGGAGGCCCTTGGGTGCTATGAAAGAGTAATTGAGATAAACCCTGACTCGATGCAGGGCTGGAACCTGGCGGGAGTCTGCCTCTCTGAGATGGGGAGGTATGGGGAGGCGCTGGAATCATTTGACATGGCAGCCGAGATCGGGCCGCCGCACGAGGCAGTGTGGAACTTTAGGGGGGTATGCCTGTACCAGCTTGGAAGGCTCGACGAAGCGCTGGAGTCGTTTGACCGTGCAATCAAGATAAACTCCAAGTTTGCCCAGGCCTGGCGCAACAAGGGAAACGTGCTTGGCAGGATGGGCAGGGAGGGCGAGGCAAAAAAATGCATAGACCGGGCAAAAAAACTGTACTAAAATTTCCATCAACTGGAACGTGGAGGCTCGGAAACAGGGCAGACCCTTGCAAGAATCCTTGCAACCCTTCTTGGTTCCATGAGGAAGTACCTGCCATGGGCGCCACCGGTTCTTTTTACTACGCCTTCCTTGGCAAGCCTTGAGAGGCCCACCGAGACGGATGCCGCGCATTTTTCCATGTTTCTTGCAATCTCAAGGAAGGTGGCACTCCCAAGCTTTAACAGGTGAAGAATGATTGCCCGCAAAGTATCGTTCCTAAGATTGACTATGAGGGTCATCTCGTCAGGAGGGACGTCGCTTGGAAAAATCCAGATCTTTCTCTTGTCGCGCCTTACTCGAACCAAGCCCCTCTTTTGCAACTGGGACAGGTAGTGGCTTACCACGCCGTTTGTCAGGCCTGAAATCCTCTGGATTTCCCTAAAACCGATTCCTGGGTTTTTTGCGACGATGTTCATAAACGCGAGGGCCCGCTCGGAGTTTTTGAACCGACTGTTTTTGTGGGCATTGGTGTAGAGGCTGTACCTTCTCCCGTTTTCTATCTCTCCGCTGATTTTCACGAGGTTGTGCTGCAGGAGGACATCAAGCTTCCTATAGGTGGTGCTGAGGGGTAAATTGCAGGCCTTGCTTACCTCGCAGGCTGACCTTGAGTAGTTTGTTGCAATGAGGATAAGTGATACTTTGTCGTCTACAAGCAACCCCCCTTCTACCTTCATCTTTAACCTAAATTTGTCATGATCATTTTTAGAGCTTGGCGGTTTTCTCAAACGCCAGCCATGACCTGTCGGTGGGGAGGAAAAAAAGAAAAAATTTGGAGTTTATTGCGAAGTCGAGTTTATCATGCTCGAAATCTCGGACGCTCGCTCGTCAGTGCACTCGCAGTGGACAAAGGTATCCTGGTGAATGCTCGTGCCTGGGACTGTCGAGTCCGGAGGAACTGCATCCGATGGGTTTGGAGCGGGCGCATCTTTTGCCAGTATGACCGAGGCTGCGCCTGAGAAGATTGCGGCATAGTCATGGTTTACGGCTACGTATGCACCTGGTTCGTCAAATATCGCGTCGACGATGGCATCCTGAGAGCCGCCAATCTCCCATGTCTGGGTTCCCATGGCCTGTACCACGTTGCCCTGTGTAACCCTGTCCATCTGACTACCAACTATGTGGAAGAATACCGGCATGTTGCCTTGGTTGACGATGAAAAACCTGACATGCTGGCCTACCGGGACGATGAGAGGTGCCGCCCTGTCGTGTGCTGCCTTGGCATTGTTCCAAACCTTTGTCACAACGGGGTCGTAGCCAAAGGGTTTGCCGTTTACAACCGTCCAAGTTGTGTCGTGCTTGAACATTGCATCTTGGTTGTACGATCCGTTGTCATCGATGTAGAGCTGGTTGTATTCGAGGGTGAACTCGTACGCGGCAGGTGAGACCAGAGTGTTGTTGAGCACAACTTTGCCATTCACTGTGGCAGTCCTCTCCTTTAGGAGTTTGTGGTATCCATTCAGAGGGTCTATTATTACCATGCCGTACATGCCAGATAGGACATGTTGGTCCATTCCTATCACTCCGACTCCCTCACAATGATACTTGAAGGCGCCGGGTGTCTGTGCAATGAACGCGTATGTGTTTGACTTGCCTGGCATGACAGGACCAAAGTTTGGCACTGCAGAAATCCTAGATGCGTGCATGTCAAGGCTGTGTCCTGTCACTTCTGTCGAGGGAACATTCAGTGTGACCTCGATGACGTCTCCTTGGGTTGCCCGAATTGTGGGGCCGGGAACCTGGCCGTCAAAGGTCATTCCGTGATACATCTTGCCTCCCGGAATCGGAAGGTCCACTGACTGGGCAGTAAGCGTTACCTCGTGGACAGTACGTCCTGCAGCCTTCAAGGCTGCTACCTGGTCGAGCGGAATTGCGTTTGCACCAAACATGTTGAACTCAACGCCTCCGGCTGATTGCGAATTCCCTGCGGATGCCGAGTCGATTGTCTGGGGAGTCACCCTGTCTATGGTACTGGGTGTGACGCTCAACGCGCTGCTCGTAGATGTGTTCGAATAACTTGTTCCAAGCACTATTCCCACCACTGCAAAGGCTGCAATGATGGAGATAATGCCCAATCGTTGATTCATCAAAGTCTTCCTTTTTATAATCACATTTATCTTCTTGAGCAATTTCTCATGACCTCTTTAGGTGTATTTTCATCTGAAGGTCTGTATGGTCGGCATCGATGAGAATTATGTCGATATTATAAATTAAATTTCAATGAAGTTCTGCTGGAGAAAACGGGATGGATGCTGGATCGTTTATTCATCAACTCGATTCTGTCCATCCGCTTCTCCTCTGAACATTAATCGAGGGTCCGATTCGTTCCAATAAGTTCCAGCAGCCTACGTAACAAAGGCGTCGGACAAGCCCTTCGGAGCGCCGATTTGAAAATTATCTGGTAGTGTCAAGAATAGCAAACTGGTACAAACGATGAAATCAAATCAGTTCCAAATGAAGAAGGTTCAAGTTTAGGATTTGTACTAGTAGGGCGGTGGGATCTAGGGAAGATCCGACCCGCGGAGCTTTTTTTGCCTCATCCCAAACTTGACCCACAGAAGGGTGCCGCCCACGGCTACTGCCGCAGCAACAAGAATGTATTGGAAGATTGGTCCGAAAATAGTGTCCACGGGCATATTGAATACGTACGTCACAACCTGGTTTGCCTTGTCTGAATCGTATAGGTCTACCATCAGGACATGGTTGCCTGACCTGTGAAAGATGTAATCTATTGTCCACGAATTTCCCTCATGAGTCTGAGGGAGGATCTCGTCAACTAGGTGGTCGTTGTAAAACACCCTGATTCCCATCGTAAAGTGGTTTACCCCCGTTTCCGCATAGTTTTCCTTCTCACCATATGTGCCTTGGTTGTAATTGTATACCTTGAAGCTGATGTGGACGGTCTGGTTAACCCTTGGACTCAGCGGATCTGTGGTCACTACAACCTGATAATTTCCAATTACCTCTGATTCTGAATTGAGTGCATCTGGCTGCCAGTTTAGGCCTCCAAACAGGCTGTCCAGAATGGACCCGCTACTTGATTTTTGCGCACTTGCAGCTTGGAACGATGATGCCAAGAGCAGACAGGCCAAGGCCACTGCAACTGTGATTCCTCGCACATTTTTGATGGATCTAGGTTGCATAAATAGCCACTTCAGAAAACCGCATATTTAGAAATGAAAGAAACAGAGCCGAAATGAAATATAGGCAAACTCTCTCACAAGGAATCAATGCCAATCGACAGCAAGGCGGTTTTACACAGGGTGGCCGCGGTTTTGCTTTTTTCCTTGGCCGTTTCTGCTTTTATTCCATCGTATGCCCACCTCTACGGTTATAACGTAAAGGAGTGGAGAAACCAGGAACAAAACATTCTGGTTCAGTTTGAAACAAGCCCGCATACGCCGTCTGTTGGGGAAAACTCGACTTTGAGCTTCAGTGTCCAGAACTTGAGTACTGGTGAACATCTCAAAAATTTTACTGAGACTGTCACAATACTCTATTACGGAAACTCTGGTTCCGTCTTGGTGCACAAGTATCAAAGCGATATAGTAAGGGACGGAGACTTTGAGAAGCATTATGTGTTTGACAAGGGTGGCACCTATGGCGTATTTCTCAGAGCGGACACGCCGGCTTTCATAAACGTCTCAAGGTTTGCAGTCTTTGTCTCATCACCCGAGTTTCAGGTCCTCAACTTGGTATACCTACTGCTTCCATTTCTTATAGTGATTGGAATTTTGGGGGGTATTGGATTTGTAGTGGCTAGGTACCTTTATGGGAAAAAATGAAGGCCTGCCTTGCCCTTCCTTATAAGTTCATTTTTCATTAAAAATCTTAAAAAACTCTACTAGGATATTGATAGGGATTGAGCCTTCCATCCAAGAAGACTTCCACAATTACCTTCAGGTTAGATGACGACATACTCAAGAGGCTGAGAGACGAGTCGGACAAGAGGCAGATAAGCACAAACACCCTTGCAAACCAGGCATTCCGGAGGTTCCTAGAATGGGACATCTACGAGCCCGTTTCCGGATTTGTCATCATAAACAAGCCCGTATTTGTAGAAATTTTCGGCAAGATGAAGCAGAGCGAGATAGTTTCCATCGCCTCCAAAATTGGGAAAAACGAGGTAAGGGACATTGCGCTTTTCATGAAGGGAAAGATGGACCTCATTTCATTTCTATCTTGGTTTGAGACAAGGATGGTAAATTCATCTGTTCAGGTTAGTCACACGAAAATTGACGGGTCGCATTCCTATGTCATGAAGCATGAGATAGGGAAAAACTGGTCAGTCTA
Organism: Nitrosotalea sp.; assembly: GCA_035252645.1. Classification (GTDB taxonomy): domain Archaea; phylum Thermoproteota; class Nitrososphaeria; order Nitrososphaerales; family Nitrosopumilaceae; genus Nitrosotalea. The sequence goes on along the minus strand of DATFCV010000003.1, from coordinate 7,862 downwards.
CCACAAAACCATTTTGGAGCTCATATTTGACGAGGTCTTTGGAAGGAAGATACCTGTGAGGGCAGACAAGAACACGATCTCGTTCAATTTCCTGGAATAGCCACAATGCTTTCCGGTGGCATATTGCACTGTATACGTTCTGTTTTTATCGGAATTCCTCGAAAATTATTTTGTGATATCTGAAAGGGGCACAAGCCTTGTCGAATCGGTTTTTGGCGGATTCCAGTGGGACGGGGCCTAATTGAGCGGCGAGCAGGCGCAGCACTTGGCTGCTGGGAAGACCTACGAGAAGCTGTTATCTGATAGGGACACGAGGCTGATCCTTGAATCTACAGTGGCAGAGCCCAAATCTGCAAACCAAATAATTCTCGAGTCCAACATTGCCCAAAGCACTGCCTACAGGAAACTCAAAAAACTAGTCTGCATGAACGTCCTAAAAATAGAATACGTGGTGGGCATGAACAGACGGTGGGAGATGCGGTACAGGAGCAACCTGCATCTCAATCCGGGAAAAGCCTAGTCGGCGTATCGCTTTCGATCAGTTGCACCTATGGGGCTGTTTTCAACACTCGAGGCCTTTGATTCTGCCGCCTTCTTGATGAGGTGCAATGCAAGTTCTGCCTCCGACTGCCACCTTTCTACGACCTCCTTTTGGATTGGCAATGAACTTCCAAACTTGTAGCTGGTCTGGATCCTGATAACCGTGGCGCCGCCGTTTTCGATAAGCATAATGTCCCTTACGCCAGATGCCTTTCCGACCGACCACTTGATGTGCACTCCTTCCTTTGGGAAGAGAATTATCCTCTGCTGGCATTTTGCACCGTCCGACATGAAGACTTCGCGTACCACGGAGTTGCGCTCCTTTGAAATTGTTCTCATGTGTGTAATGCCCTTCCAGTACTTGGGATCAGAGTCAAGGTTGGATATTATTTTCCAGACATCCCTGTAGGGCGCGTTCACCTGCAGCGAGATGTCTGTCTCATACATAATTTGATATTGGTAATCTCAAGTTAAATTTCTGTCAGTATACACTGCAATTTCGTGATTTGCAGCCTAGTAAAACATCGGTCTGAAAAACCTAGTAAACCTTCCAAGCACAGGTCCGCTTGGAAGGGAAGGACATGAGTTTAGATCTCGTAGCCGAGATGACCTGTGGTGTAAAAAGTTCATGAAGATACTTAACAATATACATAATTCTCAGACGTCCCGGATCAAGAAACTTCGATACCGAAGATTGTATCATGCTTTAAGAACTGGTGAGAAAACATGATTGGTTTATCTGATAGCTTGACAGCTTTTAAAAACAGTTGAGTCTTAGATCCTCGGCAGTCGTGCCAAGCGTGCTTGTAGCAGTCATGCTAGTCGCAGCCTCGACAATTCCGGAGGCATTTGCGACTCCTTGGTATGTCGGCATAGGGCTCAAGCAGGGGGACTATTTCCGTTATAATATTGCAGATGTCTTTTATCACAACCTCGCACCTTTTGAGATGGATTTCTGGGTGCAGAACCAGACAAGTAATGGCTATACGCTTCAGATGGTGGTTCATGACGGGTCCATAGTCCAAAAGGGGATTGTAAAGATAGGCAACGTTACACCCGACCCGACCTACTCTGACCCCAACCTCGCAGACTATGTGAACGTATACAGGCTAACGCTGACATGGCTTGACTCGTTTGCGATCAAGACCGCACCAGTACAGATAACACAACCTGTATGGGGACAGACCGGAATTTACGGCGAGGTCTCAATTGGCTCTATTGGAATGCAGTCGGTTACAGTGCCGGCAGGTACGTTCCAAGCCTCTACCCTCCACTTCCATGACAGTGGTGTTGACAGTTACATCTGGGTGGAGCCCACACTTCCCTTCCCGATCAAGGCAAATGTATATGCAATCAAGACCAGCGGGGCGCCCACAATAGGATACCAGTATGAGCTACTCGAGCACGGTAACAGTGCGCAGCCTCCGGCGTTTCTCAATGTCCAGTCCACAAACCCGCTAGGGGGAAGTGCACAGTGTCCGCCGGTTGACTATGCAAACGACTCTGTCCATGACACCCAGTCTACAGATTCTGGCACCGTTGCGGTGGAATACTACTACAGTCCAAAGGTCCCACACCAAGGGTGTCCTATGGGATGGAGGATCACATTCGAACCGGTCTATTCCTCGACGCAGAGGGTTTCAGACGTTCATTATGACATTTACACGGTGGATTCACAGGGACACGAGCTTGGCTCACTAGCGCAGAGTATAGGGAGGACCGACATTTACTCTGCGGTAGGCGACGACGAGCAGCAATTCCTAGAGCAGCAGCCCCCGACAGTTGCCCACTACGTAATTTATGTTGCAGGAACGGGACCTGAATCGGGGACTACGGATGTAAGCCAGGCGGGAATGGTAAAGGTGGACGTACAAGTAGCCCCGCCATTTCCAGGCTCGGGCCCCGTAAACAACACCTCAGGCCAGCCTCCTGCAAACAATCAGCCTCCATCTGGAAATCCTCAGGACCAGACTGTGGTGATACCGTCGTGGATAAAGAACAACGCCAAGTGGTGGTCACAAGGGCAGGTCGATGACTCGGAATTTGTCAAAGGGATACAATATCTTATTCAGAACGGAATCATGAAGATTCCTGCGACACAAGGAGGCAGTGCAAGCTCGCATTCTATTCCGTCGTGGATAAAGAACAATGCCGGGTGGTGGGCAGACGGGCAGATATCCGACTCGGAATTTGTCAAGGGGATACAGTACATGGTTTCAAACGGGATAATATCTGTAGGGTCTTGAGGTAATACATGGCAAGCAAGCCTTCCATCAGCCACGCGTACGGGATAGGCCTCATGGCCCTGATAATTGGTGCTGCAATCAGCATTGGTTACTACCAACTCTACTACATCCCAGAATACAATGCCAAGCCGGTAATCCCTGAGAAGGTGAAAAATCCCGGACAGACCACCGCAATCTCGATTGTTGCGGGCTCGGTAAACCAGGATCAGCAGCAAAACTTTGTGCCAAAAAAACAGGAGGTGCAGCTTGGCGTGGACAACCTAGTTGTGTGGACAAACCAGGACCAGGCGGCACACTATGTAACGCCTGTAAAAGACTACAAGGACGCATACAGTGGAGACTTTGGGTCGGACGCGATATCGCCGGGCAAGACGTATCAATTCCTGTTTACGCAGATTGGGCAGATACCATACTACTGCAAGGTGCACCCTTGGATGAAGGGAGAGATCGACATCGTGCCCGGAGCCCTTACCTCGTAAACGAGTTTCCTTAGGAGGATATCTTTTTTCTTACTAAGAAAAAATACCAGATTTTTATGGTATCATGCACAATATTCCATTGCCTATGTTTCCAAAGACTCTGGCAATAATTCTGGCCGGATGCGTCGGCGGTGTGGTTGCCATCTCGGTGGCAATGATGGCAGGTGCCGGCTGGGAGACGCCTGGTACATACGCCGGAACAAGCAATGCGGCTCACGCGCCCACGAGTACCACGCATTGCTACTCGTTCCAGACAGGGTGCAAGAACATCCAGACTACGGTGCCCAAGTCCGCAATGGACAGCGGGGCTTATCTGAGTGAAAACTACGGCCAGTAGGCACCCTTCCCTGTTTTATTGAATTTCTATTTTTTTTAGACCCGAAAATTAATCCTTCCAGTCTTTATGCTCAAAGTCAGCACGACTGCCATTATGGATAGTGCGAGCACTATGGGTGCAGCCCCGCCAAACTCCGGCGCACTGGCTCCAGATGCCTGGCCTACTATGACCTCACCTGTCATCCAGGGGTGGACCTGGCAAAAGTAGTGAAATGTGCCTGGAGTGTTAAACGTAAAGGTGAATTTCTTGTTTGGTGCAATGAGGCTGCTGTCAAAGACAGTTCCGGTCTGGTTGTCAGAGGGGTTGCCGCTTGTAACGGTGTGGCTTACCTGGTCCGTGTTTGTCCAAGTCACTGTAGTACCTGGCGACACGTCAAGCTTGCTTGGGTCAAAGCAGTTACCGGCACTGACACAGGACTGGTCCGCGCCCGCGCCCTTGATGATGGTTACCTCGGCAGCCTTCTGGGCGAGCGCGGGCAGCGCAGCCCCGACCGTGACTAGGGCCAGTACAACAACCAATGTAGCCGCAAGTCTCGGACTCACTGGTTGGAAAATGTGCCACCAAATCATAAAAATCCCTAGGAAATTCTCACAAAAATTTATCCTTTCCCTAGACTAGAGTGGGCCATACTAAAATTTCTTAATACCAGGGACAGGTTCATCCATATCATGGGCAAAGCCATGAGCTACAAGAAATTCCGGGAGAACGAGGCGGCATTCTACGCCTCAAAGGAGGGGAGGCTTTCCCGGGCCGAGGTAATCAAGAGGCTCGAGTCGTTTATCGTGCAAAAACGCGGCGAGGGGCAGGACTTTTTTGACATGTACGAGATCCATGAAGAAAGGTAAGACTTGCCTAGAAAGTGATGGTCCGCAGGCGTGAACATGGAACCTTCTTCTAGAATAAGCATGAGTAATTCTTACAAACCGCATGCCGATCTTTCTCGCAGTTGAACAAGTACTGGAACGAGGTGATTGCGGGACTGCTAAGGTCCGCAAAATCTGGCGCGTCTTACGAGTTTCTTCACGAGGGGTATTATCTTCCCGACGCTAAGATGAAACAATATCTGGAACTGATGGAAGAGTCTGGGCTTGCAAGATTTGATGTGATAGAGCGCATTTACACCACAACTGACAAGGGGTTGCAGTTTCTTGAGGCCTTCGATAGGATGGAGGGCCTGCTGTACCGCAAAGGCAACACGCATGCGTTGGAGGATGTGACTGACGTCTCACTTGACGGGCTGGAGGGGCAGGATCTTACGCCTTGATTGGCGTCGCGACGGCGCCCTTTGTCCTGAGCCTGTCGTGGATCTGTGCAAGTATGAGCTCTGCCTTGTCCTTGTTCTCAAAGGGCTCTTCCTTTTCGTCCATTATGGCGTCAATCTCGTAGGACTTGTCGACAAGCACGTTTGCGACGTGGTCGTCAAGTGTACCGTTGCCAATCAGGTAGTACGCAAATACCGTGTTCTTCTGGCCTATCCTGTGGAGCCTGTCTTCTGCCTGCCTGTGGATTGCCGGGCTCCAGTCAAGCTCTGCAAAAATGACGTACTTGGCACGCGTCAGGTTGATGCCCACGTTTCCCGCCCTGAGGCCTGCAATCATTAGTTTTGTCTCGCCGTTTTGGAACTTGTCGATGTTGTCCTGCCTTTCCTTGTCTGACTGACCGCCGATTATCGAGGCGGGCAGGTACTCGTGGAGCGACTTGTGCAATAGTGCGTGGATTGCCTTGTGGTGGCAGAACACGACAACGCTTTCTTCTATCTCCATGATGTTCTTGACAAACTCGATTACATGCGGAAGCTTTGCGGCTCCTGCGGCCTGCCTCTCGGACTGGATTGCCCTCTTGTAGGACGAGAACTTGTCAAAAGCGGATGTTGCTGCCTTTTGCTCTTCTTCAAGCCTCTTCCAGATCTTGTCAAGCTCGGAATAATAATAGTTGATGTCCGAGTCGATGAACTCCTTGTACCTCACTTTTTCTTTCAGCTCCTTGAGAACGTCAGACTTTTTTCTCCTGAGCATGACATGCTTTCTCAGCTCCTCGCCAAGCGATGCTCGCTTGTTCTCGAGGACTATGGCTTTGCCCTTTTCGTTGACGTAGCAGAAATACTCGCAAAATTCCTCAAAACTGCCAAGAAGTCCGGGGCGCAGAATGTCGACAATCGGCCAGATCTCAGAGCCCCTGTTGTAAATCGGGGTTCCTGAAAGGCCTATCCTGTATTTGACCGAGTCAAGCCCGGCGAGTTTTTTTACAGCGGAATACTTTTTCGTGGACTTGGACCTTAAGTGCTGCACCTCGTCGCACACGATCGTCCTGATTCCAAGCCTTGAGAGGTCGTCAAGCCTCTTGTAGAGCAGGTCGTAGTTTATGATGTAAACGTCATTTTTTGGTATCTCCTGGCGCTTTCCTGTCCTGATTAGCGCAGAGGAGGGGTACTTGTCATCGACGACCCTTCCGTTCTTGCTCCTTCGCTTGAGGAACTTTTGGATCTCGCGCTGCCAGTTTGACAGGGTTACAAGGGGCGCCACAATAAGGGCCGGGAACGGCTGCTTCTCTGTGGCAAGGTAGGCAAGGGTCATTACTGACTTGCCCAGACCCATCTCGTCGGCAAGCAGTGCGTTTCCTGAGGATTTGAGGAGAAAGTCAAGCCCCTCCCTCTGGAAGTTGAGAAGCGTCCCCCTGAATTGGCTTCCGGGGTTTGCCTTGCGCAGCCTTTCGATCTTGGTCCATTTCTTCTTTGGGACCTTCATGTGCTTTGTCTTTCTCTGCCAGATGTTCCTTGATTTGATGTCAAGGGGGTAAGTCTCCATTATCCACTTGATCTTCTCGACGTTTTGGACCGTGTCTGGGACCATTGCCTCCTCGGGGCCTTCGCCGTACCACGCCTGTGGGATAACGCGGGCTACCATCGAGACTGCCCTTGCGCCCGTAAGCTTCCAGGTCCAGTTTTTAGAGTAATTGTCCAAGACATACTCTAGGGTTCCAAATTCTTTCATGACTAGTAATTCTCCGAGAGTTAAGCGATTGGCTTTATGAACCTTTAACCCTCAGGCGGAATTGGAGTTGTTCCAGTTTTATAACTATTTTGAAGAAATTTTGTATCAAACGATCGCCTTTTGCATAAATAGTTGGGACGATGCGAATTTCGCAGAAATTGATTTTCTAAGAGGCCCGAGCCCCCCTCGGACGGATTTCCAACGGCTATGGAGTGTTTTGCCGAGCCTATTTTTCCGGAACCTTCTTGGGATCGGTTTGCGGAGATTTTCTGAAATTTCAGGGATTGATTCGCGGGCAAGATGAAAAAATTCCACCGCCTGTCCTTATTTCCTGTAGTTGAAAAACCGCGGAAAACAATTTTCGGACCCGTATAAATAGGCGTATATACTTGGAGCCTTGCTCATTTAGCATGATAAAGGCGGTAAGTGTCGCAGGACTTCAAAACGGAGTCCCGTTCAAGAACCCATCTGTAGGCCTTGACGAGGCCGTGCAGTTTGTGACATCTGGAAACCTAGTGTGGATAGAGTGCGTCGTAGACAGCATAGTCGAGGAGATTCCAAAGGTCCTGGAGAAACTCGGGGTGGGCATGGACCCGTCAGTACTGCTCTCCGGATACGTGTCAAGCTACGAGGACAGGGGAGATACGCTCGGGCTGATGATTCCCTTCGTAGTGCCTGGCAACAACACGACCCAGACCGCACCGCTCTTGATTTTCATGAAGAAGGACTTTGTGCTTACAATCCATGACGATTATGGTGGAAAGATTACACGGCTTTACAACTATGCCCCTACCCTTCTGCGCAAGCTCCCAAAGGACCCAGACCAGTGGGCAGACAGGCAGACCATACTCCTTGCAAGGATAATTGACGAAATTTCGGAGGCGAACTTTTCAATACTTAGGTTGATAGTTGAGAGGGCAGAACAGTTCGAGATTGACCTTGCCGGCTCAAGACAGGTCACGCGCGACATATCGCTTGAGCTCTCAAACATGAAGACTGCACTGCTGACCTTTCTTAATGCAATATGGGCTACTTATGACACGGTACACAATCTCAAGTATGGTGATGCCGACATGGTGTCAGACGACGAGACCATACTTGCCAAGTTCGAGGTGATTCTTGGAAGGCTTGACAGGCAGATCCAGATGTCGGAAAACGTCATGCAGATGGTTGCAACAGGCGTCAACGTAATCCAGACCGAAGTGACAAACAAGGTAACAATACTCATCATCTGGTGGACGGTCGCTGGAACGGCAGAACTTGTGCCAAA
>DATFCV010000002.1:0-2764 GCA_035252645.1 Nitrosotalea sp. | reverse complement strand
CCTCACTGACCCAAGCGGCAATAGCCGACGCCAAGACAAAGGCAGACCAGGCCGCATCCGACATTGGGATGAAGGTCGTGGCGCTCAAGTCCATGAGCGTTTACAACGGAGGCTTTTACTACGGGCCTCTTGCGGCTGCATCCGGCGGCGGGGTTGCAGGGCCGATAATGCCTGGCCAGCAGCAGGTCAGCGTAAGCGTCAACGCGGTATATGTGATTGGGAAGTAGGATATCGCATACGCCCCTTTTCTTTTTTATAATTCAAGTGCGGAGTGCGGGAATTGAACCCGCGGCCTTCAGCTTGGGAAGCTGACGTCATGCCGGGCTAGACTAACTCCGCCTGATGAATCCCCGCATTATATCATTATATAGGTTCAGCCGGGTCTACTTTTGCTTCCTGTTCAAATGCCCAAGACTTGCCAGGAGTTCGGCATATCTCTTCAAAAGATAGTCCTTTCTTTCTTGTTCTGTCATGTATAATGAAAGGAGCAAAAGATTTTCTAGGTATTTTTTAAACTGCTTGTCAAAAATTCTGCCATCTCTTTCCAGCGTTTCTCTTGCTATCTTGATGTCCCATTTTTTGGGATCATCCATGGGACCTATGTATGATTGACTTTTTCCCTTGCCACCATACAGGTGGACTTTTCCATGAGAGGGTTTTTTGTAAACTGGCATCTTTTTGACCTGTTCGTTATTTGATGTCATATCTCTGATATCTATTAATATAAGGTAGTGCTATAAGAAGTATGATACCATGTTGCAAAGTAAGACTGCAAGAAAATCAAACGGGATTGGGTCCTTTAATGGAGGTCGTTCTCATCTCGTGAGAGGTTTGCAAGCGGGAAAAACGAGCGTAGCAAGAATCGTTTCCAAGAAAGAGAACGCGAAAGCTAGGAATTTTGCGGAACTGCTATCACTCTTTTCAAAACCAATGACATTAGAGGTCTTGGAGGAATCTAAGAATGGGATTAAACATCAAATGGATCCAAGACTCTTCCTGGGGATTACACCAAAGCAATATCGTGCTCGAGTTGTCGAACTTGTTGAGGCTGGGTTGATTAAAAAAACTGGTAAAATGTATTTTCAAACCAATTTTGGATATATAGTAAGGAGCAAATATTTGCCAAGACTCGAAGATATAGTAAGGCGTTTATCTACGCGAACAACGAATCCACCAGTATCCAAATCTGGCAAAAAAACCTCAGACTTTGCATCTTCCAAATGCAGAAATGACTCCCGAAAAATCTCAAGTGAAATATGACACTAAGATTCTTCTGCAATAATTTGTGGTAACCAGTATATAGATTGCAAAACATGCCTCTTCGAATTGGGACTGCTAAAAAACAAAAACGGTAATAGATATTCTGTTGCCACGATCTTCATTGCACTAATAATCCTGTCATCTGGGATGCTTGCAACCCATGCATTTGCTCAGATTCCAAGCCTTCCACCCGCGCCGCTTCCCTCGCCATCCCCGTCACCCTCTCCCTCGCCTCCACCGGGACCTACACCGGTGCCAGCAGGGACTGTTCCCACAACAGGCCCAGGCCTTCCAAGCCAGAACGTCACAGTTCCTCAGATAGTGCCGATTCCATCTTCTGCAAACTATACGATAAACAGGACAAGCTCAGGCCTTGTCGCGTCCGACTCGTTTACAAACTCAAGCCAGTCAAAGCAGCAGCTCCAGGCAAGCAAGAGCTGGTGGATATACGGAGGAGACGCACCGGACGAGAACGCGCCATATGCGCTATGGAGAGACTCGCAGGGACTCCACATTGGAGCGCAGGCCCCTGCAAACGGGACCTATGCCGGATACTATGCACAGACCCCTATAACCGCTGCAACACTATACCACGTCAAGGTTACTGCGCCAGTAGAGACGATACCTTCCAACGCCAACTTCTTTGAGAACGGGATGTACGTGCAGAACGGAACAATGGACGTAAACTACGTCACGTGCACCTCTGTCACGTCCAACATGGGAACCCAGTGGGCACTAGTTGCCGCAAACGGAAGCCCGTACGGGGCGACCACCTTCAAGTCCCTGTGGTGGACCGGAATGACGCCTACACAAAAGCTTACTATCGATTGCACGATAATCACAAACGGTACCAACTACCTCAAGCTCTTGGTAAACAACGTGCCTGTCTATGAGAGCAAGTCGCTTAACCTCAACATGAGCAGCCAGTTCATCACCTTCATGGAGCCGCAGTCAAACTATGCGGGCCAGATGCTCAACGGTACGTTCCAGAATTATTATGAAACAGCAGGCGGCAACGTCACGGTAACAAACGCGCCGCAGGGTGCTGCAACCGTAAAGATTGTCCAGCCTACATCGTCAGGCAACGGCAATGTGATTGTCTCTGCTCCTGTTGACCAGTCAGGCAGGGCGGTGCTCTACGCCGAGAACCAGCCGATGCCAATGCACGCGTATATCATAGTCTATGATTCCCACGGCAACGCGATGGCCTCTACATCCGGGGCGGTAAACATCTACGGCGGTGACAACTACTCGGTGAGCGGATCCTCGATATCCTATACCGTCGATACCACCAACGAGCTTCCTGCACCTAGCGGGCTTGCAGCAACTGCAGCGTCCCAGTCGCAGATAAACTTGAGCTGGGCTGCTCCCCAGAACAGCTCGTCAGTGCTTACTGGATACAAAATCGAGAGGCAGACTGGAAGCAATGCGACATGGGCTACCATAATGGCGGACACAAATTCCACTTCTACAAGTTACTCTGACACCAAGCTTGCGCCAAACA
>DATFCV010000001.1:0-31222 GCA_035252645.1 Nitrosotalea sp. | reverse complement strand
CCACCAGTGTGCTGGTGTGAAGGCACTGTCTCTGATTGATGTCTGGTGTAGAGATCCATCTACAAAGTTGTCGACCTCTACGGATGCAGCGATCGATCCCAGTGCGATGATGATCATCCAGATCTTCTTCAGTCTCTGGATTTCAACTTCTTTTGGAATCAGTGCTGGCATTTGTGCCATGTCTTCAAGGTCGTGTATTCTTTATTTAAAGTATCAGTTGTAAAATTTTGATTGTATATTAGAGTAATTATAATAAAGAAACGTAACAGTTGTAATTCCCATATTTCGTTACTACTATAATCGCATTAAATTAGTTGATAAAATTCGACTTATTGATGATTAACATGGATGTTTATCATGGTTTATCTCAGGTCTAACAAACGATCGCCCAGAGATAGGGCAAAACATATATCATTGTTGTTTGTCAGTTGGATTAGTTAAGCGATATGGTCGATAAGAAGTTTATTGTAGCTGCAATCAGTGTGGTAGTAGCACTTGGAGCAGTTGGACCATCATTTGCACAAATGTTCCAACACGCAGAGGCACACGGCGTACAGGCACAGCTTCAGAGCCGTTTCGTAAGGATAGACGACGAGACTTGGTCTAAGCAGTCTGTCCAAACAGGCGATACTCTGTCAGTCTCTGGCAAGTTTACGAGTCTCGTAAACAGAGACCTTCGAGGCTGGTATACTGTATACGGTGACTCACCAAACGCAGGTAACAGATGGGAGATTGTAGCAAGAGACCCACCAGGAAACGTAATCACGATTCCAGCAAACGGTGTAGTCCCATACAAGCTCACAATCAGAGCCTTAGAACCAGCTGTTTACCACATGCACACGCAGCTTAACATCGCAAGCATCGGTCCAGGTCTTGGTCCAGGACAGACAATAGTCGTAACTGGCGACCCAATTGTAAAGCCAATCCCATACACAAACATTGTGTACCAATCAATAATCATTGGAGCGGGATATGCAGTTACATTTGCGACAAGACCATGGCAAGTGATTTAAAAAATCACCCCCTCTCTTTTCATTTTATATCATGACTTAGCAAAAGGCTTAGAACAATCCCTGAGGCTTGCCGTTATATTCCAAAGTCCACTTTCTGACATAATATACCGGAATGCCGACAGTCAAAGGAAGTGCAATCATCATACCAGCAGGCCATGATATTACGAGCTGTATCACCATGTCAATGAAAAAGACCGCTACTTCGATTATGATTCCGTATGCCAATTTTCTTATCCTGTAGAAGGCTATAATCTGAGAAACAAAACTTGGTATCACGGCCAGGACCATTTGAGTCCTAAGGGAGACGCGTTTGCCATTGTCTTTTTCCGAACTCACACCAATCCTCAAACCTGCCCATACAAATCCTTGACGGTTGCCTATCGGCCTCGACAAAAAGGAAGGAGAAGAGAGAGGATTATTCTAGCCGCTTTATGACGTCCTTGTAGTCGTTTATTGGAACAATCTTCACAGTGCTGGTAGACGATATGCCTACCTCAATGCAAAGTTGCTCAATGTCGTGCGCCTTCTTTGCGTCTAGGATGATTATCCATTCATGCTCAAGCACAGACATGTAAAAACCAAGAATCTTGGTTATGTTGTGCTTTTTTGTACTCTCCTTCATTTTTTGGTGGATTTGTAAAAAAATCTTTTTGCTTTTTGGGTTGTTTAACGGACATGATTCTGGGCTGTGTACTGCGAATACACCAAATAACATGCGTTAATTTCCATATTTTACGTAAATAAACCTTCAAATTTTTCAGATTAATTCCAAGTTCATCAGTACTTTGCATGTAGATCGTCAAAGTAGGCCTCTGTGTCATCCTTGGTCCACAGACCTATCTGACCTGTCTGATAATACTCAGTGTTTGCCTTGATTATCTCGCTGCCATCTAGCCAACCGCCTATTCCCTCCGAAGATATGGTCGCTTCCAAGGTGTGCCACTGCCCGGTGCTTATCTGGGCAGCAACCTCGTAGTTGCATACTAGGAACTGCGTGTCAGCCTTGCAAAGTGATACCCTGTTATTTTGCGGATCTGCCATCAGGACAAAGTAGTGACTAGGGTCGATGAAGCGTACGACGAGTCCTGCCTGCTCTACGCTGTGACCTGGCATGATCTTGAACTTCACGCCAATCTGCGCGTCAGAGGTGGATGGAGAGTCAGGCATTACCTGTATGTGATACCCCGAATTAGCAACCCCAGAAATGACGGCAAGGACGTTAGGCTTTGACGGTGCCGAATCGTCTGCCTTTACTACCCATAGGCCTGGGGCCGAATTTGACTCAAAAGCTGCAAAGTCTGCTGGAGAGGTGTTGTTTTGGTACGAGTCAAAATTCCAATCCTTTGTATGACCGTAGTTGAAGCTTGACAACGCATTTGAAAGGGCGATTGCAACGCCAATCGCCGTGATTATTGCAAAAATTCCATATCGTTGCTTTCGCGAAAGGTGAAATGACTTGTCTTTAGCCAAACAGGATCTCAAGGTTATTCGGAATAGTGGTTGATATAAACAAACCTGATCGAGGGAAAATCAATTTTGCAATTTGTGGCATACATCTACCTGCGCTTTCGTGGTTTCTGTTTTGACTTCCACTTGTCAAATCCCCAACGGGTTATGGCAAACACTCCGAGTGAAAAAAAGAATCCTCCAATATACATGAAGATTAAATTGTAATGGTGTGGATCCGTTCTTGCTGCAAAGCCCCAGTAAAACCCAATCGCGGCACTTACAAACTGCGTCGCGCAAAAAACTAACCACTTGTCTGCCATGCTTGAGTCAAATCCACCATACTTTTTACCTTTTCTAAAGCCAACTCATGTTATTTCATGTACTAAAAATAAACAGAAAAAGGGGGTCTGAAGCACTACTCCGCAAACTGCGAGTAAGCTCTTTCTCCGACTTGTGACAAGTCTAAGCCGATTTCTTCTTCCTTTGGAGTTACTCTTACACCACCTGGCCAGATAGCATCCTGGATTCTCCATATGATGTATGTAATTCCAAACGACCATGCAGCACCAAAGCCTGCGCCCTCACAGTTAATTACAAACTGCATCGGGTTTCCAAAGAACAGTCCGTTGTGGCCATATGGATTGATACGTGTTTCACTGAATGCTCCTGTCAAGAGTGCACCAGTAACACCACCCATACCGTGGACACCCCATGTATCCAACGCGTCGTCTATTCTAGCTCTGTTCTTTATCAGAACACAGTAGAAGCAGACTGTTGCACAAGCGAAACCTACAATTATCGACGCCCAAGTGCCAATGAATCCTGACGCTGGCGTAATTGCTACAAGTCCCGCTACTGCCCCGTTGCAAGCACCTATTGCGCTTGCCTTTCCAGTATGAGCCCAAGCCAGAAACAGCCACCAGATTGCTGCGACTGCTGTCGCAACGTTTGTGTTTTGGAATGCTTGTGTTTCAAGGAAACCTGCAAAACCTGCGCTACCCGGGTTGAATCCGAACCAACCAAACCAGAGTATTGTTGCGCCCAGTATGATTAGCGGAATCGAATGAGGTTCAAATGGAGCCTTTCCATAACCTATTCTACGTCCTAGGAACATTGCTGCAGCAAGTCCAGCGAATCCAGATGTAATGTGGATGACTGTACCACCTGCAAAGTCTTCTGTCCCTATCTTTGCTAGCCAACCTACGGACGTACCCTGACTTCCAAGTGACCAGTTTGCGTGTCCCACAAAGTCATAGACAAATGTAGTCCAAAGAACTACATGAATAAGAAATGCACTCATCTTTACCCTATCTGCATATCCTGCAATAGCTAGCGCAGGTGTGATAGCGGCGAACATGAGCTGGAACATCACATAGGCCAAGTGCGGAATTGTTGGTGCGTAAACATCAGCCGGTGCATTGTGGAAGACGTTGTTCAGTCCAAACCAATCCAGGTTTCCTATAAAACCATAAGGATCAGCAGACGGTCCGAACATTATTGCGTAACCCCATACCACCCACTGTACGCTCACAATGGAGTACACCATGAAGTTCTGCAAGATCACGGTGAGTGCTTGTTTCCTTCTGGACAAACCTCCGTATAGGAAACCAACACCACCAGGAGTCATTATCATGACGAACACAGCTGCTGCGTACATGAAAGTCGTGTCTCCTGTATCGATGCATGGTGCCGCGCTACCGCCAAACGTTCCGTTTCCTGGCGGGGTCATTGCTTGACCACAGTGGATTTCATTCGTCTTCTGCGGGTTTGCAAGATTGCCAATCGGACCAAATTGAGCCTGTGCGTCCTGCATAGCAGTGAATCCTGACATTGTTACGACAAGAGCTGCTACGGCAAAAACGATCGGCCATTTGTGCTTAGATATTGTCTGCAATGGCATTCTCGAGATTGTTTCCGACATCTTTTCGTAGAGATGATTCCCGTCTATAAAAGGTATTTTATCCTAAAAAATTTTTTTTATGATACTATACAGCACCGTAGCAGAATTTATCGAAATTATGGTATCATAAAATTTCAAAAAATCTTAAAAAAAATTATTATACAACCAGCAAAGTATTGCTTGCATGGCAGAAGCAGACATAACAATTTTCATTGCAACTGCGGTCTCCCTTGGCATCACCATCGCCATATACTTTGGCGAGAGGGCCTACAGATACAAGAGGATCAAAGAAGGCAAACATGCTGGAACTTATGGAATGCAATACGAAGGCGAAGGCCATCCATAAAATCCACGCTATTTTTACTATCCACACTAACAAAGATTGATTTACCATAACAACATTGTTTTCTTAAATGAGAATAAACCTGGATGAAGAGGAACACATCATAGCCTCTCTCCCGAAGATCTGGGGAATTGCTTTAGGGCTGGCAGGATTTTTCCATAAGAGTAAGGAAGGGGTTCTTGCCCTAACAAACAAGAACGTTATTTTCGTGCCACACTACCTGTATATCACCCCCAAAGAGAGGGAGAAGTACTTCGGTGATGACAAGGCCAGAGTTGGAAAGCTTGCCAACTATACAGAAGCGGACCTAGACGAGGACATATCAAAGAATTCCAAAAGTTGGGTCATCCCTCTGAGCTCAATTGTAAATGTAGAGAGTGTAACCACTAGGAAGGTAAATTTCCTGCGCATAACGTTCAAAGGAGAAAAAAACAAGGAGAAAAAATACGAGTTTGCAATAACAAGATCGGTCATAAACTATCCTCAGAGGCAGCCCCTCATGTACTACAGTTTGGACTGGACCGAGTGGGTTAACTTGGTTAAATCATATCTGTGAGATCCGCCTGTACGCACTTGACCTTACTTTGCATCGTGGAGTTTTTCAATTGATTGTGCCACCAGTGGATCCTGCCTGGCCTCGGCCTCTGAAATGAACTTTACATCAGTTATCCTTTTTTGATATTTGAAAATCTCAAGCTCGTTCTCGGTCTTCTTTTTTATGTATAATGCTAGTTTCAGAACCGCAGCCCCGTCGTAGTCTTCCTTGAACTGCCTGTAGTGTTCAGAGACGTTGAGAGATTTGAAAAAGACCCACGTGCTTTGAAGAATGCGAGACTTACAATATAGAACAAAGTAATACCTAGAGTCCATCTCCACAAATCTTACCTTGATTTCGTCATCTGGAAAATACTTTAGGATTTTGTTCCAAATGCTTGCCACTTTTTTCCTCTCGTCTATGAGGAGAAAGACGACTGGCCTCACATCATAGAGGTGATAACCAAGGCCTAGAAAATCATCAAACCAATCTATTTTAGTTTCCGCCATGCAGTGGTTTCCAATCACTTATCATATTTAACATTAGACGTGGTTTCAGAAAATCATATCCGGTAAAGATCGTTAAATACAAGGAATGGTCCCTAGGAAATATTGGAGCAACGAAGGAAAAAGATTGGAGAGATACTTGGCATGCCACATGGAGAGCTGTTGGAATACCTGAGGGAGTCAGATGTTTCGTTGCATGCTACCGATTCCCTCCAGATAGTTCCATTTGAACATGGTATCAAGGTCCTGTATTTCCACAAGGATTCTCCAAAACCGTTTAAAACCAAGGTATTCCTAAAAAATGCAGAAGGTTCAGGCGTGCTGGAATGATCAACAGAACTGCATAAACGACACCTTGCTCATTATTAATTGTGGGAACCTCGCGGTATGCGGAAGACAGATGGTTCTTTATTGAAAAGACCCAGGACTGGTTTCTTAGAAAAAACCACTTCTGGCTCTTGCTAAGCATACTTGCGTTCGCCTCGGTCCTCACGTTACAGGTTTTGCTAATTTTTGCCTCCTATGCCAGCCCTAGTGCAAGACAACAATCAGAATTTCTCGTGCTTCCGCTGCTTGGCTTGTTTGTCCTAAGCGTTTTTTGGAGGAGCATAGTCCAATTCTTCCTTTCCTGTACAGGTTGCCTATTGACGTATGGGGGGGTGTTTTTGTTTCATGTAAGGGATGCCACGACCCAGGCGGTTGTTCCTTATGTTGCAAACAGACTCGGATACGGCATCAAACACCTAGCAGTGATTTCCCCAGATTCGGTTGCCGATAGGTATTTCATAGTTGGAATGTTCGCAATGGCATTTTGTCTTGCAATGGCTATTTGGCCAAAATTTTTCAAATCAAGGAATCCTGACGATCTGCCTTATCCGGTATGGAGGCACAGCAATGCCTTTGTCACGTCCCAGAAAACATCCCTTACCAGGTTGATTCCTGTTTCTGTGCTACTATCCTATGAGGAATCCCACATGGTGGCAAAATACAAGTACGTCGTTGTGGCGATAGCAGGTACGAGATACCTTGTCACCCCATATGACTGGATTCCCGAAGGCTCGGTTTTGATAAGGGATGACGAAACAAATTCCTTTATTGGAATTTTATAAAATAAAATTGGAATAAAAAAGTGTAGTTACAGGATGCTGTCTTTTTGTTTGAGTTCGCGCCACTTTCCACGAGCCCAGAATCCCCACTTTTGCTTGTCCTCAGACGAGTAGTAGCATTTTTCGTTGTGTGGACAGCTGTGGCATCTTTCTGATGGTTCGATGGCAGGAGCAATGTTGTTTTTCAGCAACGTGTTCAGTATCCTCGCTCTGCGCTTTGTTTCACCTAACAGTCGTTCGCTCTTTGGAACTTGGAATTCCATCTCGTTTCCTTCCCTGTCGAAGTAGACGATAACTCCTTCTGGTTTGTCAAACATGTGCAGATAGGCATTCAGTTGGATGAAATGCTCGGCATATGGCATCTCTGGCAGTTCTTCCACCGCCTTGAAGACCATCGCCACGTCGTCCTCTACCCTCTCAGCCCTGCCGACCAGCTTCACGCCAGAACCAGCATCAAGTTGTCCCTCTACGGGTTTTTCCATGATGCTCAGTGCGCTCTTCTGCATAATTTTTGTCAGCATCTGTTTGTGGGTCTGTTCAGAGGGATCCTTTCTGTCAAGATATGAGGCTCTGAGGCAACCGCTGATTTCGTCCACCGTTACCTTGCTTTCATCGGCAACTTGTGGACTGATTGCGGCAAATACCTCCTCAATCACATCGTAGACATCGAACTTCGGTGCTGCATCACTTGCTGCGCGGTAATTATCGATTCCTTGCTTTAACTTCTCCTGAACTTTTTCCACGATTCGAACCTTTTTTGTTTTAGATTCGGTCATTCTTTCAAAAAAGCGGTTTTTGCTCTATAAAAGGTATTTTATCCCAAAATAATTTTTCTATGATATTATTCCTTCTTTTGTATACTTGTAAACAATAATTTTAATAAAAGCATCTCATAGTTGCACTGAAATCAAGCCATGAAAAAAATCGAAGCTGTAATTCCAGAAGACAAATTGGATCCAGTATTCAGTGCCTTGACGCAACTAGACATCGGTGGCTTTACGTATTTCACTGCAAAGGGGCGAGGTAAGAGGCCAAGAGAGATGGTTGCATCCGGAAGAGGAGGACGATTCCTGTCCGCCTACAACGTGAATGTCAACATCTACGTGGTGGTACATGACAATATGGTCGACAAAGTCATAGATGCTATAACATCTCATGCAAGTACTGGTATGTCAGGGGAAGGCAAGATATTCGTCTACAATGTAGATGACGCCATCGACGTAGGAACCAAAAAGCGTGGCGAGTCTTCACTCTAAATTTCTTTTACTATTTTAGACAATCAAGGTCCCAGGGTACCCCATTGTCAATGTATATAACTCGAGCAACCTAAGCAAGCATATGATCTGGCCAGGGATGGGAGATCCCTCGAAACGGAGAAAAACCCTACGTTACCTTGCAATCACAGCCGCGATTGGCATAGGCGTAGCACTTGCCAACACCCTGGTCGTGCAGAAGATAATAAAGGCTGACGACCCCCTCTACCAGTGCATAAACGGCCGCGACATAAAATACCAGTTGTCCGCGACGTTAGAAATTGATGTTGATGGCGTAAAACAGGCAATTCCTGCCAACGTAGGGATCACGAACAACTGTCAACGGTCTCTTTATACTCTTTCAGATGATGGGGTAATCCACGCAGGCTGGACTAAGGAATACCCCTTTGAAGTGGGCCATTTTCTATGGCTAATGGGATTTGATTTGCGTGACATGGACGAGTCCAAGTCAAAGATCTATGTAAATGGGGTAGAATCACCGAACTACATACACACGCTCCTAGAGGACGGGGCGCATTACAAAGCAGACTTTGTCTCAAAGGACAATGGCCAAGGGGCACCCACGTTCACGCCTCCTAAATAAGACCCATAAAGACTCGAAGAATTAGGCAGGAAGTATCTCTTCTAGAGATAGTTAATTAAAAAGAAGGAAAAAGGATGGAGTCTTACCAGTACTTTCCGTTGTCTGGTATCAGACCAATACCTTCTCTCTCAAAGTGCTTGTCAAGTTCAGCGACCCATCTTTCTCGGATTGCACCTGAACCCATACCGTGTGCTCTGAGCCAGAAAGCGATGACGCCGAGTAGGAATACTGCGAACATGATGGTTGCAAATATGTAGGTCATTACATCGTAGAATAATGGGTCATAGTTTGGACCAATTTGACCTGCAAAATTTGACAGTACGCCTACGAGCATAGCAAATATCGCGCTCATCATTATTCATCACAATTTACGTACGATATATACATTTCTGTGGGATTTGGCAAAGTGGGATCCCTGCGTATTGAAGAATAAAATAAGAAAAGGAAAAGATCTAGCGTTGTTTTCTTGCCTTTTCCACTTGCTTTGCTCTTACGACGAAAGCTATGAAGATTCCGCCGAAGATTGCGCCTGAGATTATGGTAGCACCTACGACACCGTTGGCGTCAAGATAAGGTGTTCCAGATCCAGCGTGTGGATTTGACTGTACGTCGGCAATTCTTGATCGTGCTAGTTTTAGCTGGTCTTCCAGTGTAATCTGACCACCGCCTCCCACACCTGCGTACTGTGCCGCAGCGAATGGAGCAAACGATGAAGCTACAAAGAGACCAAGTAGTGCGGCTCCAATAATTATTGGCTTGTTCATTTTTAGCACCTATCTCAAAATGACTTACGTTAGTATTTAACTCTTATGCAAGGCCCGGCCTCCGATCTGCAAGTAACATTTATGTTTGCTAGAAAAACATGCCGTTCGTGGGTCGACTCCATTCACACCGACACGGCAAGTCTCATTCCATAAGGCCTGTTACACCTAGCGCACCGACGTGGGTAAAGCAAAGCCCTGATGAGATCGAGGAACTCATAGTAAAGTATTCAAAAGAGGGACTCAAGCCCAGCGAGATAGGAGTAAAGCTACGAGACCAGTATGCAATCCCGCTTACAAAGCAGATCGTCAAAAAATCCGTGGTCCAGATCCTCAAAGAAAAGGGGATAAACCCAGAAATGCCCGAGGACCTCAACAACCTGGTCACCAAGGCGCTTGGACTACAAAAGCACCTCAGGGCCAACAAGTCAGACAGGAGAAATGTCAGATCTCTAGAGTTGCTTGAGGCAAAGGTCCACAGACTGTCATCCTATTACAAACAGATCGGCCGCATTCCTAAGACTTGGAAATATAAGGCAGTCATTGCCCAACTTGAATGATGGGTAATCGTGACCAGGCTCTTTCCTATTTTCACGACAAAGTCACCGATTGCATCAAATCTGGAAAAAACATTTCAGTAATAACTCATCTTGACTGCGACGGGATAACATCTGGAAGCATAGTAACCAAGTCCCTCATAAGAGCGGGTGCAAAGTGTACCGTTAGAACCGTAAACGAGTTTAGTAAAAATCTGGTTGACAAGCTGAAAAATGATTCTAGACAGTTCCACATCATAACAGACTTGGGAGGCGGATTTGCTAAAGACTTGGACAATGCATTGGACGATAACTGGATAGTTGTAGACCACCACCAGATTCCGCAGGAGGAGTTTGACAACGAGCGGATCATCAACGCGTGGAAGTACGGAGTTGATGGCGGGCTTGACGTGTCAGCAGGCGGGATGGCCTACCTTGTTTCACAGGCGCTTCACAAGGAGAACACGGACCTGGCGTGGGTTGCGGTTGTGGCTGCACTGGGCGACAGGCAGGACAGGGGGGAAAAAAAATCGTTTACCGGCATCAATATCGAGATCGCCGCTGCTGCAAAAAAGAATCATCAGCTTGAGATTGACCTTGACATACTTCTTGTCGGGAGGGAGACACGGCCTCTTCCAGATGCACTTGCATTTACATCGCAGCCCTTTATTGAAGGCCTCACATGGAACCGTGATGCTTGCCTCTCGCTGTTAAACTCGTCAGGGATTAAGCTAAAGGACGGCGGAAGGTGGAGGGTGCCTGCAGAACTAACCGAAGATGAAAAAAGAACCCTGCTGCAAACAATTTCAAAGTTCATCCCCAACAAAAATGCAAGCGACATAATTGATGAGCTTGTTGGTTACACGTACACCCTTGTTGGGGAGGACAAGCGAAGTTTTCTGAGAGATGCAAGGGAGTTTTCAACGATGCTCAATTCTTGCGGAAGGATCCGCAAGGCAGGCGTTGGCGTTGCAATATGCATGGGAGACAGGACAAAGATGCTTCAAGAGGGAGAAGGCATCTTGGTAGAATACAGGACATTTTTGAGAACTTACATGAATACGCTCTCAAACGAGAGGTGGAGGATTACCGACAACGGGTCCTACCTGCTAGTAAATGGAGAAGGCCTAGTGCCAGAAAACATGACTGGTGCCGTATCTTCCCTGCTTGGGGGCTCGCAGAAAAACACCGGGAAGATAATCATACTTAGGACCAACGGAGACGAGGGCACGATAAAATTCTCATCTAGGAAGTCCACGGGATGCAAGTCAGAGGTTAATCTGGGCCTACTCATGCGCGAGTGCGCATCGAAGGTTTCTGGAGTGGGCGGAGGACACGATGCAGCGGCAGGCGCAAGGATTACCAAGGATAAATTAGACGAGTTTCTGGATTATCTCGAGGAAAATGTCTCTAGAATGCAGAGTGCAAGTGTTTCTAAATAACATCACAGAAAAAAAAGCAGAGGCCATAAGGAAGGCCTTGGAGCCGGACAACATTGACTTTCCAAAGGACCTTTCCTTTAGAATCGAAAGCGACAGTGACTCGCTTGTTTTCACCTTTGAAGGCAAAGGAAATATACGAACACTAATTTCTACTATTGATGAAGTCCTTGAACAGACACAGGTTATTCTCAAAGTGACTGGTTGATGCTAGACCCGAAACTCATCAGAGACAACCCCGATAAGATAAGGGACATGCTAAAGGCAAGGGCTCTTGATTTCCCATTAGACGATTTCATAAAGGTCGACAAGGAGAGAAGAGACCTGATAGTAAAAACGGATGAGCTTAGAAAGACAAAGAACCAGATTTCCCTTGAAATTGCAAGGAAAAAAAAGGCAAACGAAGATGCCTCGAAATTAATCGGGGAGATGCAGTCGGTTTCACTGGAACTGCAGAAATTGGAGGAATCGCAGACTCGAGCAGAGGACACCTTCAAGAAACTTTCCCTTACACTACCAAACCTTGTTCATGAATCCGTTCCAGTTGGAAAAGACGAGACTGCAAACAAGGAGTTAAAAAAATGGGGGACCGTGCCGAAATTTGATTTCCAGATTCACGATCACATAGACTTGACCCAGAAGCTGGACCTTGTGGATCTAGAAAGGGCTGCAAAGGTAGCCGGTGCAAGGTTTTACTATCTAAAAAATCAGCTCGTTAGACTGAACCATGCATTGCTTCAGTTTGCACTGGACTTTCTTACCGAGAAAGGATACATGCCCATCCAGACGCCATACATGATAAACAGAAGCTCAATGGAAGGTGCAGTCATTGCAGCCGATTTTGAGGAAGTGATTTACAAGGTGGAAGGAGAGGACCTCTACCTTATTGGCACCTCGGAACATGCACTGGCATCTATGCACTCGGATGAGATAATCGAGGGAAAGGCCCTTCCTCTAAGATATGCCGGCATAAGTCCTTGCTTTAGAAAGGAGGCGGGAGCCCATGGAAGAGACCAGAAGGGAATATTCCGCGTCCACCAGTTCGAAAAGGTAGAACAATTTGTATTCTCACGTCCCGAAGATTCCTGGAAGGAACATGAAAAGATGCTTGCAAACGTAGAGGAGTTTTACCAGAAGATCGAGGTTCCCTACAGGATTATGCTCCTTTCAAGCGGCGACATGGGAAAGGTCTCTGCAAAAACATACGACCTTGAGGCATGGATGGCCGGCCAAAACAACTACCGCGAGGTTGCGTCCTGTTCAAACTGTCTTGACTTTCAAGCAAGAAGGCTGAAGATAAGATTCCGAGACAGGACAGACGAACAGCCGCAGTACCTACATACTCTTAACAGCACCCTTGTTGCCACAACTAGGACGATGGTTTCCATCCTGGAAAACTTTCAGACAAAGGACGGCCATGTGTCTGTACCCAAAGCCCTGCAGAAATATATCGGATCTGGCACCATCTAAACGGTCGTACACTTATATTTTGGCTTAAGAGGTTGATTTTAGTTGGCACGTCAAAAGACTGCAAGGACAAAGGACAAGTGGCGAGAGAAGAAATGGGTTACAGTTCTTGCTCCCGCAGCATTCAACAATGTGCCCATTGCCTACATCCCAATAACCGACGATGAGAATGCGGTGGGCAGAGTTGTAGAGGTAACCCTGTTTGATATTGTAAAGGGCGATCCATCCCAGCACCAGTTCAAGCTCTACTTCCAGATTAGCAAGGTGGAAGGCGAGACTGCCACATCGATCTTCAAGAGATACGAGTATGCAAAGGAGTTCCTCAGAAGCCTTGTAAGACGCGGTTCTTCACTGATTAATTTCATTGGCGACGTGCGTACAAAGGACGGCTATCTTTTCAGGATAAAGATTATCGCGCTTACTCATAAAAAGCTCAACACTTCAAGAAAGCACGCTCTAAGGCTGATAGCAAAGGAGGTAATGGCAAAAACCATTCCAGAAATGACCATAGACCAATTCATTCAAGCCACAGCCTTTGGCAAGATAAATTCTGACGTAATGGCAGCAGTCAAGAAGGTAATACATGTTAGGCACGTCGGAATAGAGAAGGCGAAGCTTATCAGAACAGCAGAGGCTGAGACTGTCCTGTTGCAGGCCAAATAGTTTAACCGCACACAGAGACAACAATCTCAATGGCAAACCAAGTCGAAGTCGGTATCGAGGTAATATTGCATGCCACTGAAGACAGCATCAAAGTCTTCGAGCCCATCTTTGAGATATTTGGAATCAAAAGGGAGGAGTTTACAGAGGAGAAGATAGAGGGGCACCATGGGAATCCCATCCTACTATTCAGGGCTGCTATTTCTAAGAGAAGGGCGGAGGAATTTGTTCGCACGCTGGTATCAAAAACTTCTCCCGCACAGATTGAGGAAGTACTTGACAACCTAGAGATGTATTTTGAGGACTCTTCCCTATTTCTCAGAATAGGAAAGGGAGAGATTGTTAACAAGGTGATCAGCCTGCAGCAAAATAATGCAATAAAGATCAGAATTAAAGTGCCAATTTATAAAAAAGACCAGATTGTAAGAACATATACAGAATTATTGCGACGCTAAATTACAAATTTCCTAGCCTTGAGGATGGTTTAATAGTATTTGACGAGTAGTACAGACGGGAATGAGGTAATATTTTTGCCGCTCCAGTCTGAGCATACGCTGTGAGGAAGCCGCGACGAACCGACCCAAAAACCTGATCCGTATCCATACGGTTCTTTTAAATATAGTAGATCCTGTTTTTTGGCTGTGAAAACGGATTACGACATCATAGTAGCAGGAGGCGGCCTTGCAGGAATGATTTCCGCGCAATCGGCGGCATTCTATTCGAATCAAAAATTATCCATTCTGGTCATTGACAGAAACCCAGAGCCTACCCTGGGCAAGAAGACGATCAACGGCTGGATCTGCGGAGACGCGGTGGGAAAGAACACAGTCGACTACATGACAGAGAGGATCAAGATAAGCTGGGGAAGACCAGAGATCGAACACCCTGTCAAAGGAGTGATGGCATTTTCTCCAGACAGAGAGACATCCATTCCATTTGACGGAGACGGATACATGTTAAACAGGCAGCAGCTCCCAAAACGCCAACTTGCAGACGCGAAGAAGATGGGAATCAACATCCAGTATTCCGTGGCCTTGAGGGGACTCATTTATGAAAATGATACAGTCGTAGGTGTAGAGGGAACTAACCTCTTAACAAACGAGCCGTACAAGAAGACTGCAAAACTGGTGATAGACGCCACCGGTGTTACTTCCATGCTGAGAAACGGCCTGTCGATAAAAACCAAGATTGAGAGAAAGATAGACCGAGACGACCTAGAATCCACCGGCAGGCACATAATGAAGTTTGAACAGGGGATTTCAGACAAGAAGGAGTTTGACCCTGACTATTGCATCATTCACCTAGACCAGGACATAGCACCTGGCGGTTACGGCTGGGTCTTTCCAAAGGGTCAGGACAAGGTGAACATAGGCCTAGGAGTGCAGCAAAAGGAGCTCCAGAAACGAAACCAGAGGCTCGGCAAGAATGATGACGTTACCAAGCTGATAAACGATTATGTGAAGATAAACAAGGCGATAAAGAACCCAAGGCTGTCAGACGATCCCAGCGATTCGGCAAATGTAACCGGCAACTGGCAAGTTTCAGTCAGGAGGCAAAATGACTGCCTTGTCGCGAACGGATACATGCTAGTAGGTGATGCCGCGTGGATGCCAAAGCCCCTTGATGCTGGAGGCATTGGTCCTGCAATAGTAGCTGCCACAATAATTGGAAAAAACGCAGTGGAGGCAGTCCAGGCAGGGGACGTAAGCGAGGCAGGACTGTGGAAGTACAATATCGATTTTATCAATGACTATGGATACAAGACCGCGGGCCTTGAAATTTTCAGGCGTTTACTTCAGACCCTTACAAACGATCAGATAAACTACGGAATGAAGCACTTTTTGTCCAAGATGGATGTAGAGGCAATCAGCAAGGGAGAACACCCTGACTTTGGAACTGTTGGAAAGCTTGGCATGATGATAAGAGGGGCGCTGAACAAAAAACTCGCCGACGGACTCAGATTCACTGCACAGCAGAACAAGGTCCTGACGGAACACTATCACGACTTCCCGAAAAAGCCAGATGGATACGATGCTTGGCACAAGACCCTGCACAAGGTTCTAGACGAATCCTACGCAAAACTAGGAAACTGATTTCTAACCTAGCCTTTAATCTAAGACAGTCTTAAATTAAGGAAACTACAGCTAATAGTTGTGCTAGCTGAATCTTTGTACATTGATTGGAATAATTCTTTTGAAGTTTTGGACAGAGCCTACGAGTCAGGCCTATTTGTTCTCATAATAGGCCCAAAGGGCACCGGCAAGACCACGCTCGTAAGAGAATTTGCTGCAAGGAAAAGCAAAAAGCTCGAGTCAATCAACTTTAGCCTCAGAACCCGGGAAAGTCACTTGGTGGGCTCAAAAACCTTGGATAGTGGCACCGTTGGATTTGAGGAGGGGATTTTGGTAAAATCGATGAGAGAGGGCAACATGCTTTATCTTGACGAGATTAATTCCGCCGAGGCAGATGTCCTGCTAAGGCTGGACGAGGCGCTTGACGACAGGAGGCAGATTGTGTTGAAGGAAGCAGGAGGCGAGCTTGTTGAGGCTGCAAAAGGTTGGTTCGTCATCGCAACCATAAACCCGCTTTCCCACGTCGGCACAAAGGAACTGCCGCCACAGCTTCTAAGCAGGTTCCCAGTAAGAATAAGGCTTGATTACCCTCCTGAAGAAATTGAATTGCAAATAGTAAAAAAACACGTACGGGGATCTCACGAGGCCGAGCTTGAGCAGGGAATAAGGCTTGCAAATACGCTAAGACAAGCAGCGGCAGTGGAGGAGCTCTACTATGCCCCCAGCCTTCGCGAGACTATTGCGTTTGGGAAGATTCTGGATTCCGGCATGAAGCCCAGACAAGCGGCCGACATTGTGTTCGCAAATGTTTATTCCCAATGGGGTAACGTGGAATACCAAAAGGTAAACGACATCATAACCTCGATGTTTGGAAATTGATACAATCGCTTCAACTTAGAAACGATACGCTGCTTGAAATAGGGACCTTCTTGGTCAGGCGCTGGTCTGGTAGGGAGGAGGTTACCCTAAGCATCAAGGACCAAAAAGAGATCCTGACTAAGCTCAAGGAAAACAAGGTCATCATGTTTCCAATCGACAAGTTCCATGGCACGGACTTTCAGAAATACAGGCAGTTTAGGACGGCGCTGTGGTACGAATCCATGCGGATAAGATACTCCAGTAAAATCCTAAGCAACGATCATGCCTTTGGCTTTATCCTAAACACGCTTGAGACAAGGAGGATAGAGACTGTGGGAAGAAGGTACTGGCAGGGCATGGACGAGGAGATAATATTCAATTATGGATTCGCCTGGCTCTACAGGCCTCTTCTCAACTTGCTCTACGGCCACAGTCGCATCGTAGAGGGATTTGCCCAATATTTCCTCCTTGGAGAAATAAAGGGAGAGATACAACCAAGCGCATTCGAAAAAATCCAAAAGGCAGCCGCCCTTGCCAGCAGTGTTGTAAAGGAGGCCATAGAGAACGGCTACGGTACGGACTGGCTCGAAAAGAAGGTTTCTGAGATAGTCAAAATACTTGAGATTGACCCTCTCCTTACCATACCTGTCACCCTCCCCAAGATTACAACTGGTATTGCAATGACCGAGCAGGACTTTATGAAGACCCTGAGCAGAGTTTCAAAATACAGGGAAAGCGACTTTGGGGAGCTTGATCCTACAAAGATATCCGAAGGAAAACAAGTCTTTGATGAGTTCAAGGTACTCCTAGAGGAGGCCAAAAGGAGCGAGAATAAGGGACTCGTAACGGACGTTGCTGGAATAAGCATTCCCGTCCTGACAAATGTGGACGAGACCAAGATCTACGACATGGATCTGATTAACAATTTGAAGGCCAAGTTCAAGGAGTGGAAGTCGGGCTGGAAGGAGCAACATGTGTCCGCCGGCGACGAGTTTGACCAAGAGACATACCTGGAAGGCCACAAGCCGTTCATAAGCGATAAAAAAATAGCCATCAAGACAAGGATTTTCATTCTTCTTGATCATTCCTCAAGCATTGCCGAGGAGGAGGTGCAATACAAGAAGGCGACCTTGGCACTATGCGAGGTCTTGGATTTCCTCAAGGCCAAGTTTTCCGTTTACGCGTTCAATACGGAACAGAAACAGGTGACATGTTGGCTGATAAAGCCTGAAAACCTCCATTGGAACAATGCTGCTGCAAAAAGGCTTGCCCAGATAAAGGCAAACGGGAGCACGCCCCTTGCAGAAGTTTACGACCTCTTGCTTCCAACCCTGCGCACAAAGAAACCAGACATCTTTCTTACCCTTACTGACGGCGAGCCCTCGGACCCAGATGCCGTAAGGTCTGTCATGAGGGATCTCAAGCTATTAGGAATAAAGATGGTTGCAATAGGGGTCGGTCCCAACACTGGGGCAGCCATCACAATAGCAAACAACCTCAGAAGGCTAGGATACGAGCGGACTTTGGCAGTAAGCAGGCTAAACGAGATCCCAAAACGAGTCCTGACTTTGTTAGGAACTGACTGAAATGAAATGCCTCTCAGTCTCGCAGCCATATGCCGACCTGATAATCCAAGGCAAAAAAACAATTGAGTTGAGGTCATGGAACACCAAATTCAGGGGGGAATTCCTAGTCCACGCTCCCAAGAAAACAAGGCCGGCTGAATGCAAGAGGCTAGGCGTTAAAGCAGAGGGCCTAAGGACAGGAGTCATAATAGGAAGAGTTGAACTCTATGACGTAAAAAAATACAAGACGGCAAGGGAGTTAAAATCGGACTACAAGAAACACCTAGCAGGAAAGGAATACCACGACCGGGCATACGGATTTTTGCTGAGAAAACCAAAGGAGCTCAAGTTTCCAATACCTTACAAAGGAACCCTCGGGTTTTTTGAGGTTAGCATCGATTCAATGATAACCGAGAACCAGATAAAGGCGGAACTGTTTGATGAGGAGCACAGATATCAGTGGATAGGAAAACACTGATGCAATTTCAGACAGGCCTGGGCTAGATCCTTATGCTGGGATTTTCTTTCTTGAGCTTTTCCCAGTCAGCCAGAAAGTTTTTCAGACCTATGTCAGTCAGGGGGTGCTTTAGCATCTTGCCTAGGACGTCTGGGGGAAGCGTTACGACGTCGGCTCCTATTTTGGCAGACTCGACGACATGCATCGGGTGCCTTACGCTTGCAACCAGGATTTGCGTACCGAACTTGTAGTTTTGGTAGACCTCCCGAATCTCCCTTATCAGGTGGATGCCGTCCTGGCCGTTGTCATCAAGTCTTCCAATGAAAGGACTGATGTATTTTGCTCCTGCCTTTGCTGCCAAGATGGCTTGGTTTACAGAGAAGCAGAGGGTGACATTTACTGGAATTCCTTCCGATGTAAGGGTCTTGCATGCCTTGAGTCCCTCAGCGGTGAGTGGGCATTTTACAACAACATTGCTGCCGTATTTTCTAAGCCTCTTACCCTCCTCAATCATTCCGGGGGTCTCCGTGCTTACCACTTCAAGGCTGACATCTCCCTTTATGATTCGGACTATTTCCTCCATCGTTTTTTGTGGGTCACCGCCTTCCTTTGCAAGAAGAGAAGGATTTGTTGTGATTCCGTCTACAAGCCCCATGTCATTGTACATTTTGATAGAAGCAAGATTTGCAGTGTCTAGGAATATTTTCATTATTTCCTACTCCGAATATCCTTAACAGCATTAGCTATATGAACTGATGTTATGCCGTGTTTTTCTAGCAATAGTGAAACTTCGCTATCCCTTGCGGATTCTCCAAACTTGTCTCTCACTCCTATTCGTCTCATCGGTACAGGATAGCTCTCAGAGACCGCCTCTGAGACTGCAGAGCCGAACCCTGCCATGATGTTGTGCTCTTCGCATGTAACAATTCCTCCTGTCTCACGGGCGGCTTTTTCGATAAGTTCCGAGTCTATGGGCTTTATTGAGAACATGTCTATCACCCTGCAGGAAATTCCTTCCTGTTTGAGCTGGTCGGCTGCGTCAAGTGCCATCTGCACCGTGATTCCACAGGCCGCTATTGTGCAGTCAGAACCCTCCCTCAACATTATTCCCTTGCCTATTTGAAAATCTTGGGTCTGTGAGTGCAGGATCGGAGTTTTTGATCTGGCCATTCTCATGTAGAAGGGGCCGTATAGTTGTGAGATTGAGCGCACTAACTTCTCCACGGAAACGGTGTCTGACGGAATTAGCACCTTGACATTTGGAATGGATCTTGTGATTGCAATGTCCTCTATTTGCTGGTGTGACCCGCCGTCCGCGCCAACGCTTAGCCCGCCATGGGAGACTACCATTTTTACATTGAGCCCGGCCTTGTCATTACGCGTGGGATATGCGACAGAGTTTCGTATTTGATCTACGCATCTGCCCGGAAGGAAAGCCGCGTAGGTGCTTGCAAATGGGATCTTGCCTTCGTTGGCAAGTCCCGCAGCGATTGTTATCAGATTTCCTTCTGCAATTCCAACGTTGAAGAACCGATTTGGGAACTTTTTGCCAAAAGCCTTGGTTTTCAACGAGTCGGTGGTGTCGGCCCCCACAACAACTACGTTTGGGTTCTCCTCCCCAATCTTGACAAGCGTTTCCCCATAAACCGTCCTCATGTCTGCGAACTCTGTCATAGATACCCAGATTCCTTTGCAATTTGCAAAAGTTCGGCCTTTCTCTTGCCCACCTCGTGCAATTCAATCCATTTGGTCACAAGTTCGGCTCCTCCCAAGGTGTGTGCCTTGTTTATCAAGAGCCTCCTCCTTGCATGCATCAGATGCCTTCGGAACTCGGAAATTACAAGTCTCACATCCTTCTGCCCGATTATCGCACTGCCTCCGACAAACACCCTCGCACCATCCAAAAAGCACGACTCGATGTTTGAGAGGTCCACACCCCCGTCAGCCTCTACGAGTCCCTGGAAGTTCCTCTCCTTCAAAAACTTGTAAATCCTCTGCGTTTTTTCGTGTGTCGATTCTATGTACTTCTGTCCCGACTTGCCGGGAACTACCGACATGATTATCAACTGGTCCAGGTCTGGGATGAATTTCTCAGTCCATGAAGGCAACTCAGTCTCCGGGTTGATTGCAAGACCAACGCTCACCTCATTTGAGCGCAAAATATCGTGGATTTCTCCAAAGCTTGATTCATCACATACCTCTGCGTGCACCGTAATTATGTCGCTCCCTGCGTTTACATAGTCCCTGACATGCTTTACGGGTTCACTTATCATGAGATGTGTATCAAATGGGGTGGGGGTTATCGGCCTTAGTTGTTTTATTTTTTCGTGATCAAAAGTCTTGTTTGGAACAAACTGTCCGTCCATTACATCTAGGTGGATGAAATCAGCCCTGCCGTGTGATGCTCTCTTTACCTCGTTTTCGAGATTGTTCATGTCACCTGCAATGATAGATGGCGATATGAAAGATTGGCAGTCAATTTCAAGTTCTATTATAGGTGCAATGGCAGGATTTGGCGCAACGCCGTGCCATTTAGGATTGTCCTCCATGTGTTCAACAGACTTGCCCTTGATTGTACGCGCTACTATTATGGACGGCGTTCCCTTGGTCTGCAATGCAGAATTTACGGCCCTAGCAATCTGTTCTATTCGGTGGCCGTCTATCTCCAAGACGTTCCAGCCAAATGACCTCCATTTGTCGCCTACCTTCCACCTTGCGGCATTTTTCCACATTTCTGAGATGTCGTCTCCTACCAGTTCCTCGTCAAGTGGCATTACCCGCTCGGTATAGTCATCCTGCTGGATAAAGTTCCTGTCAAGGAAGACTGTAAGGTTGTCAAGTCTAAATTTTGAACCTGCCATGGCAGCCTCCCAGACTTGGCCTTCATCGGATTCACCGTCTCCGATAATGGTGTAGATGTGGTGCGACTTGCCGTCAACTTTAGATGCCAGTGCCATG
The DNA here is from genome assembly GCA_035252645.1 of Nitrosotalea sp. Taxonomy (GTDB): domain Archaea; phylum Thermoproteota; class Nitrososphaeria; order Nitrososphaerales; family Nitrosopumilaceae; genus Nitrosotalea. The sequence continues at coordinate 9,740 of DATFCV010000001.1, read as the reverse complement.
CCGATTGAAAAAGACAGGCCTAGTCCAAGTGAGCCTCCGCAGAATTCCACTCCAGGACACTTGAAGTCCGGATGGCCCTGAAGTCTGCTACCAAATTTTCTTAGTGTTTCCATTTCTGACTTGTCGAAATATCCAGCAACCGCAAGATTGGAAAACAGACCCGGAGACGCGTGTCCCTTTGATAGTACGAGTCTGTCCCTGTCCTGCCATGTGGGATTCTTGGGATCGTGCTTTAGGAACTTGGAGTACATGCAGCCCATGATTTCTGCCATTGAAAAAGACCCTCCGGGGTGTCCAGATCCCGCAGTCGTCGTGCCCTGGATTACTAGTTTTCTGGCTTCCCTCACTCTTTTCAAAATGCGGTAGTAATTTAGGCCCATGTCTCTAGGAAAATTTGAATTTCTATAGATCGGCTAAACGAACTCAAATTCATGAATTTTAGCGTATTTGGAGCCAATAAAAAGTTATTTTCACGGATGAGGAAGTTGAAGTTCAGAGGTTCAAAAAATTTTAATCCAGAGCAGACTAACTTAGATCATGAACATTTGGGAACTTCTCCCCATCTTGATTTATGACGACAGGTGCTATCATTGCTCAAAATTTGCAAGCGTGATAAAGTCCATGGCTGGAAAAAACATACTGATAGTGGGTCATTATACCGACCTTGGGAGGGAAGTCAAGTTGGAAATTTTCCCTAAGGATTACGATCCGACAAGAATGTTCTGGTTCGTAACTGAAAAGACGGCGTATGGAGGAAGGGCCGGTATTTTTCCCTTGTTGCTTTCAATACTAACTAGGAGATCCCGCAAAGTGCCCATCAAGGACACTCCTTTGATTTATGGAAATGACTGCAAGACCCCAGACGCTTTCTTTGTCAGAATTAAAACACTCCTTTCAAACAGCCAGAGGATCCCTCTAAGACAGATGCGCAAAGGTAGCCTTTAGTATCCTCGGCTGTTCCTATCAGGCGTTCCCGTGCTTGGGTTCCTAAATCCGTGCTTCTCCATCATGTGGTTTAGGAATCGTATATCATCGGCAAATTTTTCGCCGCATATAGCGCAGTTGGTCATTGAATCTACAGGGAAACAAGATCTTTTTAGGCTTTGTTGCAAATAGAATAGGTATGGTAAAGATGCAGAAGTTACCTAGATTGACTTTTACCATCACTCCCAACGCCAACGGGTATGTAGTAGGATGCATGGAGATACCGTATCTTTTCACCGACGTTCCCTCCGTCGAGAATATCGACCAGACCATCCGGACCTTGATTTTGGATTACGTGGACAGCTTCCCAGACGATGCCCAGAAGAGAGGCGTAGACAAGGAGATCTCGACTCAGACAGTTTGGAAAGGATCGCCTAACTCGGTAGCTCTAGAATAGAAAAGGCGCCAGCACTACTGCTTCCCAAGGGCTCTCGCACCTTAGTAGCACAGTAGCGACATTGGGTTTGACTTCCGGGTTCGGAATGGGACCGGGTCGGACCCCAACGCTATGGCCGGCTTGATTATCTCACCAAATAATGATCTGTATTAATCTTGCTTGAATGAGATATAAATTAAGGGCGGGGGGGTTGTATCCATGACTCACCGAGTAGCGGTTCTCGATAAGGAGGCCTGCCAGCCAAAAAAATGCGGTCTTGAATGCATCAAGTATTGCCCAGTTAACAAATCAGGGGCAGACTGCATAGTAATGAACCAAGAGATAGGCAAGGCCCAGATTGACGAGAACATATGCAACGGGTGTGGCATTTGTGTCAAGGTATGCCCTTTTGATGCAATAACGATCGTCAACCTAGCAGAGGAACTGAAGACTGACAAGATTCACCAGTATGGAATAAACTCGTTTAGGCTTTATCGCATCCCATCCCTGAAGAAGGGGCAGGTGATGGGCCTCCTTGGCCGAAACGGCATTGGAAAAAGCACCATGGTTGGAATACTGTCGGGAGGCCTCAAGCCCAATTTGGGCAATTATTCCTCGCCACCAGAATGGAGTGATATCCTGAAGCATTTTCATGGGACTGAGCTAAAGTCACACTTTGAAAAGATTGCAAACAAGGACCTAAAGGCGTCAATAAAGCCTCAGCAGGTATACAATCTAACAAAAGCATTTGACGGAACTGGGAGGGAGCTCCTTGAAAAGTACGACGAGCGAAACAAAATTCCCGATCTTGTGCAGGAGTTAGGTTTGCAGAATGCACTTGATACCAAGCTGCAAGACTTGAGCGGCGGCGAACTTCAGAGGATCGCGGTTGCAGTGGCGGCATCAAAGGAATCAGACTTCTACTTTTTTGATGAACCTTCCTCGTACAATGATGTCTTTCAGAGGATGGGGGTGGCGCGCGTTATACAAAACCTTGCCAAGATAGGAAAAAGCGTCATGGTTGTAGAACACGACCTAACCCTGCTTGACTACCTGAGCGACTTTATCGAAATCATCTACGGCGAGCCTGCAGCATATGGAATCGTCGCAAACGTCCTTTCGACGAAGGTCGGAATAAATGTCTTTTTGGACGGATACCTTCCAAACGAGAACGTCCGATTCAGGGATGCCGCGTTCAGGTTTGATGCTTCTACCTCAACCGACGAGTTTGTAATGACAGAGAACATTACGGAATATCCCGCGCTGGAGAAGAAATTTGGTAATTTCTTCCTGACTGTGGATGCAGGGAGGGTTAGAAAGAGCGAGGTTCTGGGGGTAGTTGGAGCCAATGCGCTAGGCAAGACCACCATGATGAAGATGATAGCGGGCGTTGAAAAACCAGACTCTGGGTCTATCGATACGAAGATCAAGATAGCCTACAAGCCACAATACCTTTCAAACGAATATGACGTGGAGGTCCTAGCCCTTTTAGAAAAAGCAAACAACGGCCCAATAGACGGTACAACCGAAGAGGAGATAATCCTGAACCCGATGAAAATAAAAAAACTTTACACCAAGTCTGTAAAGAATCTGTCTGGAGGTGAGCTTCAGAAGGTTGCAATTGCCGCATGCCTGCTACAGAAGGTGGACCTTTATGCCCTAGACGAGCCTTCTGCATTCCTTGATGTGGAGGACAGGATAGCGATGGCAAAGCTTATTCAAAGATTCGTGCGTTCGTACGGTAAATCCGCAATAATAATTGATCATGACATACAGCTCATGGATCTAATTTCGGACTCGCTTGTGATATTTCACGGCACTCCTGGCAGAGAGGGCCGGGCTACCGCCCCCATGTCAAAGGCAGACGGCATGAACCAGTTTCTCAAGTCACTTGACATAACATACAGAAGGGATGAGACGAGCATGAGGCCGAGGGTAAACAAGTCGGAAAGCAGGCTGGACAGGGAACAGAAACAGACCGGTCACTACTACTATCGAAATTGACCAAGATGCTAAAACAAGCAATGGCAAGCATATTGACCCCAGAGGAAGCTGAAGCACTGTATGGGGCCTTTGATCAAATAGGAACCAAGATAATATTGAGAATTCCCGATTCGCTCCTTCACAAGAGGAAAATCATCGGCGAGGTGCTCTTGGAAAAGGTAAAGACGGCCAAATCCATCTTCTATCAATCATCGCCTGTAGAGGGGGACTATAGGATTAGGCGCCTTGAACTCCTTGCAGGAGAGGACAGCACTGAGACAGAATACAAGGAGCATGGATGCAGGTTCAAAGTGGATGTCGAAAAGACCTTCTTTTCACCCAGACTCTCAACTGAGCGCCTCAGGATAGCGGAATTGGTAAGGGATGGAGAGGCTGTAATCAACATGTTTGGAGGGGTTGGCATGTTTTCAATAGTTGCTGCAAAAAAGAAAAAATGCCACGTGTACAACATCGACATCAACCCGCATGCAGCAAGGCTCTGTTCGGAGAACATCTCCCTCAACAAGCTCAAGGGTACCGTAGAATCAATCGAAGGTGACGCGTCGGAAGTGATAGACAGTAGGTTGGAGGGAGCGGGGGACAGGGTTTTGATGCTGCTTCCAGAAAGGTCCGACGAATTTTTGCAGTCTGCCATCAAGGGACTCAAACCAAACGGCATACTCCATTATTATTGCCACGTACACTCGGACAAGAAAAACCAAGTCGCTGCCGTAGCTACCGATCATTTCATGTCAGTCATAGGGGTTAGGGCAAACGTCCTAGGTGCAAAGATAGTAAGGCCTGTAGGCCCAAGGTTTTACCAAGCCGTGGTAGATGCAGTGATTTCATAGTTATTTCTTGTCGTCAGTTATGAAGGAAGGGGGAGGTGACTTTGACGTTGCCATGTTGTAGCCTATCCAGGATATCACTCCTAGGATCCCGCCTACTGCCATGAGCACAGACAGCTGGAGAACGATCGGGCTCCACTCTGAAAGCATGAGTAGGTAGGCATACACGAAGAACCCCCCTATTGATAGGGCAAATATCATCATTCCAACAGTACGACGCTTGGTCATAACGCTAAACACTTTTGCAGACTTATTTAATTGAATCTAGTATGAGAATTCTATTGCCATCAGATAAGCATCCTCGCCGTCCCTATAGTATGCCTTCAGCCTCTGCTTCGTTGCAAAGCCGAGTTTTTCATACAGCTGTATTGCCTCGGTATTGCTGCATCTTACCTCTAGATACAGCTCGTCTGACTTTTTCAGTTTGACGCCTGCCATAGATTCTTCGACGAGTGCCTTTCCTATCCCCTTTTTCCTGTAGTCTGGTAGGACTGCCACGGAAACAACGTGTCCCTTCTTTACAAAACCTAGCTTTTTGAAGTTTGAAAAGCCGTACTCAATCTTGCACATTATGTACCCTACGAGTTTTTTATCGACCTCGGCCACGATAAACGCCTCTGGCAACTCTGCAAGGAGGCTTTCATAAAAATAATCAGAATAATGTTCTGGTAAAGTTTTAAGGTTAATTTCCATCACCGGGATAATGTCGGAAGGATCGCATCTTCTGATTATACAGTTGCCAATCTCACGCAAAGCCACTTGCATTACGAAAATACTTGAATTATTAATTATATAACTTTAAAGTAAATATCTTACCATTCGGCGGCAGGTCGTTCTGGCAGATTTCCAAGCAGGGCAGGAGTATTATAATTACTTTTACCACAGGACCGCATGTATCAGGTTTCCCGCTATGACGGCTTCAAGACAAATAAAGGAATTAATGTAATCAGGTTCCACTAGTACTGTTTGAGCATCCCCACGACGGATGAGGTCATAGACATTGTTTCCGCTTTTTTCACAATAAAGGGAATAACCCAGTCTCCCAGACAGATTGAGATTGAGATAGGGGAGTCTGACCTTGCTACCAAGTTCAAGACCATGGCCCAGAAGATGGAGCAGAGGAACCTCATTGCAAGGCTCCAAAAGGGCCCCGAAGGCACCTTCATCATCGTACAGGCGTTCCAGCCCCCGTCGACAAGAAGTTCATGGGTTCCAAGGGCATTGTTTGGCGGGACAATCACGACCGTCATGATAGACGGGTATTACAGGGCCGTATCGACAAATTCGATAGTAAAGGTGGGAGACCCCATCTTTGTGGCTATACTCTATACCGTTTCGTTGATGGGCATACTTGGCATTCACGAACTTGGCCACATCATAGCTTCAAAGAGACATGGTCTGAAGATAAGCTGGCCGTACTTTATCCCGGGGATCCCAATTCTTGGATTCATACCGACGTTTGGAGCTCTGATAATGTCAAGAGGACTCATCGTGAACAAAAACATCCTATTTGATGTGGGCATATCGGGACCCATTGCCGGCCTTTTGGTGGCAGTTGCCGTGTCTGCCTGTGGAGCGTCACTGTCTCCCCTCATACCAGAATTGGCGGCGCAGGAGCTTTCCAAGAGCCAGGGCCTAGTCGAGATACATTCCAGCATAATCATGGACGCAACAATCGGCCTTGTAGGCAAGCACGTGCATGGACAGGAGCTTGTCATGTCACCAGTTTTGCTGGCAGCATGGTTCGGCTTCCTGATCACTTTTTTGAACCTACTACCGGCGTGGCAGCTTGATGGCGGCCACGTAGCAAGGGCTACCTTTGGGCTGAAATGGCACAGGGTTCTCACGTATGCAAGCATAGGAATACTTGCAGCGACGGGCTATTTCATCATGGCAATTTTTGTTCTGATGTTCAGCATGAAAAGCATGGACGTAAAGCCACTTGACGACATCTCCCCACTGTCTCCAGTACGACGAAAGATGTTCCCACTTATCATGGCCCTTGCCTTCCTCTGTGCCCCCCTGCCCTTTTCAATACTACCGCAGTAGTACCCGGGCGCCGTCTGAGATTATTGCGGCCTTTTGCCTCTCACCATACGTCTTGAGGACATGGTCCATCGACTCCTTTGTTCCCCCAAAGGGAATCAGCCCTAGCTTGTCCTTCGTGTAATGTGTAGGAAGAATGGAGACAATTCCGATTTTGAACTGTTTCTGAATTTCTGTCAGAAAGAGGATGTTCTCCATGCCATCCACATATTTTGCAGGGTTCTTCAGCCTGTCTAGGCTCATCCTCCCCTCGACGTACTGGAGAAGCGCCTCGGAGCCCAAGCCATTTTTACATTCAGCCAAGAGAATGGCTAGCCCCTCCTCCTTTACTGCACCTGCACAGTTCCAAAGTGAGGAGAGCGACCTGTTCAGTGTCTCGTTGCTTGTTTCCTTTCCCGTGCTGATAAACAGTATCCTGTGTTTGCCAATCTCGCTTGATGCTACCGATGAAAGCGATTTGGAAAGCGACATGGTAGACGACGGGTGCCCTGCAGAGAGGTCGACTATGCCGGTAGAATTTGCTACCACTTCAAGGGACGATATCTCAAACCCATCCGTGAATTTTTTTGCCACTTCAAGTGTGGGCAAATCTTCGCCAGGATGGGGAAGGTTTCCGTTCTTTTTCTCGTAGGCTTCCAGCATCTGCTCCCTGCCAAACCTGCGCAACAATTTTGTTGAGACAGTGTCAAAACCAAAAAGGCCGTCAAACTCCATCTCGCCTACAAACATGAGATTTGCGTTGGTCAGTTGGGAATTTTCAAATTCAGAAATCGATATCGAGGGATCAGAGAACATGTTTTTGGCAATGTGAAGGTTTGATTTTTCCACGAGGATTTTCGGCTTGGGAAGAGACTTTTGGATACATGCATCAAGCAACATCGTTACTGCCTTGTGCACGGCCTTTGTAGTTTCTAGGATGACAATTTCAGTGGGTTTTGCAAGATCTACCGATTGGAGTTTTGAGGCTATTTCCGAATCGCTTAGATCTTTTCCCTCCGAACTTACTTGCCTCTCAAGGTTTTCCGCCTTTATATCCAAGACAACTTCCGTTGAACCATAGCTAAGCCAGATCTCGGGCATACAGTACCGATGGGACAGTTAAAATAAATCTAGTTCAGTAAATTTTGCTGTGGATTTTGTCAAAGAATTTGCAATATTTTTGCAGGACAGCGGAGCCATAAAGTTTGGCAACTTTAAGCTATCCAGCGGAAAGGAAAGCGCGTACTACGTAGACCTTCGATTAGTACCTAGTTTCCCCCACCAGTTCAGAAAAATGATAAAAAGCCTCCAAAATGAGATATCCGAGAAAATAGGGCTTGACAGTTTCGACTTTATCGCATCGGTGCCGACCTCCGGCCTTGTGATTGCCTCTGCCCTGGCAATAGAGACTGTAAAACCGCTTGCATACGTAAGACAGAAACCAAAAGATTACGGCACATCCAGCCTAATCGAGGGGAAGATGGCGGAGGGATCAAAGGTGCTCATAGTCGATGACGTCGGAACAACCGGTCAGTCAATAGTCAAGGCAGTAAGGGCTCTCAAGGATGCAAAAATGATCGTAACAGACGCCTTTGTGATAATAAACCGCCTCGAGGGTGCAAGGGAGGCCCTATCCTCTGAGGGCGTAAGATTGCACGAGGTCACAGATGTCATGAAAATTTCAGACACACTATACAAGGAAAAGCTGCTCGATGAGGAGACCTTCGGGCGAATCAAAAAGCAGATGATGGCAGCCTAGGGCTAACTGTCGTATATCATCAGTTCTTTTTCTTCAAGTAGTGTGTGGAGGTTGTGCACGGCCCTGTACACTGCAGCCTCCTTTTTTGCTCCCGTGCACACCAGTTTGCCCGAGGCGAACAATAGGATGACCGTCTTTGGGTCAAGCATCCTGTGTATCAGGCCTGGAAACTGCTCTGGCTCGTACATGCTCCTTGGCAAGCCTCTTGCAGCCTGTTCTAGGTGAATCTTGCCACCTAGGCTTGCAGAGGCCACGATGTTTTGAATTACAATTACAGCGTCCTTTTTTATCTTGATTCCTCCCTTCCTCAGCTTTTGAACTACGCTCTGCACCGCTTTGATTGCCTGCTCCTCGGATTTGGCTCCGGTACAGACCATTTTTCCAGAACTGAAGATGAGCGTAGCAGTCTTTGGTGATTTCAATCTGAAAACGAGACCGGGAAACTGGTCGGGGTGATATTCGACGTCTGGAAAAGTTTGCGTAATCACGTTGAGATCAATTTTTTGATCAACCGATGCTGAAGCCACGACATTTTCAATACTAACAACGGGCTTCGTCTGAGGCATCTTGCTGCTTATATATGGGCTTTATATATACTCTGTAACGTTTTATGTTGATGCCTTTTGTGTCAAATTTAACAGATCTTCGGTAGGTTTTCGGCAGCTCAGACAAATGCCTTCACATCATCATTTCAGCCATAACTCTGATTCCTCATTGCAGCCAAATCAGAATAGTTTACTGATTATTTTAAAATTGGTTTTGCACTGTTCAGGACCTGCTAACCTCCACGCAGGGAAAACACTCACCCCAAGAGATTAAACTGAATAGTGGGCCCAAAGGGCTTCGATCCCTTGGCTCACCGGTTATGAGCCGGTTACTCTACCAAGCTGAGTTATGGGCCCAACGACAGAACAATTTGGCATGCGGTATAAAATGGTATAGAGCTAACAGTATGCATCATAGCAACTGTCAAGAAGCAGGTTCTGAGCTTCCAACGACTTGGAGGCCACTTGTACCAACTCGTCCTCGCTTGTATGCGAGTTTTCAAGGACTCTCCTCCATAGGGCCGCATGTCTGATGTCGGCTTCTGCATGGATTCTGAAATATTCTATTGCATCGTCGTCCGCTACTCCATAAAACTTTCTCAGACCATCAATCTTAGAGAGGCTTATCTTCGGGATTTCTTGCTCCAGAGCATACATTGCAGCAGCTCCGCCCTCAAATGAAGACATCAGCCCAGAAAGGTCGGAAACGGCGCGCCTGGTTTTCTCAAGGCCAGGATAGTTTTCCATATCCTTGCGTGAGACGCCTAGGGCACCTGCAAACTTTATCCACGGTTCAATGTGCTCCTGTTCTTCCCTTTGGTTTGAGGAAATCGCGCCCCGCATGCCAGATGGGCCTTTTTCCATTACAGTGCCGACGTAGGATGGCACAGCCTTTACGAGCTGGAAGTATTCCTTGGAATAACCGCTGAGGGACTCGAGAGACAGCTTACCTTCGTTCCACATCACATAGAATTTGTGCTTCAGCAAGCTTTGATCTTCAATAATCTTGTCAATCCTTTCAACGAGCAAAGTCATGCGATTTATCAAATTCGGCACTAAAAAAATCTTTTGAATGACTTCAAAAGGATTTTATGGATAAGGACACGGATGCAATTTCGGGCTCCAGTGGTGTAGACCGGTCAAGCATATCGGCCTTTCAAGCCGGGGATCCCGGGTTCAAATTCTTTAATGATGAAAATCCCGGCTGGAGCACCTACAAA